>CAIWFH010000023.1 GCA_903911925.1 uncultured Acidobacteriaceae bacterium
GATACTTGCAATCCCACACCGTGTGGCTGCCACGCTTGTAGTCTTCCATCCCTCAAGACTAGTACCGTCCGTCGCCTGAAGGCGAGGGGTTTACCGATCCCCTATCGGGGACTCTAAATAGGCTTGCCAATAAAATGAGCTTTGCCGCAGCCGGCCACAGGAGAGCCAGGCTGGTTCCGAATCCCCCGGACAGGTCCCAATTCAGTGCAATGCCTTTTGCCTATTGCAGGGAATGCATATTGATGTAGAATGGCGCTGCCATCGGTCGGGATTGGCACGTACAAAGAGCTGAATACCGCTCCATCTTTCCCTTTTCTGTCTCAAACTATCGGGGATATCTGAACATGCTGAGACTCTTCTGCAATCGCGCAGCGGTGTTCGCCGGGCTCATTTCGCTCATCCCTTTTGGATTAGCGCGGTGCGAAGACCAGGCGAGTCCCGCATCTTCGGCTACCTCCAAACCCGAGTTGGTCCTGCAAACGGGGCATACGGGTGAAGTGGGGGGCCTTGCCTTTAGTCCGGACAAGAAACTTCTGGCCTCCGGGGGCGGCGACCAGATCACTCTCTGGGAATTAAAGACCGGGCGACAATTGAGAACGCTCACTTCTGGAACATCCGGTTCCTCGCTGCCGGACGAGTTCATGAATCGATTTGCCCTCGCGTTCAGTCCCAATGGAATACTACTGGCCCAATTTAGCCCGGGTAAGGTTGTCGTTTGGGACGTGCAAACTGGAAAGGCGCTTCGCACAATTCAGGTAATGGGCGCCGCGGCCGAGCCAGGGCTGGATGCCGCAGTGAGCACATCGTTCTCCTTGGGGGGCGAACTCTTCATGCGGATGGAATTCAGTCCAGACGGCCGCTTCTTGGCCGTTCCCGGAACCGATCTGACGTTGTGGGATGTAGACACCGGTGAGAAGTTTCGAAGTTTTCCGCCTTGCCTGGGTTTTGCTTTTTCCGGCAACCGACAATTGCTTTTGCTTAATCTCACGACAAAAGGCAGAACCCACGCGGCGTTTACTGACATTGACACCGGCCGCGAAGTGCACGGCGTTGATCTCGCCGACGCATATTTCGCATCCGGAGTGATTTCAATTGTTCGTTCGCCCGAGGGTCATTGGCTTGCCATCGGAACGGAGAAACAGGGGCTGGCAGGCTGGGATATCACAACTGGCGACAAGTCAACGCCTCTCCCGCCGAATAGCGATTCGGCGGGAACAATTGACCGCAAAATGAGCCCCGACGGGCGGTTCATGGTCTTGAATACGCAATCCGGGGTGAAGATATTGGATTTGCCAACCCAACGGACACTCCACAGTCTCGAGGTCCCGGTCCGTGCTGACCAGCCGAATGCACCGGCCATGGCACTCACAACTGAGTTTAGTTCAGACAGCAGTCTGCTTGCGTCGACGGAATGGAATGGCCGCTTAAGCGTGTGGGATACCTCATCATGGACGAAGGTCGCCGATCTGTACAACCATGCCGACCTGTCGGGCTCCCTGACTTTCGAGCCGGACGGCAAGCACCTTGTAGCTGGCATAGCTCGTTGGGATCTTGAGTCAGGGAGCGCCACCGCGGTCTTGCCCAATTCTGCCGCGCCATCAGGGAACACAACTTCTTCGGGGCAACTCATCGCCAATACCGATACGAAGGACGGCACAATTCGAGTTCAGGAAGGTGGGACCGGTCGCGTTCTCCATACCATCCCTGCCCAACCGAAAGTTCTTCCCATTGGAGCTGTAATTAGTCCCAATGGAGAATGGATGGCTGCGCTCTACATATCGGCAAATTTGGGCAATGCCGTCCAGCCTCCGCCATCCACAGAGAAATCTGCCGACCGGCGACAGCAACAAAAGGATCTTCTTCGCGAATTCCAGAAGGGCAAGTTATCCATCTCCGACCTTTCGGAACGGCTCAATCCAACGCCGACCCCCGCACAGGACGATATAACGCGGAAGATAGTGATTTGGGACCTTGCCAGTGAGCGCCAGATTCAAGCGTTACCCATTGCGCCGGGAAGGTCGCCGGTAATAATGGGTGGAACTGCTCAATTCAGTCCCGATGGGGCATTTCTGGTCTTTGGCGGCACTGAAGGTTCGATTCAGGTCTGGGACGTCAAATCATGGAAAGAGATCTCGCGGTTCGCACTCCCTCGCGCCGAGCAAAAGAACTTGCTGGATTTCGGAGGTTTGGGTACGAATCAAATCCGGTCCATCGAAGTCAGTCCGGATGGCCGTTTGGTGGCTGCCGCAACCAGCGAGCAGAAGATGAATGTTCCAATGGCAGAACAGTCTTATCCGATTGGGCAGCCGGTAAAAGGAGGCAAGGTCAGCCGGTTCGGATTCGGGCTTCCTGTTATTGGCGCGCTCCATCGCGGTCCGGCAACGGGTGCACCTACCGTGCCTGACTCCATTCCGGATATGTCTCCCGGAATTTCGACTTCAGGTCCAATCGAAATCTTTGAAATCAAAACCGGGCGGCATATTGCGGATTTGCCTGGTCACGCCGGGGGAGCCAATCGCGTTGCTTTCAGCGCCGACGGTAAGACCCTTGCTTCGGGCGGGATGAATGGCGACATAAAACTGTGGGACGTTGCGAGCCAAAAGCTGATTCGCACACTGGCGGGCGGCGCATCCCCTGCTCTCGCGCTGGCATTCAGCCCGAATGGCTCCCTCTTGGTTTCTTCCACGAAAGAGGGTGCCGTGAACCTTTGGGATTTGGAAGACGGTCAGATGTTAGTGACCATGATCTCGCTCGGAGAAGGCAGTGACTGGCTTCAGGTAACTCCGGACGGGCTCTTTGACGGTTCGCCCGCGGCATGGAAAGAAATTCTCTGGCGATTCAGCGGGAATACATTCGACGTAGCTCCCGTGGAAATGTTCTTCAACGAGTATTTCTATCCAGGTCTCTTGCCCGATCTGATTGCAGGCAGGCGTCCGCATGCGCCGGCTAAGCTCGAAGACAAAGACCGCCGTCAACCTCAACTCGCCATCGAGCGGGCTGAAGCGTCAGTCGCAGGGACCGCGGCAACTTCACGAAAACAGAAGCTGCGGATCAGTGTGTCCGCTGCTCCAGCCGGAGCTGAAGATGTTCGTCTCTTTCGCAATGGCTCGCTGGTCAAGGTCTGGCATGGTGATGTGCTGCAAGGTCGCGCCTCAACCAACCTCGAGGCTGAGATTCCCATCTCCGCCGGCGAAAACAGGCTCTACGCATACGCCTTCAACCACGACAATGTGAAAAGCGCGGACGCCACGCTCAATGTCACGGGAGACGAATCGCTTCGCCGCAAAGGAGTGGTTTACGTGCTGGCGATCGGAATCAACCGGTACGCCAACGCTGACTATAACTTGAAATTTGCAGTGGATGACGCACGCAGATTCGGTGAGGTGCTGCGGCAAAATGAGGCGAACCTTGCCCAATTCGACCGCGTAGAGGTGGTGCCAATCTACGATGGCGAGGCAACAAAGGCTAATATCCTTTCGGCGTTTGCCGGACTGGCCGCCAAGGCTCAACCCGAAGACGTTGTCCTGGTCTTTATCGCCAGCCACGGTACCGCAAGCCATGGGCATTTCTACCTTGTCCCTCACGACATTGGCTACTCCGGCAGTCGCACACGTCTTGACAGCAGCGCTCTGCAAACCATCCTGAGCCACAGCATCTCCGATCAGGATCTGGAGCAGGCTTTTGAGAGCGTCGACGCCGGCAGGTTGCTGCTTGTCCTTGATGCCTGCAACTCCGGCCAGGCACTGGAAGCGGCGGAGAAGCGTCAAGGCCCGATGAACTCGAAAGGCCTTGCCCAACTGGCATATGAGAAGGGCATGTATGTCCTCACCGCATCCCAGAGTTACCAGGCCGCGCAGGAAGCTTCCGAGTTAGGGCATGGCTTGCTCACTTACGCTTTGGTCGAAGAGGGACTGGAAAAGGGCGCCGCGGATTTTGCGCCAAAGGATGGCCAGATCGTTGCGCGGGAGTGGTTGAGCTATGCCAGCAAGCGCGTACCAGAGATTCAACTCGACAAGATTCAACAGTTTCGATCTCTGAGCCGGGACTTTTCGTTTGCCGAGGACGCCCAGGGTCGCAACAGTCAACAGCCCAGGCTGTTCTACAGACGGGAGCTCGAGGACAGTCCCTGGGTCATAGCGCGGCATTAGAGCAGTTCGCGTTCCGATGCGTGAATGGAGGACGGATATGGTTGCCGATGATGCAAGAAAATGGCTGCTGACAGCCAGCCTTGCAATGACCGCCGGAGTCTTTCTCTTCTTCCTCGTTGCGCCTGCGGCAGGTTATCCACTCACCTTTGCTCAGGCGCGCGGATTTCTCGAAATCATCGTCCCGGTGTTCCTCGGCTATCTCGGCAGCGGGTCGCATTTCATCTTTTCGAACCGTTCAAGGCGCCCATCTCCAAAGCTCGATGCTTCCGGTGAATTGGTGGCCTTGATGATCCGTGGCCCCGTGATCGTCTTTGCTGTTATTTCCATCGGCGCCATCGCTGTGTTTGGTTTCTCCAACCGTATTCAGGCCCCCATTGGTTCGGGGATGAGCATCGATATGCTTGCTGGTTTCCTGTCGGCGGCTCTCGGCTTGCTGGCCGTCACAACCAATGTGGCCATCTCATACTTGTTCGCGACAGGAGATAAGAGTGCAAAAGCACGTGCATAGGATTTATGCAGTCGTGCTCGCCGCATTCGTAATCTGCGGGATGCCGGCGGCAGCCGATTCGAATCTCTCAAAGAAACGTGTTGAATTGCCGTATGTTCCGGATGCAGCAGCCGCAGAGCGCGATTATCATTCGCTGCTTGATGAGATCGAGCACCTCAATGCGGAAGAGAAAGCATCAGACTGCCGTTCCGAGCGATTCAAGCAAGCCAGGGAGTCAGGAACTCCGTGGAATTTCTGCCGCTTCTTCGCTTCCTTCCCCCCCGCCAACCAGGCCGCGACCGATGAAAACATCAAAGCCATTTATGGTTGGGCGCCGGTTGAGGCTGCCACCGATGCCGCTCAGCAGGTAGAACGATGGCAGATTCAAGCCGCCAATGGAACGCCCTATGATTGTGACGGTGCCGTCTGCAGCGTAATCGCCAAGGCCCTTCCACGCGGGAACGGCGAGGATGTCCTCGCTTCGTGCAAAGTCATTACCGGTGCCGATGGTGCGGCTATCGGTGCCCCGTGGCATTGCATGCCCGTCGCCATCCTCGCCGGAAAATCGATTTGGACGAAAATTGTTGCTGGCTATACTGAGATTCGTAATCGCACCTTGGGCATGCCGGATTTCGATCTGGCAGTCATCTCCAGACATTCCATGCCCGATGTTTTCTCTTTCTTGGCCGGTGCTGAGACCGCACTAAGTTCCCCACCCCTGGCATTGAGCCCTAAATTGGAAAGGAAAGGTTCCGAAGCCGCCACTCTGTTCGGGACGTCCCAATACGCTCCGTCGCAGGTGCTCGAAGCCTACCGGCCCCGACTGCGAGAAATGGCAACCGTCAGGATCGAAGCGTTCGGCGAAAAGCAGAACGGGCTCATGCTTATCAAGCTCTCTGTCTCAACAACCCTGCTCGTCAACACTCTCGCCAGCACCAATCCGGACGATTGGCATAGACCCAATCCATCGCAGGAAGGTGACTACGTCAAAGCGGTGCTTGCGAGCCTCAGGAAGTACCTGGAGCAATCTTGCCGGCAATCGCTTTGGCGGACGAGTAACGTGATTACTTGCGAATTATCAAAGGATGCACAGCTCCCCGATTGGGCGCTGCAATAGAAACGGCTGTTAAGGCTGCCCGGTCAGTCGAATGCAAAAACGTTATAGTTCTGCCCCAGGGTGCATCCCCTCAAACGCTCGTGTCTCCTGGATGGCTTCGCCAACCGCATTTCGGACCTTTGGCACTCTCTCACTTACTCGAACCGGGACCATCCCCGGCGACCCGAAGCCAATTCTCAGCCGTGCCAAAAGCCATCGGCGCTGAAAAAGTTGTTTCCCTTCCTACCTACTCAACGAGCTTTCATGGTTAAAATTTAGATGTGACACCGATTCGTATTGAGCTGCTGGGCAAGCTGCGCTTTACCTTCGGGGAGCAACCGATTACATCGGTCAACACGAACCGCATGAGATCGCTGCTTGCGTTTCTCGTGCTCCACGGGGAAGCAGCGCAGTCTCGAGAACACCTCGCATATATTCTCTGGCCTGAGTCGAGCGAAGCCCAAGCCCGAACCAACCTGCGCCAGTTGCTCCACAACCTCCGCCGCGCCCTCCCGGTTGAATGTTTGCTTCTTGTCAGCGACAACCAGAGTGTTCGCTGGCTTCCCCACAGTTCCTGCTCGATCGATGTGGTTGAATTCGAGGCGGCGTTTCGCGCTGCGGAAACGGTTCTGGATATCGATGCCGCCGCGGTACGCGAAGCGCTGGAGCGAGCCGCCAGGCTCTACCAGGATGATCTATTGCCTGACCTGTACGACGAATGGCTGCAACCGAAGCGCGAACATTTGCGCCAGATACTTGCAGAGGTCCTGAGCCGTTTGTCTGGGCTGCTCGAGGCGACCGGCGACTTTGCGGCGGGAATTCGCCATGTCGAGCGATGGTGGCCCTCGACCCGCTCCGGGAAGCATACTATCAGATCCTCATGCGGCTACATCTTCGGAACCACGACAGATCCAGCACCCTCCGTGTTTACCACCAATGCAAGCGTAACCTGCAGCGGGAACTGGGCGTGAGTCCCGGCAACGTGACGCAGGATCTGTTCATGCAATCGCTAAAGTCTGAAGATTTACCAAGCACTCCGGCAGAACTACCGCCAAGCGCCGCAACCAGACCTCTACCGATGGTGGGCCGAAAGCAGGAGTGGGAGCGTTTGCTGGGATGTTGGCGTCGAGTGACAGACGGTGCGCCGCACTTCGCCCTGATAATCGGTGAGCCTGGTGCTGGCAAGTCCCGCCTGGCAGAGGAACTCTTTGAGTTCTGCTCGCGCAATCCTAACTGGTCGACAGCGCGCGCACGGTGCTACTTTGCACAAGGGCAGTTGGCATATGGGCCGGTGTCGGAGTGGCTGCGAGCCGAGCCCCTGCGGCGCGTGCGGGTCCACTTACCCAAGCCGCAGCTTGGTGAATTGGCACGTGTGCTGCCGGAATTGACTGTCGGAAATTCCTCTTTCACCGCTGACAGTGGAAGAGACTGCTTCGCTTGCCGCCCAAGTCGCCACGCGTAAATGCGACCCCGCATTCTTGAGCGGTCTATACGAGACAACCAAAGGCAACCACTTGTTCGTAGTCGAAAGCGTACGCGCTTCCCTTGAAGATCATGAAACGAATCGTTCGGTGCCACCACGAGTGCAGGCTGTCATCTCCTCCCGTCTTGCACAACTTTCCCCTTCAGCATATGAATTGGCAGGAATTGCCGCCGCAATCGGCAGGCCGTTTTCCATTGAATTGCTTGCCAAGGGAACCGACTGGGATGAGGACAGCATCTCACGCGGGCTAGAAGAATTGTGGCAGCGCCGCATTATCGAACGGGAAGGCGGAGACGCCTACAACTTCACTCACGAACTCCTGCGCGATGTTGCCTATGCTGAATTGAATCCTATCCGCAGGCGATCGCTGCACCGTCGAATAGCGCGTTCGCTCGAGGAACTATACGCCAATGATTCCGAGGGGGGCAGCGGATGGCTCGCAGCGCACCATGATGCGGCAGGCATGGCAGACCAGGCGATTCACCAGTGTTTGATCGCCGCCTCCGTCGCAAAGCGGCGGTTTGCTGACGCCGAGGCCGCAGCCTTGATTCGCCGCGCGCTTCGGCTTTGTCGTGATCTGCCGGAAAGCGCCAAGCGTTCCAATGAAGAACTCACCCTCCTGGTTACTCTCGGTTCGGTTGTTACAACGCACGGGGCTATACCATGCCGGAAGTGGGCGATACATACGAGCGCGGATTGGTGATCCCGAGACAGATTGGCGATCGGCAGCATCTGTTCCCACTGCTGTACGGGGCATGGCTTTTCATGTAGTGCGCGGCGAGTTGGAGGAGTCGAGACGGGTGGCACAGGAGTCTGTGGACTCCGCGCTCCGTGAGAACGCCCACGCGGAACAGATGGCAAGCCAATTCCTGCTTGGGACCAGTCTGTTTCACATGGGACAACTCAACGCTTCGTGGGAACAAATCGAGCAGGCGGTGCAGGCCGAGGGCGGTCCAGCACACCCAGCGTTGGCGCTCCTCGCCGGCCCTGATCTCGGTGTTTTTCGCTGTTCCTATCTCTCGCATTTGCATTGCCTGTTTGGCAACCCTTCGGAGGCCCATGCAATGAGCGATGAGTCAATAGTCCGCGCTCGCGAAGTGTCTCATCCCTTCACACTCGGAATTGCCCTGAATTACGCTGCGATGCTTAATGTCTATCGCGGAGAGGGAAGTCTCGCTTTGACTCGGGCTGATGAAGCATCCGAAATCTGCTGGAAGTACGGGTTCGCCTATTACCAGGCCATGGCCGACATCCTCGCGGGCTGGGCGATCGGCATTGAAGGCGACACGGCGAGCGGCTTGGCGCGGCTGCGTCACGGACTGGAAGCGTTGAAGGCCCTCCGAGCGGAACTTCGTCTGCCGTTCTACCACGCTCTGCTGGCGGAGATTTGTGGTCTGGCTGGTCGAACCGGCGAAGCATTGGCGAACATAGCTACCGGATTCGCCTTCCTGAACAAGAACGACGAAACCTGGTCGGTGCCTGAATTACACCGGATTCATGGTGATGTGCTTCTACAGTGCGGAGATGCAACCCGCGCTAGAGCCAGCTTCCGGCGTGCTGTCGATCTCGCGAGGCGGAGCGGCGCCCGCCTGTTTGAGGTGCGGGCTGAGGCTCGTCTGAATGAATTGGCAACGCATGAAATCGGAGAGCCAAACCCCACCGAACGGTGATTCGTTTCCCATAGAACGCTTTCAGAACGCTGCGCAATTCAAAGTAGTAACTGAATCCGAGAATCTTCCCCGGATAAGGAGGAAAACATGCCGCAGGAAACCGTAACCCAATTCAGGAATCAGTTCCGTGGCAAACTGACTGAAACCACCGACCCGGAATACGACGAGGCGCGCAAAGTCTGTAACGCCATGATCGACAAGAAGCCCCGCTTGATCGCTCTTTGCGCAGATGTTGCCGACGTTATGAAAGCCGTTCACTTTGGCCGGCAGAATGATCTCAAGGTATCGATCCGCAGCGGAGGGCACAATGCTGGCGGCCTGGGGATTTGCGATGATGGCCTGGTCATCGATCTATCCCGAATCAAGTTTGTTCATGTCGATCCGGCAGCCAGGACCGTGCGGGTAGGTGGCGGTTGCACATGGGGCGACATTGACCACGCCACTCATGCATTCGGGCTCGCCGTGCCCTCCGGAATCATCTCGACCACCGGGGTTGGCGGTCTGACTCTGGGCGGCGGCATTGGGCACTTGACGCGACAGTTTGGTCTCACGATCGACAATCTCCTCGCGGCTGACGTCGTTCTGGCCGATGGGAAATTCGTTGTTGCCAGCGCGGATGAGAACAGCGAACTGTTCTGGACTATCCGCGGGGGTGGCGGGAACTTTGGCGTGGTCAAGTCGTTTCTGTTTCAGGCGCATCCTGTTCATACGGTGTGTGCCGGCCCGATGTTGTGGGAAATGGACCAGGCCGCGGACATCATGAAGTGGTACCGGGAGTTCATTGCCCAGGCGCCCGAGGAGATCAACGGTTTCTTTGCCTTCATTACCGTACCGCCCGGCCCGCCATTCCCGGAACATTTGCATTTCAAGAAGATGTGCGCGATCATCTGGTGCTACAACGGACCAATGGAAAAGGCGAATGAGATTCTCGGGCCGCTTCGCAACTTCCGCCCCCCAGCCTTCGAATTCGTCGTACCCATGCCCTTTCCCATGCTGCAAGGCATGTTTGACGGTGTCTATACGCCGGGTATGCAGTGGTATTGGAAATCGGACTTTGTGAATGAGTTGAGCGATGAGGCGATCGCTCTCCACATCAAACACGGTTCGATGATGCCCACTCTGCATTCCACGATGCACCTGTACCCAATCAACGGGGTTGCCCACAAGACTGGAATCAATGAAACCCCGTGGAGCTATCGCAAGGCAGTCTGGAGTGAGGTGATTGTTGGTGTGGATCCTGATCGCGCCAAGAAGGAAGCGATTACCGCATGGGCCAGAAACTATTGGGAGGCCTTCCATCCATATGGCGCCGGTGGAGCGTATGTGAACTTTATGATGGAGGGCGAGGGTGAAGACCGTATTCGCGCTACCTATCAGGACAATTACGAGAGGCTGGTGCAACTGAAGACGAAATACGATCCAGGCAACTTCTTCCGGGGAAATCAGAATGTCCCTCCGGAAGGGAGCACCAGGAATGCAGCCTGATCGAGCGGCCAGCGCGGCTTCATAATTCGAGTGTCCTTTGCGGCATCGCGTAAAGTGGCCCTTCCCTGAAGAAGTGCCTGCTCGCAAGCGATGGTTTTGGGACATGGAAGTGATGGAGCCGCGATAGCCTGGTGTGTCGCGTTATTGGTTTTGGTAAGCCAAGCCTCCCGGAACCTTGGTGCCAGTGTGCGGAACCGTATGGAAAAAGAGAAACTGGCGCACGCCGCGTTTTCGAAGATTGAAACATACCATGAAAACCACACTCCACAATAAGACATCACGCTCGCATTTGCTCAGGATGATGATGTTGTCACAACGAGCCGTCGACTATTCGATCAAAGCGTATGAATGGAGAAGCTCGGAGCTTTGTCGGCTCGTTCGCAATTTCGAAAAAAAATGGCGGGGACTTCAACAAAGCATCGGCGACGAGGGCCGCCTGTATCTCAACGCAGGAAAATAAGCCCACGGTCGCGCCGCCGCCGTCTGCTGCTGAAAATCTCTCACGAACAGTCCGCCGAAGCCGCGATTATGAGCAAATTAATTCGCGCGGAAAGTCTTTTCCAACCCTCCATCGAGTGTTCGAGGGTTTCCCGGGCATCGCCACTCATTCCGTAATGTTGAAGCCTGATCGGGCCGGTGTATTTCATCCTATGCAGCAACCGCAGCACTTGCGATACATCGTACGTGCCGCGGTCCAGCGGCTGGATCAACTCTTTCCAGCTCGTGCCGCCAGCGTCCGCGCCGTTGATGTGGACGCAGAACAAATATGGCTGCGCGGTTTGCAAAGTCGCGGGGAGATCTTTGCTATCCACCATCAGCCAGCGGCAGAATTCTCATTTGCCGGAGAGTTGACCACAGCCAGCCATTCAACTTTGAAAGTCTCAACTGGCTTGAGCTACGTCTTCAAACCCGCAAGGTTCACTTCCAACTTTTTGTTTTCAGCCAGAATCTGCTCCATCGTCAGCCGTGTGCCGCGCGCGGCAGCTTCCCGGCCGAGAATGCACGTCAATGCGGAGTCCACCGCGCGGGGAACGGTGTCGTTGGCGAAATGTCCTTCCGTCACGTTGCGATAAAACGTGTCGATGTTCCGCGCCGCCCCAGTTTCGTACAGGTTCTCCACGTTCGCGCGAAAGGCGTCCTCGTCGCTGCGGAACTCCGCCTTGCGCCAGTATTCCAGCGTGCCAAATCCCTTTTGACCGTGAATCGTGCAGCTCAGCGCGGAGGGCTCCTGGTTCGCCAGCGCCTGGCCAAAATGGTTATGCACCAGACCGTCGCCATATTCATAGATCACCGAGCACACGTCATGGGAATCGCCATGCGGATCGGGCCGGACGATCTGCGAGGCGCCCACGGCAGCCACCGGACGCTGGCCTAACACCCACAGCGCCGCGTCAATCGAATGAATGTCAAAATTGCCGTTGAAGTCGCAGCCGAGTGCGATGTCGTTTACCCAGGTCAATCCTTGCAGCCGGTTTTCAATCGTCTTCTCAAACGGCGGATCGGGGAAGCCGTTGCATATCCCAATGGTAGACACTTGGGAAATCTTGCCCAGCCCGCCGGCAAGAATCCGCTTGCGCACCTCGATGTTCCCCGGGTCCGTGGACATTTGGTAATCCACGAGGAAACATCGCTGCTTGCCGGTCGCAGTTTTAGCCGCCTGTTGAATGGCCAGGCAACCCGGCACATCGGCGGCAATCGGCTTGGCCATGTAAACATGCAGGCCGGCATCCACAGCCGCCTGCGCGTGCTGCGCAAAAAAATAGGGCGGCACCTCCAGTGCCACCGCCTCCACACCGCTCTCGATCAACCGCTTGTACCCTGAAAGCGTGCTGAATCGGCGTGAAACCTCCACGCCCAGCTCATTCCCCCACTTGTCGGCGTTGGCTTGAAAATAATCCGCCACAGCATGAAACTCGTAACCGCCGTGCTTCTGAAACAGACCGGCGATCCAACTGCCCCGCCCGCCGCAACCCACCAAACCCAGTTTGATCTTCCGCGTGCGCGCCGACGCCGTATCGGCCGCCTTCAGTGGTTGCAACCCTAGAGCGGAAGCCCCTGCAGCCAGCGACGAGGTCTTCAAGAAAGTACGACGATTCAGCCAGTTGTTCATATTGCAATAAACATATCATGTTCGTTTGACACAGGACTTCAGAACCTGGATGGCTCAAATACACCGAATCATCCGGGGAATTCACGGTCTTGAACAGCCGAATTCCGTGGCTCACTCTTGCACTGGCATATTATTCGGTAGACGGAGGATTCCTATGAAGAGACCCGCTTGGTCGGCGCTGCGTGCGTAGCGGTGGAAGGAGTGAAGATCTTCTCCAATCCATGTTTCAGCAGAAGCGGGGCAGCCGTCAACAAGCGAAGCGCCAGCAATCCAAGGTCATGATTAGCCGGTAGAGATTTGGGAAGCAGGGTTCTCTTGAATCTGAATCTCTCTTTCACATGCGCCCTCGGCGCTTTTGGATAGTCCCATGGTCGTTTACGACTGGCATGAAGCCTCGTCTTCGCATTGCGATTTGTCCATTTGCTCGCCGAGGCGCGCTTCACAATGAGGTGAAGCATCATCTGGTAGTTGGGTTCGACCGCTCATTGATAAGATTTACCTCTCAATACTGAGAATACAAAGTATTGGACAACCGCCCACTGTGATCAGAGAATAGGTCATAACTTTTCATGTCCCTCCTGAAGTGTTGGGGAGTCTAACCTCTCTCCAACACAATTTTCTACGTCCGGCCATCTCTCAACGCAAACCCCGTCAGATTCGAGATAATCCCGATGAATATAATTCGCATCGCGCTAGGTTGCATGTTGTTCTCTCTTGCGCTGGCCGCATACGGCCAGGCCTCTCCCCAACAGGCGCCCGCGGCGTGGCATGAAGTTCCGAGTGCAACGCTTGTTTCTCCTGAGATATCTTCCGATCAAAGCGTAACATTCCGGCTCCTCGCACCGAAAGCTTCTGAAGTCTCAGTTACCGGGAACTGGAACGGAGCGCCTGTCACGGTCCCGATGGTGAGGGCCAAAGCAGGCGTGTGGTCAGTCGTGGTTGGACCGCTGAAAGCGGATCTGCATGGATACACTTTCAATGTGGACGGAGTAAGAACCATCGACCCCGGCAATGCTGACACCATGCGCGATGGCAGCAACCTATTTAGCATGCTGTTAATTCCCGGACCGGAGTCGGCACTCTATACTCTGCAGGACGTGGCGCACGGATCGTTGTCTCAGATCTGGTACTCTGCGCCATTTCTCGGAACAATGCGGCGGGCATACGTCTACACACCCGCCGGTTATGAAAGCAGCGCAAGTCGGTATCCGGTCCTCTACCTTTTGCACGGCGGTGGAGGTGACGAAGACGCCTGGACTACATTGGGGCGGGCAACCATGATCCTTGACAATTTGATCGCACAAGGCAAGGCCGTCCCCATGATCGTTGTGATGCCGAATGGAAATGCGTGGGAAACCAATTCGCAAGGCTTTGCGCTCGGGGTTCACCCGCCACGCCGGGCTCCTGGAAGCCCAGGCTTTACAAGTGAAATACTGCGTTTTCCGCAGAGCATGACAAAGGACCTGGTCCCGTTTATCGACAAGATGTACCGCACCAAAGCGGAGCGAGACAATCGTGCGATTGCCGGCCTCTCGATGGGCGGCGCCCAAGCCCTCTACACGGCATTCAACAATCTTGATGAATTCGCCTGGGTAGCAGGCTTCAGCGGAGGCTATCCATTGTTGCCAGCAGTTGGCGTTGCAATTCCGCCTCCAGCCAATGCTGCTCAACTGCGAGGACCCGATATCACGCGGACCATCGATACGGATAAGTTCGAACAGCTGTGTCCCAATCTCGACTCCAGCGTGAACTCAAGACTGCGGCTCTTCTACCTTGCCATTGGAACTGACGATGGGTTGACCACGGCGCACGCAGCTCTCACAAAAATGTTGAAGCAGAAGGGCGTGAACTACAAAGAGATGACCCGATCGGGATATGCGCATGAGTGGCGCTTCTGGCGGATCAGCTTGGCGGATCTACTGCCAAGACTCTTTCAATCCGACTCGAAGTAGATCGTGTCAGGCCTTGCGCATTGCCGGACTTTTCAACCACTGCGTTTAAGCAATCTCTGAGCGCAGCTTCCCTTTCCCGTTTGTTGTTTACAAAACGCACTGATGGCGTGAAATGAGAATCGGCCGCTATCCCTGGCCTCGGCGGCCTACAAGCCGGTTCTTAATGCAGGCTATTTGAGTGGCTGCTCACCCCACCGGCAGAAGCCGTGCATGGGAATCTCGAAGACATCCAGAATCTTGCCCACAATGTGATCCGTCATCTCTTGAACTGTGGACGGCTTGTTGTAATAGGCAACCACAGGAGGAAGGATGACTGCGCCTGCATCGGAGGCTGTGACCAGGTTGCGCAGGTGAATGCGATTGAGTGGTGTCTCCCGCGGAACCAAAACCAATGTCCGGCGCTCTTTGAGAGTAACGTCGGCGGCACGCAGTAGCAGGTTCTCTGAAAAGCCGCTGGCTACGCCAGCGAGGGTCTTCATGCTGCAGGGAACAATCACCATTCCCGCGGTCTTGAACGTGCCGCTGGCAATGCTGGCGCCAACATCACCCAGCCTGTGTACCATCGTGGCAAGTGCTTCAACCTGCTCAATCGAGTAGCTGGTCTCTAACTGGATAGTGCGGCGAGCGCCGGAAGAGAGCAGAAGGTGGGTCTCCCACTCCGGGAACAACTGCATCTTCTTGAGCAGTTCGATGCCCAGTATGGCGCCACTTGCGCCGCTGATGCCAACCACAAGCCGTTTCTTGTTTTCCATCCATGACTCCCCTGACTAGTTATCCCCCCTAAATGAAACCCGCCCGCCGTTACGGGATCAGGCCGAGAATCTTCCACCAGGGCACCTCGACACAGACTGTTATTACAAAAACCAGGGCAGTAAGTGGCACGCCTAATTTGAACACCTCCGCGGAACCGTACCTCCCGCCTTGCTCGCCTTCTCCCACCAGGATGGCCATGTTGTGGAACGGAAGCAGATAGTGCTGGTTCACTGCCGTGTAGACCAGCAGCGAGGCGACAATAGGACTAATCCCCGATCCCGCTGTATATGCAATGATCGCCGGCGTCACGATTCCCATTACCGCCAGAACGCTTCCCAGTACCATGTGAATCAACACCGCGAACAGGGTGACGAACAGCGCAAATACAAATATGTTTGTCGGCACGTGTGCGGGAAGCATCACGGCAGCAACCCACTTGTTCATGCCCGTAACCCCGCCTACCGTCCCAATGCCGAGCGCCGCCGTAAGAAAGAAAAGGGTCCCCAGGTTTACCTTGCCCCAGTCCGATGCCTTGAGCGCTCCGCCAATGCGAGGCAGCGTCATCATCAAGGCCGCGCCGATCGCGATCCAACCTGGATGAATGTGGTGCACAAAATCCGTTGTCCAGAATCCGATTGCAACCAGTACCCAGAACATGACAGCCTTCTCGTTCCGGGTTACTGGTCCAAGGCCTTGCAAAAGCACACGAATTTCGTCCTTGTTGACGACGAAGTCTTTTGGCCCCGGGAACAGCCAGATTTGAATCAGGAAAAGCAACACGCTGGTTATAACTCCGGGAACGCCCATGTAGAGCGCCCACTTCAGCCAGCTAGCCTCCACTCCCGCAAAGTTCATAGCAACCACGTTGAGCGTACTGTCGCCGGTGAGCAGGATCATCGATGTGGGGCACGAGGCGGCAAATGCGGTGAGACCGATCTGCGCGGCAAACTTCGGCTCCAGTTTGGCCGACTTGATGATGATCGCCATCACCGCCATAATCATGAACGATCGGGGCCAGGGGTGCGGGATCATGATGCTGAGTAAAAAGCCGAGGATGTAACACGCAGCTATCATGCCCCTGTAACTATCCACATACCTGGTGGTGAAATGGTATGCGATGCGCCTGCCGAGTCCCGAGCCTTCTACGGCCGCTGCGATCAGGTACCCGCCAATGACCAGGTACATCAGCGGCGTAGTCCATAGCCTGAAGACAATCGCGGGCTCGGCCGTATGCGTCAACACCCAGGAGGCCAGGAGTATGAGAGAAGTGAACCCAGGATTGACTACGCCGAAGGCCCACCAGGCAACCGCCAGCAGGCTCAGTGCAAGACAGTGCTGCCCTTCGATGGGCAGCCCCGGTCTCGCCGGCATTGACCATACGCCCAGGCACAGAAGAACGCCCAGCACCGCGCCGATCTCCGATTTGTACTTTGCAAACATTTGAGACCGGTTACCTGCTTTTTCTCATCATGTGGTCGCAATCAGTCTACAGTTCCAAGGGCCCCTTCGACGGCTCCAGGAAGGGCGTAGGATCAACGTCAAGGAACTTCGCCCGAACAAAGTGATCCTTTACCGACCATGGCACCGTGCAGTCAAAGATTGTTTTGCAGGTGGTGCCGTGCTGGTTGATGGATCGGCTGAAGTTCGCATCTTGCGATGGATCGAGCACATGGCCGATCACCCCGGGGATGAAGATGGTGCTCATGTCTCCCTGGTAGCGAGTGGTCATTGCCCAAAGCACCTCGTTGGTATCGAAGATGTCTACATCTTCGTCGACGAGGATTACGTGTTTGAGTTCGGAGTAAACGCTGAGCGCGATAAGCGCCGCCTGGCGCTGGCGGCCTTCATCGGAAGGGATGGACTTTTTGAATTGCAGGACGGCAAGAAACTTACCGCCTCCGGCAGTGTGTGCGTATACGTTCTGGAGGCGCCCCGGCATGGCTTTGTTGACCATGTGAAGGATGCTGGCCTCGGTTGGGATACCGGCGAGGTTCACATGTTCTTCGCCCGGCCCAACGAGAGTCTGCAGGATTGGGTTCTTGCGAGTCGTAATGGCCTTGATCTTGATCAGCGCGAGCGAGGGGTTAGCATACCCGTTGTATCCGGGAAACTCCGGCATGGCGTGACCGGTATTCGAGTTCTGGTCTTCGCGAACGCGAATATCCGGCATGATCTCGCCCTCGAGCACCACCTCGGCGCTGGCGATTGCGTACTGATCGACCGACTCGCACTTAGCCAACTCAACGGCATGGCCGCGCAGGCCGCCGGCGATGGAGAGTTCATCACAGCCCAGCGGAGTGGTTGGCGCTTCAAAGCACGCGGCTATGTAAATTGCCGGGTCGAGACCGATATTGATGCTGACCGGCAGGGCCTTGCCCATCTTCTCGGCCTTCTGACGGAAGATATCGATATGGCGACCGGGAGCAAAGAAAACACTGAGCGTATCTGCGCTCTGCACGCATAGCCGATGGATGGTCACATCGCTTTCGCCGGTCTCGGGGTCGGTGGCGCGCAAAAGCCCCATGGTGAAGTATGGCCCGGCGTCCAGTGGCGTGTTGGTGGGCGCAGGAATGGTTTTGAGAATGTTGATGTTGTCCTTGTACACCACTTCCTGGCATGGTGCGGTTCGGACCTTGCTGATCACCGGCTGTATCGGGTGATCGACAGCTTCAAGCAATTTGAAGCCGAGCCTTCTGGCGGGAGTGTCAAGCAGCAAGGCGACGCGTTCACGCGAAGCCATGATGCCGGTAACCACGCGGGCGCCCGGATGTCCCTTGATGTTCTGGAACAGCATCGCCGGACCTATCTTCGTCGGCGGCTCAACCGGGCATCCCGCACCCACATGGCGGTAAACGCCTGCCAGCTCTGCGTTGGCATCAACGGGATAGTCGGTGCGAAGCAATTGTCCCGGAGTCTCTTCCAGAAGCTTTAGAGCCGATCGTAGATCGATGACTTGCTCGGTTTCAGCAGCATCCATCGTGCTTTCAACTTGCTCAGTAATCATGATGATGCCCTTTGTATGAATCAATGAATGATGTGGCACATCGTTTCTCAAGTAACCTGGACTGCCTTTGCTCCTTAGAGAACCGGAGGCCCGGGCAGACACCGCAGCGGCAACAGCGGCACTGACCTTCACAGCTGTTGCCACGCTTAAATGCGCGCTGAAGGGCGCGTCCCTTAAGGTGTTGGCTTGCAAGTCATCGTAGCGCCGCTCCCTGTGCACCACTGCTCGTAGTGCGGGGCGAAGAACGATGAACCAAGCCAGTTCAACAGCGTTGCTTGAGCCGGCTCAGGCTTGCCCGCTACAAAATTCTTTGCATCGTCAATGCTGCCAGTGCCAATGTACTTTGCGGTCAGTGGATACGGATAAACGGGCCGTGTACGCTCAGGCCCTCCCTTCACCGGCGGCATCATTCCCGGGGGAGGGCCTCCCGCCATGTTTGCAGGAATTCCACCCGGTCCCATCGGCGGACGATCACTCATCATTCCCGGCGGAGGTCCCATCGGTGGCCCATCTCCGCCAATCCCAGGCGGCGGAAAATGCGCACCCGGCGGTACGCCGGCAGGGGGACCATCGTGATCCATTTCGTTGCTGTGTCGCGCAATCAGTTCATTGGGGGCATCGGCGCGCTCTACCCAGGCCATGATGGCATGCATCAGGCCAAAGCTGAACGGCCCTTCTCCACCGCCGCAGTGGTAGCCACCGGGGAACAAATACAGCCGCGCGAATTTGTCCACGGCTGGCTTGCCCATCACTTGCTCCATCGCCGTGTAGTAAGCGATTGTGTTCAGCGGAGAGATGTGCGGATCGGCCAGTCCATGCCAGAGAATCAGCTTGCCCCCTGCAGCGGAAAACGGCGAGATATCAGGATCGGTTGCGTCATACAAGGAATGAAGCTTGGTGGTCTCCGCAAAGGTCGCGCTATCAAACTTCAGATCAGCCAGGGTATAGTTCGCCGGCGGGTTCTTGTCATAGGCAAGATACTTCAGCGTCCCGGTTGAGATCATCGAACTCATCACGCGATCCAGGCCAGGGCGAGGAATGTAGACGCCTTCCCAGGCAAGTTCGGAACCCGGCAGCGGCCCGCTGAGGACCAACTTATTGCCCTTGCCGTCATTCGCCCCGGCATATAGATCGCGGGCCACCTTCGCCTGTTCCGGTGTAAGGCATGTAGAGGGATCTTGTCCGGCCTTGCACTCGGTAACGGAAGGGTCTGGATGGCAGGCAAGCGGGTTGCTGATCAATCCATCCTTTAATCCGTCTGCCGCGTCGCATTGCGCAAGAATCGCCTTGTGCAGGATAGGCAGTTTATCCGAAGTCAGAATCGGTTTGCCGTCAGCGCCCGTGTTCACGCGGACATTCCAGCCGTGGTAGAAGGTGTTTTGCGTAGTGAAGTTCAGCGCCGGCGCGCCGGCGGTAATTCCGTTGAAGTCGTTGGGATAACGCTCGGCTTCCATCAGTGCTTCGCGTCCGCCATCGGAGCATCCGGCAAAGTAGGAATACTTCGGCGCCTGCCCATAAAACTTCGCAATCAGCGCCTTTGCCGCCAGCGTGGTGGAGTGCACGCCACGGTAAGCAAAGTCGATCCGCAACTGGTAGTCGTTTTCGCCGAACTTGCCATCCATTCCGCCGGAGTGGCCCATGTCAGTGGATGCCAAAACCAGCTCGCCATTGGTGGCGGGCAAGCATCCTTCTTCATCGCCAAGCCGGATATTCAGATTGCCGCAAAGTCCGCCGCAGCCTGTCTGAACAAAACGCTGTGTCCACCCGGCCAAGGGCAGGCGAACTTCAAACTTGATGGCCGGCTCAACGTAACCCATCACGTCGCAAAAGGGTGCGGGCTTTCCGTCCGCTACTGCAACGGCAGAGGTAATGTGAGTCGGCGCGCCCACAACAAGGCTGATGTCAGCCGTAGCCATCCTGCCGCAGTCTGCCACAGGAGATACGGCTGCCAGGATCGCCGGCCCCGAAGATGATTCCGAGAGCGTTTGCGCCTGAGAAGTGGATGCCGTAACTGCGCCGGTCAACAGCACTGCAGTACAAATTGCGAGAGTGAATTTTGAACCTATAGTCATGGGGTCAGCTCCTTACTTGGTAAGACAAAGGGCGCAGAAAAGACGAAGCGAACTGCGGATATTTTTATATCCGCGGGCAAATGTTAGGTCCAGAGTAATGCAGGAAGATGAACTAATCCTTAAGATCTGAGCCCCGGCTGCGCACTTTCTTCTCATAGATTGAGACGCCGGTCTCGTGGCTCTATCTCGCGAAAAGGTTCATCCTTAGCGAATTGCGCCGGGTGCGCGTTTTTGGCACGCACCCGTGGCGCAGTTGTTGTTAGAAGTTGATGCGCGTCGCGAACTGCACGATGCGCGGCTTGTTAGCTGCCGCTGTAACCACTCCGAAAAGGCCGCTGCCCACCGTGGTGCCCGGTGCCTGGAAGCGAACGTGGTTGGAGATGTTGAAGAACTCCGCGCGGAATTCCAGTGACACCTTCTCCGTGATGGCCGTCTTCTTCACCGCCGACAGATCCCAGTTATTGATGCCCTGGGCACGAAGATTGCTCTGGTTACGCGAAGCGCTGCCAAATGAGAAGTTACCCGGCTGCGTAAAGCAGGAGGTGTTGAAGTATTTGTTCAACCGTGCCTCCGCCGAGCCAGAAACGGTCTGTTGGCAACCGGAAGTGATGTCCGGGCGCGGCGTGCCTGCGTTGAAATCGCTGCTCAGCGTCGTGGCTTGCGCCTGGAAGGCCATCGGGAATCCCGTCTGGAAAGTTGTGATCCCGTTCAGTCCCCATCCGGAAACCAGTTTGTCGGAGAAGCCACTCGCACCGTTGGCCAGCAACTGCCCCTTGCCGAAAGGTAACGCCAGGAAGTAGCTGATCTGGATGCGCTGCGGAACATCAAAGCCGGAGATGGAACGCTCCGCCTGGTGGTTGTATTGATTCTGCGGGCCGGTAGCGGAGGTCGCATCTTCGACGAAGGATAAGAGGGAGTCTACGTCGCTGATCATCTTTGACCAGGTGTAGGCCACCTGTGTGAAACTGCCCTGCTCGAAGTGCTTCTGGAAGCGTGCCTGAAGGCCATTGTAGATTGAACTGCCCCAATACGCGCGGTTCTGATTCACAGCCACATATTGCGGAAAGGGCAGCATGGCCTGGGCGGCCGGAGTCAGCCCGCCAGTCATCGGATCCATCAACGGGCAAGCGGGCGCTGGACCATTGCAAGCGCTGTTTGCTGGATCGTTAATCACACTCTCCGGCAATTGATTGATGTTCTGTCCCGCCTGGTTATTGTTGGGCAGATGAGTTCCCTTCGAACCAACGTAGCCGAGTTCCAAGGACATGCCCTTGCCAAAGTCCTGGCCGGCTGAGAGGTTCCACTGAGTCGCGGTAGGGGTCTTGAAGTCCGGAATCTGGACCGAGATCGAAGAACCGTATGCCGCCAGGTTATAGCCGGTGCTTCGGCCCATCGGCTGCGCCAGGGCAGTGGTTGCGGCGCAATTATTCGCCGGATCCCACGATGTGTACGCATTCTGGAGATAGGTGCCCGTCGGGTTGCAGGGGTTGTAGATGGACGGGAACACGTTGCCCGGGTTGATGGAGTTATTGGCCGCCGTGACCGGCGAGGCTGAAGGCTGGCTGTTGCTAGGCAGCAGCGACATTCCGAATCCGCCCTTGACGACCAGTTTGTCTGTCATGCGATAGGCGAAGCCCACACGCGGTACAAAAAGGTTCCACTTGAGATCCTGGTCGTACCGTGACTTGTAGGCAGTGCTTCCAACCAGTGCAAGCAGTCCGGGCTCGGTTGCGGTATTGCCATTCACTACGGCAGCTGTGTCCTGAACGCCCGGCAGAAACACCGTGTTCATGTCATGATGCTCTCTGAAGGCGCCTGGCTGCTCCCAGCGGATTCCGTAATTCAATGTAAGTTTGTGGCTTAGCTGGAAAGTGTCCATGGCATACAGCCCGCCGTAGTACATCTGCGAGCCGGTTTCCCGCACCGTCTGGGTTGAACCCACCAGCGGAAGGCCAAGCAACATGTCGGACCATCCGAGGTGCGTGTAGACGGGTGCGTCGGGGAACAGGAACTGGCCGCTGCCGGAGTTGGTTGCGATGTTGCTGAAGTTCGTATAGCGCCACTCGCCGCCGACCTTTAAAGTGTGCTTGCCTGCGAGCCGCGTGACGCTGCCGGTGAGCGCCAGGATATTGTCGTAGCTCACCTGGGTGACATCCATGAAGAAGCCCCAGAAGGGACCATCCGGCGTCATTGGATCAATATTCTGGTTGAACGTCATCTGCGAGGCAAGTGCGGGCCACACGCCACCGTACACGGTCATGTCCTTTCCGTTGCTGGGAGGAAGAGAATCCCAATGCATGCCCGCGTAGGAAGCGCGGACATCGGCGATCATCTTGTCATTGATGGTGTAGTTATCGCCGATCTCGGCCATGTGGGTCTGGTGTTTCTCACCCGGTTTGCCGTATCCGTTCTTGAAAGGATCTTCCGCGATGGTGTCGCCGTTCCAGTTGGTGTAACGGCCAAACAGGCGTTGGTTGGCACTCAGGTTGTAGTCAACACGTCCGGTGATCTGGTCGTAGTTGCTGCCCGAGGCGCCATTCCCTGCCCAGAATCCCGTTGTGTTCTGGGGATAATAGTGCTGGAGAATATATGCACCTGCCGCGTCCCAACGCGAATTCTGGACTTGGTTGTCGGCAAACACGCAGCCTTGATGCGATTGTGGATCGAAAATGTCCGTAATTGCGGTTGGGTTGGCGGGGTTCACGTGGAGAGTGTTCCCGCATGCATCCGTGCCATTGGCTGTCGTCCCGTTTAGAAGCGCGCCGAAGTCGCCTCCCATCTCCGCCGTCGTTGGAATCGGAGTATTCACAGGATCGCCCAGGCGAAGGCGGAAACCTTCCCATGATGCGAGGAAGAACACCTTGTCTTTCCTGATCCGTCCACCGACGAGAACGCCGTATTGGTTCTGAGTCCACTCGGGACGCGGTATATCGTTTCTGTTGTTGAAGAAGTCGTTGGCATTGAGAGCCTTGTTCCGAAGATATTCATACGCAGTGCCGTGCAGGTTGTTGCTTCCCTGCTTTGTTGTCATGCTCACGACACCGCCGGCAAACCGACCGTACTCGGGGCTTACCGTGTTGGTCTCAACACGGAACTCAGAGATAATGTCCTGCGTTGGAACGATCACCGGTGCGTTGTTCTGGGTGCCGTTCAAGGGCTCGCCGTCCATGTACATTGCGCTTTGGCCGGCCATGCCGCCGCCGATCTGGTAGTTGCCCCAACCCGCGGGGTTGCTGAATGTTCCGCCGTGCTGATTCGACAGGACGCTCCCGCTTGAGGAGCCCTGCGGTACCACTCCGGGTGTCAACGCGATCAGGTTCATGACGTTGCGGCCGTTGAGCGGGGTCTCCGTCACAACCTTTCCTTCCACCACCGCGCCCACAGTGGAAGACTCGGTATCGATCGAGGGAGCCTGGCTGGTAACTTCCACCGACTGCTCAACCGCGCCCAACTCCATCGCCAGGTCGATGCGTGTCGTCGTTGAGGTCTTCACCTCCACGCTTCCTTGATCCATTCGCTTGAAACCCTGGTGTTCAAACGTGAGTTTGTAGACTCCCGGCAGCAGATCGACAAAACGGTAGTTCCCGTGGTCGTCTGTTTTGGCGCTGTGACTTTCTGAGGTAGCGGTATTCTCGAGCTTGATCGCCACGCCGGGGACAACAGCCTTTGCTGGGTCGGTGACGGTGCCGACAACGGTACCGTAAGAAGTCTGCGCCGCAGCCGAAAGGCTGTACAGCATGATGCAGAGGGCTACTGCGACTACGAACTTCATACATAGCCGCGCGGAAACTACTGGCGCTTTGCGTCTCCACTGGCTCAACGGAACTGTTGCAATGTGCTTCATGGCCACGTTCTCCTTACAATCGCTTTCGACATTTCCACCGCACACAGAACAGTCGTCGAAAACCGTGTTCATTTTCGGGTTGCACCATGTCACTGTCCAATACTTTGTTTCCGTTCGAATGATAGGTTTGGCCTATCATGGTTGGCAGGACAAGATCGGCAAATCTGAAGGGCAAGAACGGGTGCAGGAGGCAAAAGATGCCTCAAGGGAGTATCCTGTCCTGCGAGCCCATACAGACTAGGAAACCCCTAAGGATGAGAAAATGGATCTGCGCCAAATGTCCTATTTCCTGGCGGTTGCAGAAGAGCTTCACTTTCGCCACGCGGCCGAGGTATTGCATCTGTCGCAACCGTCGCTAAGCCAGCAGATTCGCCAGTTGGAAGAGGAGCTTGGCGTCAAGCTCTTTGAGCGGACCAATCGAAGGGTACAGTTGACCCAGGCGGGCGAAACACTGCTTCCGAGAGTTCGCGGTATCCTCCACAGCATCAAGGAGGCCTGCGACGAGACAAAGAGAGTGGATCAGGGCTTTGCGGGGTTTCTGAATATCAGCTTCGTCAGCACTGCATTGGTGGGAGTGTTGCAAGTCGCCATCAAGGAACTCCAGGCGCAGGCCCCGGGGATCGATTTGCAATTGAAAGAATGCGAGCCCAAGGAACAAATCGCCGGCATACTGAACGGAACTACCGATATCGGTTTCATGCACGCGCGGCTCGACGACGATGAACTCGCTTCAACAGTTGTACAGCGGGATGAACTGGTGGTTGCGCTCCCACAGGAAATCAAGGAAGAAGGGCCCGTAGACCTGTGCAGATACAAGGAGTGGGGTGCCATCATGCCCTCTCCCTTTACGGCATTCGGTTTTTACAATCACGTTCAGCGGGCTTACAACCTCGCTGGCGTTACTCCCGCCAAGGTCGTCTATACAAACCTGATCATCGGAGGTATCAACCTTGTTGCGGCCGGCATGGGGATAGCCCTGGTTCCAGCTTCCTTCCAATACATCCAGGTCAGGGGCGTTGTTTACAAGCCACTGCTCATGCCTCCACCGGCGGTCGAACTTCTCGCTGTCTGGAAGCGCGAATCGCCTTCGATGTTGCTGCGCCGGTTCCTTGGTATCCTGGATCGCTGCTCTTGATTTAGATAGCCGGCTGCGGTCGATTCATGTTCTGCGGCCCGCCAGGCACTCGTCCGCCCGCGCCACGTCGGCTGGCTCGTTTACATTCAAGAACCAGTCCGGCACCGGCAGAGCCCCGGCCGCCGTTAACCTTCCATCTTTCACTGCCTGCTCAACATTTAGGACTTTCAGGGTCTGCCTCATTCCGGCAGCGGCAGCCTGAAACGCCAGATAGCATCCGCCTCGCCCGGCTTCGAGCGCGGTGCGCAGCCACGGCAGCGCTGCTCTCTCCACCACCACTGGAAATGTCTGCGCGTATCCGTCCGTCAAGGGCACCGTGATCGCAGCTCTGCCGACCCGTGCCTCTTCCAGAAGAAGCGCCACAAGGCAAGACGGCAGCAAAGGCATATCGACCGAAAGAAAAACCGCGTGTGTCACCGCTGTGAAATCAAGGGCTGAACAAATTCCACCCAGGGGACCCCGGTCCGGTTCGCTGTCTGGCACTACGGGTGCAAAACCTTCCAGTGGCGAACGCGCTCCGGCTATTGCCACAGTAAGCCCAGCCTGGCGCAGAATTCGCACGGCATGAGCTACAAGCGGCTCACCCGCAAGTTCGATGAGCGCCTTTTCCGAACCCATGCGGCTTGACCGGCCCCCGGCCAAGACAAAACCTGCTGCTTCGAAACTCCCGCTCATCTCTTGCTTCCTCGAATCTCAGGTGGCTGAAATCCTACTGCATTCGACCATGTTCAAAGGGACGCTACACACCAATCGGAGATCTAACTCTGCGAATCCCTGCTTTTATCCACAGCCAACCCCGGCGGAAACGGTTCGCCATCGGCCCACACCGCCCCGTCTACAAACGTCTCTTTCTTCCAGATGGGAACCTTCGTTTTCAGCGTGTCAATCAGCCACCGACAGGCATCGAACGCCTGGCCCCGATGCGCTGAGGCCACAACGATCAGGACGCTACTCTCGCCAATCTGCAATCGCCCCAGCCGGTGAACAATGGTCGCGTGACGCACGCCAAACTGGCTCCGCGCCTGGCGGGCGAGCTCATCCATCTGCCTGGCCGCCATCTCCTCGTAGGCCTCGTAGTCAAGGTAAAGCGTCTTGCGTCCGCGGGTCTGGTTGCGCACAATCCCGTCAAAGACCACCACTGCGCCATCCTCACCCTGCTTTGCGCTCGCGATGATCTGGGCCGCATCGATTCGTTCAAAGGTGAGCATCGTCAAACCTTCTGCGCCCGACCCGCTCCCGCCCGAGACCGGCGGCAGCAAACCAACTTCATCGCCGTCGCGCAGAACTTTGTCTCGCGAAGAGAACTCGGCATTCACGCTGATAGCAATGCCGCATTGCAGCGGCGAGGGGCGGCGCTCATTCAGGCGCTCGAGCAGTTCAGCAACAGTCGTGCCCTCAGGCAGTTCTGCCACTTGCTCCTGAGCGCCCAGCCAGTCTTTCAATATCCCAAAGGAAATAATTCTTACCTTCATCACGGGAAGAGAATATCACCCGCGTGGGCGCGCGGCATTTATCCCGCTCAGGCTTGCTCTATGGAGCGCATGCATCTGCCTTCATGGTGCGCTTCATCGCATCTCCGGCATGCGCCTATACCCTGCGCTCCCCCTCCCTCCTTTTGGCGAAGAGTTTATAATGGGCGAGAAAGGAACTTGTTTCCGCACTTCTATGTCACCTATCAAGGCCAGTAAGTCCAGGGAAGAGAAGGATTCCGCAAACGGCGGTATTCGGGTAATTGCCAGGGCCGCGGATATTCTGACTGCGCTCAGCAAACACGCCGATGGCTTGAGCCTCGGCGAGATCGCTTCCCAGGTCGGACTGCCGCGCTCCACAGTGCAAAGAATTGTGCAGGCACTCGATGAGGCTAACTTCGTCATCGCCGCTTCACCCACCAGCGGCGTTCGACTTGGCCCAGCGTTGCTCGTTCTTGCTGCTTCCGTCAAGCAAATCGGCATCGCCGAGCTTGCTCGGCCTTTGGTGCTGCAATTGTCGAGAGACACAGGGGAAACCGTGGATCTGGCCGTGCTGGGAACTCACAAAGCTGTGGTCGTAGACCAGATTCACGGAACCCATCCGCTACTGGCTGTCTCTGCTGTCGGAGGGTCAATCCCTTTACACTGCTCTGCCAGCGGAAAAGTGCTGCTCGCTGCGCTCCCCCCTGAGCGTCTGGCGACCCTTAGAAAAAAGATCACTCTTTCCCCATCGACGAAGAATTCGATTACTACCTGGGCCGCTCTCGACCGCGAACTCGATACCGTGCGGCGCACTGGAATAAGCATCGACCGCGAAGAGTACATGTTGGGCATATGTGCCGTGGCCGTCGCAGTGCGCGGACCTGGAGACGAAATCGTGGCAATATCCCTGCCCGTTCCCACTGATCGCTTCCGCGCCACCGAAAAGAAACTCGTTGAAGCGCTCGTCGAGCGGTCTCAGGCTTTTCAGCGCCGTCTATAAACTCCCCACATTGCTGTTGCATGGATTGCCTCAACTGCCCCTGCAGCTTCACTCGCCCTAAATTCGCTCTTGACAAGCATTTCAGTCGGCGGTATCTTTTCGTTGAATTGCCAGACAATACACATGTATCGTCTGGCAATACATCGAGGAGCGCCAATATGCAACTCATGGCCGTGGAAAGCTACAGCTCAATGAAACCGGTTACCGATCTTTCGGTAGCTCCAGCGATGATACATTTCGAGACTCATCTTTCCCCCGATCCAACTTTGTATTTCGGCAACCGGATTGTTGACGAGTTGGGTCCACTGGTAAAGCAGCTTGCACCGGACCGGGTTTACCTGGTGACGAACGCGAAGCTTCTCGGTCTTTATGGTTTTGAAATCCTGCAGGCTCTCAAACAGGAACAGCTCGAATGTGTCGTCATCATGATCCAGGATGGAGAGAAACAGAAGAACTTTCATACCCTCGAGCATCTTTGTGAGGAACTGGTTGAGCAAAACATCTCCAAAGCGTCGGTCATTATCGGCTTCGGCGGCGGATGCCTCACTAACATTGCAGGACTTGCAGCTGGGCTGATCTTCCGCGGCATCCACTATGTCGAGATGCCCACCACCCTCATGGGCATTACAGACAGCTGCATCAGCAACAAGCAAGCCATCAATGGCGCAAAGGGGAAGAACCACTTCGGGATGTACTATGCTCCCTCCTTCCTCTTTGCAGACACCCATTTTTTGACATCTGAACCGATGGATAGCAAAAAGGCAGCCATCGTCGAGGGCGTGAAGAACGGCCTCATCTCAGACGCGGCACTCCTTGACTACTTTGAGACCATCCTTCAGCGGCGCCTTGAGGCCTTCAGCGAGTTGGACTTCCACGAGTTCGCTTACCGGATCATCAGTTCCAAACTCAGGATTCTCGCCCGCGACCCATCCGAACGCGGTTCGGCGCTCACACTCGAATACGGCCACACCTTCGGACACGCAATCGAGTTCCTCACCAACGGCAAGGTTCACCATGGATTCGCAGTTGCCAAGGGCATGTGCATCGCCGCCGAACTTGGCTTCAAACTTGGACTCATTCCACGATCCCTTGTCGAGCGGCACTATCACCTTTTCGGGGCACTGCTCGGACTCGAACTTTCCATTCCCGAGGAGATCTCTGTCGATCAGATCATCTGTGCCATTAACTCTGACAACAAGAAGACCGCTGAAGGAACCAAATTCGTTCTCCTTGAGCAAGCGGGAGAGTGCTTGAATCCCGATGGGGACTACCAGGTCTTTGTCAAGCCCGAAGTGGTCAGATGTGTCCTGGCGGAATACAAAAACCGATTCAGGTTGCAGCGCCCGTCAAAGGGCCGGAAGAGCCCCAGCCATCTGGAGGGAGATGTGGCACCATGCTGAAGTTCAGTTTCAATTCAACAACCCTGCGAGAGATGGACGTTTTTCAGGCCCTTCAACATATCCACGCCTGCGGCTATGATGGCGTGGAGTTGATGTTGAATGCCACTCGCCTTCATCCTCTGCATACCCCTGCCGCCCGCATTGCTGAAATAGGGCATTTCTGCAACGACAACGATATTCAGATTGTCTGCGTAGCCGCCGGCGGCGATCGGTTACTAAGCGAGATCCCCTACCAGCCGCCCATCATTGACGGCGAAGAGAGCGGTCGCCGCAAGCGCATCGATTTCCTGAAGCGATCAATCGAAATTGCGCAGTTGCTGGGCGCGCCGGTGCTCAACTTCAACTCCGGGCCGCCGCAGCAGGGTACTTCCCCCTCTCAGGCCTGGGGCTTCATCCGTGACGGCGTGACTGAATTGCTTAAGGTCAGCGGAGACCTCGTGCTGGCATTGGAGCCGGAACCTGATTTCTTTATCGGCACCACAGTCGATGCCCTGAGACTAATCCGGGAGATCGACGATCCCGGCTTCCGCTTGAACCTCGACATCGGACATGTGAATTGCAGCGAGGATGACTGCTACGGCGCCATCGAACGGGCGATGCCCTTTACGCGCCACATCCACATTGAAGACATCAAGGGCCGCGTGCATCATCATGAGATTCCGGGGGAGGGAGACATCGACTTCACCCGCGTATTCGAAATCCTCGAGAAAGCTCAATACAGCGACTTCGTGAGCGTCGAACTCCATCATCACAACGAAATCTGGCAGCGCGCTCTCAAGGAGAGCCTCGATTACCTCCAGAATCTCCAGCGGGTGCATGTATGAGCAACCAATGCCTTCGCATTCTCGCCCCAGGCGCCGTCAAGCTGGAAGAATTGCCCATGCCTGCGCTCGCGGATGGCGAAGTAGCCGTCCGTGTTCACTACGTCGCTCTCTGCGGTTCCGACATCAAGCTCTTTCATGGCGCCTACAAAGCGCCCCATAACTATCCCATTGTCCTTGGCCATGAATGGGTAGGCCAAATCGAGGATGTCTCGCCCTCGGCCCTCCCTCACTGGGCAGTTGGTGAGGTCGTCACCGGAGACTGTTCGCTCTTTTGCGGCGAATGCGCCAATTGCTCCACCGACAAGAACCACTGCCTTCGCATCCAGAAGAGGGGCATTACGCGCGACGGCGCATGTGCGGAGCATATCGCTGTCCACTTTCGTCATCTGCACCGCTGCCCAGTTGTTGACGACATCCAGCCCTATGCCCTCACAGAGCCAATGTCCGTTGGAATACAGGGAGTCTTGAATCGTATCCCATCCGCCACGCTTGATCGGGTGCGCAGGGCGCTAATCGTAGGCGCCGGCGGTATTGGCATTTCCACGTTGATTTCGTTGCTTGACTTCGGCATCCCGGAGATTGTCATGGCTGACCCTGTTCGGGCAAAACGCCTTCTGGTTTCGTCTTTCAATCTTCCGAATGTTCTGACAGTTTCCGAAATGCCCCCCGAGTCGGATAGCTTCGATCTGATTGTTGAAGCTGCCGGCAGTGGCCAGGCGCTCCAGCAGGCATTCCGGTTGGCCGCTCCCTGCTCAACCGTCGTTTGCCTCGGCCATCAGTCGAACGTGGAACTCGACTGCGGGGTCCTGGTCAAGAAGTCGCTCAATCTTCTGGGGAGTATTGGTAGTTCAGGAGGCTTCGAGCGGGCTATCAATACAATTCAATTGCGGGCTGATATGGTAAAAAGCATGATCACCCGAACTGTACCGCTTGCCAAGGCTGAGGCTTTTTTCCGCGATGACCTCGACCACGAAGTGAATGTAAAAATACTGATCGACCTCGCTTCCACGCAGACATTTGACTGTGGCACCGAGTTTTTGGGCAATCGATGACCAGCCAGACAAGCAGCGCCCCAGAGAAGCGAAGTTGGAGCAGGACCACCTGGCTGGAACTCATCGGGATTGTCCTCTTCTGGTCTGCCAACTGGCCAATCACAAAGTCTATTCTCATCTATGCGTCGCCCATGGCGTTCACTGCCATACGCTTCGTTTGCGCGCTGGCGGTAATGGCCGTTGTCTCAGTTCTGGCTCGCCAACCATTAAGGCCCGTTGCAGGGGAGAAGTCCGGCCTCGCCCTCGTTGGCCTCTTGCAAATTGGAGGAATGCTCGGCTTCAGTTTTGCTGGACTCGAGTACCTCGGACCTGGGCGTGCGGCCGTTCTTACATACACAATGCCCATCTGGTGCATCCCGCTGGGCTGGCTCCTTACCCGCGACCGCATCAATCTGAGTGGCGTGATCGGCGGCCTTCTGGGCCTCGCAGGTCTCCTGGTCTTTCTCAACCCGGCGTTGATCAGTTGGTCTGACCGCCGAATCCTGCTCGGCAACGGCCTGGCTCTTGCTGGTGCCTTGTGTTGGGCACTGGGCGCCTGCCTCTATCGGCGGCGACGCTGGCAAACAGGATTCTGGACGCAAACCTTCTGGCAGGTTCTCGCAAGCGCGATCGTTCTTTCGGTTCCGCTTTGGCTTCTCGGTGCGCGCCGCCCCATCGTCTGGACTGCAAGTCTCATCGTGGTGCTTGCTTACAACGCAATCGTAACCACGGCCCTTTGCTATTGGTGGTGGGGCAAAGTGCTGGCAACCACATCCGCTGCGCGCGCGGGCCAGTTCCTCACCCTGGTTCCTGCCTCTGCGCTGCTCATGAGCAAGGCATTTTCAGGTGAAGCGGTCGGCCTGAGCGCGCTCGTTAGCGTACTCCTGATCTCGGCTGGAGTAATTGTCACGCTTCGTGGCAGAACTCCGCCGACGCCAATATTGCCAATAGCCGATTCAGATGGACTCTGATCTCTGATAGCGATTCCTCTGATTGAACGAAGGTCTCCAGGCCGTGCTCAGAGCACAGCCTGGATCTTCTAGGCTACCCCTTCACCCTCCAGTAGCCCTCTCCGGCGCAACTCATGCACAATGCCTGCTCATCCTTCATCACTTCTCGCTGGTTGAGAACTTCCTCCCCGCAGGCGGAACACGTAGTGCGCTTGCCGGGCTTTCCGACAATCGCTTCCAAATCCAGATTGAGCGCAACCTCACGACAGAGGACAATATCCTCATTCGGAAGTCGCTGGTACGCTTCAAGCTGCGCCTGCCAGCGATTGCCGGCCTCTGGCGCGAACTCGGCAGCTCGCTTGCGCACGTCAGGCGAAGGGAAGAACCGGATGGCCGCTCCGCTTAAGGTATCGACAAAGGTGGCTGCCACTTTTCCGTAATCCACCAATCGCAGCGTCCGGTGCCCCATGGAACAACCGGTCGCAACGCTAATGCCGTCGGCAAAGCAGCCATCTGACTCCACAAATGCGATCAGGCGTTTGCCGCTCTGGGGCAGCTCAATGGGGAACTTCTCAGCAGCAAGCATCCCCATTCGCACTCCCAGAACCTGGCGCGGACAGAGATGTTTGTGCAGAGCACCCGTTTGTTCAAGCAGCGCACTCAACTCCGGTCTCACAATCACTGTCGCCATCTTCCCGAATCCTGCGCGATCCACCCCAGCCTGCCCCCATCAACGTAGCGCGATTGTAGTTATCAGCGCAACTTGGGTGACTGCAATCCCCGGTTCTACGGTTACACTTTCAGCCAGTCCTAGCCCCCGATTGCCGACATCGAAACGAAACCGCTCGATTGCAGCCCCTCTGACAGATTGTGCCTCAGAGGCTTCTCGCGGATAATCGTGGTCAGAATCTGTTGTAGCGCATCATCCCCTTGCAGCAGGTGCGGTCTCAAGTCGGTTGCTTCCCGCGAGAAGAGGCATCCGCGCGCCATCCCGTCCGATGAAATCCGAATTCGGTTGCAGCCCGCGCAAAAATGCCTCGATACAGGGCTGATCACGCCGACCGTCGCCTGGCTGGCATCCAGTTGAAAATATCGTGCCGGGCCGGCTCCTTCAATCCGCGGTAAAGGCGTCAATCGATACCTGGAGGCGAGCCGCATCAGGATTTCGCCAGAATTGATATAGAGCGAATCCCAGTTGCTGTCTCCGTTGGTCGGCATGTACTCAATGAACCTGACTGTCAATCCCCTGCCTGTGGCAATTCCGGCAAAATCCAGAATCTCGTTGTCGTTCACTCCGCGCATGACCACGACATTGATTTGCGGAGTTGGGAACCCCGAGCGCTCAGCCGCGTCAATCCCGGCAAGCACGCGCCGAAGGTTGCCGCCCCCGGTAATTTCTGCGAAGCTCTCCGGCTTCAACGAGTCAAGACTGATGTTCAGCCGCTTCACTCCCACTTGGCGCAACGAATCGGCCATCTTGGCCAGCAGTATTCCATTGGTCGTCAACACAACTTCACCGATGCCAGATATCCCGTTCATGCGCTCAAGGAATGAGACGATGCCTGGGCGCACCAACGGTTCTCCCCCGGTTATTCTGATCTTTCGAATGCCCAGTTTCGCGGACTGTTGGGCCACACGAAACAGATTGTCGAATGAAAGCAGCGGCAGCCCGGGCAGCCTCGTCATCTGGCCCTGTGGTACGCAGTAGCGGCAGCGCAGGTTGCACCGGTCTGTCACTGAAAGACGCAGATAGCTGATTTGGCGGTTATACGTATCCGCAAGGCTCATGCGCGCAACTTTCCGGGGTCGGCATATTCGTCCGCATTTAGAAACAGCCGCCGCCTCGTGGGGAACAGCGATATGTCGCGGTTCTTGGCAAAGGTTCCCCAAAGTCCTGACGGCATTTTGAGCATTACAACCACAGCCACCACGCCAAGAACGATGAGGTACCAGCTTCCCAAGTCAGCCAGGTATTGCCTTAGAAGAAAGAACACCAGCGTACCCACAATGGGTCCTTCGAGGGTTCCAATTCCGCCAATGACAACAATGAAGATCATGTAACTGGTCCAGTTGATGTCGAATGCCGCGGCAGGCGATATCCGAAGCTTTGAAAGATAGATCAGCGCGCCGGTTAGAGCCGTGCCAAAACCGGTGCCCACAAAGACCAGAAGCTTGATTCGCAGGCTGTTTACTCCGACGCTGCGGGCTGTTGCCTCGTTGTCACGAATTGCCGTCAACGCAAGACCTGCCTGGGAACGCAGTAGGACATAAGAGCAAACGATGGAAAGAAGGGCAATCAGAAGTGCCGCGCCATACAATACGGTGTCGCGGCTAAATGGCCCGATTCTCACCGCCCGGGCTACTGCGGCGAGCAAGCTTATTCCCGATCCGGCGCCAAGGCTTTTGACCTCGGAGAAGGCCAGCTTGAAAGTTTCAGCCACCACCCATGTTCCAATGGCCAGGTAAGCTCCGTGGAGGCGGAAGACGATCAACGCTCCAGGAACAGCAACCAAGCCGCCAACCACTCCTGCCAGCACCAGCGCGGCAACGGGATTCCACCCCATGCGCATGGCTGCAAAGAATACAACGTACCCTCCAAGGCCGAGAAACGCCTGTTGCCCCAGCGAGATGATCCCGGCGAATCCGGCCAGCAGGTTCCACATCTGCGCGAGCGCAAGAAAGTAGAAGAACTCGACCAGCAAGCTCAGATGACCGCGGTCGATCCAGGAGGGCGCGGAAATCAAGAACGCCACGAGCAATGCCGCGCCTACGGCGGAAATGCACGATACAGGCGAACTCTGTTTTACCCTGATGGCGCGCGCCTTCAACTCAGTCGTCATTCTGTCCTCCTCGGAAACAGCCCGCGAGGACAAAGAATCAGAATTGCCAGAAAGACGAGGTGACCTGAAAGTAGCTGCCAACCTGGCGAGAATCGCGCACCCGTGGTTTGCGCCATTCCCAGAATCAACCCGCCTGCAAGCGTTCCCCACAGGGACCCAAGGCCGCCAATGATTACAGCTTCAAACGCGAAGATCAGCCAGTCCGGCCCTGAGACCGCGTCGAAGCTGGCGCGAATACCGGTGAATACGCCGGCCACGGCCACCGTCACCATGGCAATACCGGCAGCCATCGCGAACAAGTGAGAAGTATTCACTCCCATCAATCCAGCCGTGCTCAAATCGGCAGAAGTGGCGCGGAGTGCGCGACCGAGCTTTGTTCGATAAAGCATCCACTGAAGCAGGCCAATCATGGCGGCAGATACGCCGAGGGTCAGCAGTGGAAGCACTCCGATGGCCAGCCCGCCGGGAAGAGCAATGCTGGCAACTTCAAGTTTGCCTCCATGCAACTTTTGTGAATCTGCAGAGAAGCCCTGCAACAGGCCGTTCTGAATAATTACCGAAAGGCCGAAAGTAATCAACACCGGCCGCAAAATGTCCGCGCCAAATGCCGGATTCAGGATGACGCGCTGCAATACATAACCGACCAGAAACATCAGCGGAACAAGCAGAATCAGAGTCAGGAATGGCGAGGAGAACCCCGTGATCCGTTGCAGCCAGAGAGCAATGAACGCCGATAGCACGATAAAGTCTCCGTGCGCCACATTCACCAGCCGCATGACTCCGAAGACAAGCGAGAGGCCCGCCGCAAACAGCGCGTAGATGGCGCCCAGCATCACTCCTTGCAAAATGCTGTCAATCCATCCATTCATGCGGCGCCTGCCAATCCAAAATAGGCGCGCGATACGTCTTCAGGTTTCAGTTCGCCGGCCCGGCCTGTCAACGAAACGCGTCCTTCCTGAAAGCAGTAGACCCTGTCTGCGAAGGCAAGCGCCTGCCGGACGTTTTGCTCCACGATGATCAACGTCACTCCTCGCTCCCTCACCGTTGTGAGCGTCTCGTAGATGTCATGGACGACCATGGGCGCAAGACCCAGTGAAAGTTCGTCGCACATCAACAACAGCGGGTTCGAAATCAGCGCCCGGCCAATGGCCACCATCTGCTGTTCTCCGCCGCTAAGCGAAAGCGCTGATTGCTTTGCCTTCAGCTTCAATTGTGGAAACGTCTCGTAGATATGGGTCAATGGCCACGCATCCTTTGTATTGGCATATGCGCCCATTAACAGGTTTTCTTCTACCGTCAGGCTTGAGAACAGCCGGCGTCCTTCGGGAACCAGTGCGATTCCTCTCGACACAATCTGCCACGAGCGTAGCCCGGATATCGCCTCCTCTGCGAAGGTGATCGAGTTTCCCCGCCCGGTAACATTGCCCGCGATAGCATTCAGAAAGGTTGACTTCCCCGCCCCGTTCGCGCCGATGATGGCAATCACTTCTCCTGGATGGGCATGGAAGTCAACGTCGAAGAGAGCCTGGAAGTCGCCGTAATACGCATTCAACTTGGAGACTGATAGAAGATTCATGCGGCCTCCATTCCCATGTAAATGCGTTTTACCAGCGAGCTCTGCATCACTTCGGCGGGATCACCTTCCATCACCATGGCTCCGAAGTTAACGACCATCAGACGCGTGGCCACCGCCATCAACGCGTGGACAATGTGCTCGATCCATAAGATTGTCGTGCCGCCCTGATGAACCAGCTTGATCATCTTCACCAGTTCTCCAGCTTCGGCGTCAGTCAATCCCCCCGCGATCTCATCGAGCAGAAGCAACCGAGGTGATGAGCTGAGCGCCCGGGCTACTTCCAACGCCTTGCGTTCCAGTAGAGACAAGTTGCCTGCCAGAACGTTCGCCTTCTTGATCAGTCGCATCTGATCCAGGATCTCAGCGCAACGCAAGTAGCTTTGCGTTTCACTTTTCCTGCCGCCGGCAGTGGCCGCAACCAGGCAGTTCTCCAACACTGTCATTTGGCAGAACGACCTGGGTATCTGGAACGTCCTGCCCATTCCTGCCCGGCACCGGTTCTCCATGCTCAGGGCAGTAATATTTTTCCCGATGAAATGCACGCTACCTGAGTCCGGCCGCAGACTGCCGCTGATCAAATTGAAGAGGCTCGTCTTCCCTGCGCCGTTCGGGCCGATGATCCCCAGAGCTTCCCCCTCTTTAACCGTCAGGTTCACCCCGTCAGCGACTTTGATGGCGCCAAAGCTCTTCGACAAATCCTCGATACGCAGCAGTTCCATCCGTCACGCTCCATCGCTGTCGAGCGGTTGTAGGGCTGCCTGTGTGGGAATCTGCTTCTGTCCCTCGTCATTTACAACCAGCAGGTTGAAGCGGGACTTGTTTGCGCTCACCCACTGGCCCCCAACCAGGGGCGTCTTGCAGACATTCTTTACCGGAGTTCCCGGCCATGAAATCGGCCCTACAATCGATCCGTAATTTGTGGCCAGAATTGCATTTCGTATTGCTTCCGGCGAATCGATGTTCCTGGTCCGCTTTAACACGTCAATTGCCACTTCAAAAAGCGCGTGCTTGAATCCCATCGGCGGCGTCCATTGCCTGCCTGTCTTCTGCTCGAACTCAGTGCAAAACTCTGCTGCCGTTTGGCCGGTTACGCCAGAGCGGTAGGGATGGTTGGGAGACCACCACACCTCTGTTGACAGCCTGTGAGCTCGCTCTCCGATGCTCTCAACGGCCGCCGGAAACAATAGCGCCTTGGCTATAGTTGCAATCTTGGGTTTGAAACCTTGCTGCGCAGCCTGGCTCCAGAAAGTGGCAAATCCCGGCGGAGGCAATACGCCTGTGAGGATCTCAACCTGCGCGCTTTTGAATGCGCTGATCTGCGCGGAAAAATCGTTCGTCGCTGGTTCAAAACGCCCCGTATCTACCAGCTTGAAGCCCTTGGCCGCCAGAACCTGTGGGAAGCCCTGCCTTGGGTCTGAGAATGCGTTGCCGTCGTTGTCGTTGCCCCAAAGCGCGCCAACCACCTTGTTGGTCTGCAGGCTTGCCCACATGTTTGTGTAAACCGCCACCAGGTCTTCAATGCCCCAGAAAAAATGGAAGGTCCAATCAAACCCCTGCTCCGGAGTTCCTCCGCGGCCAAAGAAGTAAGGCTGCCACGGGGCGTCAGTAGTGATGCAGGGCACGCCAATGATCTCAGCCTGGTCTGAAACCGGATTCACTGTCTCCGGCGTATTTGCGGTCAGAATAATATCTACGTTATCTGTCTTGATCAGGTCTGAAGCGACTTCAGCAGCGCGGTTGGGGTCGGATCTGCTGTCCTTCTCTATGATCTCCACCGGGTGAATCGTGCCTGCAATTGGCAGGCCGCCCGCCAGTGCCTTGCGGATTCCAGCCAGCACAAACGGGTCTGCCTCAGAGAAGGCCGCCAGCGATCCAGTGCGAGGACTTACAAATCCGATCTTCACTGGGCGGTTCGCGGTGACGCGCGACCGGCAGCCGGTAGCGCCAGCAGAAGCGAGTAGGGCCAAAGTCGCGGATCCCTTGACAAAGTCGCGTCGCGAAACGCCGGTCGATCCTTCTTGTCGCAGATTCCTGGCTTCCGGCATGTCGCGCATCTTCCTGTCACCCGTTCGTTGAAAATTCAATTTCTCTCGGGACGATTAATGGCTGTCAGATCGGTACTAGCTGGCCAGGGCCTTGCCGGCCTCGTATGCACGAATCTTCAGCTCTGCATTGCGCTCCGCGCTTTCAGGATCGTTGCTATTTGTACAAACAATGTTCCCAACCAGGTCAAAGCCAAATGCCGGAAACATCGCAGATGTGTATTCGAAATAGGATTCGAACATGTGAGGATCTTCCATGCCCTGTGAATACACTGTCAGGAGTTTCTTTTTCCCGTATCGTGGCTGGCATTGCGCGTCCATCAATGGAAAGAACCGGTCGTAAAGATTCTTCACCGGGCCCGTCATTTGCATCATGTAGATGGGAGAGCCAATCACAACAGCATCCGCGGTCTTCACTTTTTCAAGCGACGCAGTGACTTCATCATTGATGGCGCACTGTCCCTTTTCGCGCCTGCACGCAAAACAACTTTGGCAAGCCATGAACTTCATCTTGAAAAGGGTATAGATCTTTACCTGGGCTCCGCCGTCCTGTGCGCCGCGGGCCACTGTGTTCAGTATCGTAGCGGTATTCCCGTCCATGCGCGGACTGCCGTTGAAGAGAACTACTTGTTTCATTCTGCCTGTTCCGTTTCTAAGAGGGCGCCTTCACTGCCTTGATAATGCGGAAGAGACGCCCATTCCTGACTTCTTGGTCTGAATCAAAGCCAGGCGCGCCGTAGCGGTGAGGAGCGACGGGGAAAGGAGTCGTTCCTTTCCCCGCCAGTTCAAAGTTGTTCTCAAACAGCGAGTGCTTCTGCCTTGGCCGTCTTCGACGCGAGTTCGATGAATCCCAGGTTTTGCGATGCTCCGTCGATCACGACCGTCTGCGATGTCTCGATTCCGGCCGCCACGACGTCAACGGTGTATTCTCCGTTCTCCAGAGCATCGAACTTGAAGTCGCCGAAGAAATTCGTCTTCGCTGTCGCCAGTACACCCTTCTTGCTTTTCAGGGTCACAGTGGCGTTCTCGCAGCAGTCCCCATCCACCAGCACGCCGGCGGCGATAAAGTTCTTGGTGTACCTGTGGAGATTCTTGTAGACGACCCTGGGCGCATTCTTCAGTTCTGCCGATCTGTATCCCTCGAAGCCTTCCTTCTTGGCCAACTTCGCGAACTCCGCGGGTTCCATATCGTAGAACTTCATGCTGCCCGTCGGGCAGGAATGGACGCACCGGGGAAGTCCGGGCTTCCAATCCTTGTCATCCAGAAGATGCGCGCACATCGTGCACTTCTGTGCGACGTTCTCCTCTTCATTCCAGTAGATGGCGCCAAAGGGACAGGAATCGACAAGAGCCTTGTTGCCTTTGGCCGCTTTCATGTCGATAACCACAATGCCATCCGTACGCCGCGTGACAGCATCCGGCGCTGCTTTCATGCAGTGTGCGTCCTGGCAGTGTTGGCACGGCATTGGGAGATACGCTACATCGTTCCGCGAATACTGACCCCGTTCCAGGTATTCGATGTTCAGCCAGCGATGGCCGTGGCGCGGCTGAGAGGCGGTGTAGCCGGGCCAGTCGTTGCCGACAAACTCATCTTTGCAGGCCATAAAACAGATATTGCAGCCATGGCACGCTGCGATATCGATGGACATGTACCGTTGATTCATTTTCGTAATCCTCGCTCCCCTTCCATCGGGTCAGTAGATCTCGTAGATGCCGCCGTCCCACTTCTCAACCTCAAGTTGCGTGGAGTTGGGCGCCATGCCGCATGCGTATTTGGACATGTAGCGGTCAGGAGAAAGAATGTTGACGCAGCCACCGCGGTCCGCGGACTTCCCCGGCTTGCCCAGCGGATTGTACTCGGCGCAGGACTCGTACGAATGCACGGTTCCCGGCTGCACGCGTTCGCCAACCTGGGCGCAAAGAATTACGGAGCCACGGTCGTTGAAAGCGCGAATCAGGTCGCCTTCCTTGATGCCGCGGGCTTCAGCGTCCTTGCTGTTCAAGCGCATGATCCAGTAGTAATGTCCGTCAATAAGAACCCGATGGTCCTTAATGTCATTCATGAAACTGTCTTTGCCGTCGCCCATTGTGTGGAAGCTGTAACGCGGGTGCGGCGCGAGCATCCCGAGCGGGTACTTCTTGGCGAGCGGGCTGTGCCAACTCTCCCAGGCCTCGACATAGGTGTGCATCGCCGGGCGGTACTCGTCCACATAGCCTTGCTTCTCAAAGTTCTGAATGCTGGTGGCGATGAATTCCACCTTGCCCGTCGTGGTCTGCAGCCCCTTGCGGTTGACCTGGTTGTTCAGTCGCGGACCCCAGTCCGGTGTGTCCTTCTGGCGATCCTCGGCAAACCAGCGCAGCGCAACGGCCTTGTTCCGATTCGGATTGGTGGGAACAACGAAGTAGCCCCGCTCCTTGAACTCGGCGAAGGTCATGTACTTCGGCATGTCGGTGGCGTTGTAATACTGCTCGATCCAGCCCAGCTCGTCCTTGCCCTCGGTAAACATCGGCCCGATACCCAGCTTCTCGGCAAACATCGCGTAGATGTTGTAGTCCGACTTGCTTTCGCCCACCGGCTCGATGCACTTCATCTGCATCGAAATCACGCGGTGATTCACCTGGTTGTAGTTGTCGGGGATGTAGCCGGAACAGTTTGAGAATTCCGAGATATCCCAGCGCTCGAAGTTGGTGCAAGCCGGCAAGATCACATCCGCGAACGGTACCTCGCCTTCGAACCAGATGGACTGGCTGACGACAAACTCCAGGCTGTCGTGCGTGTACATCTTGGCATAGCGGTTGGTCGCCGTCATGGTTCCCATATGCGGGCCGCCGTACTTCCAGAACATCTTGATCGGCGAGTAGCCGGGAGCGGGATACTCGTATTGGTGCATCTGGTGCGCGATATCGCCGCCGGCAAAGCCTTTGCCGCTCCACTTGTACTTGCCTTCCATGATGCATTCTGGAATCTTCAAGCGGGGAATATGCTGGCCCGCGCTCGTGTTCAAGTTTGATGGCGATGGGAATGTTGTTTTGCCGTCAAACATCCTCCACGCAAATTTGAAGCCGGCCGCGGAGTTTTCGCAGTCACCTGAAATGCCGCCCTCCGCATATCCTGGGAAATAGAACTCGTTGTCTACAGGGGCGCCTTGCGTTGTAGACCAGATGTTCGATCCCGGCTTGCCCATCCCCTGCATGGTGGCCAGCGCGATCATGCCACGCGTCCACTCGATTCCGTGCGATGCACGGCAGGCGCCGCCCCAGCCGCCCAACCCGCCGGCAGCAAGGTAGGTGTTCTTCTTCGCCCATTCGCGGGCCAGCGCGCGGATATCGCAGGCCGGTACGCCGGATTCCTTCTCAGCCCATTCGCAGGTTTTTGGAACGCCGTCGGTGTTGCCCAGAACGTACTCGGCCCACTCATGGAAGCCGTGCGCGTGGGTTGCCACGTACTCCTTGTCGTAGGTCCCCTCTTTCAACCACGTGTAGGCAATTGCGAAAGAGAGCGCGTGGTCCGTGCCGATCTTGGGCGAAAACCACTTGTCGCCTATCCACGCAGCTGTGTGGTTCATATAGGGATCAATGAAGACCATCTTCACGCCCAACTCTTTCAGCCACTGGCGGCGCGGGGTCGATTCATGCGCGGAATAGATGCCCCCATTTGTCTCTGGGTCAGCTGACCAAAAGACAATCATCTCCGCGTGCTTCAGGCCGTCCTCAAGCAGGTTGTACTGCTCGGGGTTGCCAAGCCGCCAACTGAAGCCCCACATATGCATTCCGCCCCAGTGCCAGCCTTCCCAGCTATCGGGGTTGTGGTCGGCATAGGTAAAGCCCATCATGTTCATGAAGCGGAAATAGGTACTGTGCCGGTAGCCCACGTTTCCCCACATGTGATGCGAGCTCGGCGTGGATAGAATTGCGGAAGGCCCATACTGATGCTTGATGCGATTGATTTCGTTGACCACCAGGTCAATCGCTTCTTCCCAACTGATCCGCTCGTACCCTGAGATGCCGCGGTTCTGGATATTCCGGTTGCCGATTGGGTCGAAGTCCACGCGCTTCATCGGGAACTTGATGCGCTTGTCTGAATAAATCATCGACTTGAATCCCTGCGTGTAGACGGCGACCGTCGTCTTGCGGGGTGGCTTGAACGTGTGTCCTCTTGCTTCAATCTCCCAGGACGGTGCATCGGTTTCGTCCAAATCCATCGGCGTCATGCGGACAATCTTTCCGTCGTTGACGTAGACGAAAACGGGACCGCCGGTTGATGAATTCGTCATGCGAACTTCTTTGCTCATGCTCATCTCCCTGGCAAGACGTGTTCCCTTACTCGGAGCGCACCGGGCGATTGAACTCGACCCGCCTGCCAGTTCTCGATTCGGAATTCACGCCCGCCATCTAAACCGCTAGTCGATACAGTTGTACTGTCAGATGGAATGTCACCGACAAAATTATTCGGAGGGCGGCATCGTTGTCAAGGGAAATCTGCCGAAATAAACGACGGTTGGGAGGGGCGGCAAAGCCCCACCTCCAATGCCAGAGAAGCATTCCTCGACGCAGGATGTTTGGATCCGTAGAAAATCGCGCAATCGTTTTTTAGGCCGCTCATCCGGCACTGGTAGGCAATCCCACCGGGCAAAGCGACCGCTGCCTACGATTTCATCTTCGCGGTGAATTCACAGGAAAGCAGCCCCTTGAATCAGGAACCTGCTCAGTCTTCCAGTAGCAGCAACCGCGCTGGATCGATCTGGATCAGCCAAGGCTGCGGATGGCTGCTGAGCGCCCGCCATTGTTCTTTGGGAAGATCCGCCTGAAGATGAGGGAGATCACCGGGTTGCGGCTCTCGGTGAAGATGCAGATAGAGTGTCATCTCGTGCGGAGCTTCGCTGGTTTCCATCAGCCAGCACGAGAAGACATTTTCGCCCGCAGCGTTCTGCTGAAACCGGAAATGGTGCGACCGGTAGCCGACCTGCTGGATTGCGGCAGCGTGTGGCGCAGCGAGTGATAGATTGCAACCCCATGCCTCTACGGCCAGGTGGTTCGCGTCTGCCTGAGTCGCTGCAACGATATTCTTGCATCCGGTCAATCTGGCAGTGACCATTGAACGAGGTTGTTCAAAGAGAGCATGCTTGGGTCCGCACGCAATTACCCGTCCGCTATCCAGCACAAGCAACTCCGCGCAAAATCGAAACGCCTCTTCCATGTCGTGGGTCACAAAGATCACCACGCCTTTGTACCCGCGCAGCGTAGCGCGAAGCTGCTCTTCCATTTGTCGCCGCAGATGCGGATCGAGTGCAGCAAACGGCTCATCGAGCAGCAGCGCTGCCGGCTCAATCGCCATGCAGCGCGCAACCGCCACCCGCTGCCGCTGCCCGCCGGAAATCTCCTTTGGATACCGGTTCGCCAACTCCCCAATGTGCATCTTATCCAGATGCAGACGCACCCTCGCCGTGCGATCCACTGCGGATAACCTATTCAGGCCGAACGCAACATTCTCCGCCACTGTCATGTGTGGAAAGAGAGCATAGTCCTGGAAAACGACGCCGATGCGCCTGCGAGCCGGAGGAACGTTCTCGCCCGTTGCACTATCGAACAGCACGCGCCCATCCAAAACTATGCGCCCCTTGTCCGGAGTGGCCACACCAGCGATCATGCGCAAGGTCATCGATTTACCTGCGCCGGATGCGCCCAGCAATCCCACCGCCCCACGCCCCGCTCTAAATTGAACGGCAAGTTCGAAGTTCTCCAGTGATTTCTCGACATCAATCTCCAGCGTCGCTGACGACTCGCCGTCCGCGGCTGTTTGCGGCACATTCAGCGCTTGGCCGATCAGTTTCGGTTCCGCTGCTCCAGGCTCCGCGTCAAACTTCCATGCTCTCCGCGCAGCGCCTTCGTAGTTCAATAGCCGAATGATCGCCAGTGAAAGCACTACGATGATCGCAACCCAAATGCCCGCGGCCCGCATCTCTCCGCCTTCCGCAGCTGAGAAGATTGCGATGGGCATGGTCTGCGTTCTTCCGGGAATGTTGCCGGCGAGCATGAGTGTGGCGCCGAACTCGCCCAGCGCACGCGCAAACGCCAGCACTGTTCCGGCCACAATGCCCGGCGCGGCAAGAGGTAATAGAATGCGACGAAAGACCCGCGCCTCCGATGCTCCCAGCGTGCGCGCCGCCTGCAGCAGCGTAGGATTCACCTGTTCCAGTGCGCCCAGCGATGTTCGGTACATCAGTGGGAATGCGACAACCGTGGCTGCGATCACCGTAGCCGGCCACGAAAACACCACCATCACGCCGATCAGTTCAAGCGCGTGGCCCACCGGGCTTCGCCGGCCAAAGAGCAGAAGCAGAAAGAACCCGATGACAGTTGGTGGCAGAACCAGGGGAAGCGTCAGAACGCCGTCAATCCACGCGCGCAGGCTGCCGCGCAACCCATACATGGCCCGTGCCGCCAGCAGTCCTAGAACGAACGTTGCCACCGTTGCGGTGCAGGTGGTGGCCAGCGAAATAATCAGCGGCGATGGATCAATGGGAAGGATCACTGTAGTGCCATGGTAAATCCCCGCTTTTCAAAGACGGCCCTGGCCTGCGCACTCCCCAGGTACTCAACAAACTCGCGCGCGACATTTGCATGGCGTCCGTTTGCAATGGCCGCCGCTGGATACACAATGGGGTCGTGAGTCGATTCCGGCGCCGTTGCCGCGACCTTCGCCTTGGGAGACATCAGCGCATCGGTTGCATAGACGAATCCAGCGTCCGCGTTGCCGGTCTCCACATAGGCCAGCACTTGGCGCACGTCCTTGGCCAGCACCAGCTTCGATTGCACGCCGTCAAGCAGGTGCATTGAAGCGAGAGTTTGCTGTCCATATTGCCCGGCCGGAACGCCTGCGGGATCGCCGAGCGCGATGACCCGCACGCTGGAATCGGTGAGTTGTTGAATGCTGCCGAGTTTGGAATCCCGCGGAACGATGAGGACCAAACTGTTCCGCAAAAGATCGCGGCGCGAATCGGCCGCGAGCAGTTTGCGCGCCGCCAGTTCGTCCATGGGCTTTGATGCGGCTGAGATGAAAACATCGACCGGAGCGCCATCTTCAATCTGGCGCGCCAGCGTACCGGAAGAACCGAAGTTATTCCTCACTTCGACTTTCGGATGGTCGCGCCGGTAGCTGGTCTCAATCTCCTGGATTGCGTCGGTCAGGCTGGCCGCTGCAGAAATTGTCAGCACCGCGGGTTGGGAACGATGACACGCCATCAACACGCTGAGCAGCGAGAGCGCAAAAACCGTGCCCAACAATCGTTTGCCGGCGCCACGTTCCCGCCTCGGCCTCAGCATTCTCAAGCTCCTCACTTCGCTTCCCGATGAGGGATACGGCTATACGCCGATCATTATGTTTGAAGCCTTGATGATGGCGCTGACGTTATCTCCTTCTTTCAATCCAAGTGCGTGAGCGCTGGTCTTGGTAATTGAAGCTACAATCTCCGCGCCCCCTGCTAGCCGGACGCTCACTTCGCTGCTTACCGCCCCATCATCGAGTTTGGCTACAACTCCATCCAGCAAGTTGCGAGCGCTGATTGTGCCTGACTTGACGCCTTTGCCGATCATCACTTCAGAGGCCTTGACAATGGCGAACGCGACCGCTCCCTCCTTCAGGCCCAGCGAGTCGATGCTCACGTTGGTAATGGTCGAGACAACCTTTTCGCCACCCTGCAGCGCAAGCTCAACCTCGCCGTTCACCGCCCCCTTTACCACCCTGAATATTTTGCCGTAAAGCACGTTCCGTGCGCTGATCTTCATCGGACTTCTCCTTTGGGAGCTTTGATATCTCGCTCAATATAGCATCCCATCGGTTTCCATGCTAGTCGGGAGCCACAAGCGCCCTGCGCGCAGAACGCTCATGCTGATTGTTTAAGCATCTGCCCCCGGTCAACGACTCAGCTTAACCGCGAACTGCACTATTCGAGGGTCGGTCGCTGTTGCTGTGATGCTGCCGAATGCAGGCGATCCAAAACTGCCGTTAGGCTGCGCAAACTGAGGCGTATTCAAAATGTCGAAGATCTCGCCTCGAAACTCCATATCGTATTCGCGGAACAGTTTCGTGTGCTTGATCAAGGCGAGGTCCAAATTGCGATACGCAGGGCCACGCACCGGGTTGCGCGAAGCAGTGCCAATCTCAAACTGTGGAGTAGTGGCAAAGGCCGCAATGTCGAAATACTCTGCTGGTATGCGCTTGTCCGGCGAGAGCTTTGGTTGGCCAACGAGATTCGGCCGTTGCAGCGCAAATCCCGCGAACGAGTTGTTGTTGGTGGCCTGGGTGACAGCAACCGGCATTCCCGATTGGAGCAAGAGTATCGAGTTGAGCGACCACCCTCCCAGGGCTCTGCTCGCCAAACCACTCGACGCAAACCGGTGTCCGCGGCCAGCCGGCAAGTCGTACGTTCCCGCAAATGACGTAACGTTCGACATGTCTCCAGTCGATACGTCGCGTTCAAGATACGGGCGGAATGTGTCTGCCGCAATCAGGCTGCTCGAATTGGGAGAAGAAAGCACCGTCGTCGAAAAGACAGACGATGCGTCGTCGATGAGCCTCGAGTGGGTGTAGGCAAACAGGAAGCTTACGCCGTGAGCGAAACGTTGCTCCACTTGCACCTCGCCCGCGTTGTAGTTCGTGGTCCCCGTGTTGTTCCTGTATGTGGCTACGTTGAGGAATCGCGGATAGGGCTTCAGCAACTGCGCCTCGGTAACAGTCTTTCCGCCAATCGAACTGGAGATGGGCAACTGCCCGTAATAGGGATTCGCAACTTTGGTGAGGAGAGGCGAACCCTCAGCCAGTTGGCTTGCGGTGAGCTGGTTGAGATTTGAATCCGGGATTCCCACATGTATGATGCGCGACCCCACATAGGACGCCTCAACCGACAGGTTGTTGGTAATTGCCCGTTGCACCGCGAGATTCCACTGTTGAACGTAGCCAGACCCGGCGGTCTTTTTCGCGGTATAAACGCTTTGCCCAAGCCCTGCATCCGGAGTGAATGGAATGGGAGCCACGGAAGGGCCGCTGGAGAGCCGAAATGCCGAGGTCAGGCTGTCCAGCGTCTTCTGCTGGACATTCTGGATGTAAGGAAATTGCGGAGTTGTAAAAGGCGTCGTAATTCCCGACTGATCAATGAAGACGATCCCGTAGCCCGACCGCACCACTGTCCTGGGTGTGAGAAGATACGTTACGCCAATGCGCGGGGCGACATTTGCATAGTGCAACTCCCTGGCGCTGCGCGAATTCCCGCCCTGTCCCAGGTAGTCGAGCTGTTGCGCCTGAAGGTTGAACACAGCCCCCTGGTTGGTCTTTTCAGTTGACGGAAAGTGCAATGTCCACCGGGCGCCGATGTTCGCGGTCAGGCGACTGCTCACCCTCCAGTCATCCTGCACAAAGTACTCCTCAATATGGTCGCGCGGGCGGATCTTGCTCTCCTGTAGATCTATCTGGAATGTATCCACCTGGCCTAACAGAAAACTCGCAATCGAGTTGCCGCTGCTGGTTACGCCCTGTTGATTCGTGCCGGTGGTTGTAAACGCAAATGAGCCGGTTGGGTTGGGCGGCGATACGGTATTGAGTTGATACCAGCGGAAATCAATACCAGCCTTGAGCGCGTGGCCGCCCTTGGTAAGCGAAACGGAATTCACCGCCTCCCATACGCCCGTCTGATAAAGAGAAAACGTGCTTGCCGATGGCCCGATCTGCTGAAATCCAGTAAATGTGAAAAGAGGCAGGGCATTGTTGAATGCACCATTCGTTGGAATGCCCGGAATGTCCAGCGCCGCCGAGGCCGTGTCGTTGAGCGTGGCGCCGGCGATGTTGTTGTTGCGGCGCGTATAACCAAGACGCAGATCGTTCAACAGATTTGGGCGAAAGGTGTGAGTCTCGTTCAGGACGGCTTGCTGGCCCCGCACATACGAAAGCCCCGCGACGCCGCCGGTTCCAAGTACTGTGCCTGAGATTGCGCCACTTCCATCAGGCAACGGAGTAACCGGCTGCTCCACCTCGTTATAAAACGTGTAGCGGCCAAATGCGCGATCCCGGCTTTTGTAGGCGCCGTCAACCCTTAGGTCAAACTGGTTCTGGTGGTCTGCGTCGTCGGCTGTCCGGGTGTAGTTGTTCGCCGCTGCGGTCAGATTGCTTGGAGTTGGAAAGCGGGCCAGCAGAGCCAACGCCGCCGAGTCGAGTGGGGTGTTGATTACGTCATTGGGAAACTCCTGCCGCACGAGTTTGCCGTTGACTATATGGCCCGTCGAAGGATCATATATCTTCGACACCCCTGTGAAGATCCCCTGTCTCTCGTTCATCGTGGGAATCGTTGAAATCCTCGTCACTCCAATCAACTGCTTTATGCCCTGGTAATCGGCAAACACGAAGAGCCGATCATGGAGGATGGGACCACCGAATGTTGCTCCATATAGATTGCGGCGGTACTCCGGCTTCCTCCCGGTGGTTGCAAAGTAGTTGCGCGCGTTCAAATCTTCGTTGCGGAGGAATTCAAACAAGCTCCCGTGAAATGCATTCGAGCCTGAGCGCGTGGAAGCATTGACCACACCGCCGTTGAAACGACCGAACTCCGCGGGAACGTTGTTGGTTTCGACCGTGAATTCCTGTATGTCATCGAGAAGTGGAAAGAACGCCACCTGGCCGGGCTCCGGCTGCAATGCCGAGATGCCGTCGTAGAGGTATTCATTCGTCCTCGGTCTTCCACCGTTGATGCGTGGAAGTTGCGTCCCCGGAGGCAGTTCGACCCCGGGCGCCAGTGTCGTCAGCTGTATGAAGTTTCGCGTGTTCAGCGGCATGGCCGCCACCGTTGTCCCGGCAATATTGCTTTCAATGTTGCTGGTGGCCGACTGCAACAACGGAGCATCCCCGCTGACTTTAATCGATTGCTGTGCGGTCCCGACACTCAGGGTCAGATCCAGGCCGACAGTCTCACCTGTTGGCACCGTAATCTCGGTGCGCGTGAGGTGGCTGAAGCCCGCCGCCGCTGCGTCAATGCGATAAAGTCCGGGCTTGAGATTGATGAAGACATAAACCCCGGAGTTCGTCGTGACTGCGCTCTGATGCACGTTGGTCGCAGACTCTGTCAATTCGATTTGGGCGTTTGCAATCGCAGCGCCAGACGGATCGAGAGCCCGCCCCGTCAGCTTGCCAGCAACTTGTGCGGACGCTGCAAGTCCGCAGGTCGCCAAGAGCGACACGACGACCAAAATGGCGTTTTGAAACTTCATCGGAATTCCCTCTTTCTGCGCTGATTTGCACCCGTTTGGATGGACCAGTCGGCGATTCCGCCTATCTCGTTTTTACTTACTTTACATTAACGCTTTTCTACGCTTTGATTCTCAGTCAAAACGCAATATGTGTCCAATACTTTGTTCTCGAGCAAATGATAGGCTGAACCAATCATTCACCGAGAAAACGGCTGAGCCCGTGAGATTTCTATGGGCCTGGGTCGAAGCCTTGCGTCTTCAAGATGAGGGGAATCGCCTGGAGGCAGGAAAATACGTCAAGACCGACGCAACGGACTGCGAAATACGAAATCTATTGAGTTTCGACTGAGGCCAAGGCAACCCACCCGCATTCGCCTATAATGCGCGGTATACTCTTTCGCAGCAGGCAACACGGTTCTTTGTGAGGGGAAAGATGCCCGAGACCGACCTACTCCTGACGCCACGCGAAGCTGCGGCAGCACTCGGCGTGAGCTACGCAACCATCAAGCAGTGGATTCTCCATGACAAGCTCAAGACCATGAAGACGCCAGGCGGCCACCATCGTGTACCGCAAAGCGCGTTGAAACCGCTATTGAAATCCAGCCCCGCCAATTCGCGTATTGAATCCCGCGAAAGATTTCGAACCGTCAGCGGCCGCAATCAATTGGTAGGCAAAGTTATCGAGGTCAAAATCAGCGGCTTGATGGCAAAGGTCGTCCTGGCCATCGGAGATCAGCAGATTACCTCTATCATCACCAGCGACGCCGCGCGTGAGATGCAACTCCGCAAAGGGCAAACTGCGGCGGCGTTGATGAAATCCACTGAAGTCATGATCGTTCGCGTTTAGAGCGCAACACGGCTCACATTCTTGTTCGCGATGCCGCACGCTTCATGCCCAGATCCGTGTTGGACGATCGAAAATGCCGGTAATCGGCTGGCATCTCCCAACTGAGTCATCTGCGCGGGCCTCTTAGAAGGTTCGATCTATCGGGTTCGTTGGAATTGAGGCAATCATCCTCATCTCCATCCATCTTAGCCAGCCTTTCGCATCATCGCTCCCCCGCGCCTGCCGCTTTCTTAAACCATGAACGCGCATGCGTGTAGCTCATCGCCGCTTCCCGTCCGTAAAGATGCATATAACCAAGATTCGTTTCGGCGCTCGGATCCCCGTGTTTGGCAGCCTTGCTGAACCAGGTAAATGCCCGGGAGTAGTCCCGTGAAGTACCCTGACCTTTGAAATACATGATCCAGAGATCGTACTCTGCGGCGGCAAATCCCTGTTGCGCCGCCTTGCTGAACCATACAAGCGTTTGCGCGTAATCCTGCTCCACTTCCCAGCCATATCGAGGTCGTTGCCGTATTTCGGGGCTTCGTTGAGCAGTCGCTGGCGCAGCATTTCGCCGCTCGTGCCATTGAAGTTATTCTCAAGCGCGATGGCCAACTCCTGCTGGTCGATCTTCCCTTTTTCGAAGATCAAATCCCGGATTGCGGCCAGGCCATTGCCGAGATTTGCAATGCCGACTTGCAGACCGGATATCCAGTCATAAACTGCTCCACCCTCTTTGAGAGTTTTTCCGCGTCCAATGCAATCGTCTACCAAGGCAGAGCAGAGGATATCCGGAACATTTTCCTCAAGAGCTGTATCGACAACAGTTTCGACTTCCATAGACTTGCGCGTGAAGAATCGAACCTGAGCATCCCAGGCGGCCATGATCTCGTCGAAGGTTTTGAAGTTTCCCTTGCTCAGAGCTTTCTGCTGGGGCAGAAACACTTCTCCGGTGTTGATGTCGCTGCCGCCTTCGAGCGCAAGCAGCAGGATCCGGGCAAAGTTGAGGAACGCCATTCCCGTGCAACGGTATCCCCACTTGCCTGGAACTGCTACCTCAATGCAGCCGATTGCGGAATAGTTATATGCGTCCTCGGGCTTCACGCCAAGAGCGATGAACTGCGGGATGACGATCTCATCGTTGTTAAAGGAGGGCATGCCGAAGCCGCACCAAAGAACATCGATGCATGTGTGCAGGAATTTGTCGGAAAGCCCGGAATGGTATCGCACCGACAGGTTCGGTTGAGTAGAGCGCAATGCTTTGCACGATTCGAGAATTGCATGCGAAAGCGAATTGACCGCATCCTGCGGCTGACCGTTCACCAGCTTCTGACCGCCGATGGTCGCATTCTGGTAGAGCGGTCCACCTGCCGATGCAGCCGAGTGGCTGTCGGAACGGATCTTGTTAACTTCAAGGAGCTTCAACCAGCAGCTCTCAAGCAGTTCGATCGCCTCAGAGGGGCTGAGCCGGTTGCTTAATTCCACATCGCGACGGTACCACGGATAGAGAAACTGATCCAGCCGGCCAAACGAAACTGAGTGCCCATTCGACTCAATCTGCAACACGAGCTGGACGAAGTAGCAAAGCTGCAGAGCCTGCCAGAAAGTCTCGGGCGGTTTGCGAGCGATAAGGGCGCAGTTCGCGGCGATCCGATTCAATTCATCCCGGCGCCATGAACGCGTCTCATCCTTTGCCATGCGGGTCGCAAGCTGAGTGTAACGGTCGATGTAGTTGGATAATGCGTCGAGAACGATCGCGACACTTTTCAGGAACTGCTCCTGATGCAGACCCTGCCAATCGGCAAGTTCAACGCGGCTGCGGCGCTCTGCCACAACGTCTTTGAAACCATCGATCCCAAGTTGAAGCACCCGCTCGTAGTTGACCGCGAGATGGCCATCGCCGGCATTCATGTTGCCTTCGATTTTCATCAGGGTTGTGGCAAGGATGCGACTCTGCTCGTCAGTGAAAAGGCCATAGGAGCGGTCGCGCACCGTAAGACCATGCCAAAAGGAGCAAACTTCATGGATGACGCGCTTGTCTTCGTCGCTCACCGCGAAACCAGCGCCGGGCCGGGATGCCAGATCGTCGATTTCCTGCTCAATCCAGGTGACGGTATATTCGGGAAAGATCGGCGAGGCTCTGAGATCGGACGCCTGGTTACCGACAATCAGTTCGTCGTTCTTGATCCAGATTTCCTTTTCCCGAAGATGTAACGCGAGTGCCAGCGCGCGCTTTACTGGAACCGGCTTGTCCGAACCTTCCGCTTAAACCGCACGATGGCCTTGGGGGCGATGCGCCGCTTCTGGCCATTTGCCGTAAAGCTGAAGCCGAGGAACTTGCGTTCTACTGGTCGAGCCACCGCGCTCTTCTGTTCGTTGACCCGGAGCTTGAGCCTGCGCGTGATGAAGCCGGTAATGCTTCGCTTCACCCGCTGCCCCGCATGTTTGCTGCGCACGTAGATGTTGCAGTCGTCCGCATAACGCACGAAGCAGTGGCCGCGCCGCTCCAGTTCCCGGTCAAGTTCATCGAGCACAACGTTCGACAACAGCGGCGATAGAGGTCCGCCTTGCGGCGTTCCTTCATCCACCGGACCCACCAGCCCGTTTTCCATCACACCCGCCTTCAGGAACGATCCGATCAACCGGAGCATTCGCTTGTCGGCGATGCGCAACGCCAACCACTTCATCAGCCGATCATGGTTGACCCGGTCGAAGAACTTTTCCAAGTCCAGGTCCACCACCCAGCCCCGGCCTGCGGCGATATACTGCTGCGCCTTGGCCACGGCATGGTGCGCCGAGCGTCCGGGACGAAACCCGTGACTGTGTTCGGAAAACCCCGCGTCCCATCTGCGTTGCAGCACCTGCATCACCGCCTGCTGCACCATCCGGTCCAGCACCGTCGGGATGCCCAGCTGTCGCACCCCGCCGTCCGGCTTGGGGATTTCCACCCTTCGCACCGGTTGCGGTTTGTAAGTCCCACTCAACAGTTGTTCGCGGATGGCTGGCCAGTGCTCCTTCAGGTAGCCGGGCAACTGATCGACAGTCATGCCGTCGATGCCCGCACTGCCCTTGTTGGACTTCACTCGCTTGTAAGCCCGCAAGCAGTTCTCCCGCTCGCAGACCTCTTCCATCAGTTGTTCATCGTTCCCGGCCGGGCTTTCGGATATGCGTTTCGCCGTGCGCGTTTCGATCCCTCCGCCAGGAGTCCTTGGAGCTTCACTCCGCCCCTCCTCGCCAAAGGCCAGCTGTAGCTGGTTCTTCTGCCGCTTGCCGCTCATCGAGTCCCGCTGCCTACTCACCACTTCCTGCCGTTTGGGCCTCCAGTTACCGTAGCGACCTACTATGCCCGCTGCTGACTTCTGCCGCACGGTCAGAGTGGATCGCTCCACACTCAGTCCCGGTTCCGGGACATGCGACAGACCTCCCCAGGTAAGTTCAACCGCCTTCAACGCGCAACCGCCGAATTTACAACCAGCGCCCTTGATGGATATGGACTTCGCGGTCAGGTGCCCGCTCGTCCAGCGCCGTATGCCTCATATCCGGTGAATTGTTCATCGGCTCGCGTCTTTGCTCCACGCTTCCTTCAGACCCCGCCTCGCGACGACGCCCTTGCGCTTCGCTATCACTTCTCCCCATCTGGATGTGAAGAGGACTTTCACCTCCAAGCCGTCATTCATGCACGGCGTACAACTGCTACTGCCACCCCGGCAGAGCCGGGGGATCTCCTCACCCTTTAGTACTTGAATTGGATTTTCTGGGACGCTGCGGGAACGGTTCTTGGTGGGCAGCGAGGGACTCGAACCCCCGACTTCCTGCTTGTAAGGCAGGCGCTCTAACCAGCTGAGCTAGCCGCCCACTTGGGCTTTCAAGACCTCTGCGGTCTTCTGACATCATACCAGCAGAACGGCCCGGACGCTGGCCCAGCCCCTCGGTTGATAAACTCTCCCCGTGGCCCAACTCATTGTCAACGCAGACGATTTTGGACTGACGCCCGGGGTCAACCGCGCCGTTGCCGAACTTCACCGAGCGAGTGTGCTTACCAGTGCCTCGCTCATGGCCCGCGCCTTGGCCACTGATGATGCCATTCAGATCGCTCTCGCAACCCCCTCGCTCGGCGTTGGCTGCCACGTAGTTCTGGTGGACGGCGAACCTGTGCTTCGATCCGCAGCCATTCCCCACCTTGTCGGCCCCCGCACCGGTTCCCTGCATTCCTCGCTGGCCGGTTTTCTGGCGCGCCTGTTCTTCAAACCTGGCTCACGCGCGGCGATGGTCCGCGAGATTGAGGCCGAGGCCGCTGCTCAAATCGCCTGGTTGCAAAATCGCGGGGTGCGCCTCTCTCACATTGATACCCACAAGCACGTCCATATGTTTCCAGCAGTTCTGAGGCCCGTTCTGCGCGCCGCGCGCGCCGCCGGAATCAGCGCGGTCCGCAATCCCTTCGAGCCGATCTGGGCATTGAGGGCCACGCGCGCCCCTTCATGGATTCGAATGGCTGAGGTGCTCCTCCTGCGGCTTTTGCAGCCGGTATGCATGCGGATCATCGCTGAGGAAGGCTTTGTCACCACGGGCGGAACAATCGCCGTTGTCGGAACGGGCAGCCTCGACGACGACGCCGTGACTTCCCTGCTTTCGAGTCTTCAGCCCGGCGTTTGGGAACTGGTCACGCATCCTGGCTACAATGATCGAGAATTGGCAAAAGTCTGCACGCGGCTGCGCCAGTCGCGCGACATCGAGAGGCAAGCTCTCCAGGCCGTTCTCAATTTCCCTGAGATCGAGCGTGTGTCTTTCGCCAGCCTGCAGCCTCAGCGGCCCCTTGGCCGGCTATGAAGTACTGAGGTCTGATTCCCGCCTCTAACTTGGCTGACGCAATCAGAATCCGGAGGGCAGTGCTGCCTCAAGATTGATTTGTTCTCCGGTTGCGGGGTGCTTGAATTTCAAAAATTGGGCGTGTAAAAAATATCCTCCATCGCCGGGGAGTCCGGGGAGATCTTCAAAAGGCCGGCCGCCTGCGCCGTACAGAGGATCGCCCACCAGGGGATGGCCGATCGATGCCAGGTGGATTCTGATCTGATGAGGCCGGCCTGAATACAGGCTTACCTCAAATGTTGTGGTGCCCGCATTCGTTGTCTCGCTCGCGCCGCGTGAAATCACCTTTGCCAATGACTTTGACGGTTTGCCGCTTGGGTTGGCGGCCCACACTTGGCCGATGAGCGGGTGCGGTACCAGGCCGATGGGTGTGAGGATTTCGTAGGTGTCGTGCTCGGCAATGTTTTGAGCCAGCGCCCGGTAGATTTTTTGAACCTTGGGCGTATTCCAGTTTGCGAATAGATGAGAGGCCGCCAGCGCTGTTTTGGCAAAGAGGACGATGCCCGTCGTTGCTCGGCCCAACCGGTGGACAGGGTTTGCGTTCGGGGTTCGCTTTTGCACCAGGCGCAGCAGGGTGTTTTCCATGAAGCCGCCGCCGGGCAGCGTGGGCAGTCCGCTTGGTTTGTTGACGGCCAACAGATGGGGGTCATCGAACAGGACTTCGAAGTGAAGAGGAGCCTCCGGCTCTATCCACGGCGGACGGTGCCAGATAAGTAACTGTCCTGAGACCACCGATTCGCCTCCGTTAGCTGCAACGCCGTTGAGGGTGACTTCGCCGTTGTTCAGTTTTTGTTGCCACGCTTGTCGTGTTGAGTGAGGATAGAGGCTTGCCAGGTGGGAGAGCAGGGTTTGCCCATGGTATCTGCTGCTGATGATAGTGGTGTAGGCATAGCCCCGGTTGAGCATGTAGTTTGAGTCTACAGCGGTTCCAGAATCGTTGTACCCCAAAACCGCAACTGCTAAATGCCATTTTTCCTCAAGAAAATGGCACCTTTCACTGCTCTCAATAGGACACGTGAATTCTGGAACCGCTCTAAGCCATGGCATCTACAGCGACGGAGCCGTTCTGAACTTCAGAATGGTAACCTTGGTCTGGACAGCCTCTGAATGGATCGGCTAAGCTTCCCGGTGCCGTCCCGGAATCCGCGACTTTTGAAATACCGCCAATTGATGCCGATTGGACATTAATTGCGCGCTTCACCACCAGCAGCCAATTTGCAAGAGGGATTTATGCGCATCGGAATCACCTGTTACCCCACCTACGGCGGTTCCGGCGTGGTGGCCACCGAACTCGGTATTGAACTCGCTGCCATGGGCCACGAGGTCCACTTCATCTCCTACTCGCAGCCCTTTCGGCTCAGCGGACGCGACGAGGGCATTCATTATCACGAGGTTCCAGTCTCCAGCTATCCCCTTTTCGAGTTCCCTCCCTACGATCTGGCGCTGGCTTCGCGCATGGCAGAAGTGGCTGAATTCAATCATCTCGATCTGCTCCACGTGCACTATGCCATTCCTCACTCGGTCAGCGCCCTGCTGGCGCGGCAAATGCTCGCTTCCCGTGGAATGCGCCTGCCCTTCGTCACCACCCTGCACGGCACCGATATCACGCTCGTGGGCCTCGACCGCAGCTACCTGCCCATCACCCGCTACGCCATCCAGGAGAGCGACGGGGTCACCAGCATCTCCAATTATCTGAAGGAGGAAACGATCAAGCACTTCGGCATCACCCGGGGCATCGAGGTGGTCACCAACTTCGTCAACTGCAATGTTTACGTGCCCATCAAAGACGAAACAGCGCGCGCCACGGCCCGCGCCCGTCTGGCCCGGCCCGATGAAGCAATCCTCATGCATCTCTCCAATTTCAGGCCGGTCAAGCGCGTTACAGACCTGGTGAAGACTTTCGCTCTGGTGGCCAAAGAGGTCCCCGCACAACTCGTTCTGGTGGGCGACGGCCCCGACCGCTCCACCGCGGAATGGCTGGCCCACGACCTGAAAATCAACGACCGGATTCACTTCATGGGCAAGCAGGAGCGGGTGCATGAACTGCTGCCGCTCGCTGACCTGATGCTGATGCCCAGCGCGCTCGAGTCGTTCGGCCTGGCCGCTCTTGAAGCCATGGCCTGCAAGGTCCCATCCATCGCCACCCGCGTTGGCGGCGTGCCCGAACTCATCGACGACGGCATCACCGGCCTGCTCTATCCGGTTGGGGATGTCGAACAGATGGCCGCCGGAGCAGTGGGCCTGCTCAAGGATCGCGCAAAACTTGAAGCCATGCGCGAAGCCGGACGGAAGACCGCGCAACAGCGCTATTGCTCGTCCCTGGTTGTGCCGCACTACGTCAAATATTACGAAGAAGTGCTGAACGGAAAGTAGCCCTTAGCCAGCAGCGAGTAGCGCCGACCTCCCGGTCGGCAGTAGCGCGGACGTCCTCGTCCGCGCTCTCAGTTCCCCCACCCATTCACAGCTTTTCCAATGCGAAGCCCTCAAATCGAGGCTCAAATCCCAGCCGCTCCCAAAACCCCTTCAGCAGCGCCACAGTCTCATCGCTCGTCAACGGACCGTTGCGCAGCAGAATCTCTTTTCCGGCGCCTGCTGACAGCGCCGAAGCCTCGACGGCGATGGCAATCACCTTGTCGGCGCGATAGGTGCAGTTGGCCAGGTCGGCAATCGAGAGGCGCATGGTGGGCGTGGCCAGCACCGAGCGCGGCGGAGCCATCCGGTCAAGCAGCCACAGAATCTCCAGCTTCGACTCCAACTCATCCGGCACGCAGTCAACCACCAGGTCGGCCTGCCGCACCGCATCTTCAATCGTGGACATGAAGGTCACATTCGGCAGCGCATCCGGTCCGAGTTCGTTGCGCAGAGCTTCCTGCGCATGCCGCAAATTTGTCGGCATCACGTCTTCAAGCAGCACGCGATAGCCGGCGCGCGCCGCACTCATGGCGAGCCACCGGCCTAGCGGCCCGGCTCCGATAATAGCGACTGTAATCGGCAAGCGGCGGCTTACTTGGCGGCCAGTGCTTGTGCAACATCCTCTGCGTTGGGCTTGGCCTGGATCAGGTGCTCCGCTACGCGGGCGCGCTCTTCGGGTGTCAGCGTGGGGATCGTGGCCAGAACCCGGCGCAGGGTCACGGCAACATCGTCAATGTAGTTCATCAGGCGGATCGCTTCTCCGGACAGCGGCATGGGTTTCCTCGGGGGTTAAAGTTGCTCTGCTTATTGTAGGCGGTGCGGTCGAGAAGGGGGAAGCCGCGGCAACAGATTTGCCCTCCCGCTGAACCGGTCTGTCACCCGCAACGCCGCATTTCGAAAGACCACGCTCAATTCGCACCTACTCCGGGTGCCCCATCCATTCCGCGTTTTTGCGGAATGGATGGGATGCCGCAACACTCAGATAACCCCGTTCATCGGCAGCGACCGCACCAAAACAAAGCCGTCATCTGAGCGAGCGCAGCGAGTCGAAGGACCTGCATTTGCTCTTCGTTCTTTTTCGACGAATCTCGATTCACCACGCTACCGCCCCAGCCGCTCATATTGGCGGATAAGGTCTGTCATCCCGTCCGCAATGGATTTCTCCGCGCAGCCAATCTTTAAATGCGAACTCAAAACCTGAAACGAGTTATGGCTGAACGACGCGTCGTCGGGAATGTATCCCGAGTTCGCATTGCCGTTCGCCAATGTCACCATCATGGTGTTGGTCATCGGCGACTGCTTCTTCATGCGCTGCGAAATCAGCGTGTACACCTCGGCGTTGATCGAGGTCAGCGCCACGTCGCCCACGCCCAGCATGCCCAGCCTCAGGTTCACGGGGTTGCCGTCCACGTAGCTCGCCTCCATTCCCTCGCGGCCCTTGTCGGTGCGCGTTCGCCCCGGGCACGTCACCTTGCTTTGCGCGCCCCAGATTCTTACATCGCGCGAGGTCTGGGTCGTCTCCGTCATCACCCGAATAACCTCTTCGCCAAGCACTTGCCCTTCGCTTTCCATCCAGCGCTCCAGCCTGTCCTGCACCTCCGGGTCCAGCGGCTTTGCGGCAACCGTCCGATCACGCAGCGGAGCCTCAATCGACTCGCGCACCAGCACATTCCCTGTAATCGGAACCCCGGACTCCGAAGCCAGCGCATTCGTGCCCTGCCTCATGTAAAGCGGGCTCTGGTCGCCCGACGCCCCCTGCGTAAACGCCACCACGGCATCGTTCCCATACGCCTGCTCCACGTAGTTGCTCATCGCGCCCGCAAAATCGCCGCTCACAAACTGCACCAGGTATCCGTTGATCGGATGCATCGCATAGTTCACGTAAACCGCGATCGGCTGCCCCGCCGGCGTCTCAAACTTCAGCACCGCCACCGTCTTGTCCGACGGCGCCACCAGGTTCGGCGCCTGGGTCCACAAGTGCGTCACCGGGTTGATCGCATCGCGGTTCACATTCAGATAAGCCAGCCCCGTCCCGTATCCCATCTGCGCCGGCTGCATCCTGGCCTCGGCCTGCCGCACGGCATCCATCATCTTGCCCGCCATAAACTCAACCGGCGGAAGAAACGGGTGCGGCGGCTCTCCCGGTTTGCTCGGTGCCGAGGGCATCGACGAGCTATGCGTGTGCGTGGCCGACATCAAAATGTTCTCCACCGGGCACTTCAACTCCGCCGCAATCTGCCTTGAAGCTTCAGCCCATATCGGATCGCTCATGCCTCCCAGTTCCACGGCAATCAAGGCCGCGCGGGTCATGCCGTTATCCAGCACGATCACTCGAATATAAAGATGCTCGTGGGCATACTTGCCCGTAGGCGGCCGCGCCGCATCCGGCGCAGGAGTTATATCCACCTTCGCCGCGCCCACCTTCAAGCTTCCACTTTCCGCTGCAGCCGCCTGACTCGCTCCCATAACAAAACAGCTCAACAAGACAAAAAACGCCACTGCCTCGCGCCATTGAAACATCCTCATCGCGTCTCCTCAATTCCCTTCTCTATCTCTATTTGATTCGTACCCAGACGGACCGCCGCCCAATTCCACAAGAGCTGGGTGCCTCAGGTCCCGGGGTCCCCACGGACAGGTCTTCGTCCGTGGGGTGGAGGTCTCGATTTTGAGACCTGGGATACCACAACCCCCAACCGGCCAATTCCACAAAAGCCCCATGCCCCAGCCATTCCACGCTTTTTTGCGGAATAGATGGGATACCACGAACCCCAACCGCCCCATTCATCACGAACCCCAACCGCCCCATTCATCCGGAGCGACTGAAACACGGGCTGGTGGCCGGTCCCGAAGATGCAAATTCTCCGCTGGATCCGGGTGCCCACGGTCTCTCGCATTTGGAGACCGGGGAAACCTCGGACCTAAGTTTACAGGCGGGAACTGGACATCCGTCACCCTGATTGCCCCTTGATAGCCGCCCCAGCGTCCCGAATGAAATTTCGTGCAAACCCGCGTGATCCGCTTGCAGATAATTACGCCTCTCCGGCGCACAATCAAAATTATGCTGATTAAAAGACCGCAACCGGAGAAACCATCATGGTCCAAGCCATCCGACCCGCTTCTGCGCCCAATTTTGTAGTGTCAGGAATGTCTCCGGTTCAATCTGTCAGGTATGTGCCCGGTTCGTACCCTTACCCATCAGACCCCACCCCCTCCCCCACTTTTGCCGCAACCCCATAAAAACAAAAGGATTAACATCAAAAAACACCATTTCTACCCCACCAAACAAAGGACTTACCGCCTTCGACTCAGCCTTTATTTCTGGAAAATTACCGGCTTGGCTGCGCATAGAATGTGGGCATGAGAAACGCAGCCAGGTTAGTAGCCCGCTCCGTTGTCGAAGCAATTAACCGTCACGACGTCGATAGCTTGGTGGAGCTGATGACTCCCAACCACCGATTCGTTGACTCGCTCGGCGGAGTGACCGAGGGACGCGACGCGATGCGCACGGCATGGGCCGGGTATTTCCGCATGATGCCCGATTACTCAATCGACGTACGCGAGACTTTTTGCGAAGAGAATCCGGGAAACCCGGATCCCTCCGCTCCCCCATCGCTCCTCGCCGGCTTCGCCCAGGGGGACGGCCCATTTGTCGTGGTGATGCTGGGAGTGGCGCGCGGTACTTACTCATCCGACGGCGAACTCAAGCCTCAAAACCGGTGGGAAACTCCGGCGGCGTTGCGGGCTCTGATCGCGGACGGCAAGGTGGCCGAGTGGCGCGTCTACGCTGACAATGAGCCCATCCGGCGGCTGATACGGTAAGCCCGGATTACATAAACTTCCCGGCAAGTTGCAGCACCTCGTTGATGGCTCCCTCAACCTTGTTCACATCGTTGATGCCGGCCGATATTGCCGCAATCTGGTCCTTCAACTTCTTCAGCGCGTCGTTGGCCTTCTTCATCTCCGGCGTCAGTTCCTTGAAGGCCGCAGTGCTGGCCTGCAGTGCGACCTCGTTCTGGGCGGTCATCATATCGCTCACGGCTTGCGCGGCGTCGTTCAGGGGCAGCGTGGCCGCTCCGGTCGCCGCCTTGCACTCCGCGTTTAACACGTCGAGCACACTCTGGTAAATGGCGTAAACCTGGGCTTCAGAAGGCTGCGGTGGTGTGGCCGGCGTTGACATCGGGCTTCGCTCCTTGGGGTTACTTGGTGGGCAGGCTCTTGTAGAAGGTCTTCAGGTCGTTGCCGGCCGCGACCAATTCACCCAGCCGGGCGGTCAGCGCTTCGGGGTTGTTGCCCTGCGCCGCGGCCGCCAGCGCATGGTGGGTCATCGCAAGCTCCCCCAGGCAGCTTTGCAGCCCGGCCAGCAAAGCGTCGGCGCTCTGCTCGTCTTTGCGATACGTAGGCAGCTTCTCTACTTCGTCGCGCAGCTCGACGGGACTTAGCTTGTCCTTGTTTGACTGGATAAACGTCCACTCCTGGCGCGACATATCGTCATAGTCCTTCTTCGACGACCTGCGCAAGATGACGATGTCGTCGTTGAGCAGCTTGCAGAGTTGCTCAACCTGGGGATCCATCTGGGCGGTGATCGCGGGCAGCGCAGCATTCACCTTCTTTGAGACCAGGAATTCACCGATCTCCAGCGTCGCGGCGCTCACCAGGTTGGCGGTTTCCGGCGTGATGGAGAACCCCGATGCCTTGAGACCCGGTTCGCTGCTAATGCTGGTCCCGATGGACTTCAGGTTGGTTCCCGTCGTGGTTGCCGCCGTGGTAAGCGCCGGAGACGCCAGCCCCCCGGTCACTTCAGTAAGCGATTGCGCGTAGGATTTCAGGGCGTCCAGTATCTGCACTCTCGTCTTCAGCGCTTCCGGAGTCAGCAGCGGAGTGATCTGGTCGTAGTCCCAAGCCTTGCCCTCTTGAATCAGCAGAACGCCCGCGGAAACCTGTTCCCGGTCGTGCAAGTCGATTGCGGCGCGATAAGCATCCTCAGAGTTGGTAACCACCTGGGTAGCAATCGTTGACACGGCGGTGGCGTGCTTGGCAATCGGGGAGACAGAGCACCCGACGGCAATCAGGCAAAGGCCAAGGGTGCAGGTCGCAAGACGGAATGGCGGCATGCGCCGGTGGGAGGGTCGCGCGGTTTGCATGGGCTGATATGAAACCGGCCAGCTATCGCGCTCTTTGCGCTAGCGCAAAGAAGCCGCGTTTGGGATACCCGAGTGTGGAACGGTCGCGGTTGGTAAAAGGAGAAGCCATGGGCAAGCGGATAGTCTTTTGCGCGGACGGAACTTGGGACGCGCCGCTGAGCAACACCAACGTCTATAAGCTCTACAAAGCGCTGACCATGAGTGCTGACCAGGTGACTTATTACGACGACGGCGTGGGCGCCGACGCAACTGGGTTCCACAAGATTCTGCAGGGTGCGGTGGGCGATGGGCTGCTCCAGAAAGTCCAGGACGGCTACACCAAAATTGCCCACGTCTTCGAGCCGGGAGACGAGATTTTTCTTTTTGGCTTCAGCCGGGGGGCGTACACGGTGCGCAGCCTGGCGGGGATGATCGCCAACTGCGGTCTGCCCACTGGGTCCTTCAGCGACAACTGCGTCGTGCAGGCATTTGCCGCTTATCGCGACCCGGTGAATCGCGCTTCAATCCTGGCCGGGCTTACCGGATGCGGCCTTGGGCCGGCGACCATCCGCATGGTCGGAGTGTGGGACACGGTAGGATCGCTGGGAATTCCATCGCTCTTTGGCGGAATCGACCAGAAGGCTTATGGGTTTCTGGATACAGGCCTGCATCCGAACGTGAAGAACGCTTACCACGCTATGGCGGTGGACGAAGTGCGCGCCCAGTTTCCGGCCACGCTGTGGACCGGCAACCCAGCCCCGGGGCAGACGGTGGAGCAGGTGTGGTTTTCAGGCTGTCACAGCGACGTGGGCGGGGGTACGCCCCAAGGCGCAGGCGTAGATGCCGCGACCACGCTGAGCGACATTACCCTGGGCTGGATGGTGGCCAAAGCGCTGGCGCAAGGACTCACGATGGACCCCGCAGTGGCGGCCCATTACGGGACCCTGCCCTCCAAGTACGCGCTAGATGCGATTCATGAATCGTGGACCCTGGCCATGGGGCCGCAACATCTTCGCTCCATCGACACCAATGCTTCGGTGGCCAATAGCGTCGCGCTTCGTGTCCAGTACGCGCTTACCTACGCGCCCGGCAATCTGACCCTGAACGGCACAGCGCTTGGGGGCGGCTATCAGAAAGTAGCCGTGGTCGATGAAACCGCCTTCTAGATATTTTTTCTTTTGGCATAGACTTTCGTGCCCCATCCATTCCGCGTTTTCTGTGGAATAGGAGGAATACCAACGAGATTTAGGTTTTGCGAAAATCGCCCAGTGAAAATGCGGAATTACTCCGCTGCCTCTGTGATCGACGAGGCTGTGCAACCGGGCGCAACAATTCCGTACTTCGCATCAAGGAAGTCTTGAAGCGCAAGCGGCAGCATTGCCGCGAGTTCCTGCCATGTAAGCACCGCGAGGCGGACGCGGAGCTCGGCAGACTTGACGGCCGCCATCACCTGAAACCACGACTCGCGCAGATCCGGACGGCGCGCATCGTGAATCACACAGAAGCTGCACCACTCGGCTTGCGCCGCGAGCACGTTGCGAATCAGCTGGTAGCTCGAATAGGCAGGAATGCCCGCAGCGGCAGAACATGAAAGTGTTGCAGGCGCAGGTTGAGTCACCGGAAGAATGCCGGACTCGGCAGCGGCGGCGTCAACAAAACTCTCGAACTCCTGCGAATAATCCTCCGGCGATTCGGTGGGTTCTCTGCGCCTTGCGGTGACCAACTCAACCCGGGGCAGCAGGCCGCGATCGAAGACCGCATCGAAGTCGCGGTAGCCTTCAACAATCGTTGCCTCGCGCGTCTGGAAGTCGCCCTCGGTGAGCTTCGCCTCGATAAGCAGCGAGCCCAAACGCAGGTCCACTTCAGTGCGGTCAAAGCGGCCGCTGGCCAGCGGCACACGCGCCTTCCAGCCGAAGATCGCCGGCTCTTGAGCGCCGATGCCAAGAGCGCCGCGCACTGCATGCGACTCCAGCACGCCCGGCGCGCAGAAGATATTCATCAGCAGCGCGTCGGAGCTCATTGAGGAATCCAGTTCGCGCCAGCGGCGGCCTGTCTCGGCCTTGGGTAGCGCACGGCCCTGCGCGTGAATCTTGTCGAACCGGCGCATCCACTCCGGACGGGCACTCATCGCCTGGTAAGCGTGATCGAAGAAGTTGCCGTGCCGGTCCTCCCCGGGTTCGTACACAATCACCGGAGGATTGCCGTAGCTCTCGACATGCGCTTGGCTCCGCGCCCAGATGCGGTTGCGCGCACCGAGTTCCTGGCGCAGCAGAGTTGCGTAGGCACTGGCCTTGATTTGCATATCGAGCAGGTTACACCGCGGGGCTTGCCGCTGCTTCCTCAAGCCGCGCCGGCCATCGAATGGATGAGGCGCAGACGCGCCGGCGCATGAGAAAATCGGATGCGTGATTCCTCATCTAAAGTCCTTCACCGCCGGCGCCGCACTGGCTGTTCTCCTTGCTGCCCTGCCCCCGTGCAGCTTTGCCGCCGACAAGAACAAGGCTGCCGAAGAGGCCGGGGCGATCCTCTTCCGCGGCAAGGGATGCGCGCACTGCCATGGAGACGACCTCGCGGGCACCAAAAAAGGTCCATCGCTTGCCAACATTGACAAAGACAAGCAGTGGACGCTGGAGAGAATCACGTATCAGATTCTGAACGGCGGCCAGAAAATGCCTCCATTCGCTGACTCGGTCACCGACGAAGAGGCGGCCCAGCTCGTAGCCTATCTGCGCGCGAAGCACCGGCCCGTTCTGCCGCCGCCTGCGCCAGGAACACCCCCGCCACCGGACCCGCCTGCCAGATAACCTGCCACCATACCCGGGTGCCCCATCCATTCCGCGTTTTTTGCGGAATGGGTGGGATACCACGAATCTCAACCCGGGCTCATCAACCTTCAATCGCCGCTTCAATCCCGGCCCGTACCGATTCAGTCAGAACCGGCATGGCGCCGGACTGCGTGGCCATCCAACCGCCCCAGCGGTTGCCGGCTTCGTTCAGCGTGGCCAGGTCCGCTCCGCGCAGCATGTAGTGGGTCAGGGCGGCGGTAAAGCTGTCGCCCGCGCCAATGGTGTCGGCCACCTTCACCGGGTGGCCGGGATGCTCGTTCCACTCGTCGCGCGCCACCAGCAGACTGCCGTTTGCGCCGCGGGTAATGGCCACCATTTGCAATGTCGGGAACTCATCCAGCAGCCGCTGCGCGCCCAGGCGCAACTGGTCCTGCGGCGTCCCCTCAAACTCCGGAAGCCCCAGAAGGCCCAGCACCTGCGGCACTTCGGCATCGTTCATCTTCATCACCGTGGCCAGTTCCAGCGACTCCTGGATCACCTCGCCGGAGAAGAAGGGCGCGCGCAGGTTCACATCGAAGACGCGAATGCAGGACGCGGAAGCCTGCGCCGCCAAGGTCTGAATCGTTTGCCGCGACTCATGCGCGCGCTGCGCCAGCGACCCGAAGCAGATGGCGTCGGCCCGCTCGGCCAATTGTACCCAATCGTCCGAGAGCTCAAGAAAATCCCAAGCCGAGGGCTGGTGAATGGTGAATTGGGGCTGGCCGTTATTCAGAGCCACGGTCACCTTGCCGGTCTCGTGAACCGGGTCTACCTCAAGGAAGCTGGTGTCGGCGGGAAGCGGGTCCAGAATATCCACTGCCTTGCGGCCCAGGTCGTCCCGGCCGATGCGGCTCAGGATGGCGGCATGGTTGCCGAGGCGGCCCGCCATCACGGCAAAGTTGGCGGGTGCGCCGCCCAGTTGCGGTCCCGCAGGCAGCAGGTCCCAAAGCAGTTCGCCGACGCCCAAAATCAAATGTTGTTCGTTCAAAGTCGTGCTCCATCGAGGCCCGGTTTCTGTTGCGCTCCGGCCGCCCACGTAACAGCTTTCTCCCTCGAAGCCGGGTTCGTCAAATCGGCTTTGCGGGAGACGAGATTCCCGTCCACCGGTAAAGGGAGCAGTCTTCGTAATTCGCCGATGCGTATTCCCCGTCGAGTTGGTTGGCCAGAATGCGGTGGTCGGCGATCGCGTCGGCCCGCGAGCGGTTGACCTGCCCGGCAAAGAGGCGCGTAAATCCCGGCTGGCGGCGAATCACAGCCTCCTGCTCGTTGTTCACGTAGAGAACCTCCAGTTGCCCGGCGCGGGATGCGAATGTTCCAGAAATGGTTCCGAGCAGCCGGCGCATCACCGGCGCTCCAAATGGGTTGAAGAGAAACGCCACGCAGGGCCCGGCAGGAAAGCGGAACTCGATCGCATCGCGGCAGACGATGCGGGTTGGAGCCAGCGCGTGGCCAGCAGCGCGCCACAGCACGAGATTCCTGCGCGCAACCCGCGCCAGCGTTGGATTGAGTTCCACGCCAACTACCAGGCGAAAAGGCAGTTCGGCGGCCAGCATCACCGCCCGGCCCATGCCGGCGCCCAAATCGATAAATGTGTATTCGTCGATGGGCGCCACGGGCCTGCTGCGTCGCCAGCGAACAATCATCGCCTTGAATACCGACGGCGCAACCCCGTAGTAAGCGGTGTTGTGGCGATCGTGCCTGTGGCCTGACACCAGGTTTCTTCCGGCAACCAGCCCGCTGGTGCGAACGCCATGTTCCAGGTCGAAGGGGTGCCGGGTGAATCCGTCTGCCACGGTAAGGCCTGGCAACATGCGGCGTTTGGCTGCAGCCGCCTTCTTGCGTTTTTCGTGCGCTTGCTCTTTCACGGCTCCTCTACCGGCTCCACGCGTATCTTGCTGATGCGGCGGCCGTCCATTTCGACCACGGTCATGCGTCGGCTTTCGTAGGTCACGCTTTCCCCCACTTTGGGGATATGGCCAAGCCGCATCAGGACAAACCCAGCCAGCGTTTCTACGCCGCCTTCGCGGGGCAGGCTCCATTGGGTTTGCGTTTCAAGGTCGCGCAGGTTCACGCCGCCATCCATCACCAGCACGCCGGCCGCGGTAGCCAGCAGCGGACGGCTGGGGTCGTCGAACTCGTCTTCCAGTTCGCCGGTAAGCTGCTCGATGGCGTCTTCCGCGGTAACCAGCCCAACCGTTGATCCGTATTCGTCCACCACGATGGCCATGTGCCGCCGCCGCTGCTGGAAGTCGCGAATCAGGTCGAGGACCGTCTTGGTCTCGGGAACAACCAGCACGTCGCGCATCACCTGGAAGAGCTTCAATTCAACAAAGGGAATGGCGCGCTGCGCCGCGGGCCGGAAAAACATGAGGCGGGCAAGGTCTTTGGAGTAAACCACGCCGACAATATGCTCGGGGCCGCGGGTTTCGTCGTAGACGGGAACACGCGAGTGCTTGTAGTCGATGACCTGGGCGCTGGCCTCTTCAATCGGCATGTTAGAGGGCAATGAGAAGATCTGGGGCCGCGGGGTCATGATCTCGCGGATCGGCACATCGTCCAGTTCAAGGGCGCGGTGGATCAGCGTCTCCTGAAAAACCGGCAGCACGCCCATGCGGCGGGCAGCAGTGGCAATCAGCTTCAATTCCTCCGGAGAGTGCACCGCAGCGCGGTCGGTCATGGGAATGTCGAAGCCGCGAAGAATCACGGCGGCCGAGCCTTTAAGCAGGCGCACCGCGGGGCGCGCCAGGGCCATGAACAGCAGCATGGGCGGCGCAACCGCTACGGCCAGTGCTTCGGCGCGGCGCAGCGCCAGCGATTTGGGAACCAGCTCACCCAGCACCACGTGGAAATAGGTAATCAGGCAGAAGCCCAGCGCCACCGCCGCAACCGCCGCCACATGGGCATAAACCGCGGCATGTGCAGGCGCCGCCGGCAAGGCCGATATCCAGCCCAGAAAAACGCCGGCCGCCAGCGGCTCGCCTATCCAGCCCAGGGCCAGCGAACAGAGCGTGACGCCCAGTTGCACGGCGGGCAGAAAGTCGTCCAGATCCTGCTGCAGCCGCCGCACTGCGCGGGCGCCAGGAACCCCGGCGGCAAGCATCTGTTGAATTCGAGTGTCGCGGATAGAGACCAGCGCAAATTCGGCAGCCACAAAAAAGGCATTGGCCAGAATCAGCATGGCCACAGCGACGAATTGGAGAAGCGGAAGTCCGTGCATCTCGCCTGTGAGAATAGCATCCGCAGGGGTTAGGGGCTGCGGATTATGCCTTTGGAACCATGCGACGGCTGAGTGCGTACTAAAGCTCACAGGCCGAATTGGGTCTGCTGGTCGACTTCCGGAGCGTCCATGCCGTCTCACGGATAGCTGCCACTTTATCGAATTCTCTCTGCCGCTCGGGCCCGAAAGGTCGAGTTGCGGCTTTTTCTCACCATGGGAGGTGCTGTTTGAACGGGTCACGCAAGAGCAAGCGGTTCTGGATTTGGCTGGGCGGCGGAATCGCCCTGGTTGTCATCGTGCTGGGCGTCCTGCTCACGCGCCTCGCGTCGGGAACCACGATTGACCCCAACAAGCTGGCCAAGGTGAGCAAAGGCGACGTGGCCCGCTCAGTTGTGGCTACCGGAAAAATCCAGCCCATCACCAAAGTCGAGGTAAAGAGCAAGGCTTCGGGCATTGTCGAGAAGCTCTACGTCGACATCAACAACATTGTGCACAAGGGCCAGCAGCTAGCGCAGCTTGACCAGCAGGAGATCGTGGCCCAGGTGGCGGCGCAGCGAGCACAACTGGCGGCCGCCGAGGCCAACGTCTCCACCTACGAAGCCAACATCGAGCAGGACAAAGTGAACGCCGCCGCGCCCGACCTGCCCATGTACAAGACCACCCTTGACCGCAATCTTGAAATGCAAAAGGAAGGCGTGGTGAGCCAGCAGGCGCTGGACAACGCCAACCGCGATTACCTGGCCGCCCTCAACAAGCGCGATGGCGCCAAGGCCCAAATCGGCGTTGACAACGCGAAGCTCAAACAGGCCCGGGCTCAGGTGATGCAGAGCAAGGCCAGCCTCAACCAATACATGGAGCAGCTTGGCTACACCACCATCGTCGCGCCGATGGATGGAGTCATCCTTTCCCGCGACGTGGAAATTGGCGATGCGGTCAGTTCCATCCTGGTGCTGGGCTCCACGGCCACCCTGGTAATGACCGAGGGCGACGTGAATGAAGTCTATGTCCAGGGCAAGGTGGACGAGAGCGACATCGCCCACGTCTACATGGCGCAGCCGGCGCGCATCAAGGTTGAGAGCTTCCGTGACCGCGTCTTTAATGGCAAGGTCACCAAGATCGCTCCGCTTGGCGTTGAGAAGGACAACGTCACCACTTTTGAGGTGCGGGTCTCCATCAACAACCCTGGCGGCGAACTGAAGGCCAACATGACCGCCAACGCCGAGATTCTGCTGGACGAGCACAAGGGCGTGCTCACCGTGCCCGAGAACGCCGTAATGTACGACAACCAGAAAAACGCCAGCGTAGAGATTCCCGACAAAAAGCAGAAGGAAGGCAAACGCAAGACCGCGGTAAAGGTAGGCCTCTCCAACGGCGCCGTCACTGAGATCGTAAGCGGACTGAAGGAAGGCGACACGGTGGTTCTGCAGCAGTAAACAGGGATCAGTGATCTGTGGTCAGTGGTCAGGGGTCAGTGGTCAGGGGTCAGTGGTCAGGGGTCAGGGGTCAGGGGTCAGGGAAAAACATAACGCCCCATAGACGCCGCCTTTTTTTGCGGGATCGATGGGGCGTTTCTGTTTCTGAAGATTTGTGCTTTCCCACCCATGCGATAGAAGAAAATCGCATGGATGGGGCACGGTGTATTTGTGCGCAAGTAGGATGCCGGGTGCCCCATCCATTTCGCGCACTTTGCGAAATGGGTAGGAAACCAATGCAGCAACCTGACCATCGACCGGGCTATTCTGGTCCCTGGTCCCTAGTCCCTGTTCTTAAGCCACTTTCTCGTCAGCAGCCCGAACCCGGTACCGCTTCATCTGGATGTGCAGCGTGCGCTCAATCTTGCGCAGGTCGTTGCGTTCCGAAGGGCCGGCAAACGTTGAAGCCACGCCGTGCGCCGATGCGCGCCCCGTGCGGCCTACGCGGTGAACAAAGTCCTCGGCCACCTTGGGAATGTCGAAGTTGATTACGTGCGCCACATTGGCCACATCGATTCCTCGCGCAGCCACGTCGGTAGCCACCAGAATGCGATGCCGGCCTTGCGAAAAGCTGGCCAGTGCGGCATTGCGCTGCGCCTGCGAGCGGTCACCGTGAATCTGGGTTGCCGAGTGACCTGAGCGAACCAGACGGCGCGCCACACGATCAGCTCCATGTTTGGTTCTTACGAAGACCAGGAAGCTGCCCGTCTCCGCGCCCAGCAGGTGCTCAAGAAGTTCCTGCTTCTTGTCCGCTTCCACTTCAAAGGTGCGCAGCTCCACGTTTTCCGCAGGCTTGAGCACAGAACCAATTTCAACGCGCGCGGGGTTGTTGAGATACTTGTGAGCCACTTCCTTCACCGCGCCCTCAAGCGTGGCAGAGTAGCAAAGCGTCTGCCGAACCGGCGGCAGAGTGGTTGCAATGCGCGCAATGGCCGGCTGAAAACCCATGTCGAGCATGCGATCCACTTCGTCCAGTACCAGGATCTTTACCTGGTCCAGGCGAACGAGCCTGCGCTTGATGTAGTCCTCAAGCCGTCCCGGGGTGGCCACAATCAGGCGCGCGCCGCGGCGGATCTTTTCCAGTTGCGCCCGCTCGGCCAAACCGCCGACCACCAGGGCCACTGTCTGCTGCGAGCTGGAACGGATGGAGAGAAAGGCCTGTTCCACCTGCATGGCAAGTTCACGCGTAGGCAGCAGGATGAGCGCCGAAGCGGCGTTCATGTCCTTGGCCTTTTGCAGCATCTCCACAATCGGAATCAGGTAGCCGAGCGTCTTGCCGGTCCCGGTCTGCGCTGTTGCCAGCACGTCGCGGCCTTCAAGAGCCGGCGGAATGCAGCCGATCTGCACCGGGGTGGGAATTTCAAATTTGTTGGCGTCAAGCCGCGCCATCAGCGGGGCCGAAAGAGAAAACTGTGTAAACTGAGTCGTCAAAATGTTTGTACATTCCTGTTGGGCTCCGCGAGCCTCATTTCCATGGAGGCCTGCAATCGGAGCCGGACCGTAGGAACACACGCATCGTATATGCGGGCGAACCTTCTATTGATATGCGTAAGGGAGAACCGAAAGTCGTTCAAAAAAAGACTGGCTCTCGAACATTCAAGGGGAGAGTGTTCAAGGCCCGGAGCTGCCACACGCTACTTGTTTGCCGGGCGGCTCATAGCCGGCCGGCTCCACGCTCCCCATCTTTCAATCCCGGCTGATTTGCGTCGCCTATTCAAAGGTGGGGCGCTGTCGCTGGACAGTCTCGCAGTCCAAGGCGAATCTCCGGGTGGGAGACTATTGTGGTTACGCTGTAGGGGCTTGGGGAAATCTGTGCCAGGCAAACTTGCCTTTGTAGGGGGCAAACCGCCGCTCACGGCCAAATCACTGAGCGCAAATACAGTGTAGCATGAATTCGGTTTTCGTTCGCTCGGAGGCCCCGTGAGCCGCTTCGCTCAGATCGTCACGCACCTCAAACGCCACTACGGCGCGCCCGCCGTTCCGCCCGCCAAAGGCCCGTTCGAACTTGTCCTATGGGAGAACGCCTGTTACCTGCTCCCCGATGAACGGCGGCTTGAAGTTTTCGAAGCCCTGCGCCGCGAAGTGGGCCTCACCGCTGCCGACCTCAACGCCGCATCTGACGAGGTTCTGCTGCCGCTGGCAAAGCGCGGCGGCATGCGCCCGGAGACGCGCGTCTTCCGCTGGCGCGAAATCGCCCGCATTACGCTCAACCAATTCGACGGCGACCTCGACTCGATTCTCAAGCTGCCTTATGCCGCGGCAAAAAAAGCGCTGAAGCAGTTCCCCAATATCGGCGATCCCGGAGCGGAAAAGATCCTGCTCCTCTGCGGCGTAGCCAACGGCCTGCCGCTCGAGTCAAACGGCCTGCGCGTACTGGTCCGCCTTGGCTGGGGACGGCTGCAGAAGGACTATGGCAAGACCTACCGCTCCGTCCAGGACGCAATCAAGCCTGAGTTGCCCGCCAAGGCAGAAGCTCTCAAAGATGCTCATCTGCTTCTGCGCACCCACGGCAAGGAACTGTGCAAAGACAAGGGGCCCTTGTGCCATCAGTGCCCGGTTTCTGCCGAGTGCAGCTATGCACAAACCACCGCGGCTTCTTTCATGCGGGCCGTGCCACAAAGGTAGCTATAATGGTCCGGCAATCACGCAAGAGGATCTAAAGTGAGCAAGTTTGCGGTTCTGTTGCTTTTGACCGGGCTAGGCTCGACATCCTATGCGGCAACGCCCTTAACTATCGAGCAAGTAGAGCAGTTGTTGTCTGCCTCGCGCAATTTGCCGGATGTGGAGCTAGCCGAGAAAGTCTCCGAACTAAAACTGACGGAACGGGCAAGTTCGGCCCACCTCGCGCGATGGCAGGTGGAGTTTCCAGGCAAGCGTACCGGCGAGGCGTTACTGGCATTGGCCGATTCATCCGTCTTCCTCGATCTCCCCCCGTCGGATATCCTTGCAATCCCCAAACCGGATTCCACTACACGAAGGGAAATTCTGGAACAGATGGTCAACTATGTGAACACCACTATTCATAAATTGCCGAACTTCTACGCCCTGCGCTCCACCGCGCACTTTGACGACCTTTCGAAGAACGAGCAACTCACGATTCAACGCCTTGCGAACGTTCGCTTCGGGCTTCCTCCGAACATCACATCGCCTCCCCGGTCCCTGACGATGCGGATTACCGGCAGAACCGCCCTCATCGTTACCTACAGCAACGGGCGCGAAGTGGTAAATACCCGAGCGGATTCGGACGCAAAAACAGAACTGAATGGGGTAGGATTGACCACCCATGGAGAGTTCGGACCCATCCTTGCCGTTGTGGTCGGTGATGCCATCAAGGGCAAATTCTTCTGGGACCATTGGGAGCGGGGCGAAGCTGGGCCGCTCGCGGTCTTCCGCTACAGGGTGCCGCTGGAACTCTCGCATTACACCGTCACGGTAGACGAGGATCACCCGTTCTCACCCGCCTATCATGGCGAACTTGCCATCGATCCGGCCAATGGCGCCATCCTGCGCATCTCCGTTGTGGCGGATTTGAATTCGCCTTCTGAATCCGAATCGAACCCCACTTCCGCTTCGAAATCGCGTCGGCCGGGGCAAACCCTCGAAGCCGCAATTGAGGTGGAGTACTGACCTTGCCCTCAGAATGCGTATCTCTTAACCGGCCGGGTTTTGAGAATTAAATTCATCCTCGTTGTCGTCGTGGCGGTGGGAATGTGGGAATCGGCCTTATCGATTTCCAAGGTTTGTGGGAAGGGCGGAAAACAGCAC
>CAIWFH010000024.1 GCA_903911925.1 uncultured Acidobacteriaceae bacterium
CGAGCGTCTCAATCGAGCACCAGCATCTGGCTCGGCGGTATGTGCTTCGTGGCGTCGAGTCCGGTGGCGCGGTTGCCGACATGGGCCGCTACTGCGCCTACCTCGATGCTGACGGAAACCCGGCGCCGTGGCTGCAACAGATCGATTCGATCTCAGGCAACGGCCGTCACGCCATCGTCATTGCGCCGGAACTGGTGCGGATCGAGATGCTGCGTATCGGCCATACCTATGAACTGGCCATCACGCGGCTTTGGCTGAAGTCCGAAGAAGGTCACATGCGCCCGGCAATCGTCACGGCGCCACTTTTCCGCGGCCATGAGGGAACGCTCGCACTCGAACTCTGGAATGCAGAGAACAAATCCCTGCGCGGGACGGTTGCGCCGCTCTTCTACACCGCGGCCGGCGAAGTGCTCGATCTGCTGGAGCGCTTCGACGAGGCGATTCGCAATATCTCCGGCGCGGTCGCATGTCCGGGATGCAAGCACACGCATGTCGCCGTGGCTCCGGCCACGAACAAAGGCGGTGAGCTATGAAGTGCGCCATCGAAGTTGGCAAGCCTGATTGGCGGCCTCTTGAGAACGCCATGCCGCCTGAATTCTGTGAAGACTTCATGTTCATGGGCAAGGCCGGCGGCATCGTGCTTTACAAGCACCGAGTCACGCGGCGCTATCTGAACATCGACGCGGTGACGGGGAAGTTCTACCGCTATGCCAATGACGAGTACGTCGAGATCGACCGGCGACAGGCCTTCGATTCTGTCTACGGACAAGACCAATGAAGGAGGGATTATGGGACGGAGTGTAAACAAGGTCATTCTTCTGGGACGCGCCGGCAAGGACCCGGCGGTCCACATTCTGCGCACGGGCACAATCGTCAACCTGTCGCTCGCCACCAGTGAACGCCACCGGGACATCCATGGCGACTGGCAGGAGCACACGGAGTGGCACAACCTGGTCGGCTTCCAGCGGGTCGGTGAGATCCTGCGCGACTACGTTCGCAAGGGATCAAGGCTCTATATCGAGGGCGCGCTGCGAACGCGCTCCTGGGACGACCGGCAGACTGGCCAGCGTCGGTACCGCTCGGAAATCGTCGTAACGGAGGTCAGCCTTCTGTCGCCTCCGCCCGATGGCGGCAGTGACGACGTGGAGCACTACGTCAGCGGGCAGGGCTTCGCGCCGCCTGAGTTTACCGAGGAACCGGAAATCTCGCAGGAGGAGGTGCCCTATTAGAACGAGGTTTGAAGCGGTCCTAATTTGAAAACAAAGGACCGTTGCCCGTTCAAAGGACAGATGCTCCAGAAGACGCCTCTGACCCACTTCAATCCTGCAGAAAGGCAGTGCGTTCGACGTTATGGGGCCATGATTGTTTTCAAGGCCTCGAATCTGTCGCAGCATTTTTGTTCCACGAACCTCTGGGCGACAGATCAGCTTAAAGAGACGATAAGAACTTCATCAGGATTGGGTCATCGCGCCAATGCTTCTTTGCCTTCTGTGGACTGAGCTTGATGAGTTCCTTGCGAAAGCGCTCGGGGGTTAAGCTCAGATATCTTTCAGTAGCGGTCAAGCCCGCCAGTCCCATATAGGCCGCCAGCGCCGGGAGCATCCGGTTCAGATCAGCCTTCTTTCTTATCCAAGAAGCAATCCTGTGCACGGCAAAGGTAGATCTCAAATCATGTAGCTGGGGTCGACATGTCAGATCGCCTGCTCCAAGGACTCCGGCATACCGCCGGAGTCTTTGGAAGCTCTTGCGCAACAAATCTGCGGTGAGCGGCCGGCCATCTCGGGCAACGAAGAAGTGATCGTGCTGCAGGCGCTTTTTCAACCGGAAAGCAAGGTATGACTTTAAGATCGTGCGCAGATCTCGACAGATCGGAATTTTGCGAGAACGGCCAAAACGATTATTTGCGATGGTGAGATATCCCTTTTTGATATCGACGTCCGGCACGCGCAGTCGCGACACCTCGTCAACTTTTGCCCCCGTTCCGTACAGAAAAAGCACCGAGCTCCGAAGAGTTTGCCTGTCGAGCCCGCATAAACCATGCTTCTGACAACGTGGGATCGCTCTGATGAGTGCGCGCAGTTCCTCGCGTGTATAAACGTGTGCAAAGGACGTCGAGCGAATAGGCGGCCGGTTCTGCGGCATCAGCACCATTGGCATTGCATTTCGGGAGGCGAAATACTCGAAAAACCTTCTCAGGAGACTGTGATTGATCCGCCACGTTTTGTTAGCCGTCTGGGACCGATTTAAAAAGTTGGACACATGCTGCGTTGTCACCTCTGAGAGTTGCAAATCGCCGATTTGCTTTCGGAATCTGGAAAGCGTCTTCGAGCCATTCTCAAAGGCAAATCCGTCTGCGCGTTTTCGCTGTACATAGATACCGATGCCTTCGCTCAATCTCATTTCACGCCTCTCAAGCTAAAGTCGGCGACTCTGCGAAGGGTGTATGGGTCATGTTTGGCGTAGATGCTGACCGATCCAAGATTTCTATGGCCGAGGAAGTCTGCAATTTCCCTGAGAGAAGATCCCTTTCTGAGAAGTTGTGTGGCACATGCGTGACGCAGCGAATGTGGCCCCATTTGCTCTGACTTGATACCTAACTTCATCATGCGATTGGTGACTATCGGCCTGAGGGTCGTCGGCAAAACTGGTCGATGGGGATAGTAGCGGGTAACGAAAAGGTGACGACAAGAGCAACGAGGGCGGACGGATCTCAGGTACTCCAAGATTGCTTCGCCTACCTCATACTGGATCGGAAACTGCTGTACCCGTCCCCGTTTACCGCGCCTCACGGTCAGCGTTTCGTTGTACCAATCGAAGTCTTCAAGGCGCAGACCGGCAATCTCGCAACTTCTCATCCCGTATATTGAACACAGCAACAAGATGGCTTTAGCACGTATTTCCCCAAGGCTCAAATTGGCTGGAAATTTCAGCAATCTTCGTACATCCCTCCATGAGGGTCCTTGAGGAACTTCGTGGTACTTGGGGATTGCCGGACCACGAATGCCGCCAACGATATTTTGTACGCATCCCCCCCGGGACTGCACATACGAGAAGAATGCTCTTAATGCTTGGCAAACAGATTTGATAGTTCCCGGCCGCATCCCATCCGCACGTTTCTTGTCCAAGTAATCGTCGATGTCAACCAGTGTGACTTCTGTAAGGGAGTCGTGCCGGAGGGCAATCCAAGTGAGAAACTTCGATGCGCGTTCCGTATAGGCCCGGATTGTACCTGAAACCAATCCCTTGGTTTCGCGAAGATACTGCGCGTAATCGCTTTGCAGAAGCGCAAATGGCTGTGGGGGAGCATCTGGCTCAATGGTCAATCGGTGAAAACGCAGGAAATCCAGGGCCAAAACCTGGAGTTTGTATGCCGTCCTTAAACCGGCTTTTTTGGCCTTGTGAAACTCAGTATCATTGGACCAAGATACCGCAGCCCTTTCAATTTCCTCGAGTTCAACTCTTCTCGGTTCGGAAATCTCCATCAAGCGAATCGCATGGAGCAAGAGCGACGCTTTGAGACGCAGCCCCTTGAGATTGTGGCCTTGACGGAACAGGTGAGAAAGATAATCGTCTCTTTCCTTGAGCAAAGGCGCATTCAGATGCCGCGTTCGTGCGTGCGGACGAACAAGGATGGTTTCAATCATTCAAGAACTCCTTTTAAATGTGCTCGTGCTTCATTTTCATCAACCACCGACCGAGAGTAGCTGAAAAAGGTAAATCACTTTACACACAAGGATCTGTATTGGCGAGCATCCAGGAATCACAAGTCAAGTTTCCGAGCCAACATAACCATAAATGTATCAGCAAGTTAGATCGCTGAACCCTGCCAAGCGTAGGCAAACTCTTCAGATCCAATCCAATTTGCAGTTGTCGTGAGCGCCCTTCGGGGCGATCTCAGTCTTTATGGGGCGGGAAGTGTAAACACCCAGCCCAAGGAGGTGAGGTATGGCCGCAACAAAGTTTACGGAAGCCGAGCGCGAGAAGTTCTTCGCGCGGCTCGAAGCGCCGTTCGATCCGGCGCTGATCAAGTGGCGCGTGATGCGCATTTTCGACAATGGCCGGAGCGGCGTCATCCTGCCCTTTGCCGATCCGCGCGCCTATACGGACCGGCTCAACGATCTCTTCACGCCGTCGGGCTGGACGCGCGAGTACACGATCTCGACCGTGCCGTCGCTCTGCCGTATGGAGCGGGGCAAGGCGATCGTGACCAGCAAGGTGCTGATCGCCACCGCCGTTACAATCACACGGCTGGGCAGCCATACCGGCACCGGTGAAGAATGGGCCGATCGAGAAAACGCCGTCACTGCGGCCGACGCCCAGGCATTTAAGCGGGCCTGTAGCTGTTTTGGGCTGGGCCGCTACCTCTACCGCTTCGGGGAGACGCGCGTGCGGCTGAATGGGCGTGGAGAGCCGATGGCGATTCCGATCCTGCCCGAGTGGGCGCTACCGCCGGGCATGACCATGGCGCAGGCCAAAGGGCTGGCTGGCGATACGCGCGGACCGGTCGATCAGCGGCTGACGGCCGAGATCGAGGGTTTTCGTGGGACGCTGGGCGAGTCCATCTACTCGGAGATTCTGCGCCGGGCCGGGCACAGCGCTGACGCGCGGACCATCCCCAACGCGGAGCGGCAGAAACAGACCATCGAAAAGATGCAAGCCGCGGCGCGTGGTTTCGAGCGACTGCGTCATCTGGCCGAGATGGCAGGCGACGCGCAGTTCTTCGCCGTGACGGAGCGCTTCAAGATCGCGTCGGTCACCGAACTGCCGAGCTTGGCGGCGTTGAAGCAACTGGTCGAGGATCTCGAATCCGTAACCAACCAACAGGTCGCCTAGCGGGCGATTCTGCGCCGGGAGGAAATCATGGGAGAACTCAGCATTCTACGTCCGCGGCGCAGCCTCGTCAGCATTCCGGTTGTCGAAGCCGTCTACTGCGAGAGTTGCGCCTCGGTCTCGAACTCCAGCGGGGGATGTTGCGGCGTGTGTGGCAACATCTCCGTTTGGCCGTTGGCCGAACTGGTGCCGCATCCGCCGATGGGGCCGCACTCCGGCTCGGTATCGGCTCGGCACTTCGCACCCATTCTGCAAATCGAAGTGGCCAGAGCGGCGTAGTGGACCCGATAGGATACGCCGCCGATCACAATTCCGAGAAAGCTCAATCAGGAGGTCCGCCATGGACACATCATTGCTTCCCAGGTCCGACCTGTTCGCCCACCGGGAGGCGATTCAACTTCCCGCATCAAAAGTGGTCGAAAGGCTGGTTGAGATCGTCGGGCGGAAACTGACCGCGTATATTGGCGACGTCAAGGATGCGCGCGCTATCGATCGTTGGATTGCCGGCGGGGAGATCTACGGTGACGCAGAGAGCCGTCTGCGGTTCGCTTTTCAGGTGGCGCGCACCTTGAGCGAGCACGATTCGCCTGCTGTCGCGCAGGCCTGGCTGACGGGTGTGAACCCGGAACTCGGAGACAGGGTGCCGCTGCGCCTGATGCGCGAGAATGAGATTGATGAGGTTGCGCCAGCCATCCTGAGCGCCGCCCGCGCGTTTCTTGCCGGAGGGTAGGCCCGCGTAACTGATGTCCTGGAATGGCAATCAACTTTCAGCAGGGCGACAACTCGGGCACTGCCTTATTCCCGATTCCTGGCTCCTGCCGCCTTCACGATCTCCAATCTAAGTGTGCTTTGGACTGTCAAAGCCCAGGTAGCGGAGGCACACTTTAGATTCGTACCGCAGTTGCCATATACTATCCTGAAAATCGGGAAACGAGCGCGTCAAACGGTGCTTTGTGAGGTGAGAGCATGGTGGAGAACGGAAATGTACAGGCTCCGTTTGCGATTCCTACAACCCTTGCCATTGAACTCTATAAAGCTGGAGAGCTTTTGGACGTCGGGGATGGTGCGCAGCAAGTTGGGCAGAAAGTCTTGGCACAATTGCAAGCTGAAGGAATTGACTCGCCGTACAAGTACGTGGCACTCTTTATCCTCAGCAAAGCACTCAAGACCATTCAAGCAGTCCAGATTCTTGCCCGATGCGGCTACGGTAGTGATGGTCTCTCGCTTTGTGCAGTGCTGTTTGAGAATTTGGTCGACCTTTTGTATATAGGACTTGCGCCTGTGCGTCGAGCGCGTAGATTTATGCAATTCGAGAACGTCCAGAAATTCTATCAGGCATGCAAAGTTCTCAAACGAAAGCGGCTCCCAAAAGGGCGTCGCAAGATCTATGAAAGATATAGAGACGATTTGCTACCTGAAGTTCGTCCCCTGCTCAGGTTCTTCGAGACTGCTAAAGGCAAACCTACGGCTCACGGGTGGTCGCTAAAGTCCGTTTCCGACAGGGCTGAGGCGGTCAAGGCAGGTCTTGCATATCAGGAATTGTATTGGGTTTTTTGCGCTCATAAGCATACAACCCCGATGGTAGCGGTCGGTTTGATTCCCAACGCCACGCCTGATCTTCTGATTCCGACGAATGGTCCTGATATGGCAGGTGTCTGCCATGCGGCAGAACAGGCAACAGAACTCTTCCTGAAAATCTGCTTGGTTATTGAAAAGGAGTTTAACCTCTCTCTGCGCGCTGAGGTTGAGAAATGTCTCGAAGACTTACAAAACGCAGTTCACGCTGTGCGGAAGCAAAACCCGCGATTCTTCGAGTAATCTCTTGGTTTTTTCCACGTGATTCCAACTTAAGGCTCAGCAGCCACAACCAGCTCCGACCCCAGGCAGAACGAGTCATCAGCCAAGTGCATCTGATGGACCTCGATTCCTTTCTTTTTGCAAATCTTGATAATCTGCCCCTTTTCGCCGTCAGGCATCCTTTTTCCAAAATAGACGCGCTTGGGCGTTGGAACCCGCCACGGCAATGCTTCTTTCACTAAGTTTGCGGGAATTATGAGACACCACTCTTTCTCATAGCTCCACTCTGGAGACTTGTGAAGCGCAGCGAGTGCCGGAAACAGAATGTTGAATTTACTCTGATTCCGTATGGCTGCTAGATAGTACTTCGTCCCGTCGAACAATTTCTCGGAGTAGATGACTGGATACAGCATCCTCATAAATAAATTCTCTGACGGTAACGACTCAGTGTCGTATTCAATACAGAAGCCTTGATGCTGGTAAGCATAGTGAGACCACATGATGATTGAGTATTGCGTTCCGCTAAAAGAGCAGACCTTGAGAGAATTCTTGTGGCTTGCAGGGAGCAACCTGCCAAACGCATCCTCCCATGCCTTCAGTTGTGCCGCAAGTGATTCGCGGAAACTCGCCCGGCCCTCCGGAGGCACTTGATCCATCTCAGTCATGATTAGCTCTTGAAGAGCCAGTGCTGCATTGGGGGCGTTCAATATCTGCTCAACTTTGTGAGCCTCCACCTCGGACCCGAGTTCCTTGGCAATGAACTCTCTGACTCCATCCTGTATCACAGTCTTCGTTAATGTTCCCGGACTAATTGAGATGCTGCTGTCGTAAGGGTCGTTATACGCTGTGGGCGAGCAAACCCATACAAAGTCATTCTCCAAGTTGTAACGCGACTTCTCGTCATTGCGGCGATACTTGAAGACGCTCTTTGGACGATTTAGGTACTTGATTGCGATGGCGTTTTCCGCACGAACGCTTTCAATCTCTTCGGATGCCAAGCACTCGACCATACGCCTTATCCAATCGCTCATTTCGTCCTTTCTGTAGCCTCGGCAGAGGTTTCTTCCCTAACCACGATTATCGTCTCAATCCTCGCTACGAAATCGGTAATGAGTCGCCATCGCGCACATTTTCCGGCTCTCGGCGCTGCTCTGAGAATGTGACCGTTCCCCAGGCAACCGTCCCCCAGGCGTTTGCTGATTCGTCAACACTCCCACACGCATTTGAGAAGGATGATGCTGGTCCCATCACGGGATTGCAAAGCGGCAGAACGCGGTATCGCGCGAGGAATCGGCGGAATCGAGCGCATTCCGCGGTGAAGCCTATCAAACAGCCTTTGCAGCCCTCTTCTTTGCCTTTGGCAGCGGCGCAACCGTGGCGTTTAGGTTCGCCTTGGAAGCGCCCTTCAATGCCGCCCAACGCTTGATCTGCGCCTGCCGGACGCGCTCCCGCCTATCTGCGCTCGTCTTGCGGCTCTTTCTGGCTTTCTGAACCTTCGGAGCCTCTACAGCAACAAGCTTTGCTGGCCGTCCGGGCTTGAGTTTGGCGACAACTGCGCCTGATGCGCTCAGCAGAGCCTTCGCATGTTCGAGGCAAGCGATCTCAGCGTCAATTGCGGCAAGAATGTCTTTCACCATGGTGCGCGATGCACCTCCCCTCGAAGAATGCACGACCTGATTCACATCCCAGTGTGCCTTGAACCATAAAATGTCACCGAGTTGAAACATAAAATGTCACTGCCGCATTTGTAATCCCTTTCAGATCTGTGCGTGTCCTCATGGGCGAAGAGTCTCTTTTGAACCATAAAGTGGCAGTAAGTGCAAAAGAGACGCATAAAGCGTCAGTAAGTGCAATTGCTGACGCGAGCAGTTCCAAGGGTATCTGTTGGTGAATACGTGGACAGAGAACATTAAGCCCAACAGCGTGATACCCCTTGTGAAACCAATTGTGCCAGCTTTGCATAGACCGGCGGTTGCATCGCCAGCATCAGTTGACTGCGGCGCCCGCACTCTCTTTTGGAAGCACAACTTGTCACTTACTGACATTTTATGGTTCAAGTCACACCCAGTGTGATTTAAAGCATATTTTGGCCGGAAATAAAGCATATCTTGGCCGGCGAGGGGCTGGATGCGAGCAGCTGTTGGGATCTGAAGCTCTACGTTGAGATACCGAGAGCCTTGCGGGCGCCTGAGTTGCCAAACCCTGTGTCTTCCATTCGGTACAGGAACCCTGTGGACGCGCCACGCGGATTCGGTCTACCGCAGGTACTCGCTTCTGGAGTTCTGAGACG
>CAIWFH010000025.1 GCA_903911925.1 uncultured Acidobacteriaceae bacterium
CTTCCACTTAAAAATTGGCGACGACTGTCTGAACAACCAGGACCACCGCACACCGCACGACGAGTACTATTAAATTTGGACAGTTCTACTTTGCAGCCGGTAAGACATTTCAACTTTGCGGCAACACCGTGCAGGCGCCCTCACTCCATCCTTCTCTGTGACTTTCCGACACCTAAGCAACCTCCCTCATCCCTGGCGACCAACGCCAGCCTCCTCGATGCTCACCGCCTTAAAACTAGGACGCCCAAATCGTTGCGTTGGCGGATGTCCTTCCGGATTGAGGTGGAACTCGTCTACCCCACGGCACAGGTACGCCTTGAAATTCGGATTCACCGACAGGTCGTTCTTTACTTCAGTTCCGGAGTATCGAAAGGTCAAACCGGCGCGCCGCCGCGGTGACGGATTTGCCGGCGAACTGTGGACGCACCGGTCATCGTGAAGCGAAACTTCCCCAGCCTTCAGCTTGAACTGAACGGCATCCGCTTCGCTAAAAGTTCCGGTCTCCAACTGCAGGCTCAAAACTGAGTCGGTTTCCGTCGAACGTTTGTGCTGAAGCAGGCCATGCAAATGCGACCCTGGCACCACCTTCATGCCCCCGTTTTCGTCATCCACGTCGTCGAATGCCAGCCAGACGGTTACCGTATGATGTGGTGCCATCGGCCAATAATAGGCGTCCTGGTGCCAGCCAACCGTCTCCCGGGTAAAAGGTTCCTTGATAAAGAAGCTGCTCGCCCAGCAATAGAAATTGGGTCCGATGATTCCCTCAACAAGGTCGTGGATCTTCGGATTCATCACCATCTCGTAGAGATAGGTGCTGGTCTCATGCCACTCACGAATATCCTTGGCGGTCTCTCCCGGCTCCAGCAAAGCCAGCAGTTGCGGCAATTCGGCATTGATCCGCTTCATCTCTTCAGTCGAATAGATTCTGGCCAAGCCCAGCAGGTACCCATTCTTCCGGTAGAACTGCTTTTGTTCTTCGCTCAATTCGATACTCGCCACGGAAGTACCCTCCAAAACGTAGGTATTTTGGTCAAAACAGGCTGAGAGAATGTCTGATAACGCTCGCAGACGGAAATGCGGATTCAGCCTCCAATATCAGGCCTCAGTGCCCATTCCCGCTGCGCCGCCGGTACCTGGCCAAATCTTCGTAGCTCTTGGTCGGATCGCCGTACCGGTTCCCTGCCAGATCCCTTCCCCTGGCCAGGTAGATGTTGTGCACTGCGTATGATTCCTCGCTTAGCTTTACCGACGAAGGCATATAGCGCATCGTGTATCCGCATCGGCGCACATTACTCGTATTGGGGGGGCTGCCGTGCAAAAGACGCCCATCATGCAGGCTGCCATGATTTGCTTCCAGCTCGATTAGGACTGCCTTGCTTTCGTCAATCTGGTGTTTTCTCACTTCCCACGGCAGAACATTCTTCTCCGGGTCTACTCCCTCGTGAACGCTGTTTCCGCCAAAAGACTGAGGCACAATCAGCATGGCGCCGTTCTCCCGGGTGCTCGCGTCAATCGCCAGCCACAGCGTCACAACCTTCATGGGAGAAAGCATGTGGTTCCAGTAGAAACTGTCTTCGTGCCAGGGAACTCGCTTCCCGTTCCCTTTCGGCTTGCAGATGAAGTGGCTTGAAAACAGCGCAATATCCGGCCCGATGATCGGCTCAACCAAATCCAGAACTTCGTCGCTGAAGAGCCATTCGAACAACTTGGTGTCCACAAAATGTGGCACGTCCATTGTCTCCGGCCGCACGTCCGGAGGCAGAAGCGCAAGTTCCTCGTCAAAGTGAGCCTTGAGTGCGTCAAATTCCTTCTGCGGAAAGATCGGCTCCTCGTAAATGAGAAATCCCTCTTTCCAGTATTCGCTGACTTGATCCGCGCTGAGGCGCAAGGTGCTCTTTTCAGACATAATCGACCTCTCGATATTGCAACTACGTTTCGACGAGCGAGTGCCCTTGCAAGTTGTCCGGCGGGTTCTGCAAGCGGTTAGTCCGGGGAAAAAGGAGAAGCTTGCACCAACGCCAGCCGCGAATGGGTTCCCTCGCGATTATCCAGCATGCCTCGGGGAAAGAGACCTAAGCCATCAAAGTGGCAACTCACCAGCGCAATCTGTTTAACTCGCGATGCGGGAATCGTATCGCTCCCTAAAGATGCATGTCAATTGCCTGCGGCAATCCATTGCCGGCGTTTGACCTACATCTTGTAGCGGCCCAAATCCTCGTCGTTCAGGCCTTCCAGCCAGCCGCGCAACTGCTCCGCAGTGGGGCCTTCCGGTGGCCCTGAAGTGTTCAGCTTGGCTGTTTGCATCACCTGCTCCGCAACGTAGATCGGGCAATCTGCGCGCAATGCCAAAGCTATGGCGTCTGAAGGCCGGGCGTCGATGGTCACCGCCTCATCTCCCTGGCGAAGCCACAGAACAGCAAAAAAAGTATCATCCCTGAGTTCGTTAATGACCACGCGTTCCAACTGGGCATTCAAGTGGCGAAGCAGGTTCCGGGTCAAATCGTGTGTCATGGGCCGTGGCGCTGCCACCTTCTCAATCTCAATGGCAATCGCATTTGCTTCAAAGATTCCAACCCAGATGGGCATTACCGTGTCGGAAGCCACGTCCTTGAGCACTACGATGGGCATGTTGGTAGCCGGGTCCATCATCAGCCCGCGTATCCGAACCTCGATATCCATGACTTCCCTTTCCAGCACACACCTCTTATCTTAGACGGCCTCACCCACCAGACTGTTCGGGTGCGTGGCGGTGATTTTTACTTGTACGTAGCTGCCTGGCGCCGGCGCAATAGGCTGCGCGCACGTGAAATTCACCGGTTTGTTCTGGCTGCTTCTTCCAGTCACTTGTTCCCGCGCAGGATTGTACCCTTCGACCATCACTTCCATTACTTGCCCTAAATGCTTGGCATAATTGACTCTTTGGATCTCGCGCTGACGATCAAGCAACACTTGAAGCCTGCTCGCTTTTTCGGTCTCTGGGATGGAATCGATCATGGTGAGTGCGGGCGTGTTGGGTCGCGCCGAATACTTGAACCCGAAGACGCAATCGTACTCAACCTGCGCCAGCAGGTCCATGGTCTGGATCAAATCGTCCGGAGTCTCTCCCGGGAAGCCCACAATAATGTCCGTCGAAAGAGAAATCGACCGCCGCGCAGCCTTGATCCAGGCAATCCGTTCCAGGTACCACTCAACCGTGTAGTCCCGGGCCATTGCCTGCAAAATCTTTGTAGAACCCGACTGCACCGGCAAGTGGACATGGTCGCAAAGCGCCGGAACAGCGTCGATGACGTCCACAATGTCCCGGGTAAAGTCCCGCGGGTGGCTGGTCATAAAGCGCACCCGGCGAATGCCCTCCACCTGCCCGACAGTTGCAAGCAGCTCCGCGAAGCTTCGCTTCCCTTCGGGGTCGCGGTAGCTGTTCACGTTCTGGCCCAGAAGCTGGATCTCGGTGAAACCCTGGTCGGCAATGCGCCGGGCCTCGTCCAGAACTGAGTTCGACCCGCGGCTACGCTCCTTGCCCCTGGTATACGGCACCACGCAATAGGCGCAGAATTTGTCGCAGCCCTCGATGATGGTGATATAGGCCCGGTACGGATTCGTGCGGGCTGCGAATTCGGTCTCGAAAGTCTCGTCGGTCTGGCGGTCGTCAAGTCCGGTGATGCGAGTTTCGCCGGCTTCAAGTCGCCTGAGCATTTCAGGCAGTTTGCGGTAGGAGGCGGAACCGGAGACCAGCGAGACGTAAGGCGCCCGTTCGAAGATCTTTTCGCCTTCCTGCTGAGCCACGCAGCCGAGCACGCCGAAGCGCTTGCCGGCCTTGTGCAGCTTTTTGTAATCGTTCAGGCGGTTAAAGACTTTCTGCTCGGCTTTATCCCGGATCGAACAGGTGTTGTACAAGATCAGGCCGGCGTCTTCTTCGTTTCCTACCTGCCGGTAGCCCTGCTGATGCAATGTGCCAATGACCTTTTCTGAGTCATGGGCATTCATCTGGCAGCCGAACGTCTCTAGGTAGAAGGTTTTCTCGGATGCCATAACATCCCGAGTATACCGTGATTCGCGTCACCAACGCTGCCGTGCCACCAGACAGCCTACCGAAGCGTTCATTTGCGAACAACACAACTATGGAAACGGACAGCCGTAGGATTCTACCGCCCGCCTCGTTTCATGGAATCAACGACTTGGGAGCGTGGCAGATGGCTATCGACGTGCTTCTTCTCTTGGCGGCCCGGCCTTGCACTTGCCGCAGAACCTGATCGCATCCTGCCTCTCCAGGAGAGTAGAACCCGACATGAGAAGTTTGCTTCAGGACATCCGCTACGGATTCCGGCAATTGGTCAAGATGCCGGGTTTCACGCTCACTGCCATCATTTCTCTCGCGCTCGGTATCGGGGCCACGACTGCGGTATTCAGTGTGGTCTACGCCATTCTGATGGACCCTTATCCTTACGCTGGCGCGGACCGGATGATCCACTTTCGCATTCAGGAGCCAGCCGGAGAACCGCGCGGCTTTGGACTTACCGGGGCGCAGTGGCAGGAAATCAGAAAATCGCCAGTAATCGATGACGCCTTTGTGGCCGACGGCTGGAGCCTGACGGTGACCGGCAGCGACCTGCCCGAAAATGTCGAGGCGGGCTACCTCAGCTCGAACGCATTCAACTACTTTGGGGTGCCGGCAGAACTGGGCCGCGGCCTGCAGCCATCCGATGCCATTGACGGCCAGGATCCGCAGCCGGTGGTGGTCCTTAGCTACAAGTTCTGGAAACGCCACTTCGGCGGCAACCCTGCCGTTGTAGGCCAGACCATCCAAATGGTCCACAAGAACTACACCATCGTCGGTGTCGCGGCTCCGCGCTTTACCTGGTTTGACTCCGATGTCTACGTGCCGCAAAAAATCACGCAAGACCCCACCCTTGCTTACTACGTCGGCGCACGTCTCAAGCCCGGCGTCACGCAAGCACAGGCCGATGCAGCCTTGCAGCCGCTGATCGAACAATTCGCAAAGGATACGCCAAAACATTTCCCATTTCAAAAGTTTCGCGTGCATGTTGTCGGTTTGAACGAGGATTACCTTAAGGATCTGGGCGGCACGCTCTACCTACTTTTCGGGGCCGTCGCGTTCCTGCTGCTGATTGGTTGCGGGAATGTGTCCATCCTGCTGCTGGCCCGTGCAACCGCCCGGCAGCACGAATTCGCTTTGCGCTCGGCCATTGGCGCAAGCCGCGGACGGATTGTCCTCCAGTTGCTCACAGAGTCGTTGCTGCTTTCGCTCACAGGCGCAGCGCTTGGCGTACTGCTAGCCTATAAATCGCTCCAATTGATTGTGGCCGGCTTGCCGCCGTATTCGTTCCCGCATGAGGCTGCCATCCAGATCAATCTTCCGGTGCTCTTGTTCAGCACCGCCCTGGCCGTTGGTACAGGCCTGCTCTTCGGACTGTGGCCCGCGTTGCACCTGTCGCGGACGGACGCAAGCCGCGCCCTCCAATCGGCCGCGCGCAAAGTGGCCGGCAGTGTCCAGGGACGCAGAACCCACAACGCGCTGATCGCCGGGCAAATCGCGCTGACGCTACTGATGCTGGCTGGCGCTGGAGCGGCCACGGAAGGCTTCATCCACCTGCTCAACCTACCTCTGGGTTATGATCCGCACAACGTGATGTCGGTTGGGATTCCCGTACATGACGGCACCTACAAAACCTGGGCCGAGCGTTCGGCATACTTCGAGCAGTTGCGGTCCAAGGCAGCCGAGGTTCCGGGAGTCAATATGGCGGCCATCTCCACCAACGCAACGCCCCCCTCCAATGGGAACAGCACAACTTTCGAAATTCAGGGCCAATCGGCCCTTCAGAACCAGCCCTCGCGGCTCAACTTCGTAAGTCCGGAATACTTCCCGGCGTTGCGGGTTCCTCTGGTTCAAGGCCGCATCTGGAGCAAGGACGAAAACCAGCACGGCGCTTTGGTGGCGGTGGTTAACCAGACCTTTGCCCGCAGGTACTTCCCCAACGGAGACGCGGTAGGCCACATGCTCAAGTCGCCCAGCATGCAGGATCAGCCGCCCTACAACCTGCTTGCCCCGGGCGCGAACGGCTGGCTCTTGATCGTCGGCGTCATTGCAGACAAGCGCAACGACGGCCTTGCAAAGCCCATTCTTCCTGAAGCCTTCGTTCCCTACACCCTCTCGATGCGCATGTGGACGCAAATCCTGGTGCGTACCCAGGTTCCACCCCTTACCCTGCTTCATGCCATCCAGGCCAAGGTCAACTCCGTCGACCACGATCAGCAGACCGCAGGACTGGTTCAGGATCTTGAGCACTGGATCATGGACCAGCCCGAATGGGCGCGGGGCCGCCTGCTGGCGTGGCTCTTCGGTGCCTTTGCCACCCTGGCCCTGGCATTGGCCGCAGTGGGACTTTACAGCGTCGTCTCCTACACGGTTGTGCAGCGCACCAACGAGTTCGGGATTCGCATTGCGCTTGGCGCGCAGCGCGGACACGTGCTGGCCATCGTCTTCCGTTCCATGGCAGCCAGCGTGGGAGGCGGCATTTTAGCGGGCGTAGCTCTGACCCTGGCGTTGAACAAGGTAATGGCAAGTTGGGATGCTGAAAGTGCGCGCAATCCCCTGTTGCTTGCCGCTTCTGCTTTCACGCTCGTGCTGGTAGCCGCTGTTGCCTGCACCCTTCCCGCCCGCCGCGCTGCCGCGGTCGACCCGATGACCGCGATCCGCTACGAGTAGCAACTTGTCCTCACGGAGAAATGCCACTCACCGCAGCCCGGTATGAAGGTACGCCAGCAGCGCAGCCATCTGTTCCTCGGTGAACCGGCCCGCAAACCCGGGCATCATTCCCCTGCCGGCGAGAACATTCTGCCGTACAGCGGCATCCGTCGCCGGAATGCCGCTGGGCAAGGTCTTGCGGTCAAAGAGCCCATGCAGATCCGGAGGGACCTTCTTCAGAGCGAGATCGTTCTCCTCGTGGCAGTGCGCACAGCGCACTTGGTAGAGGTGCTTGCCCTCCGCTTGCTGTTCGGTGAGGGCGGGCGCACCTTGGCATGCACCCATCCCGACACACAAACCAGCCGCCAATCCAATACAAATCAGCGCACCCTTCACAGGACGCCGGGAACAACCTGGCAAATCCGAATCATGCCTTCTGCGCAAACTGTCCGCTCACGTAATCCCAGTTGACCACGTTGAAGAACGCCTTCACATAATCGGCGCGCTTGTTCTGGTACTTCAGGTAGTACGCATGTTCCCAAACATCCACGGTCAGCACCGGCTTGTGGCCAAGTGTGAGCGGGCTGTCCTGGTTCGGCGTGGTTTCGATGGCGACAGTTCCGTCCGGCATCTTCACCAGCCATGCCCAGCCGCTGCCGAAGACGCTCATCGCTGCGGCGGTCAGCTTGTCCTGGAATGTGGGCAGCGAACCAAACTTGGCGTCAATTGCCTTGGCCAGTTCACCCGTCGGCGCCGCGCCGCCTTTGCCCCAGCATCGGCCACCACAAGGAGTGATTCAGATGCCCTCCGCCCTGATTGCGCGCAGCGGTGCGCACGGCCTCAGGTAACGCATTGAGATTCGTGACAATCTTTTCAACCGTCTTGCCGGCTAATTCCGGATGAGCGGCAACGGCGGTATTCAAGTTGTTGACATACGCCTGGTGGTGCTTGTCGTGGTGCAGGTGCATTGTCGCCGCATCAAAGTTCGGTTCCAACGCATCGTAAGCGTAGGGCAAAGGCGGCAGCGTAAATGGGCCGGTGGGAGGCGCGGGTGCGGCTGCAGCAGGTGCCTGGACGCCGGGGAGTGCCTCGGATCGCAGAGATTCAGCCAAAAGCAGCGCGCTTGCCGCGCCGCCCAATTGCTTGATTGCAGTTCGCCTATCCATCATGATTTGAGAGTACCTCCAGTTCTTCGATGCTGCGGGGTACTGAAAGTCTGCGCGAATGCGCATAAATTCGTCAAGATACAACGTTTAGCACATGTAATCTGGAGATGGATGACCCACGAGATCGAGAACCTGACCCCCTTTGCCCATGCCGCCCAGAATCGCTGCTTCGGCTGCGGCCCTGCCAACCCTGCAGGCCTCCGCCTGGAGTTTCTCCGCGCCGATGACGGTACTGTAGTTTGCCCAACCATCATCCCGGGCACATTCGACGGCCATCCCGGCTACCTCCATGGCGGAATCATCGCCACCCTGCTTGACGAGACCATGAGCAAGGCCGTTCGAGCGCTCGGCGTAAGCGCGATGACCCGCCAGTTGGAGGCTGAATATCTGCGCCCCGTCCCTTCCGGCGCAGCCATTCGCCTGGAGGGCCGCATCCTCCGAACCGAAGGCCGCAAACACTGGGCCGAGGCGAAGATCCTCAATGCGCATGGAAAGGAACTGGCGCGAGGCAAAGGGCTGTTTATCGAAGTTCGCGTCCGGTAGCCGGGGTGGCTCCCCCGATCAGACGTTATTTGAGCCCGGCCAGCCAGTTGATGATTGTGCTCTCGAGAAAAATGCGATGGTCGGACCAGCCATGGTCGGTGGCCACATGGACGGGGGTCACCCTCTTGCCGCCCTTTGCGGCGATGGCCTTCACCAGCGCATCGGTTCCCGGTGCGAGTCCATCGTCGGCCGAGAGTACCAACAGCGGCGTTTGCGTCAACCCATCCACGAAATTCACAAACCCGAACGCTTTGGCGTTGGCAATCACTTCGTCGGCCATGGTCTCCGCGGTAACTCCAGCCAGGGCCTCTTTGTCATCCGCCATCTCTGAAACGACTCGTTCGCGCGGCATTCCGCCCATGGCCCCCATGTCGGCAGCGCTGATAAGCACCGCGCCGATTAGCCCGCGATCATGTGCGGCAGTATGAGCGGTAACCCATCCGCCCATGCTGTGACCGGCGAGGGCAATGCGCTTGGTGTCGACGCCCAGGCGCGCAGCATTCGCCGGTTCGCGCAGATACGCCAGAACCGCGTCCGCATCCTCAAGGTTCTGGGCAAACCGAAAGACCCCGGGGCTGCCCCAGGAACCGCGATAGTTGAAGGTAACGGCAACCCACCCCGCGCGCCGCGCGGCCTGCGCAAGATCCAGGTTCTTTTCGTTTCCTGGCAATCCGTGGCAGATCACCAGCGCCGGGTGCGGCCCGGCCCCGGTGGGCGTGTAGGCCACGCCGTTGATCAGTTCCCCGTGGCTCGAAATATGAAGAACCGCCATCGCGGCAGCATGCGCACCATCTGGCGCAGGATCTGTAAAGATGGCGGCCGGAATCGACTGGGCAGTTGCACTTGCCTGTGCAAGGCTGATCGAAGCGATTGCGAGAAGAATGAAACGCACGGCGTTGGCTCCTGGCTGCGAGACTTTCAACTGCTTGTCTCGCATCCTAACAGTGCCGCGCCTCGACCTGCATGACGAAGAGCATGGGCCGCCTGGAGACTTCCCAGGCTGGGCTAGTGAATCATGTTGATCGTTTCCTGTGTCACGGTATCGAAGGTGGTCACAGCTTTCGAATTGGCCTCGAATGCGCGCTGAGCGATGATCAGGTCAGAAAACTCGGCAGAGATGTTCACGTTCGACTCCTCAAGCGCTCCGTCCTGCAGCGTGCCCCGCCCGGCTGTGCCTGAAATCCCGATGGACGGAGTACCGCTGGCGAGGGTGGCGGCATAATCGCCATCGCCCAGCATCTGCAGCCCCTGCACATTGGCCACATTGGCCAGTGCCAGCTGACCGACTGCCTTTTGCTGCCCGTTGGAGAACGTGGCCGATACCGTTCCGTCCGAGGCAATGGTGAAGCTCTGGTATTGCCCGCTTGCATAACCGTTCTGCGAAGTGGAAGACACCGCAGAAGCCGCCGAAACCTGGCTGATCACCGGCGTTCCGCTGCTGCCCAGCAGGTTCCACTTCATGCTCATGTTCGCAGCCCCATCGGCCAGCCCTGAGAAGCCCACCGTGATCGTCGACGTGTCTCCCGCGGCTGTGCCAACCGCGGTGGCTGAACCGCCTGTCGGAGTTACCGAGGTCAGGTTTCCGCTTGAGTCAAAGCTCATGGTTCCGGTTACTGGCGTTGAAGTGCCCGAAGTAAAGTCCGCGGCAGGTAATGCGGCTGAGTAACTCCACGTGTTCGTGCCGGTCTGGGTATACGTCACCGTGGCCACGTGACTGATTCCCAGCGAATCGTAGACCGTCACTTGCGCCGGGAACGACGTGCCCGACTCGGCGCCGGCATTCAGGTTGGCCAGCATGTTGAAAGTTGAAGTGGCTTGCGGCTGCTCCACCTGGCCCACCGGAACACTAATGGCCGTCAGCGGCGCGTTCGTGTTGACCACGCCGTCCGTCGCCGGATAGCCCATTACCCCCAGCCCATTTTGTGTCACCAGGTTGCCGTTCGAGTCAAGAGAGAAATTTCCGGCCCGGGTGTATTCCTGCCCGCCGCCGTTGCTCAGCACAAAAAAGCCGCTGCCGTTCAACGCCACATCGGTTGAGTTGCCCGTGGTGTTGATCGAGCCCTGCGCGAAAGCGGTCTCAATCGAGGAAACCTGCACGCCGGCGCCCACCTGGATCGGATCGCCCGAGCCTGCCGAGCCAATCTGCTGATAGAAGAGGTCAGAAAAATTTACTTTCTGACTCTTGAACGCCGTGGTGTTCATGTTGGCCAGGTCGTTGGCGATGGTGTTCAATGCTGTTGAATCGGATTGAAGGCCGGTAAGGGGTATGAAAAAACTTGCCATGATCAGTCTCCTCTTGCTGTCACTTCGAGCTGATGCCTGCCCGAGGGGCCAGCTGAAATTTTGCTCGGTTTAAAAACTAGTGGGCAGACGTTGAAGCATGCGTGTGCTGCCGCCCGCCCAGGGCGCTTGCTACGCGATGCGCCGCGGGCTTGGCCTCGGGAACACTGAGATTCCCCTGTGCGCTTTTTGCACCATCGGTTGGCTTTGCGGAAGCGCCGGATTGAACTCCGGCAAGACCGCCTCCGTGGTGCGCCGCTCCTGATGCCGCTGTCGCTGCGCCGGTCGCCCCCTTGTCCGCAGACCCCGCTACAGCGGCGTCTGTCGCGCTTCCGCTGGAACTCGTGCTCGAACCCCCCAGGGCGGTTGAAAGGTTCTGGTTGATCGAAATCAGCTGTTCCAGGCTGTTCACGTTCACCAGTTGGTTGATGTATTCGTTCGGATCGGTCGTCGCGGTGGGGTCCTGATTCTGCATCTCGGTCACCAGCAGGGTGAGAAAGTCGTTGGCCGAGATGGTGGCCGAGTCGCTGCCAGAATTGGTAGTGCTGCCAGTGCCGCCGCTGCCGCTGCCTGGACCCGCCATGGGAGTGGCCCTGGAGCCGGCCAGCGATCCGGCCGATGCCGCGTGTTGATTCCAGATTCCTGCCGCTGCTGCTGCCATCCTTGCCCTCTTTCTTCCGCCGGTTCTCAATTCTGCCGGCTCATGGTTCAACTTCTCCTGATGCCTCAAGCCATGATCGAAATGTGAGCCCCCGCCGGCATGGACATCGACAACTCGTCACTCCTCCCGCCGGATGAAGATCGGACCGCTGCTGGAACAAGCGGAGGCATAGTCGCCTTTTCGCCCGTTTGCCCGCCCCGATCCGAGCCCTGTCCAGTTCCCTGCCGCATGTCTTGGTTCGGTCCCGGGTTCATCCCGGCCTCCGCTCCTCGGTTTTCTGGCGCCGTCAGCGTCAATGTCTCAACCGGCGTGTGCCGCTCTGCAAGGTGCGCATTCAATCCTGCCAGGTGGCCTCCCAGAGCCTGTGCCGCGTCGGCCGTGGCGGGCACCAGCGATGCGTGGATGCCCCCGCCTCCCAGATCTGCTCGAACGCCGACCCAGCCCAATGTGGCATCCTGATAACCGGCTTCGGCGCTGTGCGCTCCAGCATGAATCCACTCGGAGTTGCGAGATGCCGACTCCGTGTCCAGCGCAGAGAACGTATCCCGGCTGTCCGCTCCAGAAGCCCCGCTGCCCCGTTCCGGCGCTCCGTCGCCAGACGTGGCGGCAGTTCCGCGCGTAGAAGAGATATCCCGCCCAAGAGCCCAGTTCGGGCTCTCTTCTGTCCCAACTGGCGGCTGAATGCCGGTTGGGACGTGTCCCTGCTCGCCGCGCGCGCCAGGTGCAGCCGAACGAGCCGAGGTGATCGAAGAGATCCCAGGATTTCGTCCCGCATTGACGTTGCCATGTTTCCCCGGAATCGATGAACTCACTTCGTTCTGGCTGACCCGCGCTTCGGTAGACATCGCCGGCCTCGCCAGCCCTTCCACGCCCGCTGCCGTAGTCTCTGTGGCTTCCGGCCCTGAGAATCCGGCTCCCACATCCTTCCTGTTGGCCACGAATCTTGCGTTCAGCGAAGCCGGCAGTTCCATTGCACGCTCAGGTTTAACTCCATCGGCTGCGCCCAACCCTGTTGTTAAGTCGGGATCGCTTTCGGATGCCTCCGGCTGCAACTTTCCGCCCATCGTCGGTGCTTGCGCCGATTGATCGGGGATCGGTTGCCCATGAACGCCATTTTGAGATAGAAGCTTGCCCGTCGAACTCTGATCGCCTTTAAGGGGAGCAACCTTGGTTCCCCGTCCGGCATCATCCAGGCTGTTTGTGGCCCCTTCCCCTGCCTCATCTGCATTCTCGGGCGTCGGGCTCACCCGCTTTGTATTCGTTGAAGGCACGTTCAGCGTCTCGGCGGCAATGATTGCGGCAAGTGCCGCCGCCTGAGAAGAAGCTGAAGAAGGCGTCTGCGTTGGTTGCTCATCTGCGGCCGCTTTGCAACGAGCGCTCCCGCCGGACAACCTGGCGATACCGGTCATCTTGCCTGCGCTTGCTTCCAACGTGCTGCAGGAGGTCTCCGAGCGTTCAAGAGACTCCGATTGCTTTCCGCCTGCCCGGGCAACGGCCCTCAGGCTCTGTGCGGCTCTTGAAGATGCATCGGCGAGGTCCAGGTGGTCCGTCCCCATCCCTGAACGCGATTGCCTTCCGCGCGTCGATTGCTCACTTGCCCAGCGCCCCTCTTCCCGAACTTCCGGCAGGGTTCGGCCAGATCCCGTGTTACTGGTTCCCTTTTCAGCCGTACTCCCATTCGGCTGTTCGTTGTCCGCGTTCATTGCGGCCAGAAGCGATTGCCATCCCGAGCGAAAGACCTCATCGGCTGGCTGCCCGAAGGTCTCCCTGCCCTTATGGGAAGCCTCAACTCCTGTTTGCTCGGTGATCGGCGATGCGGCAACGGTCATGAAGCGGTTGAGTGCAGATGAAATGCCAAATGCCGCTGGTCAAGGGTTAGAGCATTGTCAGGATCGGGACCGACCATCCCGAATCAGGAAGCCGCGCGCTTTGCCCGCTGATTTCCCCTCAAGCCCTTATGTGGGCTTTCGTTCCCGCGGCTCTTGTCGCGCCCTGTTGCCATACCAGTCATCCAGGGCCTGCTGCGCGCGCCGCCCGCTTTCCACTTCGTCCTGCGCTTCGGTCTCGCGAATCAGGGTCTCGGCCTGGCGCCGCTCAACCCGCTTTTCAAGGTACTCCCGCCGCAATGCGGCCGCCTCCAGTTCCGCACTGGCGACGCGCGGCGTTAGGACTTTCTCAAAGCAAAGCGCCAGGTGCGTTTCCACAACTCCGGCCAGCCGGTCGGGTGTTTCTCCTGACTTGGCGCTCTCCGCCACCAGCGCGCGACCCTTGCGATCCCGCTCCACATTGGCCGCCAGGGCGCTTCTCATGCGATTCAGTTGCGCCGCCGCCGACTCCAGCGCCAGTCTGCGCTGTTCCTCCTCAAGCTCCCGGATACGAAGCAACCGGCGCAAAGCGGGCGAGACTGGCACGCTTCACACCTCCGCGGCAAGTTCGGACAGGCGGCGCAGCGCATCGGAAAGGCACACCCGCTCGCTGGATTCCTGAGTCATGAAGGCCCGCATTGGCTCCCGTGCGCGCAGAGCGCGGTCCAGATCCGGATCGGCTCCCGGCTTGTACGCCCCGATCCGCACCAGGTCCTCCGAACGCGCGTATACGGCCATCAGCTTTCGCAACAGAGCAGCATTTTCACGGTGCTTGCGTTCGGTGACCGCCGGCATTAACCGGCTGATCGAGTCCAGCACTTCAATCGGCGGATACCAGCCTTCGGCCGCCAGGCTGCGGGAGAGCACAACGTGACCATCCAGCAACGCGCGCACCGCATCCACCAGCGGGTCCTGCTGGTCGTCGCCCTCCATCAGAACCGTATAAAAAGCGGTGATCGACCCCACCCGGAACTGCCCGGTCCGCTCTACCAGCCGGGCCAGCCGCGTGAAAACCGATGGCGTATAGCCCTTGTTTGTCGGCGGCTCTCCTGCCGCCAGACCGATCTCCCGGGCAGCCATGCCGAATCGGGTCAGCGAATCGAGCACCAATAGTACGTGCTTGCCCTGGCTTGCAAAATACTCCGCCGCGGTAGTCGCCGCCAGCGCGGCACGCATGCGCATCAGCGGTGACTGGTCGGAGGTCGAAACCACCACCACCGACCGCGCCCGCCCCTCAACCCCTAGAGAATCCTCCAGGAACTCGCCCACCTCGCGGCCGCGTTCTCCCACCAGCCCTACCACGGTGACATCGGCCTCGGTATTGCGAGTCATCATGCCGATCAGAGTGCTCTTGCCCACCCCCGAGCCTCCGAAGATGCCCACCCGCTGGCCGCGGCCAACGGTAAGCAAACCGTCGAGGACGCGAATGCCCGTGCCCAGCGGTGTGCGGATCGGAACCCGGTCCATCGGCGACCGCATTACCCCGTCCAACGGAAGCGTCATCGAAGCCACCGGCGGCCGGCCCTCGTCGATCGGCTCGCCCAACGCACTCAAGACCCTGCCCATCAGCGCCGGACCCACCTCCAGTTCCGGACTCGCCCCCAGGGCCGCCACCGGGTTGCCGAAACGAATCCCTTCCGTGCTCTCGACAGGCATCGACAAGACATTCGAGCCGCGAAAGCCGATCACCTCGGCCAGATGCCGGCCGCCGAACTGGTCCTGAATCTCGCAGCACTCGCCTACCGACGCCGGCGGACCAGCCGACTCGATGGTCTGCCCCACCGAATCGAGAACCCTCCCTTGCCAGCGCCAGGGCTGGCCGCGGTCCAGGCGCGCAAAGTAGCGGGAAAGCGATGGCGATTCCTGCGCCTTCACGCGTGAACCTCATGGCCAACCGCGCGCGGCGCTTCCGGTTTCGAAACCGCCTCGGCCCGGCAGCCCCCGATGCGGTCGAAGAAGCCCCGCTCGATTTCGCCCAACTGGGCTCGAATTCCCAAATCCACCGAGCCCATTCCGGTCTCGATCTCACAGTCACCGAGGCGCATCCCTGCGCCGACCTCGACGGTAGGCTTCAAAGCCAGATTCGGCAGCAGGTTGATGGCCTCCATCCACAGGTCCAGATCGACCTCGGGCACGCGCAGTTTCACCTCGGTGGTCGCCGCCAGCTGCCCCAGCGCCACCCGCACCGCTCCGGTCAGCAGCAGCGGGTCCATCTGCGCTTCGCGGCGCAAAATGCGGGCCGCCACCGCTAGCGCCAGCTTCACCACCTCCTGCTCCACCACCTGCAGATACCGGTCCCGCTCCGCGGCAAAGCTCCCCGCCAGACCGGCGAGCTGCCGCACCTGGAGCTCCTCTCTCGCAGCTTCCGCCGCATCCCGGGACTCGGCCTCAATCTGCCCACCCTCGAGCCGGCCCCGCTCCCTGCCGGCTTCGAACGAGCGCCGCTTCTCCTCGGCCAGCCGTTGGTCGAGTTCGGTGCGCACCCGGATCTCGACCGCTCCCTGCGCCTTCTCGTCCTCTTCCGTCACATTCGGTCTTTCGCCCGGCTCCCATACCTCCCAGGCCGGGGGCGGCGGGTCCGGGCCGGCCCGGTATTCGAAGACCTCGATCTGTTGCGACATCCCCATCTCCGTTGCAGACCTTTCCCTCGAAGCTGTCGGCTGCCATTGAATTGTGGCCAGCGAGCAGCAGCCTCCCCACGCTGGACTCCGGTTCGCCGGCGAATCCGCCCCTAGCTTCCACGTACTCTGAACACTGTTCACTGACAACTGTTCACTGTTTTCACGCCAGCATTTCGTCGCCCGTCTCCAGCTTCAGGACCACCTTGCCCTCTGCTTCCAGGCGCCGGGCGAGGTTGAGAATTTCCTGCTGCGCCTGCATTACCTCGCGCGAGCGCACCGGGCCCAGCACTTCCATGTCCTCCTTCAGCATCTCCACGGCACGTGAGCTCATTGACTTGAAGATTTGCGCCCGCAACTCATCATTGGCGCCGCGCAGGGCAAGCGCCAGTTGCCGCTTGTCCACGCCGGAGACGATTTCGCGGATGGTGGCCGGCGGAACCGTTACCAGGTCCTCGAAGGTGAACATCAGGTTGCGGATGCTGAGCGCAAGCTCCGGCTGGCCGTCTTCGATCATTTCCAGAATCTTCTTCGACTCTTCGGCGTTGAGCCGGTTCAGCAGGTCGGCCACCGCCTTGAAGCCGGAGTAGCTCTTGCGCGCCGTATCCCCCACGCTCTCCAGGCGCCGGTGCAATATGTGCGCTACCTTCTGCGCCATCTCCGGCGAAAACTGCCGCATCTCCGCCAGCCGCTGAATGGAGACAACCTTGTGCTCCTCGCTCAGGTTGTCCAGCACCATCGACGCCCTTCGCGGATCGAGATGCGCCAGGACCAGGGCGATGGTCTGCGGATGTTCGGAGTCCAGCAGCTTGCCCAGTTGTTGCGGATCAGTGCGCTGCAGCTTCGCCAGGTTGCCCTGCGCCGCCTCCTGCGAGCGGCGCACCAGCATAAGCAGGTCGTCGGCCCGCTCCTTGCCGAATGTATCTACAAGGAGTCGGCTGGCATAGTCCAGGCCCCCATGAATCATGAAGTTCTGCGTGTCCAGCAGTTGCCAGAACTCCTCCAGAATCTCAGCCGAGAGTTCCGGCGACACGCCGCGCAGGTCGGCCAGTTCTTCGGTCAGCCGTTGTACGTCGGCTTCGGGCAGCGCACGCAAAATCTCCTTGGCCAGGTCCTCGCCCACGGCCACCAGCAGGATGGCCGCCTTGCGCAGTCCGTTCATGTTCCCCGCCAGGCGGCGGCGCTGTGTCCCGTTGTCGCTCCCAGGTTCTGCCAAGACCCCGTTCCTTCCCCCGACTACGTTTCTTGGTTACCGCTCCCGGCTCCCCGCCTATCCCGGGTTGCCGCAATCCACTCGCTGCCCCCCGTACTAGTCGGAGTGAATCCAGCTTTGCAGCAGGCGCGAGCTTTGCGTGGGTTCGCGTTTCAGGTGCCCGGTTACCTGCTCAAATATCTCCTGGTTCCTGAGCCTCTCCGGATCGGCCTCCGCTGGCTCAGGAGGCTTAAGTACAGGTAGAGCTGAAACTGCGGAATGTGCCTCCAGTTCTTTGCTTTCCCTGCCCCCCGCCTGGGCGGCCGCTCGACGAACAACAGGCCGCAGGCCAAAAGCTACGATCAGCAGCAGGCCAGCCAGCAGCGCGGCGTACTTGACCAGTACCGGCGACCCCTCGGCCGCAGCCATGAACTGGCCGAGTGCGCTCGGCGGCTGCTGCGACCGGTTCTCATCGAAGGGCAAATCTTCAACTGTCAGCAAGTCTCCACGGGACGCGTCGAAACCCACCGCAGCCTGGGCCAGCGCGGTCAGGTTGCGCACCTCATCCACCGAACGCGCCTGCCATTGAGCCGCCCTGCCCTTTCCCGCCGCCTGCGCCAGCCGGTCATTGACTACAATCGCCGCCGTCATGCGCCGCACCCGGCCCGGGTTCTCGACCACGTGACGCACGGTCTTCGATGCCCCGTAAGTTCCCGACTCCGTTTTGGCCGATTGCGGCTGCGTAGTCTGCTGCGGATAGACGGGGAGAGCCTGCGTGTTGGGCGCATTCGACGCCGTGCCGGGGACCCCCGATGCCACCGGCTGCGCGCCGGCCGACTGTTCGGTCCGCTGCATCGAAAGGGTCACTGTCTGATCGGGGTTGTAGTTCTCCTGGGTCTCTTCGGTGGCCGCCGGATTGTAATCCACGGTGACCGAAGCGCGGACGTTTCCCGCTCCGGTCACCGGCTCGAGCGTGGCAATGAGTTTTTGCTCCAGGGCTTCTTCGGCGCCCAGCCGCAGCGCGTCAGCGGTCTTGGGCCCCAGCGGCAGATGGCCGGCCGCGTCCACCAGCACCACCCGGTCCGGTGTCAGGCCATCCACTGCCGAGGCCACCAGGTTGCGAATCGCCTCCGGCTCGCCGTCGGCCAGCGAACGATGACGCAGCTTGATCACTACCGAGGCCTTGGCCGGGCGCTCCGATTCACGAAAGAGCGAGTCGTGGGTCAGTACCAGGTGAACCCGGGCTGACTCGACGTCCGCCAGCGATCCCACCGTATGCTCCAGTTCCCCTTCCAATGCCCGCTGGTAGTTCACCTGTTCGTCAAATTCCGAACCCACCCAGTTGGGCTTGTCGAAGATCTCAAAGCCCAGCCGCCCGCTTTTAACCCCTCCCTTGGCGGCGGTTGCCAGCCGTGCCTTGTCCAGTTGCGGCGCCGGAACACGTATCCCCGCCCCGTTGGGAGTGGTCTCGAAAGGAATCTGCGCCTGGGTAAGAACCAGCCCGGTCTGGCGTGCGTCCTCTGCATCAAGGTCGGCGTAGAGGGTCCGCCAGTCGGTCCGCAACCCATACCAGAGCAGGCCACCCACCAGCGCCAACAGCATTCCCGCGGCGGCCAATGTCCAGCCGCGCGCGGCAGGCTGCATGCCCGCCCAGCGGATCCGGGTCAGCGTCCAGAGGCCACCGAGCCGGTCAGTCCACGGAGCCTGGCCAGGCAAGGACGGCACGCTCTTCTCCAACTGTGTCCCGGTGGCCATCGTTCCCGCGTCCCGCCGCTTTCCCCGTCCGTTCTACTGTTGAAACTCAGACCAAATGTCCCGACTGGGGCTAAAACCTGCCCGCCCAACAGCCGTCTTCTGGATTAGAACTGCATTCCCATCACCTGCTGGTAGGCCTGAACCGCCTTGTTGCGTACCGCCAGCGCCAGTTCAAATGCCATGCTGGCCTTTTCCGTGGCGATCATTGCCTGGTGCACATCCACTCCCGATCCCGTCACCAGCCCGTAGACCGCAGCATGGGCCTGGTTCTCAAGTTGGTTCACCTGGCTCACAGCATCGGTCAGCAAATCGCCAAACGGTGCTGCCGCCTGGCTTCCTGCAGAACCCGCCGCCGCACTGGATCCGCTCAGGCCTGAAAACGCCGGCATACCCGCACCCATTGAAATCAATCCAGCCTGCATCGGCTCACCTCATGCGCTCCTTTCACCCCGGCCCCCTCTGCTCATTGCCAGTTGCCCAACTAGGATTTGGCAATCTCCAGTGCCGCGGTGATCATTCCCTTTTCAGCTTGCACGGCGGAGCTGTTCAGGCCGTACGCACGTGTTGCGCCCATCAGGTCCACCATCTCTGTGAGCGGATTAATGTCCGGATATGCGACAAACCCGTCTGGCCCCGCGTCTGGATGGCCGGGATCGTAGCGAACCAGCGGGGGCGCGGTATCCTCGACCACGCCGGTGATCTGCACTCCCGGAGCCACCGTTCCGTTGCTTCCCAACCCGGACGGAAGAAGACCGGTCGCGCCTGATGCCGCCCCAGAAGCGGTCGCCAGCGAGTCCAGAAATCCCGGGTCGCCCTGGCTGGCGCTGAAGACGACGTGCTGGCGCTTGTACGGGCCGCCCGCCGAGGTGTGAGTCGTCTCCGCATTGGCCATGTTGGCCGCCACCACCTCAGCCCGCATGCGCTCGGCCTGCATCGCGCCGCCCGAGGTGTCCATCAATCCGAAGAGGTTCATTGCGCGCCCCGCCCTTCCTTTATGCCCGGCCTACTTGGTGTCGGAGTGAATCGCGTCCATCACCCGCTGGTACTCCTGCCGCAGCAGTGCCACCCCGGTCCGGAACTTCAACTGCGCCTCGGCCAGGTTCAAGCCTTCCCGATCCATCGAAACGTTGTTGCCGTCCGGCCGGGCAATCAGGCCATCGACCGCCTTGAGCCGCACCGGCCGCGCCGCCTTTCCCTGGTCGACCCCCTCCATGGCCTGCCGCATCTCCGCCTCGAAATCCATCCCGATGGCGCGGTATCCGGGCGTATCGATATTTGCCATGTTGGCCGCCGTGAGCTTTGCCTGACTGGTGGCCAAATCCAGATAGCGGGTTAACTGGTCGCTCAAACGGGTTTCAATCTGCAGTTCCATCCCGGCCTCTTCCAAATCGGGTCAATTCACGGTCAGCCCGAAGTCGATCTCCGCGCTCGTCAGCACGCACTCATCCCCGGCCAGAATGGCGCCCCGCTCCAGCACGTGCTCCAGTTCCCTGACATTGCCAGGCCAGTCATGTCCCTTCAACCTGGCCAGTGCCGCCGGGTCGATGCGCTTCACGGGCGCTTCCCTGCCCATGCGGCAAAGAAAGTGCTCCACCAGCAGCGGCAGGTCTTCGGGGTGTTCGGCAATCGAAGGGGTGTGAATGAGGAAGACCGCCAGACGGTAGTAGAGATCGGAGCGGAAGCTGCCCGTGTGCGCCTGCTGCGCCAGGGCCTGGTGTGTCGCTGCCACAATCCGCACATCCACTTTGATGTTCTCGTTATCCCCAACCCGCTGCAGTTCTCCGCACTCCACAAAGCGCAGCAGCTTGGATTGCAGTCCCAGCGGCATCTCGCCGATCTCGTCCAGGAAAAGCGTGCCCCCGTCGGCGCTCTCAATCCGGCCCATGCGCCCCTGCACCGCGCCGGTAAAGGCCCCCCGCGTGTGCCCGAAAAGTTCGGCTTCAAGCAGCGCCTCAGGTATCGCCGCGCAATTGATGGCAACAAACGGCTTGCGGCTTCTGGGCGAGAGCCGGTGCAGCGCCTCGGCCACCAGTTCCTTGCCCGATCCCGTCGGTCCTTCGATCAGCACCGGCGTCGAACGCGGCGCCACCAGGCGCACGCGGCGGCTCACCTCAAGCATGCAGGCAGCATTGCCGATCAGCTCTGGAAGCCGTTCGCATCCCGCTTTAGGCTGGCTCTTCGCTTGCGGCTCCCTGGCGCCGGCACTCAACTTCGAGGCAGGCGGAAAGCCGGGGTCCCGGCTTGGGGCCGGATCGGACGCCGCAGGCAGTCCATCGCTGCGTTGGCGGCCCGTTGCCTTCCCGTCGCTGCTCAAGGCCGGTGCAGTATTCCAGGCTGCTGTATCCGTGTCCTGGCTGCGGCGCAGGGCATAGAGCAGCTCTTGCCGGTAAGGGCCGCGCGGGCTTTCCTGCAAATTCGCCGCGCCGGTAGTCACCAGGTCCACCTCCGGAAAATACTTGCGGAAATCTTTGAGAAACTCGGCCAGGTCCAGATCGGGTAGCCAGGAATCGACGACCACGGCCTCTGGCGGGGTCGCCTCAGCCTCGGCCCAGGCCTGCGCGCCGCTTTCTGCCAGCCGCACCTGCCAGCGCAGTCCGGTCAGAATCTCTGAGAGGCGCTGGCGAAAACTGCTGTCGGCGCTGGCCACCAATGCGTTCCGCGTCCGGATGCGAGGGGGAAGTGGGAGAGTGGAAACCAGGGCTGCGTGCATGTATCTTCTCCAGTCAGTCTTGTGGTTGAATCGAAAGTCTAGCCCTGGTGCGCTTCAAGCGCGGGCAACGAAAGGGTCTGGATGGCAGCTGGCCGGAGCAGTGCGGAAACAGAGAGGTCTGTTTCCGCCGGCACCATATAGCCTTGTCCGCGTACGGTGCGAATGACCCGGCCAGGAGGCGGATCCTGGAGCTTCCGGCGCAGGTAATTGATATAGACATCCACGATGTTCGTGGTCTGCGCCGGCTCCATATTCCACACCGATTCCAGCAATTCCACCCGCGACACGCACTGGCCGCGGTTGAGCATCAGGTGCTCCAGCAGAGAGAATTCCTTGTTGGTGAGCAGGATCGCCCGGCCTCCGCGTCTTGCCGCGTGATCGAGACGGTCGAGTTCAAGGTCCCCGACGCGCAGTTGCAAACGCGCCTCCCGTTTACGCCGCAACAAAGCTCGGCAGCGCGCCTTCAGTTCGTGCAGGCTGAATGGCTTGAGCATCAGGTCGTCGGCGCCCAGGTCAAGGCAGCGTACCCGTGTATCCACTTCCTGCCGTGCGGTGAGCACCAGGACCGGGAGGTCTGCGTCCATGGTCCGGATCTCGGCCAGCACCTGCTCTCCGTCTACGATGGGCAGATTCAAGTCCAGAATGGTCAGGTCCGGCATCTCCCTGCGAAAGGCATCCACTGCGGCCGCACCATCGCAGGCCACCCGAACGCGATGTCCGTCAGCCTCCAGTCCCCTGCTTAGAAACAACCCCAGCGCCCTGTCGTCCTCGGCGATCAATAACCTCATGGCAGCCTTTCTTCCGCAACGCTCTCAACCCAAACGCCTGCCTGCTCCATCCATCTTCAGGAGCAGCTTGGCGTTCGCTAACGCGCGGCTCGTCTCTACCTTCCCGCATGGGGGGTGGGACATCAATATTTGAAGAGAGAAAGTGAGGGCAGCGATTCCGCTAATGGAATCGGAGAGAGGAGTGTTTCAAAACGGGGCAGCTGATTTGGCCGCCAACGGCGCGGCTATCCTCTGCTTCTCGCCACAGCCTTGTTCTTGTACATCGCAGCATCGGCGCGCGCCAGCAGGCCTTTTAACGGCTCGTCGGGTTGGTGTTCCGCAAGCCCGATTGAGGCCTCCACCTTTAGCTTCACCGGGCCGGATGCCCCATGGACCGCGTAGCTGCCGCAAATCCATGCCGTCACCCGATCAGTCTGGGCCTGTGCTTCCGTCAGTTCGCAGTCCAGCAAAATAATGAACTCATCCCCGCCCCAGCGGCCCACCACGTCCGTCGAGCGGCAGGCGGATTTCAGCTCCGTGGCAAACTGCCGCAGCAACTCGTCGCCAGCCAGATGCCCATGCTCGTCATTTACCCGCTTGAAGCGGTCAATGTCCACAATCGCGGCGCAGAATTTCGACCCCGCTTGGAGACGCCTCTCGATCTGGCCCTCCACTGAGAGCCGGCTGCGCAGGCCGGTCAGCGAGTCGCACGATGCAACCTGCTCGGCTTCCTCCAGTTTGCTCTGAAAAGACGCCACTTCAACCCGTAACTGGTCAATTGCCGCTTTGCCCTCGGCCGTCATCCGGTCGATGGAGGTCTTCAACTCCGCCGCGCTGCTCTCAATCGAAGCGCGGATTTCGGTCAGGTCTTCAAGGTTCGCAATTCTCTTCAGCCGCTCGGTCACCTCGTCGATCTGCCGGGCGCAGCGCTGGTCCCGCACGCCCACCGACTCGGCTGTGCGCGCCATCGCGATCAGAATCCCCTTCACCTCGTCGGTCTTTTGCCGGTAATGCCCTGCGGTGCGCCTGCCCCAATCCCGCAGATGGTTCTTCACGCCAGCATCCGTCTCCGCCACGGTCTCGCAAGTCAAGCCGCCCGCCAGCCGCCTTTCGAGCCTTCCCAGGCCTTCGCTCAGGTCCCTGCCCAGCGCAGGGCAAGCTTCCATGCCGCAGTTTCCCATCTCCAGCAAGGCCGAGCGATAGGCCGCAATTGCCCGCGGAAGCAGATCTTTCCCGCCCGGCTTGCCGGCGGCACTTCCGTCCGTATGCTCGGTATCCAGGTACTTCTTGATTGAGATCATGCACCCTCGGCGTCTGGCGCAGGCAACGAGCCGGCGCACCAATCCGAAATATCGGCCGGTTCCCCCCCGCGCTTTAACTTTGGATGGAATATGTGCTCGCGCCTGAAGTCCCTGGATGAACCAAGAAGAACAGCGCGCGAAGCTGGTCAGCTTCACCCACCCAAAGAGCACCGGCGAGCAGGCTTGCGACGAAATGTCTGGCGCGCACTTCCGAAGCCGGTTGCTCTCCGTCTGAGGTAACCCTTCAGTCAATACCCTGCCTGTCCAGCCGCAGCCGATTCCGACACGTGCGATGCGGATGGACTGCTGCGCCACCGGCCGGGAATGTGCTGCCTATCCTGCTCAAAAAAAACAGGTTGCTTGGCAATCGAAGACCCACCAAAGAGATCGTGGCCACATGCCGCCCTCCGAATCCGGCATCCAATGCAGCCGTTATCCCGCCCGAAAGAAAAGCGAAAAAGAACTGTTGCGATTCGCTATTTATTCGCTATAATGCGCCCATGGCTGTCACTCGAAGGCAAAAAGAAATCCTCGACTTTCTCGAGTCCTTTGTCACCCGCAATGGCTATTCTCCGTCATTCGAAGAGATTGCGCGCGGCATGGAACTGAAAAGTCTGGCCACGGTCCACAAGCACATCACCAACCTTGAGAAAAAGGGCCTGCTTGACCGCGTGCATAACCGCAGCCGTTCCATCGATGTGCTGCCGCCGGGCACCCGCACTCGCTCCAGCGACCGCCTGCCTCTGGCTGGGCGCATCGCCGCCGGCCAGCCGGTGGAAGCGACTGAGACGCCGGAGAGCATTTCGCTGCACGATGTTGTGGGCAACCGCGATGTCTTTGCCCTCGAAGTGCGCGGCGACTCAATGCGTGACGAGCACATCATCAACGGCGACTACGTCCTGGTCGAGCGCACTCGTACTGCCCGCCAGGGCGAAATTGTCGTGGCTCTGGTGCACGGTTCAGAGACAACGCTGAAGCGCTTCTACACCGAGGGCAGCGTCGTCCGCCTGCAACCTGCAAACATTGAGATGGAGCCCATTTTCGTTCCGGCAACTCAAGTGGCAATTCAGGGCCGCGTGTTGGGCGTGCTCCGCAAATACCGGTAGACTGCGGTATCATGCCTCGGAGGCAATCGATGCATTGTCGGCTTAATTCTGCGCGCCGGCCGCCTTCACCAGCAACTGGACCGATGGAACCACCATATCAAGCAACACAGCCTGCGGCTTTGCCGCAGCTTCAAGCGTTTCCATGCTTTTGTCCGCATTGGGCGCACGATGGTTCTCCAGATCGTCCAGAGCCTTCAGACCGATTGCGGCCGCCGCCGATAGATCGTGCGATACCGGAACCAGTTCTGCTGCGAGGTCAGACGCGGCCAGCAACGGCTGCAGTTTTCTATCGTTGTCACGCCACAGCGCCAGCCATTCCCGCGCTTCCTGCCACTGCTTTTCCGTCGCCTTCCCCGCCACAATCAACTGCACAAGCGAATTGAACTTCCGCGCCGTTTCGCTCTCCGGTAGAACTGCATCCGTAAGCCTGTTGAGGGGAGTAAACGTATGGTATTCCCGCATTTCGCCGCGCATATAGCCTCGCGGAGGCTGAACCACCGCCGCCAAAACCTTCAAAGGCTCAGGAGCCTCTCCGCCGCCGATGCGTTCCAGCATCAACCGGGGCGATGACTCGTGTTCCAAACCGAAATACTGAAGTCTCTGCGAGACAACTGCCAGCCGATCATACATTGAGTCCACGTCCCGCACGTTTTCAGGCGACCAGAGCCGTTCCGCAATCGCCGCGGTTCGGGGCCAGATGCGGCTGTCCATATTCTCTCCGGTCACGTATTCGCTCCACATGGTGGCTTCGCCGCCCAACACGCGGGCCTTCTGTTCGGGCGTGAGTGAACCGCCGTCTCCCCCCAACGGGTCAACCAGGTAGTGCTCGGCCGCGGGTTGGTTCAGATCGATATAGTACCCATTCGAAAGCAGCACGCGATTCCCCTGCCGTGCGGCCACCGCCAGGGCCTTTTCTCCGCGCCACGACTGGATGACTACGTCGCGTGGCGTATCGGGCTGCAGCACCTCGTCCCACCCTTCCATAATCTTGTGGTGCCCTGCCACAAGTTTCTGCACCCCCGCGGTGAAATAGGATTGCAGGGCGGCATTATCCTTCATGCCGTGGGCGCGCATGAAGGCCTTTATCCGGGGATTCGCGTCCCATTCTTTCCCATCGCACTCATCGCCGCCAATGTGGAAGTAGGCGTCGGGAAACAGCGCTGCCATCTCTCCGATGAACTTGTCCAGAAACTGGTACGTCCCCTCCCGGGTCGGATCGATTGCCGGATCCAACACCCCCCAGCGGTCCGCGATCGCATACGGGCCCTTCCCGCTGGCCAGTTGCGGATAGCCCGCCTGCCATGAAGTCGTATGGCAGGGCATGTCGAACTCGGGAACCACGCGGATTCCGCGCTCTCTCGCATACTGGACAACCTCGCCGATCTGCTTTTGCGTGTAGAACTGTCCGTTCGATCCTTTGCCTTGCAGTAGTGGAAACACCTTGCTCTCGACGCGAAAGCCCTGGTCATCGGAAAGATGCCAATGGAAGACGTTCATCTTCACGGCCTCCATTCCGTCCAGGTTGCGCGTGATCGCCGTGACCGGCATAAAGTGCCGCCCCGAATCGATCATCAGGCCCCGCCATGGGAAGCGAGCTTCGTCGTCGACGGTCACAGCAGGCGCAACAAACCCTTGCGGAGTCAGTTCGACCAGTTGCAAAAATGTCTGCAAGCCGTGCAATACGCCCAGCGGATTCGGCGCACTCAGCAGCACGCCGGTCTTCGAAACTTCAAGGCGATACGACTCGTTCTCACTCAACTGCTGGACGGAAGAGCCCGCCCCTGCCGCCTTGATCAAAAAGTTTGCCTGGTGCGGCGGCGCAATCGCTCCCTCGAGGGGGATGCCCGTCTCCCGGTAAAGAACGTTCAGAAAACGTTTCTTGCCTGCCACCAGACGCGCGTCGCTGTATCCCTGAATCTCGACGGTCAGGTTGCCATCCACTATGAACTGCCCCTGTCCCATCACCATGTGCGCAGGCAGGGGCATCAACGTCGGCGATGCTTCCTGGCAACGCATGGTAGCGCTCTGCGCAAGAATCAGAAAAGAGAGAAAACCGAGAAAAGTTAGGCAACGAGAGTGATGGCTCTTCAAGATTGCGCCTCCGGGAAATAGACTTTACATATGGGTTCCGCTGGCGCACACTCTTCAGTTGGATCGCCGCTCAGAACCCTCAGAAGTGTACCATTCGATTCGTACCCACGATCTCAATTCGATCGCTTGAACTGAAGATGCCACGTCATGCCGGCTGGCGGCCAACCGCGGGGCCGCGGCAGAATTCCATTTGCGCGCTAAACCAGCGCCGGTCCAGGCAAGGAGACTCCAAGTGACGCAATCCTACAATTACCACGCCATTGCCAAAATGATTGACCACTCGCTGCTCAACCCGTCGCTCACCACGCCGGAACTCGAACAGGGATGCGCGCTGGCCCTGCGCTATGACGTGGCCAGCGTCTGCATTCTTCCCTATTACCTGGCCCGCTGCGCCCAGTTGCTGGCCGGCAGCAAGGTACATGCCAGCACCACCATCGGTTTTCCCCACGGCGGGCACACCACTGCCATCAAGTTGGCTGAAGCACGCCAGGCTCTCAAGGACGGCGGACAGGAACTGGATGTAGTCATCAACATCAGCAAAGCCCGCAGCGCTGACTGGCAGTACGTGCAGGACGAACTCGCAGTTTTGACCGATGAGATTCACGCCGGAGGAGCGAAAATCAAGGTGATCTTTGAGAATGCTTACCTCGATGACGCAACCAAGATTCGGCTCTGCCAGATCTGCGGCGAAATCGAAGTGGACTGGGTCAAGACTTCCACCGGCTACGCGCCAGGCGGCGCAACCATTCCCGATCTGGAATTGATGCGCAAGTTCACTCCGGAGCCCATTCAGGTAAAAGCTGCCGGCGGAATCCGCGACCTGGACGCACTGCTGACCGTCCGGGCCATCGGCGTCAGCCGCGTCGGCGCCACACGCACTGAGACAATGCTTGAGGAGTGCCGCAAGCGGCTTGGACTCGAACCAATCAGTCTGCCGACTAACGGCGTGGTCAACATCACTTTTCACGGCATCCCGAATTACACCTATATTGTGCAGACGACGACCAACCTGTCGGTCCCGTGGTGGACGCTCAGCACGAACACCGCCAGCACAAATGGCTCTTGGGAGTTCACCGATCCGAATGCGACGAACGCGCAGCAATACTATCGCTCGTCCCAACCCTAAACGACCCACTCAAAGGC
>CAIWFH010000026.1 GCA_903911925.1 uncultured Acidobacteriaceae bacterium
GGGTCCGAAAAGCCCTCCGCCAAATCCAACAAAACAAATGGCCGGATCTGCCAATCCGGCCGTATCAAAAGGCGTACGTTCTGGCACAACCTCTGCACGGCTCACGATCAGCATCACACTTTGCATCGTAAATGGAGAGGCATTTCGTTCAAAGCACTCATTTGCCTGTCAGCGTCATCTGTCCACGGACGTGAGACGGGGGGGCGCTTACTCAACGAGTTGGAGATTCAAACCTATCCGCACTCCGTTTACCAGGACCACGCTCTGGTTGATCAGATCTTGGCTCGATATCCTGTTTGCCACAAATTGGCGCATCGAATCAAGGGGACAAATGTAATCGATTGTCTCAGATGGAGTTCTTTCGGATCCAAGGTGATTCAGCACGGAAAGTTCGAGTGCATCGAATTCTCCATTCTCTGGTAATCTCCTTGTCAACTCTCTGAGTTCAGGAGCGAGAAACAGATCGAAGCTCTGCGCGGCGCGCCGGTAAATGGATGTTGTGCTCTTCTCAAAAGATAGCGTGTTTCGCAAAGTGAGATGCAGCAGTGTCTGATTTCCGCCAATCTCGAATGCAGGCGCCGTGCCTTCTTCCAGGTGAAATCTCGTTCCCTCTTCTTTCACAATTGCATTCAACTGCGGCTGAAACTGCGACTGCAATCGCATGGCGTCAGCGAAACTGGGTTCGTGCACGGAGGCAGGGAATGTTTGGGTAACAGAAAGCGCCGGCGATATCTTCGCCGTAGAGACATCTGCGTCGTATGCCGCGCTCTCATGGAACGTCGTGGGCACTTCAGTCGCATGACGGGGCAACGACCGATTCAACGCCTCAACATTCAGTGAGTCATGCTGCCCCAGCGCAAGGCCCAGATCTTCGCCATTCAAAAACACTTCTGAGTGATTCAGAGTCTGCTGCCGGTCTGAATTCACTGTCGCATTTGCCAGCAGGACTGCGTCATCACGATCAAAGACGGCAGTAAGCACTTCTTTCCCTTCGTAGTCGTAGGCGCTTCCAGCGTTCCGGGTGTCGTAGATTATCTCAAAGCCAACGCCCTCGAAATCGGCATCCTTGGGAATCTGTTTTGCTACCACTCGCAGCACCGGGATGACGATGTCTTCAAACACTCGGTCGGCACGTTCGTTTCGAGTGAGGCGTGTCGGGTTGAACGCAGCTTTGTAGATTCCCGAAATCTTCAGCACCAAGCGCTGTTGAAAGTAAACGAATTCGATGCCGTTTGAATCCGAGGCTTCCCGTTGTCCCGGCTTCGCCTTCAGGTAGCGAGCAAGTTTGAATTTAAAAGGGAATTTGGAACCGGCAATCGATTGCTGAATGGAATGAAGTTGGGGGAAGTACTTTTCCTCGGCGCTCTTCAGGCGCGGGTTCACCATCTCTTCCGGGCTCACCTGGCCGCACGCCGATGAAACTGCGAAGAGTGCTGCACCGCCCATCAGTAGGCTCAAAGTTGCACGGCAAAGTCGCTGAATACAGATCATTGGGTCTTACTCCTCCAAATCTGTTTGAAACTGTGTGGCTGCGTATGGTACTCGGGCGCCGCGATGGCCCTCGTATAGGCAATAAGGTCGTTGATTTCATTTGGCGCCAGTGACAGGCCATAAGGCGGCATCATGGCAGATTTTCCTACGCCGCTTCCCCCGAGGGTAATGATCTTGCGAAGCGATTCATCGCTCTTGTCATTCAGTATTTTGCCGTCGTTCATCAACGGCGGGTCGGGAGTCACGTTGGAGCGATTCGACGGCCCCGCCGGCGTTGAGTCGGCATGGCACCAAACGCACTGCTGATAGAAAATTCGCTTTCCCTGCGCCTGATCGTAATCAAGCGGAATTATCTTCTCCGGGTTATTCCAGTCAACTTCCGATCCATAGGACCCATACGGAACAAATTCATTTCCATTTGCATGGGGTTTCGCTTTTGCAAAAATGTGCCAGTCTCGGGGCCAGCACCAGACCGGTTTGGTTGTGATGTTCTGACTGACGAGCACAGTTGCCCCCAGGGAACTTACCAGGGCTGAGAGATAGATCACCAGAAACTTCATTGCTGCCCTCCGCGCGCCAGATCAGTGGCTGCAGCGGCAGATGAAGTCCGCTTCAACGTCAACAGATATGCAGTGATATCTTGAATCTCTCCATCGGCAAAAGAATGACGCGGTTCGATTACCCCGGGGACCAGGGCCTGGGGATTGAAAAGCCACGCTTCGATCCAGGCTGGAGTCATCCAGTTGCCGACATTATTCAGGCTGGGTCCGACGTAACCACCTGATGAGCCGATTGTGTGGCATGACTGGCAGCCGTATTTGACTTCGTATAGTTCCTTGCCGCGGGCAGCCATCTGCGGCGTGAATTCAGTCTCGCTGGCAGACGCCGGATTCACGCTCGGATGCTGCATCGATCCTGTCAGATAATCTGCGATGGTCGCCGCGTCTTTCTCGGGCATATTGAAGCGCGGCATGCGCACGGTGAGAGTGGGGCGCAGAGTCGGCGGATTCTTCAGGAATGAACTCAACCACTCGCGCCGCGACCTACTCCCTTCGAAGGAAAGATCTGGGGCGAGAGTTCCGCCGTAGCCGTTGAACGCGTGGCAGGTGGTGCACTTGTAGCGATCCACGAGTGGTCCAACCGGCCCGTCAGGATGGAATTCAACCTGTCGCCTGGGGACCGTGAGTTGCTTTCCCGCTTTGTTTATTAAAGGAGGCCCGGTCATGCTGAGCAGTGCGGTGGTCACGTCATCCAAATCGGACTGGCTCATATTGAACTGCGGCATGTGCGCATCTGGGGTTATTGAGCCTGGATTCGTAATCTTGGCCTGAATAAAGGCAATCATCGATCGCGGAATAATTGACTCGGCGACCTGTAGACGATCTGTACCGTTCCTGGCGAAATGCAAAGAGACTTTGAGTGCGCTGGCTGACTTGATTTCGACAGAGTAGGGGCCTGCCGACATGCCCTCTGAAGAAAGATTGGGGCCGAAGTCGGATTGCGGTACAACTCCCTCGATCACGTGGCACTCAGCGCAACCTTTCTTAACAAACAGCACGCGACCTCGTTCGATCTCGGTGTCCGTTGGCGTTCCAAGCGCCGGCTCATCTTTCAGCAGATCTGGATCTGTGAGGCGGTTCAGAATGAACTGGGTCACCTGGTAGAGATCCTTGTCAGACCATTGATACTGAGACATTCTGGTGTGCTGCAGATACGCCTGTGGATTGCGCAGCCATGCCGCAAGCCATTCAGGCCGCACCTTGCTGCCAACCTTGGTCAGTTCCGGCCCGATGTTTCCGCCGATGAGGGTCGTTTCGCCGCCGCGGTCTACAGCGAGCGCATGACAGGTAACGCAGAACATCTCGTTGAACCGCATCTGACCTTGCTCAACTGCGTCTGCTGCCTTTGCAAAGCGGACAACGGCCCCGGGAGCGGTTCGCGACTTGTCATCAGACTTGGCTCGCTGCACACTGAGGTACGCCGAAAGGGCGCGCAGTTCCAGCTCGCTCAATTGGAACTTCGGCATTCGTGGGTTGGTATAGACGCCGTCGACTGTGACTGTTCCGTTCGCGTCCGTGAGCGTGCGCGGGTCCTTGAGCCATTTGTAAATCCATTCGCGGCTGACCTTGGTCCCGACTCTTGTCAGATCCGGGCCGAGCATGGACGGGCGTTCAATGTTCTGGAGTTGATGACAACCAATGCAGTTAAATCTGGCTATCAACTGCCGGCCATGATTCAGACGAGGAGTTTCAGACAGGTCGTCCTGATGGCACGTGCCACAGGTAGCCTCTGAGTATTGCGCCGGCAATACAGGCTGTCTCCACACCAGCGCGCCTGGTTGAAGGTCGGATAAGCGCAACTGGGCAGTTTTGTACAATTTCAGATCTTGCCAGCCCGCTTTGTCTTGCCAGAAGATCAGTACTAGAACAAATGCACACAGAAGTGCGGACGCATGAGGAAGCCAGGAGATCGCAAACCTGATTATCCTTTCCGGCATACTTCCTCCGTCACACACTTCTGTGGCAGTCGAACATAAATCGCCAAGTTACCGCTGAAAAGCTATGGATTCCTTTGGCGATAGATTGTGTTAACTGCAAGCACGCCACTCTCCCCGGGGACACGTGGCGACACGATTCGCCGGCGCATGAGTAAGCCTTCAGGCATCCGGTAGTGTTGTGCCTGCAGGCTGCCTACTTAGTCACAGTCAAGTTCACGCTTACCGCAGCACTTGCGATGGTCACCGCCTGCGTGGCAGGCTTCGCTGCCTCGCTCCAGGTCTTGATAGTGTACTGTCCGGGTGGCACGTTCTTGATGGTGAAGGCGCCCTCTTTGTCAGTGAGGGCATAGTAAGGAGTGGGTGCGACATAGATGTATCCGGACATCTCTGGATGGACGTTGCACAACAGCGGGACATCTCCCAGATCGTTGAACGTGAATGGTTTCGACAAACCTTGCGGCCAGGTGCCCATGTTGTGCGCCATCTTGTGATTGTGATTGATCGCCGGCCAATAGACATTGTGACCGACGTTGTCGTCATTCTTGAACTCGACAGTTGTACCCTGCTGCACAACGACGACGTGCGGGGCAAATGCCAGATGGGATTGGTCTACGAAGACATGCGGTCCAGGAGCAGGAAATGTTTTGCCGGGCACACTGTCAATGTAGACCGCGATACCTTCAGCAGAGCGAACCCCCTGCGCTGTGACTCTTCCTTTCAGGTCTCCAGCCCAGGCAGCACTCGCCATTGCACCCGCGGCGAGCACTGCAATGGCAGACAAGGTAGTTAGGTTCGACTTAGTCATCTTCTTTTCTCCATCAAGCGGACTTGCGATGAGCTGAAAACGGCACGGGACAAGGACAAGTTACAATCGAGGCCACATCCAGTTACATGCTGACCGGATAGTACCTTCCAGAAAGAGCGTTTGTGTTTGCGAGGAGTCAACAAATATGTAAACAGTTGTAAATACTCGTAACGAAGGAGAGGGGCGTGATCAACTTCTCAAGATGAGACCGGCAGAGAGGGTGCGAAGCCGGCCGAGTAGGACGGCGCGGCTTCGTATGGTGGACTGGGGCAGTCTCGATTGCTTTGACTCCCGGCCTGCGTTAGAACACAAAGTCGACCCCAGCCAGGAATTGGTTAGCGCGATAGAACGTATCGAGCCCAGGCACGGGCTGTTGATAGTTGAATGAATACTGCAACTCCAGCTTGATGTTGGGACGCACGAGGATTTGCAGGCCCGGGCTGTAGATATTCCGCGTGTCGTAACGGGAGATCCCATTCTGGCGATCTGTTGGAGAGTTCACGCCGTCATAACGCATGGTTCCGATCAGCCACGGATAGACCCAGTACTCGGCCTCAAGGAAGCCGCCGGAATAGGTGACCGGCGCGGCTGAGACGAATACTGTGCCGGTTGAGTCTATCATTTTGTTGTCGTCATGCGCATGCAGGTAAAGCCCCCAGAGCGAAAAGTTACTACGGAATTTGTAGTTGAACGCGCCGCCTGCACGGTAGAAGGGTTCGTGAATCGTTGGAAGACCTGGGTACAAGGATTCTCCCTGATTCAGTTCGTTGTTTCCGATGTAGGCAAAGGCATTAAAGCGTATTGAGGTGTGATCATGGACCCCGGTTGGGCCCGACGCCTGAACTTCCTTACGGACTTCAGAGTTTCGCTCAAGGTCGAAACGTTGCCCGAGATTGATGTAGACGTCCTTGTGATTGATGGCGCCGGAGGAATTGGCGCCGTCTACAAGCGCGACAGTCCACCATGTGTAGCCGCGGTTGGGATAGCCGCCCAACTCCACGCCTCTTTGAGTACTGGCGAAATTGAATGGATTGGCAGTAGTGCCCGTGAGCGGCCCATCCCCGGAGGGGTTAACACTTGCCATCTGGTCGTAGATGGCGTAATCGCTTAGGTTGATTGTGCGAGCCTGCGTAAATGGAAGGTCTAGTTCAAATTGTCCAAACCGGATGTTGAGGTCGTTCTGGGGGACATGAAGGAAGTGCCCAAGGAAGTCATTGGCTTTGATGTATCCATCTCCCAACCCACCATCGGCACCTGAGCCACCCGCCGAGAGGTCATCGTCGATCCAGAAGGCAACTGAGGAACCGAAGTTACCCGCTGCAAGAATCGTAACTGTGTCAGGCGCGAATAATTCCGTTTTGGGAATGTAGACGTTGCCAGGCGCTGCGGACACTGAGGGCGGCTGCGGTGAGGTGTATGAAGCGTAACCGGCATAACGGAATGCTATTGGAAGAATGGGCATTTCGCCTGGATAGATGGAGTGAGGAAACGACTCCTTTTGCGCCTCGGCGCCGAGCATGAGAGGCGGATCCTTGACGAAAGTATCGTCGTCTTTTGGGAACTTGAAGCCGTTGATCTTGAAGGCGCGCCCAAAGTCGTTGAGTTCGGGCCAATTGCTGTGGCATGTGGCGCAAGCGGTCTTGTACTTCCTCGCAAACGCGGGGATCGCTGACAGGCTCGGCGCAGAGGTGATGATTACAAAGAACACCGCGGCAATTGCAAAAAGCTTCACTGACCACAACTTGATTGTCCGGTTCATAGTGGCTTGTCCCTCTTCTGTCATATCGAGCCTCTTCAAATAGCGTTGCGCGCCCACTGCGACTTCGACGCCAGCGCTCTCGTCGTTGGAGCGAGGCCAGTGTGCATCCTGGGCTCGGTACAGGTCGGATGCTACCGTCATCTTGATGCGCCAGGGATTGCTTGATGTCAACGAGCATGTAAAGTCTTGTAAAGAGTGATTTGTGCCTTGTAAATAGATGGTGAGAACCAATGAATGTATTGGCGAAGACTTATGTATACGGAGCGGCAGCGAGGCAGTGATGGTCGTTCGACAAGAAGAACGGAGCAAGACGCGACACCAAAGACCTGAATCTTCCCGGTCTTCTCAGCGTGTCTAGTTTGCAAGGGAGGGAGGCTACTGGAGCACGAGTACCGCAGATTTTGCAGGGGCAGGGGCAGCGGCTGCGTTCGCTGCGGATGCTTCAATTGAAGATTCTTCGACTGCGCCGCATTCGCGGAACAAATAGATAGCCGTCAAGAGAATCTCCACTCCGGCAAATGCAATGTAGCACGCAACTTCTGTGATTGAAGCCATCGTACTCACGTGAGATTGTGTGGCGACGACAATTCCGAGATAGCACGTTGTTGCCGCCAGAATGCACAGCAATGCTGCTTTTCTGTTGCCGGCCCGAGTGCGGATCGCAAGCCTGATGTACCAGAGGCTCCAGAAAAGGCCAAGCATCCCGGCGGAGAGACTCAATAAACGTATTTCCAGTGAGGCTTGCTCGATGAGCCAGAAAATCAACCAGCACGCAACTGAAGAGGCAAAGGCGATGAAGTATACAGCCGAACTGCCAGGACGTTCCCGGCTTGCCTGGATTCCGTGAAACACGGCGTTCGTCAGCAAGAATGATGCTACAAGGATCACTGCGATGGCGTAGCAGACGTTTTCAAACGCCGGATTGGCCATCGCGGAGGCAAGAACAAAGAGCGACATCCCAAGAAATAGCGCAGATGCGCCAGACACCATCAAGTAAACGCGCCCGACTCCAGGAGTGAATGCCATACGAGCGACCCCCTCAACTACCAGATAGACGCCCCAATCGAGGATTGGTTCTTGGGCTCTTCAAGATAGGGGAGAACTGAATCGTCCTCCGCTTACTATGAGGGAGGTACAAGACTGCAATCTTGCGTTTGAGCAAATATTGCTTTGAAATGAGAGGCCAGCACTCGTCGATGGTCGCATTGAGTTTGTTGGGAACAGGATAATGACCGGGGTGGATGATCGAGACCACCCGTCGCTATCCAGAACACATCTAGGCTACAACTGGCCGAAAGCATTGGCCTGCCAGTCGCCAGCCAATCGCCCGGCGCGCTGCAGCCTCTCCATTTACGATGCAAAGTGTGATGCTGATCGTGAGCCGTGCAGAGGTTGTGCCAGAACGTACGCCTTTTGATACGGCCGGATTGGCAGATCCGGCCATTTGTTTTGTTGGATTTGGCGGAGGGCTTTTCGGACCC
>CAIWFH010000027.1 GCA_903911925.1 uncultured Acidobacteriaceae bacterium
AAGGCTGGCCTGCCAAAGTGTCGCTGTGGCACTGTCAGCTTCTTACCCTGAGACGCCTCTCTTCATTACTTGGCCGGAATTTAAGGCAAGAAGCAAAGCAGCTAAGGCCAAACTGAATGGGAACGGAACTGCCGAAGGTGCTGTGACTCCGAGCTCTCTTAAGTTGAATGTTCCGGGACAAGGCGAACTAAAGAACCCGAAACCGGCCGGAAAGGAGCAGGTTCAAGAACAGAAACCCGCTGGGACAACCAAGAAAGCCATGAAGGGAGCCCGCCGTGCCGGTACTGAGTGAAACCCTGACAGTGCTGGGGAGCGGACTGGACGCCCCCGCGCTCATTCTTCGCGAGGCGCTACGCTTTAAGACTCGATCCGGATCGCTCATCATCCAAGATACGACCGGCAAAGGCGCAGCGATTTTGTCTCCAGGCAACAAGATGGGCCTGGACCGGCGGCGAGTAATCTGGGTTGACCTCGCAGACCGCCGCCGCCCTGTTTCATTGTTTCAAATCCGGCGTTCAGTTCATATGCGAGCGATCTGGACCAGGGTTCTGAAGTTGCTCTCGGTAATTGCAAAAGCTAATGTCCCCGATGACGTTGTGAATTGGGCAGCAGAGGCAGCATACTCGCTTTCAACGGATGGCTCTGTTGGACTCGGTGCCCTCTTTCGTTGCCTCTCTTCCTCCGAAACGCGTCATTTGTTTCTGGAGACCAGGATCGAGCCATCTGGACTTGGCAAGATCATCGACCTCCTTACATGGGCACTCTCATTCCCTGGCGTATATGGAATCTCGGAAGGCGACAACCGAGGAAATATCCTCGACGCTTTATCAAAGCCATCCGTGCTGTGGATTGAGTCCGCCGCTGAGCATTTTGAGCCCAAAGAACATCTGTTGGTGCAGGTTCTTCTTGAAGCGGCATTGGAAGACGCGCTCAGAACAATGGGAGCAGCACCAGACCGATTCCACGACATAATCAAGGGCCTGACCGTGCTTCATCTGTACCCTGAACCAAGTGTGACCTTGCCTATTGAAAGTTGGGTAGAAACCCACTTGGGTTTGGTCCGGCACGTTTCGGTTCACCATCTGGCATTTGGGAGTTCTCTCTCTCCTCAGGCACTTTCGTGGGCTCAACGCAGCGAAACCCTGTGGCTAACGGGACAGAAGATGGAGATCGATCCCAAGTACCACTCGAGTTGGATATCGGAAATCGAAGCCGCCCGCATAAAGACTTTGGTTAGGGGCGAGATCTGGATTCGGTCCAACCGGTCCAGCAAGGCCCTTGTCGCGCGATCTCGCGAGCGAGCATCTGATCTCGCACTAGGCGTGCGCCTGCGCGCCAATGCCGCTCGCAGGAGGCGTATCACATCTACCGATCAGATCGCCGCGTCAATCAAGTCGCTGGCGAGCCCACCGGGAGCACATCGAGATCTGTACGAAAAGATTTGCGACACTGAGACCTTGCGGTCAGGATGGTTCCGTGTTCAGGAATCAAGATCGAGGGCTGTAGGGGTCGATGGAATATCTACAACGTCCTTTGGCACTGCTATCGAGAGAGAACTGAACACACTCAGCGAGGAACTACGATCAGGTCGCTACACTCCGCGCCCACTGCGCAGGATTCAAATCCCGAAATCAGACGGTGGTGTTCGCAATCTGGGTGTAGCGTGCGCCAGGGACCGGGTTGTGCAAGCTGCGTGCCTCTCCGTTCTGGAGCCAGTATTTGAGCCTACGTTCAGCAG
>CAIWFH010000028.1 GCA_903911925.1 uncultured Acidobacteriaceae bacterium
GAACGGTCGTTTGCGTGGCTGGAAAAGTGCCGAAGACTGTGGAAGAACTGCGAACGAAAACTGAATACAAGCTTGCAGATGATCCACCTGGCCTTCCTCAGGCTATTACTCAGGAGATCGTAAACAGGCTCTAAGAAGTTTTGAAAGGGCGCGGCTTCAGCCGCGCCGCGTGACGCCAACAAAGGAAAGGCGGGCTTTAGCCCCTGAGGGAATGCCCCTTTACATCATTGGGAGCGTTGCTCCAAGTTCCCCTTAATAGAGACTCTCCTACGAATCCCTTCAATCCTGCACAGCCACGCGCTCTGCTTCGGCTTCCGCCAATCTGTCCAGCGGCTCCCGCAGCGTGAGCACCGGGCAATGTGCGTGGGCAAGAACCTTATAGATCACCCTGTCGCGGGTCAGGTTTTCCAGCGCCGTCCTGTGCGTGGCTCCCAGAACAATCAGGCTGGCATTCTGTTCTACAGACGCGGCCAGTATCTCGATCGAGGGATTTCCATGCACAACCCGCGGCTCCACTGTCAGGCAGCACCGGGTTCGGGTAACGGCGGATAGAATGTGCAGCTCGTGCATTGCCGTCGAGTCCAGGCCGGTGGCCAAGCCGTCGCGTTCCATTTCGTCAACCGGTGGCAACACGTGCAGAAGCACCAGTTTGGCCTTCTGGTTGGCCGCAATCCGGCACGCCAGCGCGGCACTCGGGCGAGAGGCCTCTTGCAAAGTTGTGGCATGCAGGACCACCCGTTCCAGGCCGCTGTTTGCATCCCGATGTTCGGGGGGAAGCTCTGCCTCAGGTCCCACCGTGGCCACCGGAATCTTGACCGAGCGAAGCACTTGTTCAGCGACGGAGCCTAACAGCAGTTTTCCCAGCTTGCTCCGGCTGCGGGTGCCAAGAAGGACCCGCTCCGCCTGAAACTGGCGGGCCGCAATAGCAATCTCATGCGCGGCGTTGCCTTCCCGCACAACCGCATGGCAAGCCAGATCGTGCCGTCGCGCCACCTCGCCCCAAGGCTCCAGCGCCTTTTCGGCAAACTCCTGCGCGCCCGCCGGATCGTAGTAGGGCATCCCGGCTGCATCCATGGTCACGCTGGTGCCGGCTGCAAGCACATGCAGCAGAATCAGCCTCGCTCCCGTTTCGCCTGCCTGCTCAAGCGCGAACGGCATCAGCCGGTCAAGGTCGCTTAAATCGGTGGCAACCAGCAGCACAGCCGGATGCGCCCAGCGCTCCAACCCTCCATCCAGGCATGTTTCGGGCATCGCCTTCACCTCACAACTCAAAAAAGCGTGGCACCGAAAAAATCGCATTGATGTGTCGGGGCTCACGGGCGAAAGTGATTTAGCTCACCCACCGCGAAGGACCCCATAGCCCCATCAGGTTCCCCTGTGGAATTTAGCTATGCGGAGCCCCAGGTCGTTTCCCAAGCATGTATTTAACCTTGTACTGTAAACGAATACCGCGACGCGGCTCGCTTCCGCGTGCGTCCTTGTAACTCATTCGAATTGCTTCTCGGCTTTTTCCTTCGAACCCGGTTTGCCGCTTGACAAACCTTGCAGTAAACCCATTTACTTGTGGTCGAACGTCCATTCTGTTCGTGGACGAATTCGCCCTCCAGGTGACTCAATGCTCGGATTGGTCCCAGCCTCCATCGCAGCAGGCAGCGTCCCGTCGTTGCCCTCCCTTCTGGCTTTCAGCGTTGCGCCCATGGCGCACCTCAGGCCCCTCGACATTGCCGTCATCGCCATTTACTTCGGCATGGTCATCTGGATAGGCTTCTACCTCAAGGGCCGCTCCAACACCAGCGAAGAGTTCTTCATGGCCGGCCGCGAAATGACCGCCTGGATCGCCGGACTGAGCTTTGTCTCCGCCAATCTCGGCTCCCTGGAATTGATGGGATGGGCAGGCGCTGCCTATCAGTACGGCATCCTGGCAACCCATTGGTACTGGGTCGGCGCCATCCCCGCCATGCTTTTCCTCGGCCTGGTGATGATGCCCTTCTATTACGTCTCAAAGACCCACTCGGTCCCCGGCTACCTGAACCTCCGCTACGGAGAACATGCCCGCGTCCTGGCAGCCGTCTCCTTCGGTTTGGAGATGATCTTGATGAGCGGCGTGAACATGTTCGCCATGGCCGTGGTTATGAAGGTGGTGCTGGGCTGGAATTTGACCTTCAGCATTCTGGTCTCCGCGTTTGCGGTCACAGCCTACGTTGCCCTGGGCGGGTTGCGTTCGGCCATCTTCAACGAGGTTCTGCAATTCGTCCTCATCTGGGGTGGGGCGCTGCTGGTACCCATCCTTGGCCTCATCCAGGCCGGTGGTCCTGCCGGACTCAAAGCCAAAATCATCGCCAACATGCACAGTGACAGCTACTTTCACCTGTGGCGCGATACCGGGCATTTCTCGGCCAATCCCATGGGCACTCACTGGTCGGGCATCGTTTTCGGGCTGGGCTTTGTCATCAGCTTCGGCTACTGGACGACGGATTTTCTCGTTGTTCAGCGCGTGCTGGCTGCGCACAACCTGCGCGCCGCCCGCATGGCCCCGATTATCGGATCGTTTTTCAAAATGGCAGTCCCGTTCATCGTCATTCTGCCCGGCCTGCTCGGCTTGGTGCTGCTGCAAAATCCCGATAAGAGCCCAATGAAGCTGGTCGGCGAAGATGTTGTCAAGTCATGCTCTGTAAGCGCATCCGACGACAAGATCGCGGATCCGGGCGCTTGCGCCACGGCAATGTCCAGCAAGAGCAACCTCTCCACGGCCTATCAGGCGAAGGTCCTCACCGGTGCTCCCGGAACGGAACTGCACAGCTACAACGATGCGCTGCCCCTCATGTTGGTTCGCTACTGCGGTCCCGGCCTCCTGGGCCTGGGCATCACAGCGCTGATTGCCGGCTTCATGAGCGGCATGGCCGGCAACATAAGCGCCTTCTCCACCGTCTGGACCTACGACATCTACAAGCCCCTCATCAACAAGAAAGGCTCGGACAGCCATTACGTGATGGTGGGCCGGATGTCGATCGTCATAGGCGTGCTCATCTCCATCGGCGCTGGCTACATCGTGCAGAACGCACACGGCATCATGGATTACGTGCAAGCGCTGTTCAGCTTCTTTATCGCGCCGCTCTTGGGCGCGATCCTGATGGGCATGTTCTGGAAGCGGGCCACCGCGCCGGCCGGTTTTCTGGGCCTGCTGGTCGGCATCACAAGTTCGATCAGCATGTTTGTCTGGGTCAAGCTCGATCATGCGGCGCTGGCTGTGGTTGCGCTCTATCCCGATGCAACCGACATGGCCGCCAACCTCTACCGCGCCCTGTGGGCCTTCTGCGCCACGGTCACAGTCATCTTTCTGGTCAGCCTGGTCACAAAGCCCAGACCGGTTGCGGAACTGGAGGGCCTCGTTTATGGTGTGACCCCGCTGCCCAAGGAGCCGCCGGTCCCGTTCTACAGGAACGAATACATGTGGGCGATCTTGGTAGTCATTATCTTTGCGGCACTCAACATTTTGTTCTGGTAGTTTCAGGGCCCCTGGGGACTTCGATAAGTTTCAGAGCACGGCTTTACAGCTCGTAGAAAATGCATCCGGTAAAGCAAGAAGTGTCAGGGCAGAAATTCACGGCTTGCACAAAATGCGTCCGGTAACGCAAGAAGTGTCAGGGCACGACTTCAGTCGTGCCGAAACGAGCAGGAAGAAACAAGGGGCTTTAGCCCCTGCGTGAGAGAAGGGGTAAAAAACATGCATGGTTCCGGAATTCCCATCTGGTTCTTCATTGGGGTGCTGCTGGTCATCTACGGGGCAATGATTCTAGGCTACGGCCTCTACGAATGGCAGACCGCCAGCTATCCCCTCAGCGTCGAACTCACCAACCTGCACACGCCCGTCTGGTGGGGCGCGGTGCTGGGCGCGCTCGGAGTTTTCTACGTAATCAAGTTCCGCCCCGGCCGCGCGAAATAATCGCGGAGTCGTGACCGCTCGCGCCTATTCTTTCACTCGCGAGCGCGCCACCTGATTCTCGCATTGGTGCCGGATTCATCCGCTAAGTCCCGTAACCGGGCACGACTTTAGTCGTGCCGAAAGCACGCAAAAATTGACCGGGGCTTTAGCCCCCGCGAACAAGACATTCAAGGGAGCAATCATATGGCAGCGAAGAGAGTCATGACGTTTGGCGTAGTGGTAGGCAACCGCGGTTTCTTTCCAGACCATCTGGCAAAGTCCGGCCGCGAAGAACTCCTTGCCGTTCTCGATGCGGCGGGAGCAAAGGCCATCGTGTTGGGGCCGGAAGATTCAAAGCACGGCGCGGTAGAAACTTATGCTGAAGCCGAGCGCTGCGCGGCGCTCTTCAAGAAGCACGCCGACGAGATCGACGGCATCATCCTTACCCTGCCCAACTTCGGCGAAGAGCGCGGCATCGTGGACGCCATCCGGCTCTCCGGACTCAAGGTTCCGGTGCTGGTGCAGGCCACGCCCGACCGCTCAGACAACATGACCATCGCCGTCCGCCGCGACAGTTTCTGCGGCAAGATGAGCGCCTGTAACAACATGATGCAGTACGGCATCGCCTATTCGCTCACCACGCTGCATACCGAGACGGTTGACTCGCCGGAGTTCAAAGCCGACCTGGAATGGTTCTCGGCGGTCTGCCGCATCGTGAAGGGCCTCAAGAATCTGCGCATCGGCGCCATCGGCGCGCGTCCCACGGCATTCAACACCGTCCGCTACTCCGAGCGCATCTTCGAAACCAGCGGCATCTCCATTGAGACCATTGACCTCTCTGAGATTTTCGGCCGCATCAACAAGATGAAAGACAACGACGATGCCGCACAGGCCAAGCTCGCCGCCGTCAAGAAGTATGTCTCCACCTCCGGCGTACCTGAAGACGCGCTGCTCAAGATGTCCAAGCTGGGCGCGGTCATCGATGGCTGGATGAAGCAGACCAACGTGAGCATCAGCGCCGTGCAGTGCTGGACGTCGATGGAAGAGTACTTTGGCGTGGTGCCCTGCACCATCATGAGCATGATGTCCAACGACCTCATCCCCTCGGCCTGCGAAGTGGACGTGCCCGGAACCCTGAGCATGCACATGCTGGCCCTCGCCAGCCAGACCCCCTCGGCCCTGCTCGACTGGAACAACAACTACGGCAGCCACCCAGACAAATGCGTTTGCTTCCACTGCTCCAACCTGCCCAAGCACTTCTTCAAGGAAGTGAAGATGGACTTCCAGGAGATCATCGCCGGCTCGGTGGGCAAGGCGAACTCGTTCGGCACCTGCGTGGGCCGCGTCAAGGCTGGCGGCATGAGCTTCGCGCGCTACTCCACAGACGACCGTTGCGGCATTGTTCGCGGATACACGGGCGCGGGCAAATTCACCGACGACCCATTGGAGACGTTTGGCGGCGCCGGCGTGGCCGAGATTCCGCAGTTGCAGAAGCTGCTCAAGTTCATCTGCCGCGAAGGTTTCGAGCACCACGTAGCCGCCAACTTCAGCGATGTATCGAAAGCCGTCCACGAAGCCGCAGTTCGCTACATGGGTTGGGAGAGCCACTACCACCCCGAACTGGAAGACTAAGAAGCGGGATCAGGACCAGGGACCAGGGATCAGGGACAAACGCGATGTGCGCTTTCCTTCGCCTCTCTCACCCTCTCCTCAAATCTGTCATCCTGAGCGAGCGTAGCGAGTCGAAGGACCTGCATTTCCACTGTCCCCAACCCGCAAAAGCTGGGTGCCCCAGGTCTCGATTTTGAGACCTGGGAAACCGCAAATCTGAACCAAGTCCCGTTCAACGGGAGGATTTACTTATGAGCAAAAGAATCACCAAGAGCCTGCTAGCCAACGGCACAACACTGGCGACCGAACCCGCATGGAACGCGGAACTCGACGCCAAGCACAATCAACTCGTCGAATGGATGCAGGCGCAGCACCTGGCCGGCGTCCTCATCCGCCGCAATGAAAACGTCGCCTGGCTCACCGGCGGCGCGGTCGAGGTGCGCGTACTCACTCCGTGCGAAACCGGCGTGGCCTCGCTGCTGGTAACCGCGGCCGGCAAGCGCTACTACCTGACCACCGAAAACGAAGCCCCGCGCCTTCACGACGAGGAATTCGGTGCGTTGGACTTCGAGCAGGTTCTCTTTCCCTGGTACGCCGATGACACCCTAGGTGCTGCTGCCCTGCTTGCTGGCGGCCCGCTCGGCTCTGATACGCCCGGCCCCGGTCTGACGCCGGTGAATCTCTTCCCGCTGCGCGCCTCGCTCAGCGAAACCGAAATCGCCCGCTACCGTTGGCTGGGCGCAGAAGTTTCTGCCGCCACCGTCGAAGCCTTGCGCGAAGTGGAGCCCGGCCTTAGCGAGTACGACCTCGAGGCCATCACCGCCGCAGGTCTGTTGCGCCGCGGCATCCTGCCTTCGGTCTACCTTTTCGCCGTCGACGAGCGCATCATGAAATACAAGCACGCCGCAGCCCGCGGCGCGCGCCTCAAGCAGTACGGCATGTTGAACCTCTGCGCGCGCAAGTGGGGCCTCGTCATCTCGATTACGCGCTTCATTCACTTCGGCGCATTGCCCGCCGAGCTTGCTGCGCGCTTCCAATCCGCGGCGCAGGTCAATGCAGCACTTCTTGACGCATCCCGCGTTGGCGCCACTTCCGCAGAGCTCTTCAAAGTGGCGCAAGCGGCCTATGCGACCCAGGGATTCCCCGGCGAAGAGCAGTTGCACCACCAGGGCGGCCCAACGGGCTACGGCGAACGCGAGTGGGTTGCGACTCCCAAGGGCACTGAAACCGTGGTCAACAACCAGGCCTTCGCCTGGAACCCGAGCATCCGCGGTGGCAAAACGGAAGATACGGTGTTCGTGTGCGATGGCAAAATCGAATGGCTCACCGCTACGCCGGAGTTGCCAGTCATCGAAGGCGTTGCAAACGGGACAGTCTATCCTGCCGCCGGTGTCCTGGTGCGCTAAGCTGGCACAAGCATTTGCCAAACAACGCTGCGGGAAGTGTTGAGTCCTGGCGCTGGATGCCATGGCGAATTAAGCTTTGTAACAGGGCACGACTTCAGTCGTGCCGAACGAGGTTCAAAAAGAGCGTCGGGCTTTAGCCCCTGAGGGATTCCATTCAACCTCTGCGGGGCATTCTGTGAAGACAGTTTCTGCAAAAGGATTCGCCGCCAAGAGGCCCTATGAAAGCACTTGTACTTGAAGAAAAGCTCCGTCTGTCGTTGCGCGAAATTGAACTGCCCCTCGACCTTGGGCCACGCGATGTGCGCATTCGTATTGCCCGTGTCGGCATCTGCGGCAGCGACGTGCACTATTACAAGCACGGTCGCATCGGGCCTTTCGTTGTGAACGAACCCATGGTGCTGGGGCATGAAGCTTCCGGCACAGTTGTCGCCGTGGGCAGCGAAGTGACGAATCTCGCGCCCGGCGATCGCGTCTGCATGGAGCCCGGCATTCCCGACCCAACCTCGCGCGCCAGTTTTGAAGGCCACTACAATCTCGATCCCGCTGTCAGCTTCTGGGCCACGCCGCCCATTCACGGATGCCTCACAACCGAAGTGATTCATCCCGCCGCCTTCACTTTTAAACTGCCCGAAAATGTTTCGCTCGCCGAGGGCGCAATGGTTGAGCCATTCGCCGTGGGGCTTCATGCGGCCACCAAGGCACAGATCAAGCCCGGCGCGACGGCTGTAGTCATCGGCGCCGGCCCGATTGGCGTAATGACAGCGCTGGCCGCCCAGGCTGCAGGTGCGGGCACAGTCATCATCTCCGATGTGTCGGCAGAAAAACTGGCCATCGCCGGCAACTATCCCGGCATTGTTCCAGTCGATATTCGCAGCGCGTCGCTGGTCGATCGCGTAAAAGAAATCACCGCTGGGTGGGGCGCAGATGTGGTCTTCGAGGCCAGCGGCAGCCCACGCGCTTATGACGGCATCTTCGACCTTCTTGCTCCGGCCGGGACTCTTGTGCTGGTCGGCATGCCGCCTGACAAGGTTCCTTTCGATGTTGTCGCCGCGCAGGCCAAGGAAGCGCGCATCGAAACCATCTTCCGCTACGCCAACGTTTACGCCAAGGCCGTCGCGTTGCTGGCTTCGGGCAAGGTAGATCTGAAGCCGCTCATCTCGGCCAGCTTCAGCTTTGACGACAGCATCGCCGCCTTCAAACGCGCAGCCGAGGGCCGCCCCGCCGACGTCAAGCTGCAAATCGTTGTAGAGGAAACAGCTTAGTGTCCGCCGACAAGCTCGAAAGCCCCGCGCATTCAACTCAGGATCGTCATTTTCTCGGCATGCCCCTGGTTCTGCTTGGCGGCTACATCGCCATTGTCTTCTGCATGACCGGCGACGGCATCGAACAGGTGTTCCTCGCCAAGTACCTGGTCAAGCTCGGCTTCAGCGTCGCCAACGAGGCACTCGTCTTCACGGTCTACGGCGCCACGGCTGCGCTCTCCAGCTGGCTCTCCGGCGTGCTGGCCGATGTCTTCTCGCCGCGTCGCATCATGCTGCTCGGCGTTGGCTGGTGGCTCATCTTCCATGTGCTGTTTCTCAGCGTGGGACTCACCCTCCACAGCCTGCCCCCTGACATTGCTTTTCTACGGTATCCGCGGCTTCGCTTATCCCATGTTCTTCTACGGCTTCTTCGTTTGGGTGGTGCAGCGGAGCCGCCCGCACGAGCTCGCCAGCGCCATCGGCTGGACATGGAGCATGTTCACCATCGGCTACGGCATCGTCGGCTCGTACCTGCCCAGCTTTACCATTCCCTGGATCGGCTACATGGGCACGCTCTGGATGTCGATGGCCTGGGTGCTTGTGGGCGGGCTGCTGATCTACTTCTATACCGGCGGTGTAGCGGCCACGCCCAACGCGGCGCTTCTGCGCGGCGACACCAGCCGCTTTGCCGAGATCGGCAAGTGCGTCACGCTCATCTTCCACAACAAGAACATCGCCCTCGCGCTCGTCACCCGCATCATCTGCAACCTCTCGCTGTTTGGTTTCCCGGTGATCATGCCGCTGTTTTATACCTCGCCGGAGATCGGTTTCAGCATGCCCGAATGGGCGCGCATCTGGGGAACGTTCTTCCTGGTGCAGCCAGTCACCAACGTGGTCTGGGGCCTGGTGGGCGACCGCATCGGATGGATGCGCCAGATGCGTTGGGTTGGCTTTGTGGGCTGCGGCACGGCCACGCTGTGTTTCTACTGGACGCCGCTGCGCTTCCCGCACAACACGCTTGCCGCCACCATCGCTGCGCTCTTCTTTGCCTTTACCATCACTTCATTCGTCCCCATGGGCGCTATCTTCCCCATGATGGAGCCAGAACACAAAGGTGCCGCGGTCAGCGTGCAGAACCTGGGCGGCGGCCTGGCCAACTTTGGCGGCCCCGTGCTGGCTGCACTCATCCTGCCCTTCTGGGGAATCGCCGGAGTGGTAGTGACTTACGGCGTGCTCTATTTCTTTGCCGCGCTGCTTACGCTCTTCATCCACGTGGATCAGCCCAAAGGCATCTCGGCCGCCTCACTCGCCACGCACTGAAGAGCGGGGAACAGGGAACAGAAAAGGCCCCAAGAGATCCGGCTCGCCACGACGGTATGGGTGCCCCATCTGGGCGCCCTCTGGGCACGACGTTTTTGTTCTTGTCGCAGGGGTGGGAATGCATGAACCCCGACCAACCCGCTAACGACAAAGGCCCCGCAAAGGGGCTTTGTCGCTAACTCCGCCAACTGCGCTAACTCGCTTCCTTCGGCTGCAGCACCAGCCTCGCCGTCAGCACCACCAGCGCGGCCCACAAAGAATCCGCGGCCAGCAGGTGCGTCACCTGCACCCACAACGGCGCAAGCAGCACCACGTCGAGCAAGCCGAGCGCGTACACCGCGGCCAACAGCAAAAGCACTCCAGCGCAAAGGCTGCGATTGTCCCAGTGCGTCTTGTGTTGCGCGGCGCGCACCAGCAGCCAGATAAGGACAATGCTAGCCAGGAAAGCAATGGCCGGATGCGTCCAGCGCCAGCGCACCAGCCAGCCGCTGGTGACACTGAAGTCCTGCGCCAGCGCCAGGCCCAGCGACGACGCAGGGAAGAGCGTATCGCCCAGCGCTGCCAGCGACCCGGTAACGCCGACGATCATCACCACCACCACGCCCACAACCGCGCCGATGGGTGCAACCAGGCGCACGCTCCCTCGCATGTAGCCCTTGCTGCGGCTGAGCAGATGTGCGGTGAGCGTAATCGCCGCCAGCAGCAGCAGCGTGTTGGTGAGGTGCAGCGCTAGGAACGCGGGCCGCATGGGCGACTGGCTCTGCGCCGTGTAACCGAGCTTGACCAGCAGCGCTCCCAGAATAGCCTCAACCAGCGTAAGCGCCACTGAGGTCACAGCCATTGCACGTGCCAGGTGCCCGCGTACCGTTCCGGCAAAGGTCCACACCAGTAGGCCGACAACGGCGAACAGCGACAGCCCGCTGGTAATGCGATGGGTGAACTCGATAAGCGTGTTCACGCTGGCCGAATGCTGCATCACGGTGCCGTTGCACAGCGGCCAGTGGTTGCCGCACCCCGCTCCGGAGCCGGTTGCGCGCACCAGCGTGCCCCACAAAATAACGGCAATGAAGTAGGCCAGCACGCCCCACGCAAAGCGGCGGAGAGCAGGCGAGGGAAGAGTTGTTGCGGTTTCGGGTGCCACGGAAGTAGACATAGAGGAAGACTCCATACGGAACCCACCAGTGTAGAACACGGGCCCGGCCAAATGCCGTCGAAATTGAGGAAGCCCAGGAAGCAGCAAGGCCTCCCGGGACACCGGGAGGCCTTGCCGTTGACTAGAAAGCCGCGCTGGTTTTTACTTTCCCAGCAGCCTTGCCACGTGGTTGACGATGATCAGGTCTTCCAACGGCGGAATCACCCGCACAGTGACCTTTGAGTTGGCAGCCGAAATTATGGCTTCGCCACGGACGTTGTTGCGCCCTGCATCAACGATGATTCCCAGAGCGTCCAGGTTTGCGCAGATCTCGGCACGGGCAGCGATGTCGTTTTCGCCAATGCCGCCAGTGAAGACCAGCATGTCAAGCCCGTTCAATTCGGCCACATAGCTGCCGATCCAGCGAGCGATGGTCCAGGTGAATTTGTCCACTGCGAGCCGCGCCTTGGCATTGCCCGCCTTGATGGCGTCGCGCAGGTCCCTCATATCATTCGAGAGCTCGCTCACGCCCAGCAGGCCGGACTTCTTGCTCACCACGGTTTCAAGCTTGTCGGCGGCTTCCAGGGTGTTGGGCGTGGTCTTGGCGATTTCTTTCAAAATAAAAATCAGCACGCCGGGATCGATGTCACCGGTCCTCGACCCGCTGATGATTCCGCTGGTCGGCGTAAGCGCCATTGAAGTGTCGAGGCACTTGCCGTCGCGGATGGCGGAGATGGAGGCGCCATTGCCGAGATGGGCCACAATCAGCTTCTCCGGCACATTGGGCTCCAACTGGTGAATGATCGACTCGTACGATATACCGTGATAGCCGTAGCGCCGCACGCCCATGTTCACGTACTCCGTGGGGATGGGCATGTGCTTGGCCACTTCCGGCAGCGTGCGATGGAAGTAGGTGTCGAGAATAGCGAAATTCGGCAGGCCCGGAAACAGCTTGAGCGCCTCGCGCATGATGTAGACGGCGATGGGCGTGTGCAGCGGCGCAAGCGCCGAGTAACTCTCGATCTCGTCGATCAGTTTGGGCGTGATGAGTTGGTTCTCGGTGATGGTTGGGCCGCCACAGACGGTGCGATGGCCAATGGCCAGCGGCGCAGGAAAATCGCCGGAGTGCAAAGCGTCGGCGACCATCTTGAAGGCCACGGCGCGGGTGGGCACGGCCGGGGTCTGGTCAACGAGCTTTTTGCCGTTGGCGTCCTTGATCCAGAACTTGCCCAGATCGGTGCCGATGCCGTCGACCGCGCCCTCAAAGAGTCTGGTCCGTTCGCCGTTGCCGGCTTCATAAACTGAAAACTTGATGGAAGAAGAACCGCTATTCAAAACCAGTACAGGCAAAGAAGACATGAATGAAAACCTCAAAGAGTTGTAGCTGAGCGAGTCAGCGAGTTAGTAAGTCAGCTGGGTGCCCCTGGTCCCGATTTTGGGACCGGGGATACTAGAAGGTTAGTTCATCGGCCAGCGCCAGTCCCGAATTTCGGGCAGGTCGTCGCCGTTTTCCGCCACATAGAGCTTGTGTCTCTGGATGTTCTCGGAGTACCACTGTTCGGCCGCATCCGCCTGCGCCGCCATCCGCGGCACGCGCTTGATTGCGTCCAGCGCCAGTTGAAAGCGGTCAATGTTGTTGAGCACGCACATGTCGAAGGGGGTGGTCGTAGTGCCCTCTTCCTTGTAGCCGCGCACGTGAATGTTGTCGTGGTTGTGCCGGCGATAAGTGAGCCGGTGAATCACCGATGGATAACCGTGGAAAGCAAACACCACCGGCGTTGCGGCCGGGAACAACTGGTCGTATTCCTCGTCTGGCAACCCATGCGGATGTTCGGAAGGAGGTTGCAGCGCCATCAGGTCCACCACGTTCACCACGCGAATGCGCAGGTCGGGCAACCGGCCACGAAGCAGGCTCACAGCGGCCAGCGCTTCCGATGTGGGCACGTCGCCGCAGCAGGCCATCACTACATCGGGATTGCCCGCATCATTCGAGGCCCACGGCCATGCGCCGAGCCCGGTAGTGCAATGCGCCACGGCCTCGTCAATCGTCAGCCACTGGGGCGCAGGCTGTTTGCCGGCGACAATCAGATTGATGTAATTTCTGCTGCGCAGGCAATGGTCAGAAACCGAGAGCAAGGTGTTGGCGTCGGGCGGAAGATAGATGCGCACCACGTCGGCCTTTTTATTTAACAAGTGGTCGATGAAGCCGGGGTCCTGGTGGCTGAACCCGTTGTGATCTTGCCGCCAAACCAGCGAACTCAACAGGTAATTCAAAGAAGCAATCGGTTTCCGCCAGGGGATTTTTCGCGTCACCTTCAGCCACTTCGCGTGCTGGTTCACCATCGAGTCGATGATGTGGATGAAGGCCTCATAGCAGTTGAAAAATCCGTGCCGCCCGGTAAGCAGGTAACCTTCAAGCCAGCCCTGGCACATGTGCTCGCTGAGGATTTCCATCACTCGGCCAGTCTCTGAAAGGTTCTCGTCCACCGGAAGCGTCGTGGCCATCCATGCCTTGCCGGTGCCGGTAATCACATCATCCAGGCGGTTCGACGCCGTTTCGTCGGGGCCGAAGACACGGAAGTTCTTCTGCGCCATGTTGGCCTGCATCACGGCGTGCAGAAGCCGGCCCATAATGCGCGTGGACTCGGCATCAACCTGGCCGCGTCCCTCAATCTTCACCGCGAAATCGCGGAAGTTCGGCACGTTGAGCGGCACAAGCGACTGCCCGCCGTTGGAGTGGGCATTCATGCCCATCCGCCGCCGTCCCTTGGGCGCAATGTCGGCCAGCTCTGCGCGAAACGCACCCTTCTCGTCGAATAGTTCTTCCGGCTTGTAGCTGCGCATCCAGTCTTCAAGCAGCCGCAGATGGTCAGGCTTCTCTCGCAGCTCGGCAAAAGGTACCTGGTGAGCGCGCCAGGTATTCTCCACCGGCTTGCCATCGACAAACTTCGGCCCTGTCCAGCCCTTGGGCGTGCGCATAATCAGCATCGGCCACGCCGGGCGCTCCGTCGAACCACCCACGCGCGCAGCCTTCTGGATTGCGGCAATCCGGTCCAGCATGGTGTCAAACACTGCGGCAGCCTGCTGATGCATCACCGTCGGATCGTCGCCCTCCAGCGTGAACGGTTCATAGCCGTAGCCGCGCATCAGGCTTTCGAGTTCCGCATGCGGAATCCGTGCCAGAATCGTCGGGTTCGCAATCTTGTACCCGTTCAAATGCAAAATGGGCAGCACCGCGCCATCGGTCAGCGGGTTGAGAAACTTGTTCCCATGCCAGCTTGTGGCCAGCGGTCCTGTCTCCGCTTCGCCGTCGCCCACCACGCAGGCCACAATCAGGTTGGGATTATCGAAGGCCGCTCCGTAAGCGTGCACCAGCGAGTACCCCAATTCGCCGCCTTCGTGAATCGATCCCGGAGTCTCCGGCGCCACGTGGCTGGGAATGCCGTAAGGCCAACTGAACTGCCGGAACAGCCGCTTGATGCCATCGCGGTTCTGTTCGATGTGCGGATAGATCTCGGTGTACGAGCCTTCGAGGTAGGTGTTTGCCACCAGGCCTGGGCCGCCGTGTCCTGGGCCAATCACGTAGAGCATGTCCAGGTCGCGTTCGCGAATCAGCCGGTTCCAGTGAACGTAAAGGAAGTTGAGTCCCGGCGTGGTGCCCCAATGGCCCAAAAGGCGCGGCTTTACGTCGTCCAGAGTCAGCGGCCGTTCCAGCAGGGGGTTGTCTTTCAAATAAATTTGGCCAACCGAGAGATAATTGGCCGCGCGCCAGTAGGCGTTCATCCTGGCCAACTCTTCAGGGCTCAGCGGACCGCTGCTTGCTTCTCTAGCAGTCGTCTCTTCAGTTAGGGATGCTTCGCGCATAATGTACCTCGCATGGGAGGTTACGTGATTCAAAAAGCCTACCAGCCGCGGGTTAGAGCCGGGGGTGATTGAAGTCACAGTTAGATGAAACGTAAGTCCACGTTGTGGGATTGAACTCCGCCGCCAACATTGTCCATCAAAGACCGCTTTGCAGGATGTTCCCGATCGGTCTTGACACTCGGTCCCTTCCGGGGTTCAATCGAGTGCTCTCAGCAAAGGGGGATACTAATCTCGATTCACCGGGGTTGACCTACCTGCCCTCAACCGGCACCGGAACTTCAAGCGATCCGGCGTGTCCTGAGTTGATGTCGCGCAGCGCGATGCGCAGGTACACCGGTTCCCTTGGCAGATCGAGCGCCAGGCGCAGCGGGATGCCTGCCGACTGGGCGTGGATATAGCCCTCCGGTTTCAGAGTGAGTTCGAGTGCCTGGTCGAGGAAATTTACGCGTTTGCCTTCGCGGTCGTAGGCAACCAGCGTGGTTTCAATATTGCCCTGCCGCGTGCCATCCGGCGCCGAACCGAACGAGAGTCCGCCGGTATCGACGTGCAGGTCCACGATGGCGTGCCGGGCGGGCTTCCTGATCTTCACAGCGTCCGCGCCAGCCGGCCCTTCAGGTAATTTTTGGCCACTCAATAGTGGATCGCCCGAGTCCAGCACGCGGGCCAGAAAGACAATCTGCGTTGAGGCCGGCGCGCCATGGGCTGCAATTGCGTCGATCAGGCTGGTTTCGCCGGGACGATGGGCAGACGGTTTGTCGATCAGGTCGTCAAAATAGCCGGCGCGATATTCCAGTTTGAAAGAAGCGTCATCAATGTGAACTTTGAAGCGGCGGAAGCGTCCGTTCGTCTCTGACCGGGGCACGTAAGCCAGCGTGTAGTAACTCGAACCGTTATCGACGGCGTCTGTCACCACCTCCTTGAATCCGTTGGTGTTGAAGTACTCCTTGCCGCCGGTTGCCTGTGCCAGTTGTGTCATCGAAACGTGATTTTGGAAATTCCGGCTGCGGAAGGTGGCGTCCACGCCCGCAAGCCCTCCTGAGGTCCCTGCCGACGCATCGGTATTCTTGCCGATCAGGGCCGCTGTGCTGTCGGCAACGCCGAGGGACGGCAGCGTCATCAGGCCGCCTGCATCCACCGGGTAAACCGCCACGCGGGATTCTGAAAGGAGTTCTCCTGTCTCTCGCAAGTCGTTGCTGAAATCTCGCATCATCGAACCGGCGCTATCCAACTCCACGCCTTCTCCAATCACAATCGGAAACGAACCGGAGAACCAGATGAGATTCTTCCGGCCAGGGATGCCGCTGAGAAAGCGGGCAAGCTGGCGCATCGCGTCCAGGGTGATGCGAACGCGCGTTTCGGTTTGAAGCGTCGTGTTGTCTTGTTCAAACTGCCTCATTGAGGCGGCGGCAATCTGGCTCGAAGCTCTGGGGTCCGATCCCATCAGGGTTGAGAGCGGAGGGAGAATTGAGCCGCTTTCGCCGCTGAGAATAACGGACTGCTGGCCTCCGCCGCTCTGTTTCAAAGCAGCGGCAAGGGTCGCTGGACTTGAGGTGAAGCCGAGCAGCATGTGCAGGCTTGAGCCGAGCGCGAAAACCGCCATCGGTGCGCCGGGCTGGATTGTAGACGCGTATTCAAGCATGTTGCGCCGGACGTTCATCTGGTTCGACAGAGGCGTGTTCAACCCGTCGAGAAGCAGAATGTTCACCGCCGTCGACTCGCTGGCGAGAGGCAGGTTGGTGAAGGTATGCTGCGGCAGGGTGGCCGGAATCATGGCCGGGCGGGAGACTGCAGGATGCGGTTCCGCGCTGCTGTGCTCCTCAAAAAAGGCGAGCGGCTGCTCATGGCCGTCCTGGAAAACGTGAAACCGCTTCCGGTCGATACCGTGGACAGCGGCGCTCTTTTCCGTCACCACCACATCGAGCAGCACAAGCCTCGCGCTGGCGTGCAGGGTAGTGCTTGTCTGACCCGCAGCACCGGAATCCCTCACAGCGGCAGTCTGGCCGACATTTTGGTTTTGGGTGGCGGAGCCATGAACTGCAGAAAAAATCGTTGCTGCGGCAAGCAAAAGAAAAGAACGCCGGAATCCCATGATGACTTCCTCAACTTACCCGGTAGAGAGAAAAGATGCCTTAATACTGAACCTGACTTTGCCCCCCGCGCAACTAGAAGTACTTTTTGAGTTTCAGAATGCGCGACTCAAAACTGTACCAAAGCACCGTCGCCACGGCCGTTGTCGCCGCCAGCCGGAACGCCACAATTGCCAGGTTGCCGGTCACGCCATAAGGGCTCAGCTTGTCATCCACCCAGCCAAAGAAGACAAAAACCATGATGTGGGTCAGGTAAAGGCCGTAGCTGATGCGCCCGTAGAAGGGCAACGGTCCGCGGCGCAGCATAAAGCTCAGTGGGTTCCGCGAGCCTGTGGTAACCATTGCCGCTGTAATTGCGCCTGCAAAACCCAGGGCGATCGCAGTATCCAGCAGGCTGGTGCCTCCTGCGTAAGTTGCCGCCGCGCCCATCCCGAGCACAAAGCCCCCAAAACCCACGCCCAGCCAGACTTTGCGGCCCAGCGGGAGCGTGTGCATGCCCAACGCCAGCAGGCTGCCCAGGGCAATCGCGTCCAGCTTGATCAGCGTATGCGTCGGCAATCCCCACAGCCACATCGGGTTCAAGTGACGCAAGAGCGGGGAGCACGCCAAAGCCGCTCCCAGAGTGATCGCCAGCATCCAGGGCTGCTTGAGCCAACGCACCAGCGGCGCCCACACAAAGTAGTACTGCTCCTCGATGGCCAGCGCCCAGGTGGGGCCAAGAACCGCGGGAATGGCTAGATGAAAGAGGTTTTGCACAAAAAAGATGTAAGCCAGCCACGGCGCGGCCTTGATCGCATCCCACGGTTGCGGGCCGATGAACCACGGCGATTGCCAGTAGCAGACAACCAGCACCAGCACGTATACAGGCCACACGCGCAGCGCCCTGCGCGCATGGAAATTATGAAAGTAGCGCGGCGTGGTCCTGCTCGTCAGCAGGTTTGAGGTGATCAGAAATCCGCTCATCGCAAAGAAGAGCAGGACCCCGGACCATCCCCAAATCACCGCGCCATACATCCACGTCCCCACGAACCGCGGCGAGGAGTGATAGAACACCACTCCCAGAATCGCGAGGCCTCGCAGGCCGTCAAGTTCCGGCAGATAATTGGGCAGCCAGGATGGGCGTTGGATAGGCATCGTCATTCGTGCGGTAATTGCTGGGTGCCCCATCCATTCGCCTCTTTTCTGGCGAATGGGTGGGAAACCACAGGCTACCCCTTCGCCAGTTCCCTGGCCCTCTCCGTGGCCCGCATCACAGCCTTGATCAGCGTTACCCGCAATCCGCCTTCTTCCAGTTCCAGAATGCCGTCAATGGTGCAGCCGGCAGGCGTCGTCACGGCGTCCTTCAGCAGCGCCGGATGGTAGCCGGTTTCAAGCACCATCTTGGCGGCGCCAAACGTCGTCTGTGCGGCAAGTTGGGTTGCGGTGTCGCGGGGCAGGCCCACCTTTACGCCCGCCTCTGCCAGGGCTTCAATGATGATGTAAATGTAGGCAGGTCCCGAGGCCGACAGACCGGTCACGGCATCCATGTGCTTCTCGTCCACCACCACGGTGCGGCCCACGGTCTCAAAAATGCGCTGCGCCATCTCCATCTGCGCGGGTGAAACAAAGCGCCCGCGGCACAGTCCGGCTGCGCCTGCGCCGAGCGCCGAGGGTGTGTTGGGCATGGCGCGGATCACCGCGATATCAAGCCCCGCAGCCTCTTCAATGGCGCGCGTCTTCACCGAGGCCGCAAACGAGATCAGAGTCTTGTTCTTGTCCAGCGCCGGTCGAATCTCCTCCATCAGCGCCGGAACCTGGAAAGGCTTCACGCCGATCAGGATCAGGTCCGACTGCCTGGCCGCTTCAAGGTTGTCCGTGCTAACGTCCACCCCCCACTGCGTGCTCAGCGCCACGGCCCGCTCGGCATGGCCCACGGTGGCGTGAATCTGGTCGGGAGCAAAAAGGTTCTGCTTCAGAAATGCCTGCAGCAGGATGCCGCCCATCTTGCCTGCGCCCAGAACGGCAACGCGCACGTGGGGCAACTGCGCGGGTACTTCGGTGGCCTCAACGGCTATCTCCGCCATCGCTTTTCCTTGTCTTGAGTAAGAGTTGTGTTACCGCTTACAGAATACGCGCACCAAATCGAAGGCGCCACGATTTGAATCTGCGGATACAGAACGACCGGCGTCCGCCCCATGCTGGGACGATCCGCCGGCCGGAGGCTGCTCGTGCCTGAATGCCGCTTACCGGCTCAGCAACTCCTCGGTTCCCAGGTAACCCTTGATTGATTCGGTTACATTCGCGCTTTTGTCCGACGCCGGCCAGGCTGCGTTCCACAGAACATAGCCGCCAGGCAGCGTGAGAACTTTCTGGCCCCAGGCCACAATGCTCAAGGAAGTTGCAGACCAGCCGCGGAACTCCAATTCATAGATTCCCGCATCCTCAAAGCCCTTCTCCGGATCGCGCAGGTCGGCCACGTGCTGGCCCATGTGCGCAACGGCTCTCACCATGGCGTCGCTGGACAAGCGATTCGAGTTTAATCCAACGTTGAACAGGATGCCGTCTGGAGAGTTCTTGGCTCCCTTGGCTTCGTCCTTCGCGGCCGCTTCATTCAGGTTCCCGCTGATCATGAATACGCCGTTGGCGCCGGCCTTCTCGCCCGCTTTGCCAAAAGCGTCCGCAGCCCGCTGAATCTGATCGCCTGCGGCGGTTCCCGCGCCGAAAGCCTTCACTGCGCTGCGGTTGGCCTCCACCGGGTCAGTCGTGCCGGCGGTGATCGTGTTGTCATCCTTCAACGCAGCGGACTTGGAGTAGTCCACGTCCTTTGAGATGACATCGGCAACCGACTGCAGAACCAGGCGTGCGCTGTATGCGTTCAAATTCCCAAAACCGATCCAACTCACGATTTTGCCGGCCTTGTCGCGGGTCAGCTTGGCTTCAACTCCATCCAGGCGGCCAACCATCGTGGCGCTCACGTCATAACGCGGGCAGCCAAGGCACATGGCTGCGCTCTTGGCAGGCGTGGCCAGCAGTTGATCGAACTGCTTGAAATCCTTGCTCTTGTCCAGAACGACGGCAGTCCGTGTTTCCGGGGCAACTGTTCCGGAATAGTTCAGCGCCGGCTGCATCTCGATAACCGCGGCCGGGCCCGCCTTGGCTTTTGTCCCTTCAGGATAGGAAAGCCATATGTCGCTGATATGCTTGCCGCAGCCTTCGCCTCTGACCACGAACTGGTCAAAGCCGGCTGTCACGGTTCCCTTGATCCTGACCATCTTTCCATTGAAGGACGTGGGGTTCTTGAGAATTTCGCAAACCGTTGTATCAACCACCTGCGCGCGCAGGCAGCACGAAAAAGCGCAAACCAACCCCAATACAAAAAGGCGTTTCATTCAAATCTCTCCGGAGGGCTCAATTGTCCCTTTTGGAAGCATACGCAACGCGGCAGGCCATCTGCAAAAGGACGCGTTAAGGCTATCACGTCGATTTGGGACAAAAAAGGAGGGCGCGGAGAAATTCCGCGCCCCAAAGTCCTTTGCGGAGGACTCAAGTTGAAAAAGCAGACAGTTTAGAAACGGACAGAGAGCGTGCCCACAACCGTTCTGGGAGAGCCAACCTGCAGCGTGTTGTTGGCCACTGAAAGCGGATCGCTGCCGGTGAACCCGTTGGTGCCTATCGATGCCCAGTACTGCGAATTCATCAGGTTGTAGACGTTGAGTTGGGCCTTCAGTTCCTTGAAAGCGCCCACCTCCTCGCGCTTGTAGCCGGCGCCGATCTCGGTGAGGAAACGGCCGGCGACGCTGCCGTCGTTGGTGTAGGTAAAGTAGCGCGTGGAGAGGTAATCCGCCGAGAAGTTGGCAAAGGCGCCGGATTTGTGCCAATCGAGCGAGGTCTTGTAGAGCGCCTTCGGCGTGTCGACCATGGTTTTGCCCTTAATGGAAAGGCAGTTTCCCTGGGAATCCTTATAGAGGCAGGACCCATCGGCCTTGACTACATTGTCGTTAAATGTGGAGTCGTTCCATGTGCCGCCGTTGTAGAGCGTCACCTGATCTCCTATGCGCAAGGTGACCGCGCCGTCGATGCCGTTGGTCGTCACGCCGCCCACGTTGTTCAGCAACGAGGGATTACCCTGGATGCCCTTGCCGCTGGCGAATGCCAGCAGGCGGTTGCTGAAGTTGACGTGGAAGTAGCTGGCCTGTGCCGATGCCCACTTGCTTGAGGACCGGAAGCCCATCTCCTCGGTCCACGAGGTTTCAGGCTTGAGCGTCGCGTTCAGCGTGTCGAACGCGGCCTGGGTCGTGCCCCAGGGCGAATTGCCGAATCCATAGCCGCCCGGCACGTATGAGCGCACGTTATAGGCCACATCGCCGAATATCTCGTTATTCTTGTCGACTTTGTAGTTCACGCCGAACTGGGGCAGGAACGGCTTGCCTGAAGTGAGTTTTCCCTGGGCGTAGGTGTTGGGCACATACACCGGGCTTGACTGGAAGCTCTTTGAGAGTTCGCCGTCGGTGGTTGTTTCTTCGGTCTTGAATCCGGCTGAAAGCGCCAGCCTGGAATTGACCTTGAACACATCCTGCAGGTGAATGTCGTAGACGGTGGAGTTGAAGACATATTCCCACTGCGTGTAGAAAGGGTTCGACGGGAAATCGTAGAGCGAGTGTATCGGATCGGTCTCGCCGGTGGCATAGAACCGCCGCGCCAGATCCCACTTTTCCCCTTCGAACCAGACGCCTCCCTCCACCTTGTTGCGCCCTGTCTCATACGCCAGCGAAGCCAGAATGCCGGCGCGATTGATGCCGTATTCGGACGTGCGCAGCGAGATGGGCGAAACGATCGTCGAGGGATCGGTTGAGACGTAGATGTTCTGGTAGGTGGGCAGGTAGGGCGTGAACCACAGCCCGCGTCCGTCGTTGTGGTGGCCATAGCCGGTTACCTTGAAGGTCAGCTTGTTATTGATCGCCTGCTTGTAAGAGATGCCGCCGATCGTATCCTTGCGCAGGCCAGCGCCGCCGTAGTAGCCGGCATCGCATGGGTCTTCGTCCGAGTTAAGTGTGTCTACCGGGGCGGGATAGGGCGCCGCGCCATCGCAGGCCCACGCAGCCTGAATCGATTGCGCCCAGTTTCCGTAGTTATCCCAGTTGTAACCCAGCTTCTGGACCCAGATCTTGTTGTCGTCCTGGTAATCCACTTCGCGGCGGTCGCCCACGTTCGCAAAAACAGAAAGCACGCCATTGTTGCCCACATAGTGGACCAGCTTGCCGTTGAGTTGCCAGTAATTCTGCCCGATGTCTCCGTGGCCTCTCCACTTGTCAGAGAGTTGATAAGCGCCAGTCAGATAAAATTTGGTGTGGCCAAGCAGGCCGCTCTCAAAACGGGCATAGGTTCGATAGGCGCTCCAGCTTCCCATCGCCTGGCTTACGGTAATGCTGCGCTTGTCCGAGGGGTCAGCGGAGTAAAACTGGAGAGTGCCGCCCAGGTTGCTCGTTGATGCGGTCTCCAGCGAACCGGTGCCCTGCGAAAGCACGATCCGGCCGATGTTTTCATCCGAGATGGCGCGGCTGATATGCAGCCCGTTCCAGTTGCCATAGGTCATGTCGCCCAGCGGGATATCGTCCAGCGTAAAGCCCAACTGGTTCTGGTTGAACCCGCGCACAGAGATGCGCACCGCCCATTCATAAGAACCGTAGGGGTCGGCAGCCTGAAAGTTCACGCTTGGCAGCTTCGCAATGCTCTTGATCGGGCTGGTTCCCGGCGCTTCCTCAATCAGCACCGGCCCCTGCAACTCCTGCTCGGCGCGGAACTCGCCCGGAGCGGTTACAACGATGGTCTCGGTATTGGTGATTTTGGATTGTTCCGCTGCAGGCGCGGGGGCAGCCGGCGCAGCGGTCTGTTGTGCCTGCATGGTCGCCGCACCGCAAAGTGCAAGAAAAACAAAACTGAGAATCGAACGGCCTCGAATCATGGATGTACCTTTCGTTCTTGGTTCGCCCCGAACTTCCGGGCGGGATGGATGTGAAGGGATGCGCAAAGGGGAATGAAGGCAAAGCCCCCACTCCCGCTGAAGGACCGAACCCCGGTGCGCAAGATGCACCAGTCGTGTCCTGCCGACAGGCGCAGGCAGCAGAAAGCATTGATACTTGGTAACGATTCTGGCCGAGGATTAAGAACAGACTGTTAGGCGTATATGAACAAACTGCAAATCGGCGGCGCGAACTTAACAAGACTGGCCGCGAAAATGATCGTTGATAGGAAAAGTCAATTTAGAAACACAAGGCTTGCATTAGATATGCAGACTCTCACGCCAGAAGTTAGGCGCGATTCAAGGGCGAAGCAGCATTAGAAACGGGGCGAATCGAAGCGTTCCCGCGCGGCAGGGAGCAAAAAGCCGGCCGGCGAGGTGCCTCAACTCGAGGCGCTTCGCCGGCCGGCTGCCGTATTCAATTGATTTGCTTCTACCGCGACATAAGTTCTTCTTTGCGCAGGAAGTCGCTGATGGCGGTGTCGAGTTGTTTGTTGCGCTCGGCCTGCGACCAGAATTCGTTCCAAAGCACGTAGCCGCCAGAGATGGTCAGAGTCCGCTGCTGGGTTGAGATGATGTTCAGCGCCGTGGTGGCCCACGCCTGGTATTCGAGGTCAAAGAGCGTCGGCAGGGTGACGTCGGGCTGAGGAGTGCGCACGTCGGCGATATGCTCTCCGATGTGAACCGTAGCTGCGGGCAGCGCCATGCCTTGCAGGCGGCCGATGTTGAAGGTGCAGTTGAATATCAAGCCGTCCGGCGAATCGCGGGTCGACTGCGCCTCTTGCTTTGCTGAGACCTCGTTGGCAACGCCATAGCCGATGGCGATGCTGTTTTCGTGCTTGCCGTAAGCGGTGGTGGTTCTATCAATGGCCAGTACAATGGGGCTGCCGGGGCCAAAAGCTGCCGCGGCATCCCTGATTTGATCGATCGCCTGGACCGGGTCGAAAACCGGGTGATATTTGGCCTGAATCTTGAGGCCGCTCATGGCCACGTTGGAGACCGAACTCATGGTCTCGTTGTCAATTGAACCGGGCGTCTCAGGGGGCTGGGACTTTACCACCTCATCGGCCTTCGCGAAGTCGAGTTCGTGCGGCACAACTTCGGAAACTGAGCGGAGCACCAGGCGCGCAGGATAGGCATTGAGATTGCCGAAGCCTTCAATGCCGATCACCTTGCCTGCCGGGTCGCGGCGGATTTTCGCGCTGGCTACGCTATCAATGCGGCCTTCCAGCGTGGCGCTTACCGCATAGCGGTTGCAGCCCAGGCAAGTGCGAGTCTGTTTGTGGGGCGTGGCGAGCAGGGAATCAAAATCCTTGAAGTCCTTGCTCTTGTCCATTTGCACCGGCGTCCGGGTAACGGACTGGTAGGCGCCGGAAAAATTTTTCGCCGGCTGAATCTGCACCAGCGCCACCGGACCCGCCTTGCCCTTGGTTCCCTCGGGGTAAGACAACCAGATCGCATTGATCTGGCTCTGGCAACTCAGATCCTTGACGATGAACTGGTCGAAGTCGGCGTGAACCATGCCCTTGATGCGCACGATCTTGCCGTTGAACGATGCCGGGTCTTTCAGAATATTGCAGACCGTTGTGTCAACGACCTGCGCGTGCGAACAAACGGAAATTGCGCAAAGCGCCATTAAAGCAAGAAGGCGTTTCATATGATCTTCTCCAATTGGGTTGACTTCATGCACCGGCATCCGGGTCCAACCCAAAAAGGACCGGGATTTGTAGAGTCGCCGATGCGTTTTTCAAACTTCGGCCAGCTGGTTGGCAGCGAATTACTGCGCGCCGCCAGCCTTCTGGCTGGTAATCCATGCATCAATGCGGCCGCTGAGAACGTCCAGCGGCAGGGCGCCTGCGCCCAATACCTGGTCGTGGAAGGCGCGCAGGTCAAACTTGTCTCCCAAAGCCGCTTTTGCCCGGTCGCGAAGTTCCATGATCTTGAGCTGGCCCACTTTGTAGGCCAGTGCCTGGCTGGGCCAGGCAATGTAGCGGTCCACCTCCGCTTGTACGCTGGGCTCGTCAATGGCTGAGTGGTCGTGAAAGAAATCGACCATCTGCTGGCGGGTCCAATGCTTGGAGTGGACACCCGTATCCACGACCAGACGGATGGCGCGCCAGATGTCGGCTTCCAGCCGGCCGTAGTCCGAATAGGGGTCCTGGTAAAAACCGGCGGTCTTTCCCAACTGCTCTGAGTAGAGCCCCCAACCTTCCGTGTAAGCCGTGTAGTGCTCGTGTTTGCGGAAGGTAGGAACGTTTTCCAGCTCCTGCGCGATTGAAATCTGCAGATGGTGGCCGGGCAGGCCCTCATGATAGCTGACGGCTTCCACGGCATAAAGGTTGCGGTTGACGGCGTCGTATGTGTCGATGCGCAGGCGTCCTGGGCGGCTGCCATCGGGCGTGCCGGGCTCATAATAGGCCGGCGCCGATGTCTTCTCAAGGTATTCCGGAACCGCTGCCACCTCAAAGGGCGCCTTGGGCAGGCGTCCGAAGAGCGAAGGCAGCTTGGCCTGCATGGGAACAAGGTACGCGCGATAGGCGTCAAGCAGTGCGGCTGCCGAGGCGGGCTTCAACTTGGGATTGGTCTTCAGGCTGGTGCGAAAGCTCTTCAAGTCGGCAAAACCAAGCTTCTGCGCAATCACCAGCATCTCGGCTTCGTCGCGCTTTACTTCGTCCAGCCCGATTTGGTGGATCTGTTCCGCTGTGAGATTGGTTGTGGTGGTGCGGCGAATGCGGTAGGCATAGTATTTTGCTCCGTCGGGCAAAGCCCACACGCCGGGCTCGTCGCGACCCGCTGGGATGTAGCTGACCTCAAGGAAGCGCGCAAAGCGCATGTATGCCGGGATGACCTGTTTGCCGATGGCGTCGAGCATCTCGGTCTTGATCCGCTCGCGCTCGGCGGCCGGAACCGCGGCCGGGAAGTTCTTGAGCGGCAGCGCGAGCGGCGAGTCCTCAGGCTTTTGGGCGGCAATTTGCTTCACCTGCTCCAGGGCCTTCGCCAGAAGATACTTCGGCGGGACGCGTTGGTCCTGCATGCCGATGGCCATGTTGGCTGTTACCTGGTCAAAGGCGCCGGGAATTGCACGCAAGCGGGCGATCCAGTCGTCGTAGTCCTTGACGGTGGTAAAGCTGAGCTGGGCCACCAACTGCGGATAGACGGTGTGGATGCCGCTCATCTGGTTGAGGGGCATCTCCCAGTCTCTGAACTCGGCGCCCTCAAGGTCGTCGGCAAATTCGCGCAGCAGCAGTTCGCGGCTGGTGGCTTCGCTGTCGGTGAGTCCTGCTGGATCGATGGCGGCGAGGCGCATCATCAGCCCATCTTCGCGGGCCAGGGCCTCGTTCACGGCCTTCACTGAGCGGTCGGCGATCTGGTCGTTGTAGCGCTTGTCACCCAGCGTTGAAGCAAACTCCGGTTGGTGCTTGAGCAGGCTTTGCCAATACTCGTCAAAGATCGCGTTGAGGGCCTGGCGGCGCTCCTCAAGCGGAGCGGCAGCCGGTGCCTGGGAGCGCAATGCGGGCGCCATCGCCAGCAGCAGTAACGCGGAAAATGCAAACGCGGAGCGTGTGATTCGTTTCAACGGAAGGTCCTTTAATTGAAAACGCTTTGCATTCAGTGTAGAGCAGACGGTGGAAATCGTTGTGCGGCCAAATACAGGCTTTGAGAAAAACTCAACTCGAAGTGCAAGAAGTGTCGCGTCGCGACTTCACAGGCAGCGAAAAAACTCAACTCGCGAAATGTCAGGGAACGACTTCAAAGGCTGCGGAAAGACGCCATCCAAAGGGCAAGAAGTGTCAGGGCACGAATTCAGTCGTACCGAAACCGCAAAGTACGACGTGGGCTTTAGCCCGTGCGGGCGACCACTTGCGGCCCGTGGCAGCCCTTTCCGCGGCCCGTAAGAAATCCGCAATCAGCACAAAAGAGAGTGCCATCGCACCTGCGATGGCACTCTCTTTTTGCGGCTTCCGGGTTGCGAGAGCCTCTGGGGGCCGAACCGATTCAGATGCTTATTGTCCCGGCGAGATTTCTTCGATCACGCTCTTCGCCCGCTTGCCGCGGTGGTCCAGCGGAGGGGTAACCATCATGTTGTACTGGACCGACTTCAGAGTGTGTGTATCGCCCATCGCGTCGAAGCGCATTACCACGCGGGTGGAATCCAGGGCGGAGGGTGTGGCAACCCATGTGTAGAGCACGGAAGGATCGGCGCCCTTGAGCCGCAGGAAGTTGCTGTCGTGGTCCCTTTGAATGGTATAGGCTCCAGCGGGGAGAACCTTGCCGGCCACCGCGAAGTCGAACGGTACGTTGAGAGTTTTTGTTTCCGCGAATACGGGGTTGATGGCCAAACCTGCTGCCGCCATAACTGCCAGCGCCAGAATGAGAGTGGGGAATTTGGATCTCATTGGTGTCTCCTCCTGCTTACGGAGATGACATTAGCAAGTCGCAAAAAATAAGTCGTCAAGTTACCGTCAAGAAAACGTCAAACTTTTTGAGGCGCCTTGCGGGGCCGTTCGGCAGGAAGATTTCGCACTTCGCGCGCCGCGACCGATTCGCCGAGAATCTCCTGCGCCGCCGCTTCGCGTTCAACGCCGTTGAGGTTTTGCGCGATGCGCATGGCGCGCTCAAGCAACTCTGCTGCGTCAGCAAAGGCCTGCCGCTGCTCGGCCTGCCGCGCGGCGACGCGCAATGCGTCGACGGCGCGCACCCAATCGCCGGCAACTTCGTAGTGCATGGCCATCTCGCGCGCTACGCCCGCTTCGCGACCTCTGAACAACGCGCCCAGCCTGTCGGCAATGTGCATGTGCCGCCGGGCGCGCCGCGTTGCAGACTGCCGCTGATAGAGCACTTCGCGATAGAGGCCATGCGTGAACACATAGAAGGGCGAGCGCGTGCCGTCAGGAAGATCGTCCTGCCCGGCGCGCTTCATAAAGTGCAGGCGCCGCGCCAATTCATCGCAGGCTTCTTCCACTTCGGCCGCATCCCTTCCAAGAGCCGCTGCCACGGCCCATGCCGGAAACGCAACATTCATCACGCTTCCAGCTTCAAGCAACTGCTGCTCTTCAGCGCTGAGCCGCTCTATTTCCAACTCGATCATTTGCGCCAGCTTGTCGGGCACGCCGGCTTCCATCTCCTGGAATGTCACCTGCTGCACCCATTGAGCTGCGCCATCCGTTCCCCGGCGCACAAGAATCTCCTGCGCAATCAGATGTTCCAGCAGCGCGATCACGAATAGCGGGTTGCCTTCAGCACGCTGGTAAACAAAGGCCGCAAGCCCCGGCGGCAGTTCAGCCTGCGCAAGTTCTCTCTGTAGCAATGTGGCCACGGCCGGTTTTTGCAGCGGGGCCAGCGTCATCTCTTCGCATAACCGGTGCAGCAGCAAATCCTGGCGCAGTTCCTTGAGCGGGTGTTCCGCGGAGCGTTTTGGAGGCCTGTACGTTACCAACACCATGAGGCGCGCACGGGCCCGGCGGCGTGCCAGCGCAGAAACCAGGTTGAGCGTCGAGTCGTCGGCCCAGTCAAGGTCTTCGAAGACGAGTATGAGAGGCTTGTCGGCTGTCAGTTCTTCCAGCGCCGCACAGAGATCGCCCAGTGGTTTTTCCTGCGCGGCCGTGCGCGCTGCGGATGCGGCGTCGGGCGCGCAACCCATCGCAAGCCAGGCAGGAGCCATGCGGGCCAGAATGCGGCTTGCCGTTTCGCCATCCTGCGACGCGCAGAGCCTGCTGAGCGCTTCCATCACCGGGTAATAGGACTCTTTGCCGCCGACCCCCTGCACGCATTGCCCGCGGGCTACTCTCGCCGCAAGCGATGTCTTCAAGTGGTGCAAGAAAGTGTCAACCAGCGCGGTCTTTCCAATTCCGGATTCGCCGGAAACAAAGATGAGCCGGCGTTCTCCGCCTTCGAGCAGCTGGACCTGATCATTCAAATAGGCCAGTTCCTTCTCGCGGCCGGCGATGGCCGTGGCGCCAAGGTCAGAGGACGCGCTGCGAAGGTGGCGCGCATTTCCATCGTGTTCGGTCAGTGTCGCCACAAAGCAGTAGCCGCGTTTCGACAACGTTTGAATGAAGCGAGGCTGCGAGGCATCGTCGCCCAATACCTTGCGCAACTCGAGCATGTAGGTTCTGAGCACTTGCGGCTGAACAAATGTCTCCGGCCACAGGGCATCGAGCAACTCGTCGTGGGTGATCAGGCGTCCGGGATTTTCAACCAGGTAGCGCAACACGGCAAAAGGCTTCGGCGGCAGAGCGATCTGCACATCGCTCCGCCAAAGACACTGGTTCGCCGTGTCCAGGCGAAAATCTTCAAACTGCTTCATTCGACTCGGCCCCCGGGGAAGTAGCGAGTTCGATTTCTATCAGAGCAAGCGGCCTGCCAAAGTGTCAGATCGCGATTTTCAAGCCTATCTCCAATCGGACGTTGCGCGGGGCCTGTGGGTAGCAATACCAGAGGATATGAATGCAATGAAGTACCTGTCCATTTTCGGACACGCTTGTTCATGCGCGCGCAGATTACGGGCAGGCAAATGCATCCGCGCCGCGTCTGATGTCTTACGCATTGCCGGTGAGCAATGTTCCCAACCGAGATGGATTTAGAGTGGCGCTCAGAGCGCCAGAATGCCGGGTGCCCCAGGTCCGGGGCCCCCACGGACAGTTCTTCGTTCGTGGGGTGGAGGTCTCGAATCTGAGACCTGGGATAGCACGATCCTCAATCTCGAAAAAATGAAATCGCGCTCAGAGGCCTAAATCGCCAGCACGCCTTCATTGCCCAGGATGCGGTAGAGCGTAGATCGGCTGATGCCCAACTGCCGGGCGGCGCGCAGCTTATTGCCGCGGTTCACATCCAAGACGTACTGCACATGATGGCGTATGACCGTATCGAGGGCCAGGCTCTCCGGGCGAACTGCGGGATGAACCTCGGCCAGTGTCTCCGCACCGGAAGTCAGTGGCAGGTCTTCAGGGCGAATGACGCCGTTGACGGCTTCAAGCAATCCGGCCTCAAGCACCGATGCCAACTCGCGCACGTTGCCCGGCCAACTGTGCTGCAGAAGGCGTGCCAGCGTTCCGGGGCCGAGGATCACCGGGCGATGCTGGTACCTATTGCAGATCCGGTCAAGCAGGGCCTGCGCAAGCAACGCGATGTCTTCGCGGCGCTGGCGCAGCGGCGGAATGGCGAAGCGCACCGCGGTGAGGCGGAAAGCGAGGTCGGGCATCAGGAGGCCCTGGCCGGCCATCTGCCGCAGCGATGCCTGCGACGAAGCCAGCAGCACGGCGCGGCCCGGCTGGCGGTCCTGCAACGATTTGAGAACACCAAGCAGCAGGCCCTGGCCGGGAGGGGCGAGCAAGTCAACGCGATCGAGATAAGTGCAGCCGGCGAGGGTTGATGGGTCGGCATCGGTCACCAGCCACTCGCGCGCGTCACGGCGCTGAAAACTCGATCCCGCGAGAGGAGAACGGCTGAAAAGGAAACGCGCCAGCGTGTGCTTGCCTATGCCCGGCTCGCCCTCGATGGCTGCCACCTGCACCTGTGGCGCGGCCATCTCGGCCTGCATCAGCAGCTTGCGCCACGCGGCGCTGACGCCGACCACCTGGGCGGGGGAGGGTGATTCGGTTTCGACCAGGGAAAGGCCGAAGGAGGAGGGCTGGGATTGGAAATGACCGGCGCTCTGCATGGGTCTCAACGTGCCTTGCCTCCGCGGCCCCAGACACACCTGGCGGGCCAACAGAGGTTTCATCGGCGTAGTGCTTGAAAACATGAACTGGAGAAGAGTGGATTCTCTTTGAGGTATTTCTTTCGTTTTTCGATGCGGAATGACTATAAGGTAGTTTCCGTGTTGCCGGCGATCCAGGCGGTGTCAGCGTCGAACCGCTTCGTTAAGAATGGCGCCGGCTGCGTTTGTGTTTCGCGCGGCGACGCGCAAAGGTCCACTTTCTGACCGGGCCCGTGTCGACGTGGACGAATTGGCCTTTGGGGTAGTAACCCACGCCACCGGCACGGAGCGAAAGCGCAGCGTCCCGCAGTTTCAGAGCCGGAATGCCCGGAACCCTGATATCGAGCGCAGTCGCTTCGATGTGCTGCGAGTGCTCAGCTGCGTTGGTGGTTCCACTCTCGCGGAGCTCATCGTTCGTCTCCTGCGTTCGGTAGCCGCAAAGAATCTCGATTACGCTGCTTTGCCGATTCAGTCTCGCTAGCATCGTGTGGAGCACGTCGAAGGTGCGGGGATTGTAGCTTTTTACCTCGTCGTTGTGGCTGTCGCGAAGAAACTGGCTGAGATTGTCCAGAGCCTCGGGGATATACGTATCGCCCACGCGGTAAATGACGTCCACGATCTCGCCACCCCGGCGCGCGAGCTTGAGCTCGTACATCTCGCCATCCTCAGGCACTTCGTCAGAGATGAAACCCATGCTCGGCAGGGCAACGTTCGAAAGCATGTGCTTCACCGCATGTAGGCGCGGATGCGCGTGGCGCTCTGTGTTGCGCGCGCTGGCCGCAGGACCGCCTGCCACAAGCACGATGAGAGCAGCTAGCGTGCAAGCCTGGCGGGCAGAAACTAGGCGGCCAATGTACGTGGTCAAATGCGGCAAATGGGCAAGACTCCTGACTTCTCTTCGCAACTGCGGCACGCGGCACTGCCCGCAAACAAGCGATCTGTAGATCGATATGCCGGGCGGCGCGCGATGGTTGGTTGCCATGCAGCTGTTTCGAACAATTCTACAGGAGTCGCTGCGGCAGGAGCTACGAACCGGCGCCGGGATTTCCCTCGGCCCACAATCGATGCGGGTTAGCGGAAGCGCTTGGAGGGCTCGTCGGAGAAGATTTCGCCGTCGCGAATATGGACCACGCGATGCGCGTACTCGGCGATGTCCGGCTCGTGCGTGACCAGAACAATGGTGTTGCCTCCGGCATGCAACGTATCGAAGAGCGCCATGATCTCAATGCCGGTTTTTGAGTCGAGGTTGCCGGTCGGCTCGTCCGCCAGAATAATGGACGGGCGGTTAACCAGGGCGCGGGCTACGGCAACGCGCTGGCGCTGGCCGCCGGAAAGCTCGTTGGGCTTGTGGTACATGCGCGATTCAAGGCCCACGTTGGTCAGCGATTCCTTGGCGCGCTCTATGCGGGCGGCGGCCGGCGTGCCGTTGTAGATGAGCGGCAACTCGACGTTGTGCAGAGCGGTGGCGCGTGCCAGCAGGTTGAAGGTCTGGAAGACGAAGCCGATCTCCTTGTTGCGGATGCGCGCCAACTGGTCGTCGTCCAGTTCGCTCACCAACTGGTCGTTGAGCCAATACTTCCCGCGGGAAGGCGTGTCAAGACAGCCGATGAGGTTCATCAGCGTTGACTTGCCGGAACCGGAGGGTCCCATGATGGCCACGTACTCGTTGTGCTTGATGCGCATTGAGATGCCGCGCAGGGCCTGCACTTGCTGCTCTGAGCCCATATCGTAGGTGCGCCACAAATCTTCAACGACAATCACGTCGCCGGTAGGCGGGGTGGCCTGTTGCACAAGGTCTTCGCTGCTGGTGTCTAAAAGAGCCATCCGGGTTTCATCCTTTGTTCAGGTCGATGACCGAGTGATTTCGTCTTTGGCGGTTTGGTTTGGGGTATCCCAGGTCTCAAAAATCGAGACCTGGGGTGCCCAGCTTCCACGGCCAATCAAGTCGTGCCCTGTTCAGAATTACAACTTCAGGTTCATCCGTCGTGCGAGTGCCGTGCGCTTAGGAGCCGCTGCCTGTTCCCGGCGTCACAAGTTTGATGGTGTCGCGCTTCACCAGGGAGTTGCTCTTGAGGGCGCGCAAGGTCTTATACGGTCCGGTTACGATCTCCTGCCCCTCATTGAGGCCGGAGAGCACCTCAATATCGGTGGCGCCCGTAATCCCGGTAGTCACCGGAACGAACTTGGCCCTGAGCTTGCCGCTCTTGTCTTTCTCGATAACGTAGACGCCCTGAATTGGATTGCTCTTGACGGCGGGCGATGCGGCGGCTGCCTGCACGCCGCCCTTGGCCTCGTCCGCCTTGGGATCGTGCATTGTGAGCGCCTGGATGGGCAGCGTCAGCACGTTGGGTTTGTGCGCCGTGGTGATTTTCGCGGTGGTCGAAAGTCCAGGACGAAGCTCGGCCGACGGCGTGTCGAGGGTGACCACAACCTTGAAGTCTTTGGCCTCTTCGGTGCCGGTGGTGGATTGCGAGGTGGCAATGCCGGTGGAGCGCAGGATCGCCTGATCGCCCACCAGGGTGACATGGCCTTTGTAGACCTTGCCGGGCAACGCGTCAATGGTAACGTCGGCAGGCTGGCCTATGAGAATGTTGACGATATCCGTCTCATCGACCTTGACTTCGGCGGTAATGACGCTCATGTCCGCAACGGTCATAAAAGTAGAGCCTTCGGTGTTTTGAATGCCCTCAACGACAGTCTCGCCTTCGCGGACCGGCACGTTGGTTACGATGCCGTCGAACGGCGCCACGGCGTTGGTGCGGTCAAGCAGATCCTGGTTGAAGCGCAAGGTGGCAATCTGCGTCTGCAGGCGGCCGCGGGCTGAATCGGTTTGCGCCTTGGCCTGGTTTAATTGCGCCGCAGACTGGTTCACTGTGGCCATGTCGGTATCGTAGGCGGCCTTTTTGGCGTCATAGTCGGCCTTGGCCAGGATGCCTTCCTTATAAAGCCCTTGGGCGCGCTCCCAGTCCAGCCGCTTTTGCTCAAGGTCGGCCTTGGCGTGCTCCACGTTGGCTTCGGCAGTCTTTTCAGCCGCAAGATAGGAGTTGATGTCGGTCTTGGCCGCGGCGATCGTCGCCTGCTGCCCTGCGACGTTGGCCTCTTGCTGCACGTGCTCGACGGTGGCCACCATCTGGCCCTTTTTCACCAGATCCCCCTCTTTCACATAGAGGTGGGTGATGCGGCCCATCGAGGTGGCGCCCAGGCTGGCATAGACTTTTGGCTTGATCTGACCGGTGCCGCTAACGACGGTGGCCAGATCCTGGCGCACGATTTTGGCGGTCAGAACCTTGGTGTAGCCGGACTGCTGCCGGTAAATGAAGAAGGCAACCAACCCAACCGCAACCACGGCGGCAAGAATTATCAAAAGAATCTTTTTCATAGTCTCCGCGTACTCCGGCTTTCCCTAAACTTCAGTTTACGCAACTGGCGCCCTTGCGGTTCCAAATGGCAGTGAATATTGCTACCGGATTGTCCAGAAATCCGTTTTGTTTCAGCCGGTTCGGCACTGGCGTTCCCAGTGCTGCGACCCCGCGGTGCCATCTCCGCGATGGCCAACAGGCAATGTCAATGCCACAAAAGTGTTCGGTCAAGGAACAGCGAGTGAATTGCGCCTGCCTAATGGACGGTGGAGCAGCCCGGCTGGTCTCAAAACCCTGACTTGCAGTCGATTCAGGCGCCTGCCGGCCGGGTTTCCGGGTGACCTTGCCCCGGCGGCCGCGTCCAACCGGCGAGCCAACTCCATACGGACTGTTGCCCAGCCCTTTCGGGACCCGTAGAATAGAGATTCGCAGGAGTTTTTGAAGGCATGATGCTTAATGGTCGCCGTTTTCTCTTCGCAGCACTCAGTTGCAGCCTGGTTTGCTACCCCGCCAAAGCTCTATCGGGCCAGCCGGCGGCCAACCCGCCCGCAGGGGCCCAGCAGGCTCAGCCCGCCGCTTCCCAGGAGCAGGAAGTTGATCCCCTCAAGCGCGAGCGCTCCGACAAGGAGAAGTTCGCCGCCCAGAGAGCCCTCAAGCAGGAGTTGAAAGGCGCTTACAAGACCTGGCTCACGCAGGACGTGGCCTGGATTATCAGCGACGAGGAATCCAAGTCGTTCAAGAGCCTCAGCAACGATGAAGAGCGCGATGCATTCATCGAGCAGTTCTGGCTGCGCCGCAATCCGAATCCGGATTCCCCTGAAAATGAATTCCGTGAAGAGCACTACCGGCGCATTGCCTACGCAAACGAGCACTTTGCAGCCGGCAAGCCTGGCTGGAAGACAGACCGCGGCCATATCTACATCTCTTATGGCAAGCCGGACAATATCGATTCCCACCCTTCCGGCGGCAACTATAACCGCCCCGTTGACGAAGGCGGCGGAACCACCACCACGTTTCCGTTCGAGGTATGGAACTATCGCTACCTCGAGGGCATCGGCGAGAACGTCGATATTGAATTTGTGGATACTTGCCAGTGCGGCGACTACCACTTCACCATCGACCGCGGCGAGAAGGATGCGCTGGCGCACGTTTCAGCGGGCGGCAATACCAATGCGGAACGCTACGGAAATGCTCAGAGGCAAAACCGCCAGGGCAGCGGCCCAGAAACGCTCGGAACCGACAAGATCATGGGTGCGGCGCAGCAGGGCAAGGAGTTTGACCGCATCAATACAGCCGCCAAACTGTTCGCCCCGCCGCCTATCAAGTTCAAGGACCTTGAGGCATTCATTTCAGAGCACACGCTGCTCACCGGCCCGGTCTTTCCTTTCGACGTTCGCACCGACTTTGTGAAGGTGACGGAGACCTCGGTTCTGGTTCCCATTACCCTTCAGTTGAAGAACCGGGACATGACGTTTGTGACAAAAGACGGCGTTGCCAAGGGCGTTGTCAACATCCTCGGCAAGGTGACCACGCTGACTCACAAGACGGTGCAGACCTTTGAAGACGTTGTCGAGGTCGAGCAGCCGTCGGAATTGCTTGAGAAGAGCCTCGATAAGCAGTCGGTCTACTGGAAGGCGCTTCCGCTGCTGCCCGGTCTCTACCGGCTCGATATCGCCATCAAGGACGTCAACAATCCTGACCACGTCGGCCTTTACGGCGCAGGCTTGATTGTGCCCACCTACCACGATGAAAAACTGGCCACATCTTCGCTGATCCTTGCCGACAAGATGAGCCTGGTATCGTCGCGAGAGATTGGCAGTGGCAACTTTGTCATTGGCAACACTTACATCCGGCCGCGCGTGAGCAAAAATGCGGCCACGCCGATCAATTTCAAGCGCAGCCAGGACCTGAACTTCTGGATGCAGGTTTACAATCTTGGAATTGACGAGGCCACCAAGAGCAACAACGTTGCAGTGTCGTTCCAGATCATCGACATCGCCTCAGGCGCCGTAATTCTCGATAAGCTGCTGGATTCAAAAGACTTGGGAGTCCACAGCGACCAGATGACCGTGAAAAACACGTTGCCGATGGCCGGCCTCCAGCCGGGCAAATACAAGGTGACGATTAAAATAAGCGACGCAATCCTGAAACAAGAGATTGCGCAATCGGCGCCTTTTGTCGTGGAATAGTATGTATTCCGCACACGGGGGCCACCGGACGTTAGATCCGGAGGCGGGCGCGGGAACTATTTTTGAGAGAAATGCCAGGGACGCCGCAGGGTCACCAATGACTTTGATGACGCGCAGGGTCCAGTTCGTGTTGTTCTCCATGCTGATTGCCTTGGGCAGCCTTCCGGCTAGCGGAGCCGCCCCAGCATCGGTTACGGGGCAGGTGCGCGATTCGAGCGGAATTCCGCAAATCGGCGCCATCGTTGAGTTGCTGCGCCCCGACCTGACCGTGATCGCCACCGTCTACACCGACTCAAAAGGCCGCTTTAACATTTCATCCGTGTTTCCGGGCCACTACGCCGTCAAGGCAATGGGCACGTCGTTCTTGCCTTCCATGCGCGAAAACGTGCATGTTCGCGCCACCACCGTGGTCAATCTGACATTAAACACCTTTTATGAAGTCATGCAGTGGCTCCCCACTGAGCCGCGTTCCGCCGACTCGCGAGCCGACGACTGGGCCTGGACCCTGCGCTCGGCTGCCAACCGGCCCCTGCTTCGCTGGCTTGAGGATGGGCCGCTTGTGGTGGTCTCAGACGGCACCGGAACCAATCCAAGATTGAAGGCCCGCCTGGTGGCTACCGGGCAAGAGGGCACCTTTGGCGAGAGCGGCGAACGCTACTCGGCCATGGTCGAAGCCACCCCCTCTCACAGCCGCGAGTTGCTGGCCAGCGTGGACTTTGACCCGCACACCGATGCCGGAATGGAGTCGATGCTCGGCTTCCGGCAGGATCTGGGTTTCGCTGGTTCGGTGCAGTCCGTGGCTGCGGTGGCTCTTCATCCCGAAATCGACGGCCCGGGAACAGATGCAGCGGGCGCGCCGGAGGGCCTGGACGAGGCCGCCATCCGCACCTGGGAGACCATGAACCTGGGAGACGAATTTGAAGCGGAAGTCGGCGCAAGCCAGGTCTTGGCGCGCTTTGCCCGCAACTCGCCCAATACCGTTCTGGCGGCCCTCCCCTACGCGACCGTGGGCTGGCGAAAAGGCAATTCCACCTTCCGATACAGCGTCACCACATTCATTCCCAGTGCGGCGGAAGCGGACGATACCCGCACCCAGTCATGGTTGCCACGCTTCTCAACCCGCAACGGCCAACTGGCCCTGGAGCACGGTCTGCACCAGGAAATAGGCTGGGAGCGGCGCACCGACGCTTCCGGCATGTCGGTGTTGGTTTTTGCCGACAACATCGATAATCCGGTGCTTGAGGCGATGGGGAAGTTTTCCGAAGGCTTCAACGGAGCAGATCAGGCGCTTTTCGATAACGCGAGCAATTTGCTGCGCATCGCCGGACCTGATTTTTCTACGGCAGGCATGATGGCTGCCTACGAGCACCGCCTTCCGCATGGCAGCAACATTCGCTTGAGCTACGCCAACGGCGATGCGCTGGTGATGTCCGCCCAGGATGCTTCATCGCCGCAGCCGGTCGCTGCTTCCCAGTTGATCGCGGCCTCTCATCCGCGTCATGCCCAGATGTATGCGCTCGCGCTCTCCGGCACATTGGACGGCACCGGAACCCGATGGCGGGCGAGCTACCGCTGGCAGCCGGAAGATACAGTTACCCCGGTGGCGGCTTTTGCCAAAGATGCAACTGAGCCTTACCTGAACTTCCACTTCCGGCAGCCCATCCATCTGCGGAAGGATGGAGTCGGCGGCTTTGAGGCGCTGCTCGACCTGCGCAACCTGCTGGCCCAGGGATACCGCCCCTACCTGCTGAGCGACGGCTCCCTGCTGGTCTTCGCGCAAGATCAGCGCAGCTTCCGCGCCGGCCTGGCCTTCACCTTCTAACTCCCATTCCTCCGGAGAGAGTAGCGCTGGCCTCCCGGCCGGCTGTAGCGCAGACGTCCTCGTCCGCGCTCTACAAAGCTCGATATCCCACATCGCTTGTTGACGATTTGCATATTAATTCCCCACTGCGGCGCACAATAACGGATGAAGGTGAGGGAAGAGAGAAGCGATCTGCGGCCAGACACCCGACAACCAGCGCTACCGTTCTTGGGGCAGCCCCCGAAAAAGCAGGCTAACTGCTTTATTAAGACGATTCTGCGGCGATGTCCAATAGAATGAAGAACCTGGAGCGGAGCCCTTGCCGTATCTAATTGAAAATGGCGATCTTACGCCCAGAATAAGGGGGGAGGGGGAGGGGGGGGA
>CAIWFH010000029.1 GCA_903911925.1 uncultured Acidobacteriaceae bacterium
GGCCCGACTCCACAAGTCGAACCGCTTCCTGCTTGAACTCCAGCGTGTACCTGCCCCGCTTCCCATTCCTCATCTTCGCTACCCCTTCGCATTAGAGCAGCTCGCTAAGGGATACGTTTTGCGCGGGCAAGATCAGTCAGCCTCACGCGTATGGTGGTTTATCCTGATTGTTACTCATGACGAACGAAGCGATTCCCAATTTGGCTGCATTTGACGAGAGTGCGCTTGACCAGGCGTTTGCGGCGCTAGAGCGGCAGGCGCGAGCGGCGGCGGCGACCTTGGACGGCGAGGCGGCGGTAGAGGCTTTTCGCCTGGAGTGGCTGGGGCGCAAGCAGGGCAGGCTCAACGACGTTTCCGGCCGCTGGCTCAAGGCCGCTCCGCCAGAGGCCAAAAAGCTGCTGGGCCAGCGCTTCAACGCGCTCAAAGCGGTTGTCGAGGCCCTGCTCGATGAGGCCACCGGCGCAGGGCCCACCGATGCGGCGCTGGCAGCCGAGGCCATCGACATCACGCTGCCCGGTACGCGCCGCCTTACCGGCGCGGAGCACCCCATTACCCGGACGCTGAATGAGATTGTGAGCGTGTTTGCGGCCCTGGGCTACTCGGTGGGCGTTGGTCCCGAGGTGGAGACCGACTACTACAACTTCGAGAGCATGAATTTTCCGCCCGGGCACCCGGCGCGCGACACGCAGGACACGCTTGTGGTGGCCAACCAGGAACGCCGCTCGCAGCGCGACCGCCTGCTGCTGCGTACCCACACCTCGCCCGTGCAGATGCGGACCATGGAGCAGCAGCCGCCCCCGGTGCGCATCGTCATCCCCGGCAAGGTGCACCGCAACGACGCGCAGGACGCAACGCACTCGCCCATCTTTCACCAGGTCGAGGGCCTCTGCGTCGACACCAACATTACCTTCAGTGATTTGAAGGGCACGCTGGATCACGCCATGAAAGCCCTGTTCGGCTCGGCGGTGAAGACGCGCTTTTTCCCGTCCTTCTTTCCGTTTACCGAGCCATCGGCCGACGTGCAGATCAGCTGCATTTTCTGCGGCGGCAAGGGCTGCCGCAAATGCAAGAACTCCGGCTGGATTGAACTGCTGGGCTGCGGCATGGTTGACCCTGCCGTTTTCGCCTTCGCTGCCGAGAAGCAGCCCACCTACGACTCGAAGAAGATTTCCGGCTTTGCCTTCGGCATGGGCGTGGAGCGCATCGCCATGATGAAGTACGGCATCAGCGAAATCGGAAGTCTTTACGCAGGAGATATGCGGTTTTTGAATCAGTTTGTTTAGCAGGCTGGCGCGCTTCGCGCGATGGCAAGTTGGCAGGTTGGCAAGATGAGCAGGACGCGGAATTATCGCGATTTAATAGCTTGGCAAAAATCCATGGACCTCGCGCGCTTGATCTACACGCGAACAGAGGAGTTCCCGAAGTCAGAGACCTTTGGGTTGAGGATGCAGTTGCGCCGGTCTGCAGTGAGCGTGGCGAGCCATATTGCAGAAGCACACGGGCGTTTGAACGACACCGAGATGCGGAGGGGCCTCGGAGCAGCGCGCGCGGCCATCAATGAACTGCAGACCCAAACTGAATTGGCGGCAAGCCTGAGCTTTTTTGACCAATCAACAAGCGAAGAACTTCTGGACCTGGGTACTCGCGTAGCCAAGTTGATCAACGGTCTGCTCGGCGTGCTGGCATCGGAATCAGAATTGCCTGAATCGCGCGAACCCGCCAACTCGCCATCGCGCGAAGTGCGCCAACTTGCGAAAAGAGAATCTTAATCAATGAACATACTGACCAAATGGCTCCGCAGTTATCTGCCCGCCCTTCCCGTTGACGACGCCCAACTCGCCGAAGCCCTTACCCTGCGCGGCATTGCCGTTGAGGGCATTTATGACTTGGGCGAAGGCAACGGCTCGCTTTACGAGATGGACATCACTACCAACCGCGTCGACGCCATGAACCACTACGGCGTGGCCCGCGAGGCAGCGGCTATTTACGGGCTTGAGTTGCCAGAGCTCGTCTTTGAGCTTCCCGAATTCCGCCCGCCCGGTCAGGACTTTCCTGTCCGCATCGAAGCCGAAGACGCATGCGGTCGGTTCACGGCGCGGGTCCTGCGCGGCGTCGCCATCGCCGACTCGCGCGACTGGTTCCCTGGCGCAGAGGTCTCTACCTACTTTGGCCTGCTCCAACAAAAGTGCATCTCGAACGCCGTTGACGCCACCAACTTTGCGTGGCTCGCCATGGGGCAGCCCACCCACGCCTTCGACCTAGACAAAATTGAAGGCGGCATCCTTGTGCGCCGCGCCATAAAAGGCGAGAAGCTGAAGACCCTGGACGGCGTGGAACGCACGCTCGACCCGGAAGATCTGGTCGTCGCCGACCACGTCAAGGCTCTGGCCCTGGCTGGCGTCATGGGCGGTTGGGACACGATGATTACCCCCGCGACGACCAACGTCCTCGTTGAAGCGGCGTGGTTCGATCCAGTGGCCGTTCGCCGCACCGCGCGCCGTCACGGATTGCACACCGACGCCAGCCATCGCTTCGAGCGCGGGGCCGACTTCAACGCTGCGCCTGTTGCCTCAGCCATCGTATGCAGCGTCCTGCTGGCCAATGGCGGTCACATCGAAGGCGACCTGGTAGACGTGCGCATCCCTGCTGCCGAGGCCCGCACGGCAGCTCGACAACCTATCGCCCTCGCGCTCAGCGAAGTACACCGAATTCTGGGCGCCACCGTAAAGAAGGAAGGCATTACCGCAGCCACTGTCGAGGGCGTGTTGACGGCTTTGGGGTGTGGACTGGCGGAGTTAGCAAAGACAGCGGAGTTCGCGGAGTTGGCAAAGACGGCGGGGTCGGCGCGCGATGAAGGCGCTGCCTGGCTGGTGACACTGCCGAGTTGGCGGCTGGATCTCGAGCGCGAAATCGACCTGATTGAAGAAGTGGCCCGCGTCTACGGCTACAACGGCTTTGCCAACACTTTGCCGGCCTTTGGCGAAGGCGTGCGGGCGCTGCCCTGGGCAGAGGCCGAAACCGCGGTCCGCCGCACGCTGCTGTCTGCCGGATTCCACGAAGCTATCGCCAGCACCTTCTGTTCTGCCGCCGAGGCCGCGCTAACCGCGCCGCAGCCTGGCATGGTGGTGCCGCTCGGCAACCCGCTCAGCGAAGAAGCCGGAGTGCTGCGTCCCTCGCTGGTCCCAGGCATGCTGGCCATGGTGGCCGGGAACCTGAACCGCGATGTCAGCGATGTGCGCCTCTTCGAATTGGGCACGGTCTTCAGCGGCACTACTGAAAAAGTGGAAGAACGCCCGTCGCTGTCATTCGGCGCCGTGGGCAGCCTGCCTGAACAGGGCGCGCTTCATCCCACGCGGGCAATCGAGTTCCAGGACGTGAAAGGCGTCGTCGAGCAGGTGCTGGCGCGGTTCCAGGCCCGCGCCGTCTACTTTGACCGCTTCCCGGCCGAGGCCGGCATCACGCCTGCGTGGCTTCATCCGTATCGTGCCGCGCGCGTTGCCGTTGACGGCGCAACCGTGGGCTGGTTCGGCCAGTTGCACCCTCGCGAAGCTGCGGCTCGCAAACTCAAAGATCCTGTCCTGGTGGGCGAGCTTTATCTCGACCGCCTCTACAAGCTGCCCTTGCGCAGGCCCGCAGCCCGCGATATCTCCCGCTTCCAGCCTGTTCGCCGCGATTTCTCCCTGATTTTGGGCGAGAACATCGCGTGGGAGACGATAGACCGTGCCCTCGCTGCACTGCAGATTCCGGAACTCGTCGAGTGGCGTGTGCGCGAGGTCTTCCGCGACGCAAAACTGGGCAAGGGAGAGTACTCGCTGCTGATGGGCGCCACCTTCCAGGCGCCGGACCGCACGCTACGCGAAGAAGAGTTGCAAGGCTTCCAGGCGCAGGTGGTTGAGGCTGTTGGCAAAGTAGGCGCACGGCTGCGCAGTTAGGCGCGGCGGCGCAACAAAATGGCGCTATACTTGGCCGGGTAAGTTGCATTTGCGCGGAGGTTTTTTCGAATGTCGCATTTTTCGTGGGAAACAGAAATTCTAGACCAGCCGCAGCCAGAGCAGCAGCCAGAGCAACACGCGCATTTTGAGCCGGAGCCTCAGCCTGAGCAGGCTCATTTTGAGCCCGAACCCCAGCCCGAGCAACCTCATTTCGAGCCCGAGCCGCCGCAGGTTCAGGAGCCGCCCGCGGATGCAGCAGCACTGGCCCTGAGCGTGGACGATTTTTCCGCTCTTGAAGATCGCATCCTTCGCGCTGTCAACCTGGTGAAGCGCGAGCGGATTGCCCGCGCCGAAGCCGAGGCGCGCGCCACGGTTGCCGAAGCCCTTGCCGCCGAACATAGCTCCAGGATTGAACAGTTTCAGTCTGAATTGAACACCCTCCGTGCCGAGCGCGACCACGTCCGGCAGCGGGTCGAGCGGCTGCTCTCGCAACTCGACTCACTCGAATTGTGAGGTCAGCTTGACCCAGGAAAACACCGCCAACCCGATCAGCTACGTGACCGTAACCATCTACGACCAGACGTATCACCTCTCCGGCCAGGATCCGGCGCACATTGCGCGCCTGGCCGAGCGGGTTGACGCCAAAATGCGCGCCGTCGCGGCCCAGGGCCGCACTGTGGACTCGCTGCGCGTGGCTGTGCTGGCCGCGCTCAACCTGGCCGACGAACTGTCCCAGGCCAACGATGCAGTGGGCGCCGATGCCAGCCAGGGCACGGCGCGCGCCGCAAGCCTGCGCGGCCTGCTTGACGAAGTGCTCGACGCAGAGCGCAAGACCGGGTCCTAGAGAAGGAATGCCGCTTTCGGGAACCCCTCCCGAAAGCGGCGGGCAAAAACGTAGCACATTGCAGCCCTCCTGCACAAGACTTGTAATTCTGCTTCTGGACCCGTAGTATCCGCAATAGAAACCGGCCTGCAAAGCAGGTGGGTAGTTAACGCTGGTTGAACCAACATTCATGAACAGGGGCTCGACTCGACAATCGGTTTTGTGTGCAGTGTCCGCCAGTCCGGAATGCCTAATGAACCGCGGAGAGCTCCACCGTCTTTGGACGGGTTCACCAGCGCATTACTCACGGCCCCGTGGGCCGGATTCTACCTCCCCGCACTAATGCGGCGGCAGCGGCTTATCTTGCAATGCCGTATGCTTACCTAGGTGCATCCAGTCCTCTTCCACATCGGCGCAGTCATTATCCCCGCTTACGGCGCCATGGCCGCGCTGGGCGTGTTGCTGTCGCTTTTTCTGGCCCAAAAGCTTGCTGCCGCCGCCGGGGTCAATCCCAACCAGCTTTGGAATCTCTGTGTCGTAGCCCTGTTTGCCGCCCTGCTTGGTTCGCGGATGCTGCTTATCGCCATTAACTGGAGCGCTTTGCGCCTCCATCCCCGCTGGCTGCTTGGGCTGGCCATGATTCATCACCCGCTGCTGGCCGCTGCCGGAGCGCTGGTGGCCGCAGCTGCCGCGGTACTCTACATCCGCCGGCAGCACATGCCTGCATTTGCCACTGCCGATGCCCTGGCTGCGCCGCTGGCGCTTGGGCTGGCCTTTGAGCAGTTGGGCGCGCTGATGGCCGGCTCCGGCTACGGCACAGAAACCACCGTGCCCTGGGCCATCACCCTCTCCCACCCGTTGGCAACCCGCTGGAGCGGCGCGCCGCTCGGTTTGCCGATTCATCCTGTTCAGGCCTACGCCGCGCTTGCGTATTTCGCCCTTTCCGGCTTTCTCTGCTACTGGCTGCCGCGCCGGCGGCAGCCGGGCGACGTGGCGGGGCTGGCCTTACTGGGTTCGGGAATAGCGGTTTACGTCACCGAGTTCTGGCGCGACCCCGAGGGACGCGGCACGCTGCTGGGCGGCGCCATCGATGGGCCGCAATTGACCGCGGTGGTGTTGGTGCTGATTGGCGCGCTGTTGCTGCTGGAACGGAAACGGCAGGTCGAGGATCGTGGTATCCCACCCTTTCCGCAAAAGGACGCGGAAAGGATGGGGCACCCATCAGTCGAGGGACAGCCGCAAGAGGACGCGGAAAGGATGGGGCACCCATCCATTGAGGGACAGCCCACCTTGGAAACGTCAGCCGTGGAAATGCCAGCGATAAACGAGGCGGCCGATGCCGGCCAGGAGTCTCCCCATGTTTGAACCGCGCACCATCGCCGTACCCGTTGAATCCCGCGGCCAGCGCCTTGACCAGTTTCTCGTTGCGCAACTTGAAGGCGTCAGCCGCTCGCGCGTGCAAATGCTCATGGACCAGGGCGACGTGCTGGTGAACGGCGAAAGCGAGAAGCCATCGCTCAAACTGCGCGGCGGCGAGCAGATCGTTATCACCGGCGAGCCGCACCCTACGCCGCTCAAGGCCACGGCAGAAGACATTCCACTGGACATTGTCTTTGAAGACGCCGACCTGGCGGTGGTCAACAAGCCGGCCGGCATGATGGTTCACGCCGGCTCGGGGCAGAATGAGGACGCGCGCAACCGCGGCACTCTGGTCAACGCGCTGCTGTATCGGTTCAAGGCGCTTTCGGCCACTGGCGGCGATTTGCGGCCCGGCATCGTGCATCGGCTGGACAAAGACACCAGCGGCCTGATCGTGGTGGCCAAAAACGACCGCACCCACCTCGCGCTGGGAGAGATGTTTGCCGGCCGCAACATCAAGAAGACCTATCTTGCCCTGGTTCAGGGCGCGGTCGAGCGTCAGCGGGGCACCATCAACGCCGGGGTTGGCCGCGACCCCATGCGCCGCACCCGCATGACCACCAAACCGCTGGACAATGCGCGCACCGCGGTTTCGCATTATGAAGTGGTGCAGCGGCTTGAAAACCGCTTCGGCAAATTCACGCTGGTCAAGGTGCGCATCGAGACCGGGCGTACCCACCAGATCCGCGTGCACATGGCGTCGATCGGCTACCCGGTGGTGGGAGACGTGCTTTACGGCGGTCCCGGCCAGTTGACCGACCAGGTCGCCTCGCAGGCGGCCATCTCCAAGGCGGCGCGCCGCAAGTCAGAGCCGGAGCGCATCAAGCTGGGGCGCAATTTTCTTCACGCGGCCCGCCTGGAATTTACCCACCCCGTCACGGGAAAACTGCTGGAACTTGAAGCTCCCTTGCCGGAGGAACTGGAAACCTTTCTCAAACGCCTGGGAGCGGCCCCGCTGCCAAAAGCGAAACCCGCGCCTGAAGCGTCTAAAACCCGGACCCGCGCTAAAACGGCGGCTCCAATTGTTAAAATGAGATAGCCATGACCAGACACCTTTCGTCCTTTGTTTTCGCGGCTGTATTTTGCGCTGCCACCTTGCAGGCGCAGCAAGCCGCACCCCAGCCCGCACCTCCGGCTGCGGCCCAGCAACCCGCGGCAACCGATCAGCAGGGCGACGCGAATGCCCCAGTCATCAAGCTAGGCGTCAACGAAGTCAATCTCATCTTCACCGTTACCGACAAGCACGGGCGCTACATCCCCGACTTGAAGCAAAGCGACTTTGCGCTGCTTGACGACCGCAAGGCGCCCTCCAGGGTGAATGCCTTCCATCAGCAGATCAACCTGCCGCTGCGCGTCGGCATTGTGATTGATGCCAGCACTTCAATCCGCTCCCGCTTCCAGTTTGAGCAGCAGTCGGCCACCGAGTTTCTGCTGCAGATCATCAAGGCCCGCAGCGATCGCGCCTTCGTGATGGGATTCGACGTCACGCCCAATCTGACCCAGGACTGGACCAACAATATCGACGGCCTCGAAACAGGCATCAATCGCCTGCGTCCCGGCGGCGGAACCGCCCTGTTTGACGCCGTGTATACCGCCTGCCGCGACAAGCTTCTCGATGTCTCGCGCGGGCAGGAACCGGTGCGCAAGGCCATCGTGCTGCTGTCTGACGGCGACGACAACCAGAGCCGCGTCCATCCCGACGAAGCCATCAAGGAGTGCCAGCGGGCCGAGACCATCATCTACGCCATCAGCACCAACTGGACCCCCAGCCGCGGCAAGGGCGACGAAGTCCTGACCCAGATGGCTGGCGACACAGGCGGCAAGGTCTTCTTTCCGCCCAGCGTTGAAGAGGTCTCCAACAGCTTCCACGAAATCGAAGAGGAACTGCGCAGCCAATATGCGCTTACCTACACTCCGGCAGACTTCAAATACGATGGAACCTTCCGCCCCATCTACCTCTATTGCAACGACCGGCGCTACATGGTCCGCACCCGCAAGGGATACTTCGCGCCGCGCCCGTAAGAGTCGTCGAACCCGGCAGTAGCGTGGGCGTCCCCCGCCCACGCTTGCCCCCTGCAAGTTCCATTTCAGGACATTCCCATCCTCGTTCGTCCGAATTTGCCTGAATTGCAGATTCTTTCCCTCCAGTTCTCTCCAATTCGTTCCCGCGCGCGATGAAATGAAGGAGAGCGATTCCAGATTTCCTCTGGTTCGTCGCCGGGGAGTTGCTGCCTTTTTTCGATTGCTCGCGGCGCCGGCCCGGCAGGGAGCCTGCAATCGCATTAGAGAAGTTGACCAGACAGGGGGAGTGCGGTGATCCGGCAGGCCATATCCTGCGACATCTGCGGAACTGAAAAGAAGCAGACCAACCACTGGTTTGTGGCCTACGACCAGGGGGGAGAACTGCGGATCAGCGGATGGAACACCCGCAACCGCCAGCGTCCGGGGGCAAAGCACCTTTGCGGGCAAACCTGCCTGCACAAACTGGTGGACGAGTTCATGGCCCGCGCCCTGCAGGCTCGCGCGCATCCGTCCGCGGCCGATGACGCCGACCTCGATGAGCCGCTCTCCGCAACCAATGCCAGCCTTACCTCCGGCGCCGCCTATGCCGAGGTCCAATCATCGGCGCGCCTGGTTCCTTCGCCGGCGCCCGCTTTGCCGATGCGGCCCGTGCCGAGGCCCCCCGTTGAACTGGTTGCCCTACCCTCGCGTTTACCTCTCAACGAGCCGCCGGAAAGGGCCGAAGAACCGCCTGTTTACATGTCGCGCCAATGGCGAGCGGAAGCCTGGGAGCGGGAACGCGAGCGCGAAATGCGCTCTGCCGAGCGGCTGCCGCAAGTGGCGCTGCGCCGCCGGTCAAACTGACTTGGGGAATTCAGATGTTTTCGAAGGTTGACCGTGGAGGGTTGAGGTTTGTGGTATCCCACCCATTCGTCGAAAAAGCCGACGAATGGATGGGGCACCCGGGGTGCTGTGGAAGGTTGAGCGGGGAAGGTTGGCGGTTGAGCTGTTTATGCGCTGGAATTCAGCAGCGCCAGCAGCCCCGCTTCGTCGAGGACGGGGATATTGAGTTCCAAGGCCTTTTCGAGCTTTGAGCCGGCTTCTTCGCCCGCCACCACGTAACTGGTCTTCTTGCTCACCGATCCGGCGGTCTTTCCGCCAGCGGCCTCAATCTTCTGCTTGGCCTCGTCGCGGGTCAGCGTGGGCAGCGTTCCGGTCAGCACAAACGTCAGGCCTGCCAACTGTTCAGAGCGCTGGCGCTTCTCTGCCGTCATATCCGCCCCGGCAGCTTTGAGCCGTTCGATGAGGGCCAGATTTGCCGCCTGCGAGAAGAACTCCAAAATAGACTGCGAGATGCGCGGGCCCACTTCCTCAACGCGCTCCAACTCTTCGGCTGTAGCGGCGGCTAGCGCATCCATGCTCCCAAACTCCTCGGCCAGCAGTTCTGCGGTGCGTTCGCCAACAAAGCGAATGCCGAGCCCCATCACCACCCGCGCCAGCCCGGCATTCTTCGAGCCCTGGATCTCTGCAATCAACGCTTGTGCCGATTTTTTCGCAAAGCGGTCAAGGCCCGTCAACTGCTCCTCTGTGAGGTCGTAGAGATCGGCCACGCTGTGAACCATGCCGCGATCGAGCAACTGCTGCACCACGGCATCGCCCAGGCCCTCAATGTTCATCACTCCGCGCGAGCCGAAGTGGAGAAGGCTCTCGCGCAGCTTGGCTGGGCAGTCGACGTTCACGCAGCGATAGTCCACCTCGCCCTCGACGCGGACCACGGGGTTATGACACTCAGGACATTCCGAGGGATAAGAGAATTTGCGTGTCCCGCGGGGGTGTTCGGCGTCTTCCACAACTTCTGCGACTTTGGGAATCACGTCGCCGCCCCGCTCCACCTTGACCCAATCGCCGATGAGCAGGCCCATGCGCTCGATAAAGTCCGCATTGTGCAGCGTGGCGCGGCTCACGGTGGCGCCGCCGATAAATACCGGCGTCAGCATTGCCGTCGGGGTCAGCTTGCCGGTGCGGCCCACGGTGATGAGGATGTCGTTGAGCTGGGTGATGCCCGACTTGGCGGTGAACTTGTAGGCGATGGCCCATCGCGGCGCGCGGCCGGTATAGCCCAGGCGCTGCTGGGTGCGGTAGGCGTCCACCTTCAGCACCACGCCATCGATCTCGTAGCCAAGCTTGGCGCGCCGGGCTTCGGCGTCCTCAATGAACTTTGCCATGTCGTCGACGGAGTGCACTCTTCCCCGGTGTGGATTCACTCGGAATCCAATGGCCGTGAGTGCGTCGAGCGTGGCGCTCTGGCCTTGCGGCCAGAACTCGCCGTCGATGAGAAGAAAATATGCGTAAACGTCAAGCCGCCGCTGGGCCACGATGCTCGGCTCCAGCGTGCGCAGCGTGCCCGCCGCGGCGTTGCGCGGATTCACGGCAAGCGTCAGTCCCTGTTGCTCGCGTTCTTCGTTGAGGCGCAAGAACGCAGCCTCCGGCATCACCGCCTCGCCGCGCACTTCAAATGCCTGCGGGAGACCGGCGTTCTGCAGCTTTTCAGCGGAGACGCTCAGCGGCACGCTGCGAATGGTGCGGATGTTCGAAGTGACGTCCTCGCCAATTTGTCCATCGCCGCGCGTTATGCCGCTTACCAGGCGCGCTCCTCCGCCAGCGGCAGGCTCGTATCGCAGCGCAACGCTCAGCCCGTCCATCTTCAGTTCGGCGGTGTACTCCACGGGCAGATTGCCGGCCAGTTCGTGCACGCGCCGGTCCCAATCCGCCAGTTCCTCGGTGGAGTAGGCGTTGTCCAGCGAGAGCATGGGCCGCGAGTGGTGAACCTTTTTGAAGCCCTCGGCCGGCTTGCCGCCCACGCGCTGCGTCGGCGAGTCTGGACTGAGCAGTTCGGGGTGATCGGCTTCGATGCGCTTCAGCTCGTTCATCAACGCGTCGTAGGCGGCATCGGTAATCTCCGGCGCGTCCAGAACGTAATAAAGGTGCTCGTGGCGGCGGAGTTCCTCGCGCAGTTCCTCGGCCCGGTGCGCCGCTGTGGAATGGGTTGTTGCGGTTTCGCCCATGGGGTGGATTATAAGAGGGTTGCGGGCCGAAGGTAATATGCTTGCATCAAGCTATGGAACCGATCACCCATTTTCTAACTGGAGCTTGCATAGGACGGGCGGGACTCAACCGCAAGACCGCCTATGCAACTCTCGCTGCCGTCCTGGCCGCAGAGGCTGCCGACCTCGACATCCTGTGGTCCTTTGCCGGGCCGGTTGAGGAACTGAAGCACCACCGCGGCATCACCCACACCTTCATCGCTGCGCCGGTTGTGGCCGGGGTGGCGATGGGCGCCGTTTGGCTTTACCACCGCTGGCGTGAGGCGCGGTACCGGCGCAAATTGGCCGCCGCGCCGCCGGTAGACCCGCGCGCCCCCGCCCTGCATCCACGGCAGCCGGTCAATTGGGCCTGGCTCTATCTGACTTCGCTTATCGCGGCCCTGAGCCACCTGATGCTCGACTGGACCAACAACTACGGCCTGCGGCCGTTTTTCCCCTTCAACCCGCGCTGGTATGCGGGCAGCTTCATGTTTATTGCCGAGCCCATTTTGTGGGCGCTGCTGCTGCTGGCCCTTGTCGCTCCCTGGCTGGCAGGGTTGATCGGCGGCGAAATCGGGGCGCGGCGGAGAGTTTTCCGCGGCCGCGGCTGGGCCATCTTCGCGCTAGCCGGGATGGTGCTGCTGTGGGGCTGGCGCTATGCGGAGCATGCCCGCGCCCAGTCTCTGCTTGAAAACAACCAGATCACCACCGCCCCGGTTCAGCGGATGGCACTGGAACCCTACATGATCGACCCATTCCGGTGGCACGCGATTCTTGAAACGGCCGACAGCTTCCAGACCGCCGAGATCAACACCCGCACCGGTTACATTAACAGCGACCCGCAGAACGATGTGCTCTTCAAGCCACCATCCACGCCCGCAACCGAAGCCGCCAAGCGCACGCTGCTGGGCCGCGTTTATCTCGATTGGGGAAGCTGGGCCGTGGTGCGCGACGTGGGCCAGCAACCCGTGGCCGCCTTGAGCCCGCCCAACCTGGCGCCTAACCGCGAGTGGACGACTGTCCAGTTCACCGACCTTCGCTTTGCGTATTCGTTCCTGGGTTACGGCAAGGGCGCGGCAACTTCGGCCTCATCGCCGCTTAGCGGATGGGTCTATATCATCGATGGGCGCGAAGAAGCCGGCCAGGGCATGGGAGGCCGCGAGCAGAAATGACTTATCGGGAGGCAGGCTGATCGAAGCTCTGGGACACCCAGTTCAGGGCAGAATCGGGCGAGCCGAAACCTAGTTGCCGAAGATTGCGCCGTCCAACTCGCGAAACTCCTGGATGGTCAGCTCTTGCGAGAGGATGAGCCGTTTAGCCTGCTCAAATTCCGCATCGGAGAGCTTGCCCGGAGACTTCATTCGCTCCAGGATGACATTCATCTGGTGCCGCTCGTTCAGGTTGCGTTCCAGCACCGAACCGTACAGCCGCTGCAGGTCATAGAGTTGCGAGTACTGCCTGACCTCGTCGTACTTCATAAAGGCGACGGCCCCGGTGGACGAGGCCGCATTCCAAGCGGCGTCTCGAAGAAGTACGCTCGTCCACATGAATTCGGCGAGCGGCTTTTGCGGATGGCCGCTCTGGACATCAGTCATCCAGCCGAGAATCTCTTCAAGATGCTTCTGCTCGGCGGGCAGGGCTTTCATTTGCCGCGCGATGTCCTGCCGGTTGGCGCGATACTCGGCGCGGATGTTCTCTCTTGCGTCTTCTGCGACATGACGGTGATGCAGCCACTCCACCGAGCTTTCAAGTCCCAGCGCGATCAGCAGGCCGATGGTGATGGCCAGCAGGTGCACCATGAATTCTTTTACCGATTGAATAGGATTGTGAGGCGGATGAACATCCATTTGCCGGCTCCTTTCGGATATGCGCTCGTTTGAGCTTTTTGACAGGGGCCCGGGAGATGCAGCACGGGACGGGTGCGCCTACTTCCCGTCTTCCAACAGAATGCCAGAGCGCTTCTTTCTGATCCACCACCAGGCGAAACCCGCAGCCGCCAGGCCGCCAACAACCGCCAGCAGCAACAGCCCGTGGTGCGCAACCAGGTCCACCGCGCCCGGCCCAAGCTTGAGCACCAGCAGGGAGAGAATCATCCAGCGCACCAGTCGGCCGCAGAAGACTGCCAGCATAAAGGGGACGACCTGCATCTCGAAGACCCCGGCGGCAAAGACAAAGGCCTTCCACGGCGTGGGCGGCGGCAGCATGGAGGGAATCATCATGGCCAGGAATTCCTGTCTTTCGAAGCGGGTCCGCATGCGTTCGTAGCGCTGCCGGTTCACATGCTTCAGCAGGAAGAGTTCGCCGCCTGCCCGGCCCAGCCCGTAGGGCAGCAGGCCGCCTAGCGCCGAACCCGCCGCGGCCAGCAGGCAATAAAGCCAGAAATGGCCCTTGTCGTTCCAGACGTAGACGGCCAGCAGTGCATCCATGGGAATTGGAATGGTGGAGGAGTCCAGCAGGGCGCCCGCGCCCACGCCCCAAACGCCAAGATGGGCAAGAAACAGCGCCACCAACTTCCACTTGGCCATGATTCGTGCAAGAACTGCCTTCAAGCAGCGTCCCCTTCCGCCATCTATTCCGTCTCACTATTAGCATCCATTGTACGGGGCGGTGCTTGCGCACAGGTTTGCACAAAATGAGAGAATAGACAGGAAGGAATCAAAAGGGAGCCGGGGCGAATTCGTTTGCCAGGCTCCCCACTTGCGAATGCCTGCCAGCGAAGTGCCAACCGATGTGAACGACCCCAAAGGGCCAGCCACGACCAGCCCGGAGACTGTCAGCCCCAATCAGGGCGGCGCTCCCGCCGATCCGGAGCCTGCGCTCCCTATTCGCTCCCAATCGCGCTGGGTAGACTACGACACCCACGAGTTGCTGAGCATGATCAGCGATCTCGAGGACGAACGCCGCTGGTCACGGCTGCGCGAAGGCATCTGGATCGCCATCTTGATCCACCTGGCGTTTATCACCGCCCTGGTCCTGCTTCCCAAGTATGTCTTCAAGGTGCCCTTGGTGGTTGACCAAAACGCCAGGCTCAAGGAGCATCAGGACTTCACTTATCTTGACACGCCCAGGGATTTGGTTCCCAAGGCGCCGGTCAAGCCGATTGAGAAGCCTCCGGTGATCGACAAGCAGACGCTGCAGGACATGAATAAGTCCACGCCGCAGCCTGCGCCTGAGCCTGCGCCGAAGGCTGCTGAGCAACCACCCGCGGCCCCGCCGCCTACCATTCCGCCCAACCCTCAGTCTCAGTCGCAGATTGAGGCGCCCCGCCCGGCTGCAGTGCCTGCCCGGCCCAACTTCGCCATGGGCACTCAGAACCCCAATGACCAGTTGCGCGACGCCATGAAGGGCGCATCGCACAACCCCGGCATGGGGAGCGGCCAGTTGCCCGGCCGCGGAGGATTGTCCATGCACCCCGGCGCTGGAACCGGCGGCATCGAGGTACTTTCAGACACCCAGGGCGTGGATTTCAACGGCTGGCTGCAGCGCTGGCACCGGGAGACCGAACGCACCTGGGACCCGCTGATTCCCGACGAGGTGAACCCGCCGATTCTCAAGGCGGGCATGGTTGCCATCCGTTTCAAAGTGCTGCCCAACGGCCGCCTGATGGACGGCAGCATGTTCCTCGAAGGCCGCTCCGGCGACGTTGCCCTGGACCGTGCCGCCTGGGGCGCCCTGACCGGCTCAAACTATCCGCCGCTGCCCCACGACTTCCACGGGCCGTATCTCGAACTGCGCGCCTATTTCATGTACAACATGGAGCCGCCGCGGTAAGGCGTGGTCACGCCGTCGCATCGTATTCAGGTTCTTCCGGTGCGGGCAGTTGTGCGTCGCCGGGCGGGTCAAGCGGGCGGGTTCCATGGGGCAGTACGATGCCATCCTGCGCCAGCAGCGCTTCGTAAATGGGAACGTGGCGCCAGTGGCGCGCCAGCGCGAAGGCGGTCATATTGGCGATCATCAGCGGCAGCACCAGGCCGTAGCCGCCTGTCATCTCAAACACAATCAGGATCGACGTCATGGGCGCGCGGACGATGCCTGCAAACACCGCGCCCATGCCCACCACGGCGAAGGCTCCAATCGCGTCTGTCGAGTGGTGAAAGACCGTCACATCCAAATAACCCACCGAGCCGCCCAGCATGGCACCCATGAACAGCGCCGGTGCAAAGATGCCGCCTGCGCCGCCGCTCGAATAGGAGCAGACCGTGGACGCCAGCTTGAGCACGCAGAAGGCTGCCATGAAAACCACAGGCATGGTTCCGGTGAGGGCCAGCGTAAGCGTCTTGTACGGGTCGCCCGCAATGCCGTTCAGGTGGAAGAGATAGAGAGCCAGTGCGGCCAGGGTGCCGGTTGCGAGCCCTCCGATGGCCGGATGAACCCAGCGCGGCAGCGCTTCGAATCGCTTGAATTGGGCGCGCAGCCAAAGCAGGGAGTCGGTAAACGCCACCGAAACTGTGGCCGCCAGCAAACCCAGCAGCGCGTACCACACCAGCGAAGAGGCGTTGATGAGCGTGTAGGTTCGTTGAACGTGAAACACCGGCGAGTTGCCCAGGATGGTGTGTTCCACCACGGCCGCCAAGGCTGCGGCCACAATCACGCCCGAGAGCATGGTCTGGTCCAGGTCGCCGATCAATTCTTCAAGCGTAAAAGTGATGGCGGCAATGGGCGCGTTGAAGGCGGCAGCGATTCCGGCGGCCATGCCCACCGAGGCCATGCGCCGGCAGTTGGTGGGGCTGAGCCGCGCCGCGCGCGCCAGCAGGCTGCTCACGCCGGCGCAGATCTGCACCGTGGGACCCTCAAGGCCCAGTGAAGCCCCGGCCCCGATCTGGGTCGCACACAAGATGAATTTGCCGATCGCCTCCCGCGCCGTGACCAGGCCGGAGCGCATGGCGTAGGCCATCTTGACTTGGGGAATCCCGCTGCCTGCCGCCGCCGGGGCAAAATAGGTTAAGCCCAGGCCGGCAAACAGCCCGCCCAGCGCGGGGGTCAGAATGGTCCAGAAAATCCAGCTATGACCGGGCGCCGAGTTGGCGCGATCGATCATCAGCGACTCAGCCCACGCAATGCTCAAGTGGAAGGCTACGGCGGCCAGCCCGCACAACCCGCCGGCAATAATTGTGACGGCCAGCAGCCGCTGCCGTTCGCCGGGCATCCGGCGCATCAGCCAGGCGAGAAACCTCGAGTACAAACCCCCGAATCCGACCCAATATTCCAATCGCTGCGTGACCTCGCCGACACCGACTGCAATTCCAAGCATAAAAGCCGCTTTGGATTGTTTTGATGCGTTACGGCTTGGGTTCTGTAGCCTTCATAAACTCAGCCAAGTAGTCATTCTATACCGCTGCATTGGTATGCGTTCCGTGCCCGCGCGTCTGATCCGTGATGGGCAGCAGGACGAACTTGGCGTTGGGCATCTTCTTCACTTCGCGCTCTGCAATGCCAAGCTCCGGCGGGTTGATGTAGTCGTCGGCGGAGTTGATCCACAGCACCGGCACGGTGATTTTGCCCAGGTTGGGGCTGGGGTCGTAGTTGCGGCTGGCGTTCCAGTAGAAAATCAGGTCGTTGGCATCGGTGCCGGTGGCCATGCGCTTGAGCATGGTATCCGCGAGCTTCTCAGCCGCGTCGCGCGTGGGCGCCTGCTTCTGCATCTGCAACGGGCTTGAACTCATGACGAGCTGTAATTCCAGAGCGGCGCGCAGGCCCTGCTCCGGTTGGGATTTATATTCGCCGTCCATCCACGCGGGATCCTGCTTGATGCCCTGAATGGCCATGTAGCGCATCATGCGATTGCGGCCGGCAATCTGCACCGACAGGCAGGCGAACGGCGCCAGCGCATCGGCAAATCCCGGATAGGTCTCGCCCCACACAAACGACTGCATGCAGCCCATCGACGTGCCCAGAATCAGCCGCAGATGGTCCACCTTCATCTCGTCCAGCATCATGCGGTCAGCGCGGACCATGTCGTCGTAGTCGTAAGCGGGAAAGTGTGCATGCAACCCATCTGAAGGCTTTGAGCTCTCGCCCATGCCAATTTCGTCCGGCAGGATGAGGAAGTATTTGGTAATGTCCAGCACCCCGCCGGGCACAAAAAGCACCTGCGAAAAAAGAGGGTTAAGCAGCGAGTGCGCATTCCCGCCCGTGCCATGCAGCAGCAGCACCGCGTTGTCTACTTGTCCCGCCGGGTTGCGATGCGCCGTGCCCAGGGTCAGGTAGTGCAGTTTGAGTTTTGGCAGTTTTTCGCCGGTGCCAAAGATAAAGCCGGGTAGAATCACGGTGCCATCTTTGGGGACCCAGTTCTTGTCCAGCGTTGGCGCAACGGGGCCCGACCTCCTCGGGCCATCAGGCTTGGTCTGGCTTATGGCAGCGACGCCGGTGATCAGGGCGGCAATCAAAATACAAGCGGTGCGCAAGTTCATTTGTCGGCTCCAGAGATGGTGGCTTCATGCACAGCCCAACCTTCCATTCTTATGCCGCAGGATGTCAAGTTGCGAGGCGTTTCCTCATCAGGGTTGTTCCGCGTTAAAATCCTCGTGTCAGCCATGTTCAACCGCTCCGCAGTCCGAATCTCATCCACGCCCATGCTCAAGCGCTATCGCCATGGACGGCCCGACCGTGGACGGCGCCCTTCCCGCTGAGTAATCTATTCCAGATGATTTGTGGCTTCCCGACCTCGCGAATGAGATGTTGGGAAGCTGGCCCTCCGGTATCCCAGGTCTCAGAAGCGAGACCTGGGGCACCCAGCGCATGAGTTCAAATTAGAGATTCATCCGCTCCTTTCAGCGGATAGAAAGGTCTTTCCCCATGAGTTCCGAAAAAGGGAACAGTTTTGCCAGCCGGGCCACCCTCGCCTCCGGCAACCGCTCTTACACCATCTATCGCCTGCCCGCGCTCACCGCCCGCGGCTTCAATCTCGCCCGCCTGCCCTTCAGCTTGAAAATCCTGCTTGAGAACCTGCTCCGCCGCGAAGATGGCGTCAATGTCACTGCTGCGGACATCGAGTTCCTGGCCAAATGGGATGCCACGGCCGAGCCCAGCCGCGAGATTGCCTACATGCCAGCGCGCGTACTGATGCAGGACTTTACCGGCGTTCCGGCTGTGGTCGATCTGGGCGCCATGCGCGACGCTATCAAAACTCTCGGCGGCGATCCGGAGCGGGTCAATCCGCTGGTTCCCGCCGAGCTGGTCATCGACCACTCGGTGCAGGTGGACGAGTTCGGAGCCGCGGGCTCCCTTGCTGCAAACACATTGCTCGAGTTCCAGCGCAACCGCGAGCGTTACGCCTTTTTGAAGTGGGGCCAGACGGCCTTCCGCAACTTCTCGGCCGTTCCGCCGGGCATGGGCATCTGCCACCAGGTCAATCTCGAATATCTGGCCCGCGTGGTCTTCACCACCGAGATTGACGGTGAGACTGTGGCCTATCCCGACACGGTGGTTGGCACCGACTCGCACACCACCATGATCAACGGCCTGGGCGTGCTGGGCTGGGGCGTGGGCGGCATTGAGGCTGAAGCGGCCATGCTCGGCCAGGCTGTTTCCATGCTGATCCCGCAGGTGGTGGGCTTCAAACTCACCGGCAAGCTGCGCGAGGGCGCAACGGCCACCGACCTGGTGCTCACCGTAACCCAGGCGCTACGCAAACTGGGCGTGGTCGGCAAATTCGTCGAGTTCTACGGACCCGGCATTGCCGCGCTGCCGCTGGCCGATCGCGCCACCATCAGCAACATGGCGCCCGAGTACGGCGCCACTTGCGGAATTTTCCCGGTGGATGCGGAGACACTCCGTTACCTGCGTCTCACCGGCCGCAGCGACGAGCAAATCGCCCTGGTTGAGGCCTACTACAAGGCGCAGGACCTCTTCCATACCGCCGACTCGCCCGAAGCCGAGTACACGCAAACATTGGCGCTCGACCTGGCCACCGTTGAACCAAGCGTCGCCGGTCCCAAGCGTCCGCAGGACCGCGTGCTGCTGAAGGACGCCGCAGCCAGCTTTGCGCAGCAACTGCCTGGCCTTCTCGCACCCACGGCCAAACCGCTCGGGACGCGCACCGCTGCTCCGTGGCAACGCACTACCGCGGTCACTGACGCGGCCATCGCAGCAGAAGAAAACGAAGGACCGGCAACGTCCTCGGCCAGTGAGCCGATAACGGCTACCACGGTAAAGGCGCGCTTCGGAGTGGACCCCGATACGTATCTCGACCACGGTTCGGTAGTGATTGCCGCCATCACCAGCTGCACCAATACATCCAACCCATCGGTCATGATGGCTGCGGGAATCCTCGCAAAGAAAGCCGTCGAGAAAGGCCTCACCGTTCCGCCGTGGGTGAAGACTTCGCTGGCGCCCGGTTCGCGCGTGGTTAGCGACTACTACGCCAAGGCGGGTTTGCTGCCCTATCTTGAAAAGCTGCGCTTCAACGTGGTGGGCTACGGCTGCACCACGTGCATCGGCAACTCCGGCCCGCTGCCCTCCGACGTTTCAAAGAGCATCGACGAGCACGGCCTGGTCGCCGTGAGCGTGCTTAGCGGCAACAGAAACTTTGAGGGCCGCGTGAACGTGGATGTGCGCGCCAATTACCTGATGTCTCCCCCGCTGGTGGTGGCTTACGCTCTTGCCGGCCGCATCGGCCACAATTTTGAGACAGACTCGCTCGGCGCCGACAAGGCAGGCAAGCCGGTTTATCTCAAGGACATTTGGCCCACGCAAGCCGAAGTTGCCGAGGCAATCGAGAAAGGTCTCAGCAGCGCAAGCTTCCGCAAGGAGTACGCAACGGTCTCAGACGGCGACGCGAACTGGCAGGGCCTCAAGTTCCCAACGGGTGAGGTTTATCAGTGGGAGCCCGACTCGACCTACATTCGCAAAGCTCCGTACTTCGACGGCATGACCATGAGGCCTGCTCCGGTCACTGACATCATGGGCGCGCGCGTGCTGGCCGTTCTCGGCGATTCGGTCACCACCGACCACATTTCTCCAGCCGGCAACATCAAGGCCAACGGTCCGGCGGGCAAGTATCTCGCCGATCACGGCGTCAAGGCAGCGGACTTCAATTCGTATGGATCCCGCCGCGGCAATCACGAAGTCATGGTTCGCGGCACCTTTGCCAACGTGCGCCTGCGGAACAAGCTGGCTGCAGGCACCGAGGGCGGCGTCACGCGCCTGCTGCCCGAGGGCGAGCAGATGTCCATCTTCGACGCCAGCGTGAAGTACGCCGAGCGCGGCGTTCTGCTCGTCATTTTGGCCGGCAAGGAGTACGGCTCAGGCTCTTCCCGCGACTGGGCGGCCAAGGGACCGAAACTGCTTGGCGTTCGCGCCGTCATTGCCGAAAGCTTCGAGCGCATTCACCGTTCGAACCTGGTGGGCATGGGCATTTTGCCTCTGCAGTTCCATGAGGGGCAGAACGTGGAGTCGCTCGGCCTGACCGGCGAGGAGACGTACGACTTTCCCGGTTTGACCGAGATGCTTGCCTCTGGCCTCGGGAAATGCCGCACGCTGATCGTTGCAGCCACCGCGGCCGATGGCATGGTCAAGCACTTCGCAGCCGAGGTCCGCATCGAGACCCCGCAGGAGATCGAGTATTTCGAGCACGGCGGCATTTTGCAATACGTGCTGCGACAGTTGGCGGCGAAGTAGCTGGTGACCTTTTGCGACATCCCGTTCACTTAACGGGCTACAATGGACCCCATCGACGCGAGCCGTGTATTCAACAGCGGTAACTGATTCACTGCGCCGATGGGGTAATCTGTGCGCATCGCTCGTGTCTTTGCATATATGGGAAAACTCCCATCCGCTCTCGTCCTGCTTGCCTTTCTCGTCGCCGCTTGTTCTTCTTCCTTCTCGCAAGCCGCGCAACCGGGCCTTGCGCCCACGCCACCCATGGGTTGGGCCAGTTGGAATCACTTTTTCTGCGACTACAACGACCAGACCATCCGCGACCAGGCCGATGCACTCGTATCCACCGGCATGCGCGACCTCGGTTACAACTACGTTCTTATCCAGGAGTGCCTCACCACGGGACGCAGCGCGGATGGCTCGCTGATTGTTGACGCCACGCGCTTCCCGCACGGCATGAAGGCTCTTGTCGATTACGTTCACTCGCGCGGGCTGAAGGCGGGCACATATACCGACATCGGCGTCAACACCTGCGCCGGCAAGCCCTATCAAGGCAGCTATCAGCACGAGGATCAGGACGCCGCCACCTTCGCATCGTGGGGCTACGACTTCGTCGAGATGGACTATTGCAATCGCCCCCCGGGCGTGATGGGCCGCGGCATTTATGAACGCATGGCAGAGGCAATCCGCAAAACCGGCCGGCCCATGCTGTTCTACATCTGTTCCTGGGGCAATGAAGGCCCGTGGACATGGGCGCAAGGCAAAGCCCAACTGTGGAGAACCGAATCGGATGTGGCCGGCGAAAAGAACCACGCCGACTGGAAAAGTGTCGTCGGAAATTTCGAGTCGACCGAAAGGCACTCCGTCTTCAACGGGCCCAACAGCTGGAACGATCCCGACATGATGGTGGTGGGAAATCCGGGCCTCACGCTGACTGAAGCCCAGACTCATTTTTCAATGTGGGCCATCTCTGCTGCTCCGTTGTGGGCCGGCAACGACCTGACGCAAATGGACGGTCCGATTCGCGCGATCTTCACCAATTCCGAAGTCATCGCCGTCGATCAGGACCCGCTCGGCGCGGGACCGGTGAAGGTGCGGGAATACGGGGCAGGCATCGAGGTGTGGGCCAAGCCCCTGGGCGCATTTGGCAGCGGCGTGCAAGCGGTGATGCTGGTGAATCTGGGCGAAGCGCCTGCCGAAGCCTCGGTTGAGTGGAGCGATCTGGGCCTCGCCGGCGAGGCCGCGGTGCGCGACCTGTGGGCGCATAAAGACCTGGGCGAATTCCGCGATGCCTACAAAACTCAGCTTCCCGCGCACGGTTCCGTTCTGCTAAAAGTCAGCGGCGAATTCTCGTGGACGCGAGGCGCAACCTACGAAGCGGAATGGCCCGGAAACACGCGCACGGGCGACGCGGCCCTGGTCGTGTGCCCTGAATGCAGCCAGAGCTATGCGGTTTCATTAAGCGGCGCGAAAAACAACGCAGGCGGCAGCTCGCTCGCGTTCAATCACATCGTAGTGCCGGAATCGGGCAAGTACTGGGTCAAACTGGTCTACGTCTACAGCGGCGAGGCAAACAACACGGCGCAGATGCGCGTGAATCAGATCGCTCCGACAGACCTGAAACTGCCTGGGGGCATCTATGCAACCGCAAAGATTCCCGTTGATCTGGTCAAGGGAGAGAATTCCATTACATTCAGTTTCGCGGCGGAAGGCACGGTGAATATCGACCGGCTTACCGTGACACGCTAGCAAAGTCTTGTGCAAACTCAGCAAACACAAACGCCACTCCCGGCTGGGAGTGGCGTTTGTGTTTGGAACGGATGCCGCGAGCTACTTGCGCTTTGAAGGCGCCTTGGCTCTTGCGGCCGGGCGCTTGACCGGGGGCTCAAGTGCTTCAGGCGTGGGATCGGGAACAACTTCATCTTCGCGCGGGGCAAAGAAGCGAACACCGCCCAGGGCGCGCTCGCCCATTACATGCAGCCGCAGAAAGTTGGTCGATCCGGACTTGGTGCGGGTGCCGGCCACAATGGCGATTACTTCGCGAGGCCGCACATACCCGTGCTGCTCCAGCAGGTCTTCGGCGCAATCCACCAGGGCCTCGGTCGTATTGACTTTGGGGCAGCGGACCGGCGTGGTACCCCACAGCAGGCTGAGGCGATTGATGGTTACTTCCACCGGCGATAGCGCGAAGATGGGCGCGGTGGGGTGGTACTTCGAAAGCTGCCGGGCGGTCTGGCCTGACTCGGTAAACAGCGCAATACCCCGCAGGTCGAGATCGTCGGCCGCGTGCGCCGTGGCTTCGCAGATGGTCTCGGCGATGGAGAGTCCGCTGCGCCGCTCGCGGTTGTCGTAGCTGGTGTCTTCCTTGATGTGGCGCTCGGCATCGGCCACAATGCGCGCCATCATGGAGACGGTTTCAACCGGGTACTTGCCCACCGCCGACTCGCCGGAGAGCATCACGGCATCGGTTCCGTCATACACCGCGTTGGCCACGTCGGAGACTTCGGCGCGGGTGGGGCGCGGGTTGTCGATCATCGACTCCAGCATCTGCGTTGCGGTAATCACCGGCTTGCGGAACTCGGCTGCGCGGCGGATGATGTGTTTCTGAATTGCGGGAACCTTCTCCGGCGGCACTTCGACGCCCAGATCGCCGCGGGCAACCATGATTCCGTCGGCTGCCTGCAAAATTCCGTCCAGTTGCTCAATGGCTTGCGGCTTTTCAAGCTTGGCGATAATCCACGTCTCGCCGCCCAGGGCAGCCACGCGGTTGCGCACCAAGCGAACGTCTTCCGCGGTGCGAACAAAAGAGACAGCAATCGCATCCACGCCGTTCTTCAGTGCGAACTCAAGGTCTTCGGCGTCCTTCTCGGTGAGCGAAGGAACGCGCACCGGAATTCCGGGCAGATTGATGCCCTTGTTTTCACCCAGCATGCCGCCGTTGATGATCTCGCAGACCACGTCGTCGCCCAGAACTTCATGCACGCGCAGTTCAATCAAGCCGTCGGAAAGCAGAATTCGAGAGCCCTGCTCAACGTTCTCGGCCAGCGTCTTGAACGTGGTGCCCACCATCGATGCCGTTCCGGGGCAATCGCGCGGCGTAATGGTCAGGCGCTGCCCGGTCTTCAGCAGCACGGCCTGGTGATCTTTCAGCTTCGAAGTGCGGATTTTGGGGCCTTGCAGATCGGCCATGATGCACAGGGCCTTGTGCTCTTCGCGGCTCACCTTGCGGATCATCTGGATCAACGCCAGCTTTTCTTCGTGGGTGCCGTGCGAGAAGTTCAGTCGAACCACGTCAATGCCGGCGCGCACCAGTTTGCGGAAGACCGGTTCGGTGTTGGATGCCGGACCAAGGGTGGCAACAATCTTTGCGCGGCGTTGGGATGGTTCTTCTATCAGATTTAGTTCAAACGGCATTGGGAAGACTCCAGAGAAAGGCTTGGTTGGGTAAGTTATTTGGCCGGGGACGGGCTGGCTTCATTGTACATGGGGGGTATATTCGCAAACCCCCTTTATGTAGCATGCATTGCAGGGCACGCAACTGGCGGTGAGAGCGGTCACAGACCTGGAGAATCGGGCTCGGGGGCCTCTAAAGCGGAATTCAGCTCCTGCCTTTCACGGAAAAGAACCCCATTCAGCTCCGCGCCCAGCAATGCGCTGAAAGAAGTAATGTAAAGCCACACCAAGGTCGCGATTCCAGCTCCAAACGAACCGTAGAACATGGAGTAATCCGCGATCCGCGTCACATACCAGCCGAAGGCCAGGGTGGCGGGGAACCACGCGAGCGTTGCCGCCACGGCTCCGGGAGCCACCTGCGACCAGTGCTCCTTGTGCCGGGTGCCGAAGTGATAGAGCGCGCCTAGCACGGCGATGCTGGTGAGCAGGGCCACCGCCCAGCGGGCCATTCGCCATGCAATCAGCACCACGTGGCGCATTTGGTGGACGGCGTTGTCGATCAGCCACAATTCAAACTGCCGCCCGAATACCAGCACCAGTGTGGCCAGCGCCAGCGGGACCAGGACGATAGGCACCAGCAGCAAGGCCCGCAACCGTCGCTGCCAAAAGCCCCAGTCGTCGCGGGGCAGCCGGTAGGCGCGGCGAAAGCCCTCCATCATCGACAACATCAGGCCCAACCCGGCAAACACCGACAGGCCGCCTGCTGAAAAGATCAATTGCACAGAGTGGAGGCGGCGGGTTTGCATCAGCGACTGCAGCAGCGACATCGAGTCGTCGGGCAGAATCTGCTCAAAGGCTGCGCGAATCTCGCCCACCAGCGTTGTGCCTTCCGGCACTTGCGCCAGCAGCGCTGTCAGCACCACCAGGGCAGGGAACAGCATCAGCATTCCCGAGTAGGCAGCCGCCTTGGCCGTGTTCAGCACGTCATGGTCCAGGGCCAGCCATAAAGCCTTCCGCAGATGGGCAAGAGTCTTGGTCATGCGTGCCTCAGGCAAGACTAGAGCATTCACGGGGTCCGATGCGACTGGTTTTTGCCGTGGGACTCAAACCGGGACCAAATTCCACAAAGGCCGATTGTCCCATGATCGGATTTCACAAACCCTGGGTGCCCCGGGTCTCGATTCTGAGACCTGGGATACCACAATGCTCCCCTGACGGCCATTCCCCCGACAATTTATCATGACCTCGCCATGAAAATATCCCTGCCGCAGTCTCCCCGCGCGTTCTTTTCGATCTTCCTCGTTGCAGTATTCGGCTGGTCGATCGCCTCGGCTCAAACTGGCTCCAAGCCCAATCCTCAACTGGCGTCAAAGGAAGTGAATTCGCGCGTCGAGGCCCTGTTGAAGCAGATGACCCTCGACGAAAAAGTCGGACAACTGGCCCAGTATGCGGCCGGTTTTGCCACCGGGCCGAACGCCAGCAATCTCCGCTACGACGATTTGGCGGCCCGGGGGCAGGTGGGATCGATTCTCGATCTGGTGGGCGCCGTGCCCACCAATCACTACCAGCATCTCGCCGTGGAAAAGTCGCGGCTGCACATCCCCATCCTCTTCGGGCAAGACGTGATTCACGGTCACCGGACCACCTTTCCGGTGCCCCTGGCTCTGGCGGCAAGCTGGGACCCCGCAGCCGTAGAAACCGTAGCCCGCTACGGCGCAACGGAAGCCCGTGCCGACGGCGTTCCCTGGGTCTTTTCGCCCATGGTTGATATTGCCCGCGACCCGCGTTGGGGGCGCATCATCGAGTCCGCCGGCGAAGACCCTTACCTGGGTTCCGCTATGGCCCGCGCCTGGGTCAAGGGCTACCAGCAGGGCGACCTCTCCAAGCCCGACTCGGCAGCTGTCAGCGTCAAGCACTTTGCCGCCTATGGCGGGGCCATCGCCGGTCGCGATTACAACGCCGTAGACATGGGCGAGATCACGCTGCGCCAGGTCTACCTGGAACCCTATCGCGCCGCCGTCGAAGCCGGCGCTGCCACGATGATGAGTTCCTTCAACTCCATCAACGGAGTTCCCGCAACGGCCAACCCTTTCATACTTACGCAGATCCTTCGCAAGGAGTGGGGCTTTGACGGCTTCGTGGTCTCCGATTGGGGCGCGGTGGCGGAGCTGAAAAATCACTCCATCGGAGACGGCCCCACCGTGGCCCGCAAGGCGCTTGAGGCCGGCGTTGACATGGACATGGAAGGCAACCTCTTTGGAACCGAGATCGCCCCCCAGGTGCGTGCCGGCAAAATTCCCGAGGCCGTTGTGAATGAGGCGGTGCGCCGCATCCTCCGCGTCAAATTTGCCTTGGGCCTCTTCGATCATCCCTACACCGTTGAGGGCCCAGCCTACGATGCGACACCTGAGCGCCGCGCCGCGGCCCGCAAAGTGGCTGAAGAGACCTTTGTCCTGCTCAAAAACGATCCCGTCGAGGGAGCCGGCGCGCTGCTGCCGCTCACTGCCAAGGCCAAAAAGGTAGCGCTCATCGGTCCCCTCGCGGACGACCAGAAAGAGATGCTGGGCGCATGGGCCGTCACCGGCGACCCCAAATATGCGGTCACTCTCAAGACCGCTCTTGCCGACCGACTCGGCGACCGCCTGCTCTATGCCCGGGGATGCGAACTGCTCAGCGGCGAAGACGCCAACCTGCTCAAGAGCGACGCATTTAACGGTCCCGCCGCCACAGATGCGCATCTGCCGATTCCCGACGACCGGAAAACCATTGCCGAAGCGGTGGAGACTGCCAAGAAAGCCGATGTCGTCATCCTGGCCCTGGGCGAGAGCGCAGCCTGGATGGAGGGCGAAGCGGCCAGCCGTGCCACGCTAGGCTTTACCGGCGCGCAGCAGCAGCTTCTTGAGGCCGTGGCGGCCACCGGGAAGCCTGTCATCCTGGTCGTACTGGCCGGTCGTCCGCTCGAAATCAAGTGGGCCGCTGAACACGTCCCCGCGATCCTTGAGGCCTGGAACCCCGGAATTGAAGCAGGGCCCGCCCTCGCAGATGTGCTGTTTGGCGACGTGAACCCTTCAGGCAAGCTGCCCGCCAGCCTGCCCCGCGCCGTCGGCCAGGAGCCGCTCTATTACGCTCAGCTACCCACCGGCCGCCCCGCCCACGGCGACCTGAGCCGCCTGCCGCGCGATGCCGCGGAGCGGTTCATCTCCCGCTATCTCGACGAGGAAAATTCGGCGCTCTTCCCCTTTGGCTGGGGATTGAGCTACACCCGCTTCAGCTACTCGCAGCCCACCATCAGCCGCCCGGAAGTTCCGTTACGCGAGGTGCTTTCCTCCGGTCACAATCAGGTGGTCACGGTTGGCGTGGACGTGAAAAACACCGGCAGCGTCGCGGGGACCGAAGTGGTCCAGCTCTACATTCGCAATACCGCCGCCAGCGTGGAGCAGCCGGTGCGCGAACTCAAGGGCTTCTCGCGCATCACTCTGGCTCCCGGCGAAACCAAGCACGTGGATTTCCCGCTCGGCTTCGACGAACTGAACTTCTACAACGTCAATGTCCAGCGCACCGTTGAACCGACGACGTACAAAATCTGGGTGGGCGGCAGTTCGCTGGCCACGGCAGAAAGCAGCCTGACGGTGGCGGAATAGGAAAGGGCAGAAGCAGTAATATTCGAGCGGTAATCCGCCGTTAGCCATTCACAGGTAAACTGTTCCCTTAGAGGAGACTCCGCCCCATGAAGACACAGATTCTGGGCACTACCATGCCCGTGCTTGAAGTCGAGCTGGACCCCAACGAGAGCGTGTATTCAGAGAGCGGCGAGCTTTCGTGGATGACCGGCTCCATCCAGATGACCACCCACACCCAGATGGGCGGTGGCGGCGGCCTGTTTGGCGTCATCAAGCGGGTGGCCGGCGGCGGCAGCCTGTTCATGACCGAGTACCGCGCCATGCAGTATCCCGGCGCGGTGTCGTTCGCCACCAAGGTGCCGGGACACATTGTGCCGATTCAACTGGGCCAGGGGCCGGAATACATGGTTCACCGCCACGGCTTTCTGTGCGCCACCCCGCAGGTCACCATCGGCGTAGGTTTCCAGCAGTCGCTGGGCGCAGGCATTTTTGGCGGCGACGGATTTCTGCTGCAACGGGTCGGCGGGCAGGGAACCGCGTGGCTTGAACTGTCGGGCGAGCTGATTCAGAAAAACCTGGCCCCCGGCGAGACTCTGCGCGTGCATCCGGGCCACGTGGGGGCGTTCCAGGCCTCAATGGGATTCCAGATCACCATGGTGCCGGGCATCAAGAACATGATCTTCGGCGGGGACGGCCTGTTTCTGGCTGTGCTCCAAGGCCCTGGAACGGTTTGGCTGCAGACGCTGCCCATTTCGCGGCTGGCGCACCAGATCGGCGAGTACCTGCCCCGGCAGGAAGGACGCCCGATGGCCGCCGGAGGCGCCGGAGGCGCGCTGCTGGGCGGCATTGTCGGATCGATTCTGCGCGGGGGCGAGTGACGGCTTACGGCTTTTCATCTTTTAGTTTCGTGGTATCCCCGGTCTCAGAATCGAGACCGGGGGCACCCGCTTTGCCATCGATTTTGGGTCCGTGGCATCCCACCCTAGCGACAAAAACAAAGGCGTCGCCAGGGTGGGGTCCCAGAAGTTCCTTGCATGAATTGGGCATCCCAAATGCAGGTCCTTCGACTACGTTTGGCCCAAAAACCGGCCAAGCTCCGCTCAGGAAGACAGTTCTGTTTTGAAGGAAAATTCAGGGACAGGACACTAGGGTGGGGTGCCCATCCTATTTGCCCTAATCGCCCATCCTATTTGCCTTGAGAGGTGTGGAAGGAACGAATGACGCAGTCTTCCGGCAAACCGCGCAATCTGCGCAGCGACATTGTTTTCACCTTCGGACTCGTCCTGGCCTGCTACCTTGCCTGGCTTATCCGGGACGTTCTGGTGCTGCTTTATGTCAGCGGCTTGTTTGCCGTGGTGCTTACACCGGTTGTGCGCCTCATCTCCAATATCCGCATTGGCCGCAACCAGCCATTCAAGCGCTCTGCCGTGTTTCTTCTCCTGCTGGTTGTAGCCGCCGCGCTTACCGCATTTGCAGGGCTGGCCTTGCCGCCGGTGATTCGCGACATGCAGGGCTTTGCGCGCGACATGCCGTCACGCATGCCGGCGCTCATTGACCGGTTCAAGCACATGCCCTTCGCAGACAGAATCGATACCAACGATCTGAGTTCGCGGCTTCAGGATTTCGTAAGCCACGCGGCCACTTACCTGCTGCTTTCCATCAGCAATTGGGCCGGCAGGCTGTTCGATATCGTCATGGGCCTGATCCTTATCGTCTATTTCATTACCGAAGGCGATCAGGCATACAGGTGGTTCCTCTCGTTCTTTCCGCCGCAGCAACGCGATCGTCTTGACAAGACCCTGCAGCGGGCCGAGGTTCGCATGGGCAAATGGCTTGTCGGCCAGGGCAGCCTGATGCTCATCCTCGGCATCCTTAGCACCATCGTCTATTGCTCGTTCCACATCCGCTATGCGTATGCGCTCGGCGTAATCACCGGATTGCTCAACATCATCCCGGTGGTAGGCGCAGCCATCAGCGTGGCGCTCGCGCTTCTGGTGGCGGCCGTTGGTTCGTGGGGAGCGGTGATTGGGATAGCCATCTTTTACCTGGTTTATATCCAGGTGGAGAACTCAATTCTCGTTCCGCGCATCATGCACAACCGCGTGGACCTACCCGGCCTGGCTATTCTGGTCGCGTTGCTGGTGGGGTCCGCGCTGGCCGGCATCGTCGGGGCCATGGTCTCGGTTCCCACCGCTGTACTGGTTTCAGTGCTGATTGACGAGTACCTGGTCAACAAGACTGCGGACTGACGGGCGTCCACAGTCTTGCTGACTTATCTTTGCGGCAGCGCGCTCGTTCCCGCGGCGCCAATATGGCTGGCGGCGTCAACCACCGCCTTCATCACTCCGCAATTGGAGAAGAAACGCGTCAAATTGCCGGTGAGGGGCTGCAGGCTGTTTGAATCGTAGCCTGAGGCGCCGGGCCGGCCGACAGGTTCAGGCATCGGACTCTGCGCCAGGTGCATTTCGCCGGTGCCTTGCGCATCGAGAATGAGCGCGGCGAGATTGCGGGCCATCTCCAGCGGGAAGCTCTCGGCGACAAACACCAGTTTGCCGCGCACGGTAATCACCACCGGCCCTTCGCTGGTCTGGTAGACCTGCTCCTGCGACTGGGGTTCAGCGGAGCCGGTTGTAAGCCCTGACGGGGTCGAGTTCTCAATCTCCAGAATCGGCTTGAGGCCGGAGTATTTCCGTCCCAGCTCGTCGGCGTAAAGCTGCGCAAAAGCCTGGGCTGAAGCGGTATTTTTCCAGTTCGAGAGATAGAACAGGGCAATGGATTTGGTGTTGGCCTGCTCGGCAGGGGTCTTGGCATCAAGCCGCTGACCGGCCCAGTAGAGCCCGCCATCCCACGCAGGCGTCAGCGCGGTGGCGGCCCGGTCGCCGCCAAAAAGCTTGGCCAGGATATGCAGGTCCAACTGGCCGATCTGGCCAATGTCGTAGGGCTTGTAGAGCTTGTCCACCAGGGGATGGATGTTGGGCAGCAGCGGCACGGCGGGCAGGTGCTTTTTCTCGTATTCCAGCGGGTTGATGATCTCCCAGCTTGAGCTTGGGGGCCTGTCGAGAGCTCCGGCAAAGGCTGCGGCGCGGCCCTGGTCCATCCAGACGTCCTGCTCGAAGCTCAGGCCCTCGCGATAGGGAAACAGCATCGACTCGCTGAGCAGCAGCGGCGCGCGCGCCAGCACCGGCGAGTTCTCTGAGCTGGACATCTGCTGCTTCAGCACATCCAGGACTTCGGGGTCTTTGACCAGGCTTTTTCCCATCGGCTTCAGAATGTAGTCCATCATGACGGCGGTCGCCTGCCCTTCGGCTACGGCCTCGCGCGCGGTGTCCATTTCGTCCCGGGCCAGGTGGTCGGTGTCTTCATTGAAGTTGTGAGAGACCTCGGTAGGCGTCTGGTCGTTCCATTTCTCCAGATCGGCGTGCTGGTCCTGCAGGGCGTGGGTCAGTTCGTGGGCCAATACCGGCTTCTGCTCGTCCACGTCTACCCAGTCCAGCATGTACACGGTCTTGGCCTTGGCGTCGTAGTAGGCTTCGATCTGCTCTTTCAGCAGAATCAGCAAGAACGGCTTCAGCGCAAAGTCGCGATCCAGCAGGCCGAACTTCTTCAGCACAATTTCGCCCTGCTGCATGCGCTTGGCGCTCTCGTCTTCTTCAAACTTCTGCTTCAGGTAGGCCTCAACCGCGGTGCGGCTGGTGAGCTGGCGTTTCACGTCGCTCTTTACGGCAAGTCCGGACTCCCCGGAAGAGAATTTGATCAGCTCATCGACCAGCGAAAAGAGCTGTTTTGCCTGTTCGGGACCGATGTGAACCGGGGGCTTTTCTTTCTCAGGCACCTGTGCCGGAGGTGTTTCGCCCGGCTGCGGCGCTGCCGGCTGCTGCGCAGCCGCCAAGGCCGCAGTGAAACACAAAAGAACCGCAAGCGCCCACGCCCGCCAGTCTCGTCCTGCCACTTGGTGCTGCTCGCTCATCGGTTCTCCCGTTTGTAGGTTTAAAACTTCTTCAGCCAGCGCCCTCGAGCGCCTGCCGCCAGGCCGCCGGGGCATCCTCTTCCAAGGCTATAATCAGGAAGCGGTATGGCGTAGCCTTGCAATGGAAGAAATCTGCGCGCCACCCGCGGAAAATTCCCCCATGATTGAATCCGATCTCGCCGCACCATCCACGGCCACTCCACTTGCCAACCTGCTTGAAACCCTTGCGCATCCGCACCGGCTTGCCGACTGCCACGGGGTGCTGACCCCACAGGAGTTGGACGCACCAGAGGCGGAAATAGCGGCCCTGGTCTCCGGAGCCGCCGTTCACGATCTGGGATGGCTCAAACGCGTTGCGGTACGCGGCGAAGATCGCTTCCGCTGGCTCAGCGGCATGGTCACCAACACCGTCAACGACCTGGCCCCCAATGGCGTCGCCTGGAACCTGGTGCTCAATGCCCAGGGGCGCATCCAGGGCGACCTGCATGTGGTTCGCGAGGGCGACAGCCTCGAACTGGAAATTGCCGCCGACCAGTACGAGAAACTGGTAAGCCACCTCGAGCACTTCATCATTATGGACGACGTGGAACTGGCGACCCTGGAAGGGGAGACGGCTCTGGGGCTTACCGGTCCGCTGGCCAGCGAGGTCCTTGGCCGCCTTGGCCTGCCCGCGCTCGATGAGCCGATGACCTGCGCCAAGGTGGAATGGAATGGCATCGACCTCCGGATGGTGCGCGGTTACGGTGTTCAGGTTCCCCACTATGAACTATGGGTCCCGTCTGCGGCCAGGGTTCTTGCCAAGCAATGGAACTCCATTCGCACGGCCGGTGCAATCCCGGTGGGAGCAGCCTCGGTTGACGCTTTCCGTATTGCCCAGGGGATTCCCGCTTATGGCATTGACATGGCAGAGCGTGACTTGCCGCAGGAGACTTCGCAGTTGCGGGCGCTGCACTTTACCAAGGGCTGCTACCTGGGCCAGGAGATCGTGGAGCGCATCCGCTCGCGCGGCAGCGTCCACCGCCACTTGCGCCAGTTGGAACTGACCGGACCGCTGCCTTCCGCGGGAACCGAACTCACCCTGGACGGCTCGCCTGTCGGCGCCATTACGAGCAGCGCCCAACTGCATTTGCGTGGCGGAATCCGCACCTTTGCATTGGGCATGGTGAGCGGCGCGGCCGAACTGCGCAACCTTCCTCTCGCGTACACTGCCGAAGGGAGCACGGGCACTGCCCGCCTGCTGGCTGCGACGCCAAATCTGACCGAAACTGAACCGCAACCGATGGAAGACACAAAATCATGAGCGATACACCGAAGTTCACCGTAATTGACCGCCGCAAGATAAAGGCGGAAGAAGAGAAGGACAACCCGCAGCCGGCCTCAACTCCGGCAGAGCCTGCGCCCCCTGCTACTGAACCCTCAGCCGGACCGCGGCTGGTGGTGAGCGAACCCAAGCCTGAAGTTGCGGAGGCCCAGGCCGGGGAGGAGCCGCAGGATCATCCCGAGTTGCCCCCGCCGCCGACCGCCCAGGAGAGCAAAGAGCAGAAGACTGCCTACGATGCCTCGGCACAGAGGCTTGAAGATATCGTGCGTGCGCAGAATCCCGCCATGGGACCCCAGCCCCCGGTCACCTTCGAACACCTGGTGCAGCAGTTCTATGTTTCGGCAATGATCCAGATGGGCGCTGGAGCCCAGGAGGGCCAGCGCCCGCGGATCGACATACTTGGCGCGCGCCAGACCATCGATTTGCTGGCCCTGCTGTCAGAAAAGACCCGCGGCAACCTTACCGACGCCGAAGACCGCATGCTGCAGACCGTCTTGTACGAAGTAAGAATGGCTTTCCTTGAACTGACCAGCATGATCAGCCTTCAGGGCATGCAGCCGCCGCAGCCCCCGCCCCCGGGCAAAAGTTAGGCGCTGATGGAGGGCCGGCTTACATTTTTAGGAACGGGAACCTCGATGGGGGTTCCCACGCTGGGGTGCGTGTGCGCGGTTTGCACCTCCAATGACCCCCACGACCGCAGGCTGCGGCCCTCGGTGCTGATTCGCTGGCCTGATATCAAGACGACACCGCCGGGCCCTGGCGAGCGCGTGGTGGTAATTGATACCGGCCCGGACTTCCGCGAACAGGCTTTGCGCACCGGCCTTACCCGGCTGGATGCTGTGTTTTATACGCATGCCCACGCTGACCATATCCTCGGGCTCGACGATCTTCGTCCCCTCAGCTTTACGGTCTTTCGCGAAGGCGGCCCCATTCCGCTCTATGCCTCCGAAGAGACCGCCGCCGATGTGCGGCGCATCTTCGATTACACATTCTCGCCCGATGCCACCTACCCCACCCGCGCCCGCGTGCGGCTCGAACCGCTTGGCGCTCGTACGAACGTGCACGGCGTGGATTTTCTGCGCGTGCCGGTGATGCACGGCGAGATGCAGATTGCCGGTTTCCGCTTTGGCCGCGCCGCCTACCTGACCGATGTGAGTTCGATACCGGAGTCCAGCTTTGCGCTGCTCCAGGGCCTTGACCACCTAGTTCTTTCGGCGCTGCGTCACAAGCCCCATCCAAACCATGCAACGGTAGAGCAGGCCGTGGGTTGGGCACGGCGCATTGGCGCGCGCCAAACATGGCTTACCCACATTGCTCACGAACTGGGCCACGAACAAACCAACCGCACTCTTCCTGACGGCATCCGGCTGGCCTACGACGGCCTCGATCTCCCCGTGGATTTGGACCCTGTGAACCTATGATTGATGGCTTCTCCAGCAAGATTCGCGTATTTCGCTCGGTCGCCGAGGTACCGGCCGGCTTTGGCCCCAGCGTGGCCTCCATCGGCAACTTCGATGGCGTGCACCTGGGCCACCGGCAAATTCTTGCCTCGGTAGTTGCCGAGGCGCGCGCGCTCGGCGCGCGCGCCGTTGCCGTAACTTTCGATCCGCACCCCGAGCAGCTTCTTCGTCCCGACAAGGCGCTCAAATTGCTCACGCCCATGCCCGAGCGGCTGCGGCTGCTGACGGAAACCGGCATTGACGCCGTGTTGGTGCTGCCGTTTGATGCAGCGCTCGCAGGCCTCTCCGCGCTGAGTTTTGTCCGCCGGATACTGGTGGAAGGGCTGAAAGTCGTCGCTTTGCACGAAGGCGGAAATTTCCGCTTCGGGCACCGTGCCCATGCCGGGGTCGTTGAACTCGCGGAGTTTGGCGCGCAATCCGGTTTCCACGTTCACGTCCACGAACCGGTGCATGTCCACGGCCTTGAGGTGTCGAGTTCCGCTATCAGGGAGCGCCTGGTAGCCGGCGACCTGATCCGCGCTCGCTGGATGCTGGGCCGGCCGTTCGCGGTTCTTTCCTCGCCGGTGCACGGACGCGGCATCGGCACCCGGCTGCTGGTGCCAACCGTAAACCTTGCGCCCTACGACAGCATCCTGCCCGCCTTTGGAGTCTACGTTACGCGAATGACGGTTGATGGGCGCCGATTTCAGGCAGTCACCAACATCGGCAACCGTCCCACCTTCGGCGACGCGTCTTTTGCCGTCGAGTCGCACATTCTGGACTTTGAGCCGATCGACCTGGACGATCAAACGCCCATCGAACTGGAATTTCTTTTCCGCCTCCGCGGCGAGATGCACTGGCCGTCAATCGATGCGCTCAAGGCGCAAATCTTCAAGGATGTGGCAAAGGCGAATCGGTATTTCCGGCTGGTTGAATAAGGCGCAATAAAAGCAAACTTCAAGTATCCTGTTCGCCGCCGGACACAGAAACGTCGCTTTGAACAGAAGTTCAGCGCCCTTATGAATTGGATGGCGCATAAGCCGTTTATTAACAACGTCAACCATCCACGCGGAATGGAATCAAACGTGCACTTAATCCACCACACGGCGATCGTGCCGCCGGAAGAGGTGGTTGATGCAGCGTCTGTTTCTCAATCTTCGCTACACGATGCGCGTGCTGCGCAGCAGGCTGGGGCTTACGGCCGCCGTAGTGGCCACGCTGACCCTCGGAATTGGCGCTACAACTGCGATTTACACGGTGGTGTACGCCACGCTGTTGGCGCCGCTGCCGTACCCTGAGGCCAACCAGCTGGTGATGGTCTGGTCAAAGGTGGGCGGATTCAGGAACGGAATATCCGCCGGCGACTTCCTTGACTGGCAGCATCAGAGCAAGTCGTTTCAGCAGCTCGCCGCCTGGACCGACAGCAGTTTCAACCTAGCCACAGCCGACCAGCCCGAGCAGTTGGAGGGCAGGCTTGCCTCGCCGGGGTGGTTCCACATGCAGGGAATCCCATTCGCGATGGGGCGCGATTTTCTCCCGGAAGAAGGCGTGCCGGGCCGCGATCACGTCATCATCCTGACCCACAAATTGTGGAACCGGCTGGGCGCGAACAGCAGCATCATTGGCCATACCATGCGCATCAACAGCGTCCCTTACACTGTTGTCGGCGTTCTTGCGCCCGGCCTGCCTGACCGCCTGGGCCCGGAACTGACGGCCCCGCTGGCTTTCACGCCCCAGCAAATCAACCACGACTATCACTGGATCATCGCCATGGGCCGCCTCAAGCCGGGAGTCACCATCCAGCAGGCACAGGCCGACATGGACACCGTGACCGCACACATTGCAGCCGCTTATCCCACATCGAACAAAGGCTGGGGCGCCAGCGTTGAGCCGCTCAAGGACGATTTTCTGCCGCCTGACCGAATCCACAACCTGTGGCTTCTTCTGGGTGCGGTCGGCTTTGTCCTGCTTATCACCTGCGTCAACATTGCCAACCTGCTGCTTGCTGAGGGCGCAGGCCGGCAGCGTGAGATTGCCATTCGTTGTTCGTTGGGCGCGACCCGCAGGCAGGTCTTCAGCCAGTTTTTGACGGAAAGCCTGGTGCTGGCCCTCATTGGCGGCGGACTCGGCATTGCCCTGGGCGCGGCGTTGTTGCGTGGCATTGTCTCCCTCGTTCCAGAGGGCATTCTCCCATCGGAGGCGGACTTCCAGCTCAATCTTCCGGTGCTGGCCGTTGCGATTGCAGCCACCACGCTGGCCGGTCTGCTCTTTGGTTGCGCGCCCGCATGGTATGCATCGCACGTTGATCCCGCGGAATCGATGAAAAGCGGCGGGCGCTCGGCTACCGGGTCCGCCAGCAACAAGCTGCGTCGGGCGCTTATTGTCGGCGAGTTCGCCCTGGCCCTCTCTTTGCTGGCCGGCGCGGGCCTGGCCATTCACAGCTTCTGGAATCTCACCCGCGTCGATCTGGGCGTGCGCACCGATCATGTGCTGACCTTTGGCCTGGATCAGCCGCATGGCCGCTTCAAAACGCCCGCCGAGATGAACGTCTACCAGCAGCAGATGCTCAGCGCCATTCGATCCGTCTCCGGTGTTTCCCATGCCGCCGTTGTCACCGGCATGCCGCTGCGCGGAACCAGCGACGGAATGCCGTTCACCCTGGTCGGCGGCCGCACTTATGGCGACCCCTCGCAGCGGCCCAACACCGGCTTCCAATCCATCTCGCCCGACTACTTTCAGACCTTCGGCATCCAGGTGATTCAGGGCCGCTCCTTTACCGACGACGACAACGCAACCAGCGTGCGCGTCGCCATGGTCAACCAGGAGTTTGCCAAGCGCTATCTGAAGGGCATGGACCCTTTCAAGCAGCGCGTGGCGATTGAAGAGATCATTCCCGGCCAGCCGCAACTAGGGCCGCCCGTCGAGTGGCACATCGTCGGCATCTTCCACAACGTGCGCAATGGCGACTTCCGCGAAGACTATCCGGAAATAGATGTCCCCTTTGCTCAGTCGCTTTCGCCTGCGGTTTCCATCGGCGTCCGTACAGCCGAAGACCCCGGGTCCATGGCCAGGACCATCGCCGCCGCGGTGCACTCGGTTGATCCGCAGATTGCGCTGGCGCATACGCTGACCATGGACCAGGTGAAAGACGAGTTGCTCGCTGAAGACCGGTTCACGATGCGCCTGTTTGCGAGCTTCGCGGCGGTCGCGCTGCTGCTTGCGGCCATCGGCATTTACGGGCTCATGGCCTATACCGTTTCGCAGCGCACACAGGAGATTGGCCTGCGCCTTGCTCTCGGCGCAGGCAGAAACCGCGTGGCTTTGCTGATTCTGAAGGAGGCGTCTTTGCTGGCTCTGGTGGGTCTGGGCCTTGGGTTGGGGGGCGCACTGCTGGTGGGCCGCGCCATGCGGACGACGCTCTACGGCGTAGGCTCAATTGATCTTTCAGTGTTGCTGGCCGTGGCTCTGGTGCTGTTTCTTGCCGCCCTGCTTGCCTCGTACCTGCCTGCACGAAGGGCGGCATCCATCGATCCCATGCAGGCCTTGCGAACGGATTAGCCTGAATGTGCCTTCACCACCATTGACGCCACGGATCGCAAATCAACCCTATCGCTGGTTCTTTGGCTTGCCAGAGACTGGGTTGGTATCCGACACGGGCACAATGACTTTTGTTGGCTCAGCCTTTTCCGTTTGCACCTGCAACGCCGGTTTCACCTGCGCCTTAACCACCGCGGGAGCCTGCGCCCTTTGAGTCGAACCGGGCAATGCCGGATTTACCTGCAGAACGGGATTTGGTGCGGCCTTCGCCAATTTTGCAGGCGCGGCCGTGGTCGCAGCAGGCGATTCAGGCTTTGCCGGAGGCGTGGCCGCCGCTCTCAATAGCGGCTTTTCTTTCTCGTCGCCCAGGAACCGCTCATCGTCCTTGCCCGCGATGGCCGCGCGCATCAATGTCATCCAGATGGGCAGAGCCGCTTTTGCGCCCGTTTCCTTTTCGCCGAGGGACTGGTTGCCGTCATAGCCCACCCACACACCGCAGGTGATGGAGGGCGAAAAGCCCAGGAACCAGGCGTCGGTGTAATCGCTGGTGGTGCCGGTTTTGCCGCCCAGCGGGTGATTCAGCTGCGCCGCTGCGGCGCCAGTGCCCATACGGGTAACCGCGCGCAGCAGCCCCATCATGGTCCGCGCCGTCTCCTGGTCGATCACCTGTTTCACCGCCGGCGCCTCTTCCCACAAGGTGATATCGTCGGCATTCTTGACCCTGCGAATCAGGCGCGGCTTCACGTGAATGCCGTCGTTGGGAAAGACGGCGTAGCCGGCCACCTGTTCTTCAAGCGTTACTTCCACCGCGCCCAGCGCGATGGGCAGGTAAGCCGGAATGTTGGTCGTGATGCCAAAGCGGTGTGCTACGTCGATCACCTTGTGGATGCCCACCCGCGCGGCCAGCTTGACGGCCGGCACGTTGCGCGACTCGGCAAATGCGGCGGTCAGCGTCATTGCGCCCTTGTAGTCGCCTTCGTAGTTGTGTGGGCTGTAGCCGCCGAAACTCACCGGCGCGTCCACAATCATGTCGCCGGGCTTGGCGCCGTCTTCAATGGCCGCCGTGTAGACGTAAGGCTTGAAGCTGGAACCTGTCTGCCGCTGAGCCTGGGTGGCCCGGTTAAACACGCTCAATGCGTAGTCGCGCCCGCCCACCATGGCCAGCACATCGCCAGTCGTGTTGTCCATTGCCAGCAGCGCGCCTTGCACCCCGGAGTCCTGCTCCAGAGTGGCGCGCCGCGCCCCGCTTTCCATCGCCTCGCCGAGTTGCACATAAAGAATGTCGCCGGGCTTGGCAATCGCATCGGCAAAGTGCACTCCGGTCCATTTCCAGTCTTCGGGAAGCAGGATGACCTGCTCCGCTCCCACGCGCGCGCGAATCTCCAGGGGAAGAACGCGCGTCACCAGTGCATGCGTCCAGTCGCCCGGCCGGGTCTTCATGGCCCAATCAGGATGCTTGTATGTCTCCAGATCGTCGCCGCTGGTGAGTATGTTCTCGAGCTTGGCCTTCCATCCATGCCGCCGCTCATAGGTGGCCAGCCCATCGTTTACGGCGTGGTTGGCGGTTTGTTGCAGGTCGAGATCGAGCGTGGTTTCAACCTTCAGGCCGGCTTCATGCACCTCCGCCGATCCGAAGCGCTTTTCCAACTCGCGTCGAACTTCTTCCTGAAACCACGGAGCTACCGAGGCCTCAGGCTGCGCAACGTGCAGCCCCAGCGGGGCCATGCGCGACTGCTCGGCTGCCAGGTGCGAGATCACTCCGTCCGACTCCATCTCGGTCAAGACCAGGTTGCGCCGGCGCAGCGCCTTGTCAGGGTTCAGCAGCGGCGAGTAGGCCGCCGGCCCCTTGGGCAAACCGGCCAGCAACGCGGCTTCGGTCAGCGTCACATCCTTGGCGTGCTTGCCAAAATAGAATTCGGCACCCGCCTCAAAACCGTACATACCGTGGCCCAGGTAGATCTGGTTGCCATAGAGCGTGAAAATCTGCTGCTTGGTAAACGTGCGCTCAATCTGGATAGAGAGATATGCTTCCTGAATTTTACGGGTGGCAGTGCGCTCTGAAGAAAGAAACAGATTGCGCGCCAGTTGCATGGTAAGAGTAGAGGCCCCTTGTGCGCGGCCGTGGCTGTGCAGGTCGTACCAGAGCGCTCCTGCCACGCGGAAGATGTTTACGCCCCAGTGCGACTCAAAGCTCTTGTCTTCAATTGACACCACGGCATCGCGCAGGACAGGCGCAAAATCGTCGTAGCTTACCACCACCCGCCGCTCCAGCGCAAACGAGCCGATGATGCGTCCTTTGCGATCATAAAGATCCGTGGTTGTCGATGGGCGGTAGTGTTCCAGTTCATCAATCTGGGGCAGGTCGACCGAATAGACCAGCATGAGCCCGGCCAGCGATCCGGTGATGGCAGCCAGCGCCAGCAGTAGAGCCAGCGCAAACTTTCCGGCGAGCTTGCGCCGCCGCCGCTCCGGTACCGGCAGCATTGAGAGCCGGTTGTTCCGAAGCTGGCCACGCGTTCCTTGGGGCTGGATGGGAGGGGCAGCCAAGCGATTCAGGCCTCTTGGGCATTTCAAAACGCCAGATGGAGCGTGAATGCCTCAGCCCAAGGCTAGCATGGTTGCGCTCAAAATGTGGTTGCGCAAAATTACCCTGTACCACCCGGGCTATGAGCGGGAAATCCCGTTTGCGGCAGGGAATCAATGCCTCATGCCATCCCCGCCGCCTGCGTTTTCCACCAGCCTGCAAGCCTTATCTGTCTTGCTTTGCTGCTTTTGCCTCTGCCTGGGCGGCCTTGGCTACCGGTTGCAAATGGACCTTCACCATTCCCACTGCCGCGGTGCTTGGCGGTATGCTGCTAGCTGCGGCTGGCGCGCCCGAGCCCTTCTCAAACGCCGTGTACAAAAGCGTAAAGCTGTCATTCCCTTCGGGAACCAGCCCAAGAGGGGTCCGAATGTCGCTCGCCCAGATTCCACTGTCTTTTTGCACAATCAAATGTTGCCCATCGGACCAATGTACACCGTCGCGCGAAAATGTATAGCCGATTGCGTTTTGAACGTCTGTGTCGTAAACCGCAACGTAAGTCCCGTCCTTGAGCCTGGTTACAACGGGATTCTCGGTGAACTTCCCTTCGATCTTCAGCGGATTGAGTTCGGTGCAGCGCTTCCACGGTCCGGCGAGGCTCGGCGCCTTGACCAGGCCAACCTGCCACGAAGAGATGGGAAGGGCCTCGGTGTGTGCGCTCCCGTAAAATCCATACCATTCGTTGCCAACCTGGTAAGGAAAGAACGAATCCGTCCCCTGCAATCCCTCCCAGGAGTCAGAATCTTTCCCGCGCTTTAAAATCACGCCCGCGTCTTTATACGGCCCATCAATGCCGTTCATGCCGCTGACGCGCGAAACCGCCCGCCATATCTCGCCCTCGGTATTGTTCAGCCACTGGGTCGGAGTGTCGGGAGCGCAGTGATAAGCAACATAGAAGACATTCCAGCGGTTCTCTTTCGCACTGAAGACGGGCATCGGCGCCCAGAGAGCGGCGCGCGGGTCCTCCCCCGTGAAATTGCCGCTCGACTCAAACACGGTGCCCCGCCGGGTCCAGTGGATCGCATCCGGGCTAACCCAGTGCCCGAGTTTCATCTTCACCCATTCCGGGTTGGCAACCATCTCTGAAGTGAAAAGATGATAGGCGCCATTGACCTTTAAGACCGAGCCGCCTTCAAAGCCGTACTTGTTTCCTTCGGCGCCCGGCGAACGGGTCGTCAATATCGGGGAATCGAGCGACTTGGTGACCACCAACTCCCGGTCCGGGCCAGAAGCAAATCCCATCGCCGCGCCAAGGGAGAAAACTCCCGCGCAGAACAGCAGCGTCCTTTGAATTTTCATTCAATGAGTTTATCGAGCGCCGCCCGTGTAGGTAATACTTTTTTCGATGCCTCGTTCGGTCGGCGCTTTTGGGCGATAGAGTGTGCGTTAGCTGAATGTCCAATCTAACCAGCGAGCTTGGGTGCCCCTGGTCTCGATTTTGAGACCAGGGATACCACCAACCTCAATCGACAGGACAAAACTACGGCGTCAAAAACTTACCCCGCCGCCACTTCCTTCAAATCGGCCCGGGCGTTTTCATACGTCTTGTTGTACGCCAGCAACTTCTCATCTGGTTCGATGCCCCAATGCTTGCAGGCCTCGCGATACACCTCCGGCCACCAGTTGCGGTGCTCCGTCAGTCCATCCTCTTTCCACTTTTTCCAATCCACCAGCACCTTGTTCCACACCTTGTCGCCAAAGGCCATGGCCTCAACCTGGGTACCGATCTGGGGCACGAACCAGTCTTTGCCGATCTTGGCATGCAGCACCTCGTCGGCCCAGTCGTAGTCCTGAATCCTCGCGGTCAGCGGGTCGGCCGTGGCTACCCCAATCTCCCACTCGTTTTCCTTTCCGCCCTTTCTCGGCATCAGTCCCTGCTCGATGGTGAACAGAACCCCGTGCCGTTCCTGTGGCGTCAGGATGGTGTTCAAACCCAGAGACCATGTGAAATTGAACGGTATCTTCGTCCAGTCGATGCCGAGGGAAACAAAACCGACTTCGCCCATCATGGCGTGCCTTGCCTCGTCCCAAAGCTGGCGGGTCATATCCTGGTAGTAGCCCCACTGCTTTCCGGTTTCTTCGAAAATGATGCTCGACATCATCTCCGGCACGTCGATCTCGCGCATGCGCTTGAAGTAGAGCATGATCGTCTTCGGCAGCGCAGCGGTTTCCGGATCGAAGAGCAGCGCTTCGGCATTCACGCCCATGTTGTAGGGATCGATGAACCGCTCGTCGCGTTTCGGTACCGGATCGTACTTGTAAGGCGTCGCGGAAAAATGCCGCTCCACCTTCTCCCCGCTCTTCTCTTTGCTGCCGTCCAGGTCGCCGGCGGCGGCTAGAATCCTGTCCAGCGTTGCCAGCCATCCTTGCAGTTCCGCGCGGTCTGTGTCCTTCACCAGGCACTCGATGGCCTCTGTCCCATATTGCTGGGCATCCTGCAATTCGAGCAGCGTAAACCGGCAAATGCGATACGTCGGATGGTCGAACATTTTGTTGGTGTCGGCCATCAGATTCTCAAGCGCGCGGATCACTGCGGGAAGCGCCTTCCCGTAAAGGCCCAGCAGCAGCGCCTCGGTAGAAGGAGCGCACAGAACCTCGTCGAAAAACAAATCCAGCATCAGGTCGGGCGAAATCTCAAGCCCATACGGAGGCTGCCGCATCTCGCGAACGCGCTTTGAAAACTCGCCCACATGCTCTGAGCAGTAGAACGCGTGCAGGCTGAAAGCCATCTTCAACTCGTACACCGGCATGGCGGGGATGCGCGCGATCAACGCCATGTGCAGGCGCTTCAACGCCCAATGAATCCGCTTGATTCGCTCCACCGACTCGGTAACGGTCAGCCCTTTGGTGGTGGCTTCCTTCATGGTCAGAAGGCCGGCTAACGGTGACAATCCGGCGTAGCCGCGATAATCATCGACAGAAATACTAGATTGGCGCGAGGCCACTGTCTCGTTCATGTTTCTTCACCTCGGGGAATGGAGGTACTTTGATAATGCCGGATTAAAGTGTTTTTAAAGACAAAATGAAACCAAGGGCGAAAACAAAAACCATGGGTGCCCCACCCTCGCCGCGTATTTGTTTTTGCGGCCAGGGTGGGATGGCACGATGCCCGATTTCGGGCACATAAACGTTGTTAGCTCTTCTTCGCCTTCAACAGATCCAGCGCCTTGGTCAACGGTTCATCGCCTTTCGCAGGCGGAGCGGCTTCTTCTGTATCGACCTCTTCGTCCTGCGCCTGTCCCACCAGAACCGTAGGCAGCACAGCCTCGTCCTGAATCTTCTTGCCTGAAGGCCTCTCGTACTTGGCAACCGTCAGCACCAGCGCCGCGCCGTCCGGCAACTCAATGGTCTTCTGCACCGAACCCTCGCCGAAGGTACGCTCGCCCACTACGTCTGCGCGCTTGGCGTCTTCAATTGCGGCGGCGGCCAGTTCCGCCGCGCCATAGGTTCCGCGATTCACCAGCACCGCCAGCGGCGCGTCCGAAATAAACTTCGCCGCATCCGCAGCGAATGTCTGTTGGGGGAATTTTTGCCCCTCCAGCATCGCCAGCGTGCCTTGCTTCACAAAAAAGTTGGCGAGGCGGAGGCCTTGCTGGGCGTCGTCGCCGGATGAATCTCTAAGGTCAAGTAACACCTTGCGGGTGTTGCCCCATGACTTCACTTTTGCGGCAATCTCGTCAACTCGAGATGCAGTCAATTCGCCCGGCTTGAGGTAGAGAATAGTTGAGCTCTCATACTGCTGCTCTGCCATTGCCGGAGGCGCGGTGATGGTGCGGGTCAGAGTCAGCTTGTCGGGGTCGGCCTTGCGCGGGCGCACCACTGACAGCGTGAAGGTGCTGCCGGCCTTGCCTTCAAGCATGAGCCGGATAACGGCCAGCGACAGTTCGCGCGTCGACTGTTCGCCGATGGATTCGATCACGTCGCCGTCGGCCAGGTGCTCCTTGTCCGCAGGAGAGCCGGGGAGCACGCTCACAATCGTGGCGTATCCAAACCTCTTTGAAACCGTGATGCCTACCTGGGCCACGCCGCTGGCCGGGCGATCTTTGTAAATCTTGTATTCTGTGGCACTTAGGTAGCTCGAATCGGCATCCAGCGACTCCAGCAGCCCATGCAGCGCGCCTGCTGTCACGTCGTTGATGTTGGGGTCGGTCACGTAATCCGACTGAACCTTCTTCAGCACCTCGGCGTAAACGCGCATCTGGCGGTAGGCGCCGTCCTGCTCGCTTCCGGCATGCACGCCGAACCACCCGAACTCGCCTATGGCAAAACCCAGGCCGAGAGCGGCGAAAATCGCCGTCGAAAGAACAAAGACAAAACGCTGGAAGAGCTTGGACACGGACACCACCGGGGGCGGCCCCGTGGGGAAAAAGGCCGCACATCCTATAGACGCAATCATACCCCAAGGGGTTTGGGACCGGACTTTGTTATGGAGCATGGAAGAGGCGAAAGTGTGGCCGGATGGACACAGTTCTGGGAAAGAATCGGGTGTAGAAGTGAGGGCGTCCAAATGCACTCAGTTGTCTAAATTTGTTGGTGGACTTCGGAGGTCACCAAAATTCGTGTAATTTGGACAAATTGTCGAGGACCGGGAGGTCCTCGAAACAGCCGACCGGGAGGTCGGCGCTACAAAAACCTGGCGGCCGCTAGGCCCGTATTTAGGAGAAGCGCGTTCGCCGCCACAAAAGCGTTCCGCAGATTCCCAGCGGCAAAATGGTCCCCACCACCAGCACGATCATCCAGGGCATGCTGAGGGCCAGGTGCTGGCTCTTCGTCCCCACGCCCAGCCAGACAAAGATGCCCACTGCAACCAGCATCACCACGGCCTCCCACCAGTGGCGCACAGGTTTGCGCTCGGAGCGCGGGTCGTTGCCGGCCACAATCGCTGCCACCTTTTCGGCGTCCAGGCCGTAGCGGTCGCACTCGCGGAGCATGGCTTGCCTCCAGTTTCCCAGTTCCGAGGCGCCGGGGTCGGCCATGCTGATTGAAATGGCTCCGGCAATCATCACCAGCGATCCGGTGACGATCAGCGCTTTCTCACTGAAGCTCAACCCGGAGAACTCTGTGAAGACCAGCGCGCCCCACGCCAATCCCCAAAGCTGGTTGGTGTTCGAGAGCGGAATTCCACGCCCGATGCCAATGTACTTGGCCGCAAAGTTCTGGAAAAGGTCGCCGATCACCCAGCAGAAGCCGCCCAGGAAGGGCCAGAAGAGCATGGGCCGCGCCCGGTGCAACTCCGCCACCACCGGGCCAACGCCGCCAAAATAGAACAGCCCAATGGTGAGGATGGTGCCCAACTCGCCGAAGGTAAAGATGGTGACAAACGAAAGCGGGTTCATGCCGCTGATATACGCCTTGCGGTAGGGGATATACATGGTGCCCAGCAGCACGCCCGCGCCCAGCGCCGCCACAATGCCCACCGCGGCCTTGCCCGGCGTGTCGCTCTGGCGCGCCGTGGCATAGGCCAGAATCGCCGCGCCTCCCACAATCGCCGAGGCTCCTCCCACGACCCTGGACCATCCCTTGAAACCGGAGCCGCGCAGTTCCTTGAAGAGCAGGCAGGCCCAGAACAGTCCCACCAGGCTATTGGTGTTCCACAGCGGAAAGGCAATGGCCAGGCCCACATTGCGCACCGCGTAGATGGTCAGCGTATTGGCCACGGCCCAGAGCATTCCCGCCATCAGGGCCCAGACGATGAGATGCGGCTTGTCGCGCAGATCGGCAAACAGCTGGTCAGTGCCTTTCAGCAGCGTGGGAACCGTCCAGCGGGCCACGAACGCGCCCATCACCATGCCCATGGAGATGAGAATGGGAGAAAAGCCCGCGTTCACCAGTTTGGTAGGCGCCTCGGCAGTGCCCAGCCACACGGCCGCGGCCAGCCCGCAAAAGACACCAAGTTTATGCAGGGAGAGCGTCGATCGCCCTCCCAAGCCGGCTCCGTTGTCGCTCAAGAATTCACCTGTGGCTCATTAGAAGGAAAATGCCTGCAATCAATATACCGATGGGAAGCCAGAGATGCAGACAGGCGAGCAGAATACACCAGCACTGTTAACTCGGGAGCAATCTCCAGATTGGCGGCCAACTTTTCAAAACCCGGAGTATCGTGTTTGGCAACAGCCAGGGCACTGCTCGCCGATTGCTTTCGATTTCTGTGGCCATCGCAGAGGTACGTCATTTCAGGGTGAGCATGAACGTTGTCGTCTCCTGCACCGAACCCGATGTTGCGGTGACGGTGATCGTCGAAGTGACAGGCGGAGAGGTTCCCCCGGCACCAGAACCCCCGCCGCTGCCGCAGCCGGTGAGCAGGCTCCAGGGAACCACGCTTATCGCCAGAGCCAATAGAACGTTCAAGCAACTGCGCTTTCTGAAGCCCAGGCAACAGAGCGCAAACGCCAACGCCACCGCTGGAAACACCGGACCGGAATCGCGGTGAAGAGCCGAATGGGAGGCGCCGGTGGTCACAGTGAGCGTCGTGGACGTGGTGCCTGGAGGCGTTACTGTTGCTGGAGAGAAGCTGCATGTTGCCACGGAGGGCAAGCCGGAGCAACTGAAAGAAACCGCCGAAGTGAATCCACCCGTTGGCGTTATGACAATGCTGGTCGTCACGCTCTGCCCCGCATTCACCGCAGCGGATGCCGGAGAGGCTGCAACGGAGAAGCCTGGCGGCAGGTTGATTGTGTAGGTCGCACTGGCAACAGTGCTTGGATTGAAGTTTGTTGCAAGCGCGATGGCCTGAATAGTCTCGGTGGCCGACACTGTAATTGCGCTCGTGTATCGGGTCGAATTCGGTGTAGGCGTTTTGCCGTTGGCGGTGTAGTAGATTCGGGCTCCCGGGGTTGAGTCAGACAAGGTCACGTATTGCGGGGTGGCGTAGGTTCCCGCCGGGACGCTGAATGCGGGCGGTTGTGCCTGGGGGATATTCCCTTGATCCACATAGTAAACGCCAAGATAGGCAATGGAGGTGAAATGGTGAGTCCCGCCAGGAGTTCCTGTGATGCGCACACCATCGCCCCATGTGTCCGGAAAGTTGAAGACGTAAGTTTGGTTGGCAGCCAGGTTGCTGTAGGGATACTCGGGAGCAACCGAAACATTGGTGACGTTAATCCACTGAGAATTCTGGCGTACCTGCACGCTCAGATCCCTTGCATACCAGCCACCGTCTTTGAAAACCGGTCCGGCCGTAAAGGCAATCTCGTTGATGGAATAAGGAATGGGCCACGTGTAGCCCCACCAGTCGACTGTCTTCAATTCTTCATCGAAGTCGTCTTCGCTCGCGCCCTGGGGCCCATCGCCGATCTGATCCGAACAATTGAATGCGCAAAGAAGTCCGAAGTGAGTGCTCTTGGAGATCGCTCGAGTGCCGGAGGCCAGAGCGAGATTCGAATTCGAAAAGCTGTTTGAAGGGGAGACGGCCTCATACGTATCGAGATACAGTCGGCGAAGCGAAAACGCATAGGAATCCCCGGAGCAGCAGACGTTGCTTTGCAGATAGAGCGTCTTTCCGTCAGTGCTTATGAATTTCGACGGGATGCTGGCGCCATATTGCCCGCGGTTGTGCGGAAGCCGCAATGGCCCGAAATCGTTTGACAGGAAGTGCCTCCACGGCCCCCAGGGGTTTGGCGCTTCGTACAGTTCGTGGGTTGCGCAAGACCATGAGGTGAAAATGTATCGTTGCAGGGGCGCATCGTAAACCACGCCTCCCTGCGCAATCACGGGATTGCTCGACGGACAGTCCGATGCAAACATCACAGGGTAGAGCAGTCTGTCGTCTCTCAGTACCGGCGCCTTTTGAGTTATATCGGATGACCATGCCGGATGGCCGCTTCCATCTGTTCCAGTAAAGAACTCCCAATTGGCTCGCGTCTGGATAGCACCGTTTGGCACGCGAGCCAGATACAACCTGTTCTGTGACCGCCAGTTGTTATCCAATCCATAGGCATAGACATACCCATCGATTGAATTGCTCGCATCCTGTCCGTAGTCCAAAAAAAAGGGCTCTTGGCGAGAATCTGGGAAAAGCGCCGTTTTGCGGGGATTTTGAGATTTTGTGCTTCCGGGTACACTCGTTTGCATGAGGGAGAACGACTGGACGAGAGTACTGGGCTGGCCTGGATATAAGGTGTACCGGGCGGA
>CAIWFH010000030.1 GCA_903911925.1 uncultured Acidobacteriaceae bacterium
CGCTTTCGCACAGTACTATTTTTGGATGATGTTTCGTCAGGATCCATTAGTTGACCCTAGCGTTGATATCGTTTCTATTTATGAAATATATTTTCTAGAAAGCTATAGCGGCTACCATGACGCATACACAGAAACCAATGTGACGGGTAAGTGGGTTAATGCTCTTTGGGAAGTTCGCTCCGTATTGGGAAAGGGGACTACAGACAAGACACTCCTAGTGGGTTTTGACCGTCAACAACGGATTTGATTTCGGTATTCTGAACTGGCCCACTTCGGCAGTTTGTTTTGGCCCACCCTCTCACCGAACGGGTACTCTTGATCGGGCGTAGACCCCGAGCGGAGGAACTCGTTGGACTGGAGAGCGAAGGTGGAGCTGTTTGAAGAGATTCGAAGAGAGTACGAGTTCGGCATCGGCACGATCGCGGGGGTGGCCAAGAAGCTAAAGGTACATCGCCGGATGGTGCGGGAAGCGATTGGCAGCGCATTGCCAACCCCGCGCAAGAAGACGGCACGGCCGCGCTGGAAGCTGGCCGGCGCTGTGGCGTTCGTGGACGGGATCCTGGAGTTGGATCGTAAGGCGCCGCGGAAACAGCGCCACACGGCCCACCGGATCTGGGAGCGGATGCGAGCGGAAATGCAGGAATGCTCGGTTTGCGAGCGGACGGTTCGGGAGTACGTCCGCGAGCGCAAGACGGCACTGGGCCTGGTGGTCAACGAAGTGTTTGTGCCGCAGAGCTACGACTGGGGTGTGGAAGCGCAGGTCGATTGGTACGAGGCCGTCGCCGACCTGGCGGGGGAACGGATAAAGCTGCAGGTATTCTCGATGCGGAGTATGGCCAGTGGCGCCGCATTTCACTGCGCGTTCCTGCACGCCACGCAGCAGGCGTTCCTGGAGGCGCATGAACTGGCATTCGCCTTTTTCCGCGGGGTTTTTCGCAAGCTCCGCTACGACAATCTCAAAGCCGCGGTAAAGAAGATTGTGCGCGGTCAACGCCGGGAAGAGACGGCGCGGTTCATCGCCTTCCGGTCGCATTGGCACTTCGACAGCGAGTTCTGCACACCGGCCGAAGGGCATGAGAAGGGCGGCGTGGAAGGAGAAGCCGGCTACTTCCGAAGGAATCACTGGGTGCCGGTGCCGCAGGCTGTCGATCTGGCGGAACTGAATCGCCGGTTGCTTGACGACTGCCGTCGCGACGAACAGCGTTCGATTGCCGGGCGAGACCAGAACGTCGGCGCGGCGTTGCTGATCGAGCAGCAGCATCTGTTGCCACTGGCGGCCGAAGGCATGGACCTGGCGCGGACGAGTTTCCCCACGGTGAACAGCATGGGCTGCGTCAAGGTTCTGACGAACGCCTACTCCGTTCCGCTGAAGGTCGGCGTAGAGGTCCATGCCAAGACGTATGCCAACACGGTGGAACTCTGGAAGGACGGCCAGTGCGTGGCGCTGCATGAGCGCTGCTATGGCCGTCAGAAACAGGTGCTCGAACTGGAGCATTACCTGGACGTGTTGTCGCGGAAGCCGGGGGCATTGGCCGGATCGCGGCCATTGGAACAGCAGCGCCGAGCGGGACTCTGGCCGGAGAGCTTCGATGCGATGTGGCAGGCGTTGAACGTGCGGCATGGCAAGCAGGACGGGACGAGACAGATGATCGACCTCCTGAAGCTGGCCAAACAGAATGGCCATGGCCGGCTGCGAGCAGCGATCGAAACTGCGTTGGCGACCGGCTGCACGGACGCCGCCGCGGTGCAGCATCTTTTTCATGCGCCGGATCTGAACCGTACGCCCTGTGAGGAGATCGACATCGGATCTCTGGAACGCTATCGGCGCCCGGTGCCGGTGATGAACGAATACGACCAGTTGCTGCTGTCAGGAGGTCCAAGATGAGCAGCCAGTTAGCGCAGTTACAGGAGGCGACCATCAAGCAGCACTGCAAAACGCTGCGCATGCCCATGATGGCTTCGCAGTTCAGCACCCTGGCCGAGCAGGCGGTTCGGGAGAAGAAAACACACACCGGGTATTTGGAAGTTCTGCTGACGGCCGAGATCGAAGAACGGGAGCGGAATACCATCGAACGACGGATCAAAGAAGCGCACCTGCCGCGAGTGAAAACGCTCGAGGAATTCGACTACACGCAGGCGCCGTTGGTCAGCGCGGCGAAGATGCGGGATCTCGCCGAAGGCGGCTACATCGAGCGCGCCGAACCAGTTTTGCTCATCGGCGATTGCGGGACCGGCAAGACGCATCTTTTAACTGGCCTCTGCGTGGCCGCGTGCCGGCAGAAGCGGCGCGTCCGCTTCACTACGGCGGCTGCGCTGGTAAACGAGTTGGTGGAAGCCAAGCATCAACTTCAACTGCGGCGGGTGATGGCGCGCTGGAGTCGCTATGACCTGATCGCGATCGACGAGGTCGGTTACGTGCCGCTGGCGGAAGTCGGCGCGGAGTTTCTGTTCCAGGTGATCGCCGAACGCGCCGAGCGGACCGCCGTGATTGTGACAACCAATCTGGCTTTCTCCGAGTGGACCCAGGTGATTCCGAACGCGCGGCTCTGCAAAGCCCTGCTGGATCGGATCACGGATCGCGCTCACATTTTGGAGACCGGAACGGAATCGTATCGCTTCCGGCGATCGGTTGCCAAAGCGAAGAAAGGAGAAAAGCTGGCAGAGGCGAAATGAGCTATGGAAATGACGGCCCGTGGAAAGCATGGAAAGCCCAAAACAGGCTTCCCACCCTTTCCACCGTCCTTGGAAAGCCCGCAAAGGCGGCGGCCTTCCCACATTCCCACAGCTTCGACGACTGATCCCTATATATCAGGGAAGACTAAGCAAGGCTGGCCTTACGGCCGAGCCTAAAACCGTCACCCCGGAGGGTGGGCCAAAACAAACTGCCGAAGTGGGCCAAAAACAGTTGCCAAAGGCACTCCAGAAATACCTTCATCTCGCAGAGTTCATGATCAGCTTGGCGACAGGCTCAATTGTTCTGCTCATTGGCTCATCGTTCCTGCATGGACGAGACGGGCGGCTGCCAGGTTTTTACACGACTCCACTCCTCATCCTAGCGGGATCAGTGCTAACCGCGATTCTGTTCATGGTGGCGATTAGCGGCGGCGTGGCCAAACCGTTGAGTACGGCCGCGTAAATCAAAGCTTGTATGGGATTGATGCCCACAAAAGTCACCAACAGGCCGATGAGTGTGGAGAGCGTGATGACGCCGTAAAAACCGTGCGCATCATGGAATTTTTTGTACAAACCGTCTTTCCAAC
>CAIWFH010000031.1 GCA_903911925.1 uncultured Acidobacteriaceae bacterium
ATCTGACACGAACGGTGCTCTCAAGGTCGTAACCGCAACCAACAACCAACTTCAAATGTGAGGGGCAACCATGCAGACACACACCAATAGCCGGCGTCGGAACCGGGTCTACAAGAGCCTGCACAAGCCCCTCACATATCTTGGCGTTGAACGCACCTTGTTCTATTTCGTCTGCGTTGGAGCGGTGGGCGCTTTCAACATTTTCAACAGCTTAATCGCCGGAACCATCTTCTTCATCGGCGGCTACATTTTCGGTCACTGGGTGACCAATAGCGATCCAGCTTTCCTCCGCATTCTTGCCTGCTCGGAACGGTACAAGGCGCGCTACGACGCCGCCAAGCAGAGTGTGCCCCGCTTGGAGGTGCTTTGATGCTGCGAATTGACAAAGTCATCAAGCCATGGAAAGATGCCGACTCGTTGAACAGCCACATCAATCTGTATGGCTTTTGGAGCGAAACCGCATTCTTGACCAAGAGCGGCGATCTCGGCATGGTCCTGAGTGTTCCCGGTGTGGATTACGAGAGCCTGGATCACGCCAATCAGGAGTATGCGGTGAAGCGGTTGGAGGCGGCCTTGAAGTCCTTCGGACCCGGCTTCCACGTCTATCAATATTTGTTCAAATCGAACCGTCCGGAAATCCCCTTCGCCAGCTACGACGATCCTGTCGTGCAGGCGGCCATTGACCAGCGGCGTCAGTTTTTCGAGTCAAAGCGCGACCGTCTCTATCAGATCGAGATCTTCTACTGCATCGTGCTTGAAGGCGCGCGCTCGAAGACCGGCGTGGGCGCGGCACTGTCTCGCCTCTTTAGCGATCCAGCGGGCGCATTCGGCGAGTTGAAAACTCAATTCACGAACAGCAGTATGAAGTCGCTGCTTCGGTCGCAGATCGACAGCGACCTCGCGCGGATCACCAGTCAGGTGCAGGCGTTCGTCCGCCAGCTCGCCGATTTCATGCAGATCGAGGTCATGAACCAGCAAGGCCAGTTCCGCTTCTTCCGGCGACTCCTCAACTACGATGACTGGCGCGTGGCCGGCCGGCCGAAGCACACCCAGTTTCTCGACTACCAGGTGGTCAATTCAAATCTCGAAGCGGAACGCGACCACCTCCGGGTCGGCGATCACTTCGTTCGCGTTCTCACCATGAAGGAAGCCATCACGGAGACCCGGCCCCTTGTCCTTGATTCTCTCTTGAAGATTTCGGCGAATTTCTACGTCGTCACCGAATGGGCGCCAATCACAACCGAAAGAGCGCGCAAGGAAGTGAACAAGCGACGCCGTCACTTCAACGTCTCAAAGACCGGATTCGTCTCGCAGTTGGGTAACGACCCCGCGAAGACCAATCCACGAGATGTTCTCATCGATGAATCGAAACAGGCAGACATTGAGAACCTCGGCGACTGCCTGCGCGTGCTCGGGGACGGCCAATACCTCGGTGATTTCTCGTTGACGATCGTGCTGTATGGCCGGGAGAAGCATGAACTTGACCAACTTGCAGGGGAGTTCACCGGCGTATTCACAAACGCCGACGGCAATCTCTTTGTCGAAACCTATAACCAGCTCAATGCTTACTTCGCCACCGTGCCGGGCAACTACGCGCTGAACCTGCGCAGGATGTACTTGCTGAACTCGAACTATGCCGATCTCTCGTTCCTGTTCACGATCCTCCCCGGCGAGAAAATCAACGCACATCTCGGCACGGAGTACCTTGCCGTGCTTGAAACCGACAACCAGACGCCTTACTATCTGAATCTCCACGAGGGCGAAGTTGCGCACACCCTGATTCTTGGCATGACCGGGAGCGGAAAATCTTACCTGTGCAATTTCCTGCTTCAGAACGCACAGAAATATGACCCGCTTACCTTTGTCTTTGACATTGGCGGCAGCTTTGAGTCAATCACAACAATCTTCGGCGGCAGCTACCTGAACGTGGGCCAGGAGACACGGGACTTCACCATCAATCCGCTCTCACTTCCCTACGGGAAGGAGAACCTGCAATTCCTCTTCAGCTTCTTCCGCGTGCTCATCGAGGGGAACGATGAACGCTTTCGGCTCGACTTCAAAGAGGAGCGCAAGCTCTGGGAGGCCATTGAACGCACATACCTCCTTGAACCAGGTCAGCGCACTGTTTCCAACTTCGCCAATATCATCGGCGACCTGAAAGACCGGCTGCATCGCTGGACTCGCGCCGGCCAATATGGCTTCCTCTTCGATAACGCCGAGGACACGCTTTCATTCAAACGATTCCAGACTTTTAACTTTCACGGATGGAGCGACGCTCCAGAAGTGCTGGAGCCGCTCCTGTTCTACGTACTGCACCGGGCCTCGAACGAGATTTGTCATCCGGCCAATCTCGGGACGTACAAGACATTCCTGATGGACGAGGCATGGCTCTTCATGAAGAACGAGAACATCCGGAATTATGTTGTCCAGGCGCAGAAGACATGGCGCAAGCACAATGCGGCCATGGTTCTGGCCACCCAATCCATCAAGGAACTTGAGCAATCAGGCATGTTGCAGACGGTTGCTGAAAGCTGCCCGACGAAGATCTTCCTTGCGAATCCGGAGATGAATCGAGATGTCTACCGCGAAGCGTTTCATTTGAACGACACCGAGCTTGAACTAATCGCCGGGCTCGTACCGCCAGGGCAGATGCTCATCCGTAAGGCTCAGAGCTCAAAGAAAGTGCATCTGAATGTTGATTCGGTCACGCACTGGATGGCCACTAACAATGCCCGCGACAACCTGAAGAAGCGCGAGTACTTCGAGCGCTACGGCATTGCTGAGGGGCTTCGCCGCCTTGCCCAAGAATATCCATTTCAACCTCGATTGGCGGTAATTGCCGCCCCCAACCTTATAGGAGCTGTCGCATGAATAGCCGACTCTTTGTTTTCGCCGGACTCGCCCTGGCACTCGTCTCTGCCGACGCGGTAGCGCAAGAAGCGTCGGCACGCACCGTGCAGTATCATTCGCAAGACATCGTACCCATACACGCCAAGCTGAAGTACACGACGTTGATTGAGTTACCTGCCACGGAAAAGATCATGCAAGCAGCCACGGGCGACAAGGAGTTCTGGGTTGTCGATGTAGTAGGCAATTTCTGCTTCGTGCATCCGGCGAAGGCCGGCATCGCCTCCAACCTTAACCTGATCACGGACAAGGGGAACATCTACAGTTTCACGCTTCAGGATGTATCAGCCTCAAGCGTTGCGCCAGACTTGAAGATGATCATCCAGCCTGCGGACCGCTCCGCCCTCGTCGCGTCCAGCGGCCCTCCGCAGTTTGTGCCAGCCGCGCAATTTGAGGAATCGAGACAAGCGCTCGCCGCTGTGCAGTCCCACGTCGAGCAAGTAGTGGACGAGTACAAGAGCGCCTATCCGCTTCAACTGAAGTTCGATTACTCATTCAAGGCAAATGAAGCGCCCTTCGATATTCAGTCGATCTACCACGATGACAAATTCACGTACATCAAGACCAAGGCACCGGAGAAGTTTAGCGTGTACGAGATGAAGGATGGCAAGCCGAATCTGATCTCCTACGATCTTCGCGATGGGACCTACATCATTCCAAAGGTCATGGATTCCGGGTACGTAGAGCTGGGCAAGAAGCGCATGGACTTTTCGCGCAAGGGTTAGCCGTTCGCCAAACAGAACACGGGGTGCAATATGGAAGAGGTTCTCAACAATTCGCAGCCTGTAGCGGCTCAACCAGGAGTCCTTGCGGAGCCCGAGTTGCGGCGGTCAAACAACGAACCCAATGGCGTTCTCCGCAAGAATCTGAAGCCGACGCTCTATTTGGTCGCCGCGGGGATTGTAGTTCTTGCCGGACTGTTCAGTGGGGTGGGAAAGAAATCGCCGGCCACACAAGCTGCCGCAAATCACGAGCCGTCTCAACCCGCGGTCCTGGACAACACGGACAACAACGTTCAGACCCTCAAAAGCAACGTCGCGGAGGCTCGCCAGCGTGCTGCCCAGCAATCGGGAACAGCTGCCGGCCAGGACCCGGCCATGGCGAATGCAACTCGTGCGCAGCAGATGGCCGCTGCCGGATACAGCCCAACCGGGGAATCGGTTCAATGTGCGCCGGGCGAGAATTGCCCTGCGCAACAAAATGGATATGGGCAGCAAGGAGGGCAGCAACTTTCTCCAGCACAGCAGGAGGCCCAGCAGCTTGCGGCCAAGGAGCGGGAACTTGCATATAATGCTCGATTTGCATCTAATCTTGTCTATGCGCGCACGCCGGAGGCACCTGCGCAGCAAGCCGCTCCGGCAGGCCCGGAGAGCGCCGTGGACGCATCCTACCAACAGAATCCAAACCTCCCAGGCCAGGCAAGCAGTCTCGTCCAGGGCCGAACGGCAGGCGACCCTCCGTCGCCGGCCTCGGCCTCCGCACAACAGTCGAACAATCGCAGGCCTCAGGTAAATATTGACTCGGCTGTTGGACAGCCATATGTCATCTACGAAGGACTGACTCTGGACACGGTTCTGATGAACCGGCTTGACGGCGACGCCGCTGGTCCAGTGAAGGTGCTCGTTTCGAATCCCGTCTACTCGCACGACCGCCAGCATGTGCTGATCAAGGAAGGGACCGTCGTGCTTGGGGAAGCCAGGAAGATCGGTTCGCCCGGCATCGGCCAACAACGCCGCATGGCTGTTGTATTCCACCGCATGATCATGCCGGACGGATACTCCGTGGATCTCGACCAGTTCCACGGCCTCGATCAAATCGGGGAAGAAGGCATGAAGGACAAGGTCAACAATCACTACTTCCAGATCTTCGGTGCCTCGATTGCGTTGGGCATCATCTCCGGCGCGGGGGAGATCACCCAAGGCGGCGGAACCATCTCTACCAGCGGCTCGCAGGCCTTCACCACAGGGGCGGCCGGAAGTGTCTCGCAATCGGCGTCCACAATTCTTGACCGCTTCATTCAAATACCGCCAACCATCACTATCCGTGAAGGGCATCGAGTGAAGGTGTATTTCACTCAGGACATGCTCTTGCCAGCATACGAAAACCACACCATTCCGCAGACGTTCTAAGGAGACGCCCATGCGCCACAGTTCGAAGTTTGTTGTCCTTGCAGCAGCCGTCGCTTTCCTCCCTGGATGCCAGAGCCATCAAGCCAAAGTCGATGCACTCCAAAAGGAGTACGACCGGCTAGCGAGCCAGTTCCATCAGGACTGTTCTGCTGAGTATTTGAAGATTCCGCCGACGATTAGCCAGAAATGCACGGATGAAGACAAGCAGGTGAAAGACGCCTGGGATCGTCTTCAGGCCGAAGCCGCCAAGAAGTAGTTCCCGTTAGGAGGAGACAATGAAGAGGCTCTTGATCTTGATCGCTCTTTATGCAGCGCTTGCTGTGCCGAATACATTTGCACAATTCGGCTCAGGCATCGTGTTGGACCCGACTCAATCGGCTCACGCCGCCCAACAGATTCTCCAGGCGAACCATCTCTACACGACGACAGTTGAAACTGCGAGAAACGTCATAGGCGCGTATAACCTTGCTCAACGAATGGCTGCTCTGCCGCGGACCCTTTACACATCGTATAGCAACCTCGGCCGTCAGCAATGGACCACCCTCACTCAACCGGCCAATACCTATGGAAACTCCGTGCTTTGGATCAACGCTGCTTCGGGCGGGTACGGAGCCGCGCAAGCGAATCAGCTAGCCAGCATCCCGCGTATGAGCAAGATTCCTGGATACAACTCCCTTAACGCCCAAGGCCAACAGGCAATTGCAGCGCAGGGCGCGACGGTGGATCTTGCCGATGCAGTCAGCACTAGCAGTTTGCAAACGATTGGCACCATCCGCGCAAATTCCACGCGGCGCGAGAGTGATATTTGGCAACTCGAAGTTGCAAGTCACTCGACCGACCCAGCGCAGCATACGGAAATGGCCACGCTTCAGCGGATCAACCAGGCATTGTTAATAGAGTTGCGCTCCCAGCAAGAGACCAATCAGATGCTCCAGGCACAGGCATTGCAGCAGATGATTGGGCAAAAAGTGCAACAAGACAATCTCAAATCACTTTTTCAACTAGGCAACGGCTATCAGCAGACTTTCAAGGCCGTGACGCCGCAACAAACGAGCGCTGGAACACAGTGGGCATTCCACTATTGAGCGAAGCGAGGGTCACTATGGATTTCCTCATTCTCATCAAGAACGGCTGCGACAGCCTTACCGCCACAGCCGCTCCGTCCCTCGACTCCCTTGGCTTGCGCATGGTTATCTCGCTCGCCACGATTATGCTCGTATGGTTCGGAGTCCAGGAGGCGCTTGCCTCAGCACAGGGCGGGCCCGGTTTCAACATTGCGAAGTTCATCAGCTTTTTCATGCTGATCACATTTGCATACTGCTTCGTCAAGTTCTATGACAGTGCTATCCCAGGGATTGGCTACTCGCTTAAGGGTTTCATTAGCAGCGGCACCAGTAGCTTGGTCGATTACATCGGTCATGATTCCACTCAAGAGGTGCAAGACACGATTCGTAATGCGCTGGCACAAGCGGGCAATCTCTCACCATCTTTTACTGAGCCATACAAGCTCATATGCACCTTCACCGTGCAGATCGTTCTGAGCATTCTCGCCGGGCTCATTGCCGTCATCATCGCGTACGGGGCAATCGGCGCAACGATCATCGGATTGCTTGGGCCGGTCTTTATTCCATGGATGGTCTTCGACAAGACAGATTTCCTGTTCTGGGGATGGCTCAAGGCTTTCTTGGGATTCGAATTCTACAAGGTTGTTGCGGCAGCAACACTGAGCGTAGTGAGCCATCTATTGATCTCGTATCTCACGAGCGGTGCAATGAATGTCAGCAGTCCGGAGAAGCTTGTGACACTGATGCCGGCGTTACTCATTCTCTGTCTTGTGGCTGGGTTCATTCTGCTAAAGATCCCGACCATGACCGCGACGCTTTTCTCTGGGCATACAGGCGGGCACGGCATGGGCATAGGTGGACTGATTACGGCGATGATCCTGAGAGCAATCTAGGCAGATTGGAGGTTCGGAATGGCGACGGCAACGACAACTTCCCCGGACATTACCCGCGCGGCGGAACGGTACCTGGAACAATACGGCGATCCATTGGTGATGAATACCTATTTGAAGGTCACCATTCTGGTGCTTGCCGTCGTTAGCCTGGCGCTGGCCGCCCTCTAGTACAAGAGCCAAATGGTGCTTGCCAACATGCACCCGATGATAGTGCGTATCAACGACGTTGGCCGCGCCGAAGCTATCGACTATCGCAACTTTCAGTACCGGCCTCAGGAGGCGGAGAACAAGTATTACCTCACCCGCTGGGCCGAACTTTATTTCTCGCGCAATCGCTTCACCATCGAACGAGACCAAACGAACTCGCTTTACTTCCTGAACGACGACGTGCAGCGCGCGGTTATCAACATGGAGCAGAAAGACAACATTATCCAGTCATACGCGCGGGACAGCACGCTTCCCTTTGTCGATGTCGAAGTCAAGAACGTGGTCCTTGACGACCTTCGACAGTCACCGTATTCGGCGCGAATTGAGTTCCAGAAGGTGTACACCAATTCATCGGATCATATGGAACTGAAGCGTGAGCAATGGACCGCCAGCGTAACTTACGTCTTCCGCGAGAGCGTGAAGAACAATGAACTGGCCGTTGACCCGCTCGGGTTGACCATCGTTCGCTTCCGGGCCGACCAGGCATTCAACTGATCGAAAGCGGCCGAAGCCGCAATCCAAATCGAGGCGTTTCCCATGTCCATACGCCGGCCCAAATCGCGGCAGATAGGCCCTTCGTTTGTCTGGAGACGGAAGAGAAGGCCCCAAGTCGCTCTGAAACGGTCTAGCCGTTCACATTGGTCTTCCATCTTGCGTGCGGCAAACAAGAGGTTCAGCAGGTCGAAACGCGGGCCTCTTGCGCCAGGAATATCTCGTCCTATGCGGGCCATGAAGCGTTCGTCTTCCGTTTCCATCCCTTGCTCGTCCGGTCACACGCTTCGGGCCTCTTCCGGCGCCCTGCGGCACGTCGCCGCTCTGCTTTCCGGACTCCTCTCCCAAAGCGAGTTTGGGCCCCTGCTCCAGAATGCGCGTCTTGGCACTTGGGAGCCGGGCCTCTCGCTCGGGCTTCGCCAATGGGTGACCCGGCCAATCCGGGAATTCAACTCAGGAGACTTCACCATGTATCAGAACCGCATTACGCTCATCGGATTCCTCGGCCAAGATGCCACTACCCGCACCGCCAACAACGCCAGCTTCACCGTGCTCTCGCTTGCCACAAAAAGCTCTTACAAGGACAAGAAGACCGGCGAGTACAACGGCCACACCGAGTGGCATCGCTGCATCGTTTGGGGCAAGCTTTCCGAATACGCAACGACCCTGAAAAAAGGCGCGCATCTGGCCGTTGAGGGCGAGCTGCGTAGCCGCGAGACAACGGACAAGAAGGCAAACGCCAAGCTGCGCGTTTGGGAAGTGCGCGTCTCGTCCATCTTGAAGCTCGACCGGGCCGAGAAGGTCAGCCCGGAAGAACAGGAAAATGCAGACTTCAACCCGGAGGAAGAGGCCGCTTGAGCCTCTTTCTCCTTGCCGCCGGAAGCCCGGGGAAGGCCGGGCTTCCGTTAATCGCGAGGACAGCGCATGAGTCTCGAATTGATACTGCCGTTTCTCCGCCCCATCGAGCCGCTTTTGCTGGACGAGGAGGTGACGGAAATCATGGGCAATCCCAACTCGTCGTGGTGGTTTGAACGCGAGGGGAAGCTCTATCAGGAAAAGACCGTTTCCTTCGACTCGGCAAGGTTGCTAACCGGACTCGAAGTGATTGCCAATCAACTCGGCAAGCGTCTCGACGAAGACTGCCCTTCGCTGCACGCACAGCTTCCCGATGGCAGCCGAATTGCGGCGTGGATTCCGCCGCTCGTGAGCCCCGCTCCCGCGCTGGCGATTCGGAAGTTCACCAGCCGCAATTTCACGATGGATGACCTTATCGCTCGCGGCACGCTTACGCAGCCGCTTGCGGAGCTTCTGGCAGAACAGATTTCGAGCGGAAAGACGCTGCTCATCAGTGGCGGAACTGGCACTGGAAAGACCACGCTTTTGCGCGTTCTCGCGAACGCGATTCCGGAAGAAGAACGCCTGCTTGTGATTGAGGATACCCCGGAGCTTCAGATTCAGAAGCCGAATATCG
>CAIWFH010000032.1 GCA_903911925.1 uncultured Acidobacteriaceae bacterium
GGAAAGCCTGTACGGCTTCCCCCGCGCCTATGCAACCTGCCGACCCGACCGAAAAAATCCAATCGATCAGAAGTCCGCAAACTCCCACGAAAGATCAAACTGCGCACCGGAAATCACTATCCCCGACAGTCTCCTAGGCTTTGATCTTCAAAAGCCGAAAGAGGCCGGGCGCCCCAGGTCCCGATACTGGGACCTGGGATACCACTACGCGTTGTAAGTCCCGGAAGAAACCCGGCCTCCGTGGCCTGTCCAGTTCGTGTGGAAGAATTTTCCGCGCGGCTGGTCTACGCGCTCGTAGGTATGCGCGCCGAAGAAATCACGCTGCGCTTGAAGCAGGTTCGCGGGCAGGCGCTCGGTGCGGATGCCGTCAAAGAACGCCAGTGCCGTGGAGAACGCCGGAGTGGGCACGCCAAACTCGATGGCATGCACCAGCGCCTTGCGCCATGACGTTTGGTATTCGTTGAGCGCAGCGGAGAAAAAGCTGTCGAGCAGCAGATTTTGCAGACTCGGATTCTTGTCGAAGGCTTCCTTGATCTTGCCCAGGAAGCGGCTGCGGATGATGCATCCGCCGCGCCACATCAGTGCGATGCCGCCCAGGTTCAGCTTCCAGCCGTTCTCTTTGGCCGCGGCCATCAGCAGCATGTAGCCCTGCGCGTACGAGATCATCTTGGAGCAGTAAAGCGCGCGGCGCACATCCTCAATAAACATTGCGCGATCACCGACGGCTGCTTTTGTCGCCGGGCCTTCAAGGATTTTGGAAGCCGTGACCCGCTCCTCTTTCAGCGCCGAGAGGCAGCGCGCGAATACCGACTCGCCGATGAGAGTCACAGGCCGGCCGAGATCGAGCGCGCTAATCGCGGTCCACTTGCCGGTTCCCTTCTGGCCTGAAGTATCGAGAATCTTGTCGACGATGGGCTGGCCGTCTTCGTCTTTTTTGGCGAAGATCTGGGTGGTGATGTCGATTAAATAACTGTCCAACTCGCCCTTGTTCCACTCGCCGAAGACATCGTGGAGTTCATCCGCGTTGAGGCCGAGTCCTTTTTGCAACAAGTCGTAGGCCTCGGAGATCAACTGCATGTCGCCGTACTCGATGCCGTTGTGGACCATTTTGACATAGTGCCCGGCGCCGTCTTCGCCCACCCAATCACAGCACGGCGTGCCGTCATCGACCTTGGCAGCAATCGCCTGGAAGATCGGCTTCACCGCCGGCCACGCGGCGGGATTGCCGCCCGGCATGATCGACGGGCCATTGCGCGCGCCTTCTTCGCCGCCGGAGACGCCGGTGCCGATGAACAGAATGCCCTTGGCGGCCAGGTCTTTTGTGCGGCGATTCGAATCGGTAAACAGCGAGTTGCCGCCGTCGATGATGATGTCGCCCTTTTCCAGACAAGGCAACAGTTCTTCAATGACCGTGTCGACCGAGTCGCCGGCTTTGACCATCAGCATGACGCGGCGGGGGCGCTTGAGCAGCCCGGTCAGTTCTTCAATGGAGTGCGCGCCCGCTATCTGCGTGCCCTTGGCTTCGTCGGCCAGGAAGTCAGCGACCTTGGAGACGGTGCGGTTGAAGACCGCAACCTTGAATCCATGGTCGTTCATGTTGAGGACAAGGTTCTGTCCCATCACGGCAAGGCCGATGAGGCCAATATCACACGATGCTTCAGGCATAAAGTCTCCAATAGTTTCTGGATCGGTTGTTAGCGAGTTAACGAGTCAGCGTTGGATACGCGCGGAGGCGCCTTGCGCGAATGCTTTCACCTGCTCACAAGTGGCCATCGTCGTGTCGCCGGGATACGTGGTCAGCAGCGCGCCATGCGCCCAGCCCAATTTGAGGGCCTGCTCGGGCGATTCACCGGTCAGCAAGCCATAGATAAATCCGGCCGCAAAGCCGTCGCCGCCGCCCACACGGTCCAGCACGTCCAACTCAGCCGTTGGCGCAGTGTAGGTCTTCCCATCCATCCATGCAACCGCGCTCCAACTGTGATGACTGGTTGAATGCACCTCGCGCAGAGTGGTGGCTACCACCTTGGCCTGCGGATGCTTCTTGACCACGGCATCGATCATGCCGAAGAACACGCTGGGGTCGAGCTTTGATTTTGCTGCTACTTCAGGTCCCGGAATGCCCAGGCCCTTTTGCAGATCCTCTTCGTTGCCGATCAGCACGTCGACGTTTTCAACGATTTTGCCGATGGTCTCAACGGCGCGCTCTTCACCGCCTTGAATCTTCCAAAGCTTTTCACGGAAATTCAGATCGAACGAAGTTACTGCGCCGGCTTCCTTGGCGGCTTTCATCATCTCCGCTGCCAACGCCGCCGTGGTGGGCGAGAGCGCGGCGAACAATCCGCCGCAGTGAACCCAGCGCACGCCGCCGGCAAAAATCGCCTTCCAGTCAAAGTCGCCGGGCTTCAGCAGCGCGCCCGCCTCGTTGCAGCGGTTGTAGAAAACAACCGGAGCGCGCAAGCCGTGACCGCGGTCGCTGTAAACGGTGGCCATGTTGGGGCCGGTGACGCCGTCGTGCTTGAAGTGTTTGTAGAACGGCTTGACGCCCATGGCGCGCACCCGCTCGGCAATGAGGTCGCCGATGGGATAGTCGCTCATGGCGCTGACGATGGCCGTCTTCATGCCGAAGCAGTCGGCAAGGTTGGCGGCAACGTTAAATTCGCCGCCGCTAACGTGAATGGTGCATTGCGTCGCCTTGCGGAAGGGGACAATGCCCGGATCGAGGCGGTTGACCAACGCACCCAGAGCCAGAAAATCTATTTCACCATTTGCAGGAATCTTCAACCCACCAGCCATCGGGCGTTCACTCCATTTCTTAGACAGAACTCTAGAGCGGTTCCAGAATTCACGTGCCCTTTTGAGAGCGGTGAAAGGCGCCATTTTCTTGAGGGAAAATGGCACTTAGTAGTTGCGGTTTCGGGGTACAACAATTCTGGAACCGCTGTAACGCCCGCAGCATTGTGCGAGCGGACTCTCCCCATCATAAAGCGTTTTATCGCTGCGCCGCAGTTACCTGCTCGTGCGATACATCCGCCGCAAAGCGGGAGCGCTCGGCCCACAGTCCAAGCGCTGGATTGGAGATAAAGAAGACATCTTCGCCGTCGACTCGGTTGTAGCCGTCTTTCAGTTTGGCTGGATCGTAGCGCTGCAACATTTCCGAGAGGTCGCCGTATTGAAAGCCTGCACCTTCGATCTCTTCCCTGCTCAACATGCCGGGGCACCAGGTGATTTTGAACCGGCCCTCAGAGGAGCTGTGCATGAGGTGCGCGGCAGCGCCGAGGCTTGCGGCAAGGTCTTCGTTGGCGTTGACGGCGGCCAGCGTTGCCGGGGTTCCGAAGTAGCCGTACTTGCGGATCAGCGCGTCAATGGCCTTGTCTTCGCCGAATTCCCTCACGCCTGGCGCGATAATAATGAGTTCCGCGCCATCAGCCAGCGCCATGCGGGTGCGATAGACAGCCTTGTTGCCGATCCATGTGGAGTGGAATTCTTCCGGCTGCAGATAGACAACGGCTTTGCGGATTGGCGCTTCGAGCATCTCGAAGTTCACCTTCAGGCTGAGTTCGGCGGCCAAGTAAAAGGCCTCCGCGTCATCTCCAACGAACAGCCCGCGCACCGCCAGCGTGCCGTCAAGCCTGCGGCCGACTACGGTCATTGCGTACACGATGGGCAGGTGCCGCAGGTAATTGTCTGACGCAGAGTTGAGCAGGGTGCGCACCGGGTTGACGGCGCGGCCCATGATCCGCTCGGAACCGTAGACGGCGCTGAGGTAGTGGCTGCGGTTGATGCCCTCGGGACCGCCGGTGCCTACAAGGATGTTCTTGTTGTAGTTGGCCATGCCGATGACTTCATGCGGCACCACCTGGCCGATGGAGAGAATGAGGTCAAAGCCGCCCTGCGAGATGAGCCGGTTCACCTGCACCGGCCAGGCGAAATCGAGCTTGCCTTCTGAAAGCTCGCGAACAAACTCCGCCGGAACCTCGCCCAGCGTTTCTACGTCGGTGCGCCAGTTGTGCACCTTAAAGAGGCTGTGCGGCACGCCGGGAAACATGTGGTCGAGCTGGTCAGGCCGCATGGGGGTATGGGTGCCCAACGCGGGCATCACAACCTTGAGGCGGTCGCCGTAGTATTGCCAGGCGTAGCGGGTCAACTCGCCAGCGCGGGAGTGCTCGCGGCTCTGGTCGGGGGGCACCACCATCACGCGATTGCGCGCGCCGAGACTGGCCAGGGCTTCTGTAAGCAGTTCATTCAACTGCAGGGGTGGAAAATCGGTATCTACGCTCCCCTTGGCACAACAGACGCTCATACGGCAGGCACCTCCACTTTATAAGCCGGCTCAAACTCCACGCGAGCCATGGGAGCCGTGGCCACTCGTCCGGCTGCATCAACAGGCCCTCGCTTCGAACGATAGTCGAGTTCCGACGTTCACGGCAAATTCAACGATTGGCCGCTGGCTGTCGAGTCGAATCGGAACGGCCTTGAAGACAGGGCCCTCAGGCTTTGGCGAACATTGCGCAACGATGGAAGAAAGGCCAAACTGGTATTGATGCCGCCTCCGTTTAATGTCCATTCGGATGGCCAAAATGCTGATTGCTGAAGGGGATACCTGACGAATGGCTGCGGATGAAAAGGGCCTCCTGAACGCTATCGAGGAACCGAAGGGCGACCAAACCGCCCCACTTCCTGGCGGCATGTCACACGCGTGGCGCGCGCTGAGCCATCGCAACTTCAGGCTTTTTTTTGCCGGGCAAAGCATATCGCTGATCGGCACGTGGATGACGCGCATTGCCACGGCGTGGCTGGTCTACCGGCTCACGCATTCGGCGCTGCTGCTGGGCACGGTCAGTTTCATGGGGCAGATACCGACATTTTTGCTCGCGCCTTTTGCCGGCGTTTGGATTGACCGGCTCAATCGGCGGCAGGTGCTGGTGTGGACGCAGGCCCTATCGATGGTGCAGTCGCTAGGCCTGGCTGCGCTGACTCTTTCGGGCCGCGTGACCATTCCGTGGATTCTTGGCTTGAGCGTGATGCAGGGGCTGATCAATGCCTTCGACATGCCGGGCCGGCAATCGTTCATGGTATACATGGTCGGTGATCGGCGCGACCTGGGCAACGCCATCGCAATCAACTCGTCGATGGTAAACATGGCGCGTCTGGTTGGCCCCTCGCTGGCAGGCATGTTAATTGCAGCCACCAGCGAGGGCTGGTGCTTTCTCATCGACGGCGTCAGCTACCTGGCGGTCATCGCATCGCTGCTGGCCATGCGGCTTCCGGCCGCTGAGACGGCGCGAAAGACCACAACGATGCTGGCCGAATTGAAGGCTGGTTGGACCTACGTGTCGGAATTTCTGCCGGTGCGGACGATTCTGCTTTTATTTGCCATCGTGAGTTTGATGGGCATGCCCTTTGTGGTGCTGATGCCCATTTTTGCCGCACAGGTTCTGCACGGCGGGCCGCATACCCTCGGTTTCCTGATGGGCGCCATGGGCGTGGGAGCGCTGGTCTCGGCGCTTTCGCTGGCGGCGCGCAGAAATGTGCGCGGCCTGGTGCGCATCATTCCCATGGCCGCGGCCGTTTTCGGAATCGGACTGATCGGATTCGGTTTGTCGCGGGTCTTCTGGCTCTCGATGGTGATGGTGCTGATCGCAGGCATGGGCATGATGCAGGGCATGGCGGCCAGCAATACAGTCATCCAGACCATTGTCACCGACGACAAGCGCGGACGAGTGATGGGCTACTACACTATGGCGTTTATGGGAATGGCGCCATTTGGCAGCCTGCTGGCGGGGAGCCTGGCGCATGCCATCGGCGCTCCGTGGACGGTAATCATCAACGGTGCGTCGATTCTGCTCGGGGCTGGCTGGTTCGTTACGCGCTTGCCCGCGGTGCGCGACGCAATCCGGCCCATCTATCGCGAGATGGGGTTTCTGCCCTCTGATGAAGGAGTTCCTCAATGAGCAACGCGCCAACAGGGCGGAATCTGCGATCAAGTTTGTGAAATAACCTGGGATGCGGCGATGAGTCCGAGTTCCTCGCTGAGGACCTGGATTGTTGCATCGTATACGGCCTGCTGCGCTGCGGCTTTGGACTTCGCAACATTCGCTTCGTAGGGCTGGCGGATGGCGGTGGCGATGTTGATTTTCGCGATTCCGCGCCGGAAGGCCTGGTGAATGTATTCGCGCCGGATTCCGGTGCCGCCATGCAAGACCAGTGGAACCTGCGCGGCCGCATAAATGCTCTGCAATTGATCGAGATTCAGCCTCGCTTCCACTTTCTTTCCGGAACGGACCGACGCGGCAATTGCACCGTGGACGTTGCCGATGGCGACGGAGAGCCAATCCACCCCCGTTTCGGCCACAAATCGCTTGGCGGCCTCTGGCGTGGTGAATCCCTTTCCGCTGGCAAACAGTTCTTCGTAGGGCGGCAGAGGGCCGGACTCGTGGCCCATCACCGCGCCCAATTCCCCCTCGACGGGAATGCCGGCCGCGTGGGCGATTCGGGTAATCCGGCGCGTGGCATCGATGTTGTCTTCAAGCGACAGCCGTGAGCCGTCCACCATGACGGACCCATAGCCCAGATCGATGGCTTCACGGATGACGGATTCGTAGTCCACCTCGAGATTGTCCTCGTCGATGACCGGGACGTGATCGAGGTGCAGGCGCGTAAAACGCTCATCCTTCACGCTCTGGTATTCGTCGTAGACTGCCTTGAGACTGCCGGACTCAAACTTGATCCACTCCAGGCGGGCGACGGCGATGAGGCCAAAGACGCCGGATGTGCGCAAGGCAGCCACCACTGGTTCCATCATCGGCAAATAAGGTATGTTGAAGGCGGGAATCACAGCGGGGACCTTACCTTGAGGGTCGATGCCGAGTTGCTTGAGCAGGGTGCGCTGCGGGGTGCTTTCTGTTGTGTCGAGTTTGTCGGTCATTTCAGGGTCACCTCGCCAGATGGAAGAATGCTGCGGTTAATTGTAAAGGTTTACATCCGCGTGTAGCGGTCTGAAGGGAAGAATCCTGACGACCGGTGAGAATTGGGCGCTATTTCGGTGACTCATCCAGGGTGGCGCGCAGTTTTCTTAGCGTCGCAACTACATCGGCTGATTGAAAGACATTGCGCCCAAAGGTCAGTCCGGCCGCACCCGCGGTTACTGCTCCCTTCACGATGTCCATCACTTCCCTTTCGGGCTTCTGAACCCCTCCCAGAACAAGTACCGGAGCCGGGCAGTTCTGGATCACATCTTTCATGGTCCCCACGTCCCCGGTGTAGTCGGTTTTCAACACGTCGGCGCCGAGTTCCAGGGCGATCCTGGTGTGGAGCTTGATCCATTCCGGGGAGGTCGGATTCGTCAGGCCGATGCCTCTGGCCAGCGTTTCAACAATCAGTGGGATTCCCAGGCGCTCGCACTCGCGCGCCACCTCGGCATTGCGCTTGATTTCGCGCGCCTCAAACTCGTTGTCCCCGGTTCCCACAAACAGGTAGGTCATCACAGCATCCGCTCCATAGCGAAGCGCTTCTTCCGGGTGGACCACCAACTCGCTGTGCAGGGTGGCGCCTGAAGCCGTCGCCGTCCAGGCCGTCGTCCAATCCAGCCGAACAATCAGTGCCGGCGCGCGTTCGTTCAACAGCCCCTGCCCTGCGATACGCACCATCCCCAGGTTCATCAGCACCGCGTCGGCGCCATTTTCGGCAAAGGTGCGGATCTGCTGGTGAGGATTCTCTGTGCCGGGCATGAGGCCAAAAATGACCGGGTGATCGAATGCCACTACCAGTGTCTTCCTGTTCGGTCTCAGGAAACGATTCAGCCGGATCTGTTTTCCAAAGTCGCTCATCTCGAAGGTCCTCGGGCTGCAAGTCGCAGCTTTTCAAGTTCGTATCTTAAACCCGCAAAAGGCGGCTTGTTTCTAGATGCCCGGCCCGGACGCGATTTCCCGGCCAAATGGCAGCACCAGAGAGCGCATTGGAGAGGCAAAATTCCGCAATTAGATCAACTTCGCTCACAAACGATCATTCTGCGGTATAGTCATATCAAGTTCAGCCCGAAAAGGAGCGTCGATTTTCGTCATGCTTGCCGAAGAACGCAGGTTTCGTATTCGCGAAATTCTATCCTTGCGGCGCACGATTGCCGCTGCCGAGCTTTGCGAAATGCTTGGCGCAACGGCAGTGACCATCCGCCGGGACCTTGCCGCGCTGGAAGCACAGGGCTTGCTGGTCCGCTCCCACGGCGGCGCCACTTCGCGCATGTCGAGCACCAATTTTCAGCCCGCCTACGAGACGCTGCTGCGCACCCATAGTAAAGAGAAGGAAGCCATCGCGCGACGGGCCGAGCACTTGATCGCCGACGGGGATACGGTCTTTCTGGAGAGCAGCACCACGGTTTTCGAGTTGGCCTGCCTGCTGTTTCAGCGGAACCGGGTCACGGTGGTCACCAATTCCCCGAGCATTGTGTGCGAATTGCAGCAAAGTGCCGGTATTACAGTGCTTTGCACAGGCGGCGACCTGCAGAAAGACACCTTTTACCTGGCTGGAGAATGGGCGCGGCATGCCTTGTCGGAGATACGCGTGGACAAGGCCGTCATCGGCGTAAGCGCGATCGACTCAACCTACGGCATCTCGACTTCAAGACAGGCAGAAGCGCAGATCAAGAGGATGATCCTCAAATCGGCCAAGACCCGCATTGCCCTGGCCGACCACACCAAGTTCGGCACGCAGGGATTCGCTCATGTGGGCCCGGTAACCGACATCGACGTGCTGGTTACCGATTCGGGAACCGAAGCCAAATATATCGAACAACTGCGCGAAGCCAAACTCGATGTGCTGGTGGCTGAGATGAAGTGAAGTAGGCCTTGATGTCGTAAGGCGTGGACGATTCAGGGAACCACGCATTTTCGTTCAAATATGCTCTGATTACGTTTGACAAACGCTCATAAACGAACTAGGCTGGGTTCAGTTTTCAGATGAACCTCTCCTGGATCGGCTTGCAAGCTCCCAAATGCCAATAGTTTGGCAAGGATCGCCGGGGGGGCTTGCACCTTCCCTGCCCGGTACTCAAGCGTCAGGGACGCCAAAAATCGAGGAAATCAGGACGGAACCTATGGCAGTGGCGGTTGAACTCCCGAAGCTGGGCAACACGGTAGAAGAGTGCCTTATCAGCAAGTGGCTGAAAGAAGATGGCCAGGCGGTTACCGCCGGTGAACCGGTTGTCGAGATTGAGACCGACAAGACGAGTTTCGAAGTGGAGTCTCCGATTGATGGCACCGTGCTGGCGCGGTTCTTTCAAAAGGGCGCGTTGGTGCCGGTGTTTACCAATTTGTTTGTGATCGGCAATCCCGACGAGAGCGTTGAAGCATTCAAGCCGCAAGGCAGCGGCGCAACCGTTGCCGTGGGCACCGCGAATACCCAAACGCCAGGCGCACCAGCGGCAAGTGAGGTAAACCAGCCGGTTGCGCCCGCGGCATCCGAAGCACCTTCAGCCAACTCTTCTGGACCACTGAGCCCGAGGGCGCGCAAGTTTGCTGACGAACACGACTTTCATCCGGCAGCGGTAACCGGTTCCGGGCCCGGCGGCCGGGTTCTTGAGAGCGATCTGCGCACGCTTTTCCATGCCTCTCCCAGGGTCTCGAACGCGGCCAGCCGGCGTGCGCAAAGCGGCGCGATCGCTCCTTATGAGGGCTCGGGAATTGGCGGGATGGTCATGGCTTCCGACATGGGCGAGCCGGAAACCCGCATCTCCGGAGTTCGCGAAAAGATCGCGCGCCGCCTGCGCGAGTCGCTGGCCGGCACGGCGCAGTACACGCTCAACACTTCGGCGGACGCCCGCGGCCTGCTCTCATTACGCGCAAAGATCAAATCCTCTTCGACACCCGAGATCAACATCAACGACCTGATGACCTGGTGCACCGTGCAGGCGCTCGTAGATGCGCCCCATCTGAATGTTCTGTTCGTCGATGGAGCGATTCGACAGGGCCGGGGCGTGCATATTGGATTTGCCTGCGACACTTCGCGCGGCTTGCTGGTTCCCGTGGTGCACGATGCGCAGGCGCTCAGTGCAGCGACGCTTGCGGCACGCATCAAGGCACTCTCGACCAAGGCCGTCGAGGGCACCATCTCGGCTGACGATCTATCAGGCGGCACGTTCACCATCAGCAACCTCGGCGGGCTGGGCATTGAATCGTTCACGCCGGTGCTGAATCCGCCGCAGGTTGCAATTCTCGGAGTCAACGCAATTGAATTGAAGGCGGTCCGCAAGGAGGGCATGGTGGGATTCATTGATTCCATCGGCCTCTCCCTTACCCTCGACCACCAGGTCATCGACGGCGCACCCGGCGCGCGGTTTCTGCAGGTTCTCCGGGAAAAAATTGAAAACGTGGAGCGGATATGTACGATCTGATCGTGATCGGTGGGGGCCCCGGAGGATATGAAGCTGCGATCCACGCCGGAAAAATGGGCAAGAAAGTTGCACTGGTCGAGAAAGAAAAGCTCGGTGGAACCTGCCTCAATGTCGGCTGTATTCCGGCCAAGACGTTCCTGCGGTCGTCGCGCTTGTTTCGCGAGTGCGGTGAGGCCGCAGCCTATGGTGTTCGAGTCGGCGTGCCGGAGTTTGACATGCCTGCCGTAGTAGCGCGCAAGAACCATATTGTCGCCATTCTGACCAAGGGCGTACAGGGCCTGCTCAAGCGCGCTGGTGTTGAAGTGATCACCGGACACGCGCGCATGGTTTCGCGCAACACCATTGAAGTGGGTGACACGCGCTACGAAGCGGCCAATATCCTGCTGGCCACCGGTTCGCGCCCCGCGGTTCCTCCCATTCCTGGCATCCAGTCCGAGTTCACTCTCGATTCAAATTCGGTTTTTGAATTGCAGCAAGTGCCCAAGAGCATCGCTATTGTTGGCGGCGGCTACATCGGCCTTGAATTTGCCTGCTTCTTTCAGGAGGTTGGCGCAAAGGTCGAAGTCTTCGAGATGCTGCCCGCGATCGCCGCCGGAGCGGACTCTGAAATCTCTACCCGCATGCTGCGCATTCTCACGCAGAAGGGCATCCAGTTTCATCTCTCCGCCAGAGTGCTCCGCATTGAAGGCCACACGCTTCACTTCGCTGAGCAGGACGGAAATGAGTCGAGCGTGGAAGCCGATTACATATTGAACTCAACCGGCCGCCGCGCGAATGTGGAAGATCTAGGCCTCGAAAAAGCCGGCATCGACTTTACGCCCAAAGGCATTAAAACATCGGAACAGGGCAAGACAAACGTTCCGGGCATCTGGGCCTGCGGAGACGTGACCGGACGGCGCATGCTGGCCCATGCCGCCAGCCGCGAAGGAATCGTCGCGGTCAACAACATGTTCGGGAAAAGGGACAAAGTGCGCTACAACTCCCTGCCCGCCGTTGTTTACACGCATCCTGAGGTGGCCATGGTGGGCCGCACTGAAGAGGAATTGAAAAAAGCCGGGATCAAGTACAGAAAATCGCTTGTCCCCATGGCAGTCGCGGGACGCTATCTTGTCGAGCATCAGGACCCCACCGGAGTCGTCAAGGTCCTCAGCGGCGAAGAGTTTGGCGAGATTCTCGGCGTGCATGCCATCGGCGACTCGGCCAGCGAGTTCATTATTGCGGCGGCCATCATGGTTGAAACCGAAATGAGCGCCGCAAACGCAGGCGAGTTGGTCTTCCCCCACCCCACAGTTTCAGAAGCCTTGAGAGAGGCGATTACTGCAATTCACTAGGAGCTTAGAGATGCCCAAATCGATCGTTGTCGAACCGCAGAATGCCTTTTCCAAGTCCGAGATCCGCCTGTCAAACATCCCGGTGAACGCTTATGACCGCACGCCTGAGGATGAGTTCGCCCACTACACCACCGAGGACTTCCTCCACATCTGGGAGGACATGTGCGCGATCCGCGAGTTTGAAACGATCCTGAATGAGATCAAGATCAAGGGCGCATACAAGGGCGTGACTTATAACCATGCCGGGCCGGCCCACTTGTCAATCGGACAGGAAGCGGCTGCCGTGGGCATGGCTTTTCTGCTGACGCCTGACGACCTTATTTTTGGTTCGCACCGCAGCCACGGCGAGATTCTCGCCAAGGGCTTTTCAAGCATCCATAAAATACCCGAACAGCAACTGTCAGAGATCATTGCCAAATCGCGTGACGGCGCGATGCTCGCACCCGTTGCGCGCGATTACCAGGGACCGGCGAGGGAGACGGCCATCCGCGCATTCCTCTATGGAGCCTATTGCGAAATCTTCGCGCGCGACAACGGCTTCCAGCGCGGGCTCGGCGGCTCGATGCACGCGTTCTTCACGCCTTTCGGAATCTATCCCAACAACGCGATCGTTGGCGGCTCGGGCTCCGTTGCGCCCGGCGCAGCACTCTACAAGCGCGTCAATCGCAAGCCGGGTATCGTGGTGTGCAACATCGGCGACGCTTCGTTTGCATGCGGCCCGGTGTGGGAAGGCATTACTTTCTCTTCGATGGACCAGTACAGAAACCTCTGGGACCAGTCGCTGGGCGGCGGCTTGCCCATCGTCTTCAACTGCATGAACAATTTCTATGGCATGGGCGGGCAGCCCAACGGCGAAACCATGGGCATGCAGTTTATCGCGCGACTCGGCGCGGGAGTGAATCCCGAGCAGATGCATTCAGAGCGCGTTAACGGATACGATCCTCTGTCGGTGATTGACGCTTTCCGCCGCAAGAAGCAGATTCTTGCTGAAGGCCGCGGCCCGGTTCTGCTGGATACGATTACGTATCGCATCAGCGGCCACTCGCCTTCGGATTCGTCCAGCTACCGCTCAAAGGAAGAGATTGAGCAATGGCAGAAGGCCGATTCGATTGTTGCTTACCGGCAGCGCCTCATGGATGCCCACATTTTGACCGAACGCGAACTTGATAGCTCCCGCGAAAAAATCGACGCTGTTGTTTTCGACATGTTCCGCCTGGCCGCCGATCTGGAGCGCAGCCCGCGCGTCTCCATCGAATCCGACCTGGTAGAGAAGGTAATGTTCTCTAACCAGCGCGTTGAAAAGTTCGACGACCGCCAGCCGGAGTTCCTGCAGGACATCGCAGAAAATCTGCGCGTGAAGCAGATCAGCGGCAAGGTTCGCACCGCCACCCAGGACGGCAAGCCGGTTCCCAAGATGAAGATGTACAACATGCGCGACGCGGTATTCGAGGCCATGTTGCACCGCTTCTCCATCGACCCCACGATGATCGCGTTTGGCGAAGAGAATCGCGACTGGGGCGGCGCCTTCGCTGTGTATCGCGGATTCACGGAACTGCTTCCCTACCACCGCCTGTTCAATTCGCCCATCTCTGAGGCCGTGATCGTTGGCGCTGCGGTGGGCTATGCCATGGCCGGCGGCAGAGTGGTGGCCGAGCTGATGTATGCCGATTTCATGGGACGCGCGGGCGACGAGATTTTCAATCAGCTTTCAAAGTGGCAGTCCATGTCGGCCGGAGATGTGAAGATGCCTGTGGTGCTTCGCATCTCGGTGGGCGCAAAGTACGGCGCCCAGCACTCGCAAGATTGGGCGGCGATGGTCAATCACATCCCGGGCCTTAAAGTCGTCTATCCGGTTACGCCGTACGACGCCAAAGGCATGATGGCAGCTTCCCTGGCCGGTACAGATCCAGTCATCTTCTTTGAAAGCCAGAAGATCTACGACATGGGCGAGATGTTTGCCGAGAAGGGCGTGCCTGAGGGGCACTACGAGATCGATCTTTCTGAGCCCTCTATAAAACGCAAGGGCAAGGACCTGACCATTATTACGCTGGGCCCCGCTCTTTACACCGCCATTGCTGCCGCGGATCGGCTGGAAAAAGAGTTTGGGCTCTCGGCAGAGATCATCGATCTGCGCGCCGTCAATCCAATCAACTATGAGACTCTTGTTGCCTCTGTAAAGAAGACCGGCAAGGTGGTCCTTGCAAGTGACGCTGTCGAGCGCGGCAATGTGCTGCAGACAGTGGCCACCAACCTCACGCAGCTTTGCTTCGACGATCTGGATGCGCCTCCCGTTGTGGTGGGTTCGCGCAACTGGATCACGCCCGCACCGGAGTTGGAAGCCATGTTCTTCCCGCAACCGGACTGGCTGCTCGATGCAATCGACGGGCGCATACTGCCGCTCAAAGGCTACACTCCGCATTCAAACTACACGCTGGGAGAATTGGTTCGCCGCAACCGCCTCGGGGTGTAGGTGCGCAGCAGTTCCCCGCTGCTACCATGCTTCATCCAACGACGTTCGGATCTGGCAATACTGGGCAATGGAAAGCTAGGAGAAGAGATGTCAAGTGAACAGCTAGGCGGCGAATCAAACTACGTGCCAGCAACGATGCGGGCGCTTGTGCTTGACGGCATCGGCTTTGAGCATCTTGCCATCAAGAGCGTTCCTACGCCCCAGGTGGGCCCTTCGCAACTGCTTGCGCGCGTGGATGCTGCAGGCATCTGCACCTCGCTCATCAAGCTCATTGAGCAGGGGCCGGACCACAAGCTGATGTACGGCTGGGACCCTGCTCAATTCCCCTTGATCCTTGGAGACGAGGGGTCCGTAACGATTGTGAAAGTCGGAGAGAAGCTGCAGACCGCTTACACAATAGGCCAGCGCTTCGTGGTCCAACCCGCAGTGGATCACGCACCGGTTAATCACCGCGAGCGCTATCGCAATGGAGGGGTCGGGATAAATAAAGTGGCCGCGGGGTACACGCTCGCCGGTCACTTGGCAGAGTACATTCTCATCCCTGAAGAAGTGCTTGAGGCTGGATGCCTGTTGCCGATCCCGGATGCCGGCGTTCCGTTCGCGCACGCAGCAATGAGTGAGCCAATTTCCTGCGCGCTTTCAGCTCAAGAGCATCACGTTCATATATCTCAGGCCAACCCGCCGGTTGCAAGACAAGCTGCGGTGGGCCTGAAGCCGCGCGGGGTGACCGTCGTCATCGGCGCAGGAGCGATGGGCCGCATGCATGTGGACATCGCATTCAGCTACGGCCCCAGAGCGATTGTGGTTGCGGATTTTGCAGCTGAGCGACTCGACCTTGTGCAGAGCCTCTTTGGTGCGCGAGCGGCGAAGTTGGGGATTGAAATGCGAACGGTCAACGTTGGTTCCGAGAAAACCAGTGACGTCATTGGAGCGATGACGGATTGGCAAGGCGCGGATGATGTCATCGTCGCCGTGGGCTCGAAGAAGGCAATCGAATCGGCGCAGGAGCTTGTTGCGCGCGGCGCGGTGCTGAACCTGTTTGGCGGACTCAAGAAGGGCGACGAGATTGTTGGCATCGATGCCGGAGTTGTGCACTACAAAGAGATCAATGTGACCGGTTCGAGCGGCGGCTCGCCCTGGGATATTGCACAGGTTCTGGCTCTGATCGCGGAGCACAAGATCGACGCCGGCGCACACATTACCAGAGTAGGCGACCTCGAACATGCCATTGAGTTTCTTCAACTCGTGAAGGCTCAGCAGATCGACGGCAAGGCCGTGGTCTATCCTCATCGCCGCCAGCAGAGCATCCTTCAAGTGCCATCCTGGTCAGCTCAAAATGAAGTTGCCTACTTGCAGGAAGGGAAGGTCTAGTGTCATTTTCGGGCAAGCGTACCTTTGTCGGGTTCGGTTTTGGCGCCATCCAGGCTGGACTGTTTTTCTACGAAGCATACAGGTCCGGCAACTTTGGGCGCCTCGTTGTTGCTGAGGTTCAGCCCAGCGTTGTAAAGGCGCTTCGCGACGCGTCGGGTCATTATTCAGTGAACGTCGCACATCTGGACCATATTGAATTTGAAGAGATTGGCCCGGTTGACATTGCAAATCCTCAAACTGCCGAGGACGCGGAATTCCTGGTGCAGAGAGTAGCGGAAGCCGAAGAGATTGCGACCGCGCTGCCCAGCGTTCGTTTCTACTGTTCAGATTCTCCCGGAAGCATTCACAGGATTCTGGCGGAAGGCTTGATGCGAAAAGCCGCGTCGAATGGCCAGCCCGCAGTAGTCTATGCGGCAGAAAATCACAACTCAGCCGCTGAAGAGTTGGAAGAAGCGGTATTCAGCGCAATCCCGAAAGATCAGCATGAGAAGGTGCGTTCGCGGGTTCGTTTCCTGAATACCGTGATAGGAAAGATGAGCGGCGTGGTCGTCGATCCGGATGAAATGCGCTCGCGCCAACTGACACCCGTCACGCCTGGTGGGGATCGCGCGTTTCTTGTCGAAGAGTTCAATCGCATTCTCATTTCCAGAATTCACTTCGACGATCCATCCATTCGTTTTCAGCGTGGCATCACGGTCTTTGCCGAGAAAGACCATTTGCTTCCGTTCGAAGAAGCGAAGCTCTGGGGACACAATGCGACGCATGCCCTGGCCGCTTATGTCGGCGGCATCCGCGGCGCGAAGCGGATCGATGAATTGAAAGTTGTGCCCGGAGTGTTCGATTTCCTGCGGACGGCCTTCATTGGGGAATCCGGAAGGGCCTTGATAGCCCAGAACAAGGGAGAAGATGCGCTCTTCACGCCTGAAGGTTTCAAGGACTACGCCGAAGACCTTCTTGTCAGGATGTTCAACCCGTATCTCGGAGACACCGTGGAGAGGGTTGGCCGTGATGCGGCACGCAAGCTGGCATGGGATGACCGCCTCATTGGAACTATTCGCGCCGGCCTGCGCAGTGGATTGAGGATGAGACGCTTTGGATTTGGGGCCGCCGCAGCGGCGTGCGTTCTCGAGCCCGCTCTTCTGGACTCGAGAACTGCGCTGGAAACCACATTGGTTCCCATATGGGCTCAGGCTTCGCCTGACCTCGATGAAAGGCAGCGTGTGCTGCGGGTGGTAGAAGAAGGGTGGGAAGGCCTGCGACTTTGGCGCGAGCAACAATTCCCTCACCTGGAGAGCTTTATTCAGGCACGGAGTTGACGGGGCGGTTGTTCCACTAACGAACTTGAAAGAAATTCCGCAATAACTTAGTGAAACAGTTGCCTTTCTGCTCGGCACTTCAACGATAAAAGAGGCTCCATTCGGGAGCCCCTTTTGTCGCCGTGTTTGAATGCTAGTCCAAGCGCTCAATATAGGAGACGCTTCTCGTCATTTTGAGGGCTCCAACAGGACCGACTCGGCCTGCTTCAAGTCGAGGGTGAGCAAATTGTTCTTCAGAGAAAGCGCGCCGCCGGCCCAGATATTCTTCCAGTTTGCGGCGGGCCACGATTTCGGCAGAACCAAAGTGGTGTGGCGCGAGAAGTCGCCATCGTCGCGCAATCCCTCTTCCAGATTGCCTGCCAGAATGCGGAGCGATCCATCCCTGGTGCGCCATGCGGCAACGTTCATCGTTTGCTGCAGATCGATCTGTTCGGCATGCAATGCTGCGTTTTGCTTTAGCATGCTGGTCAATACACCCGCCGCCAGCGCGTACGGAGCGCCGGTGTTGCCCCACACTTCAGAGAGAGGCGCGCCGCCCATTGACCTGAGGTCGGGAGGGTTCCACATGGCCACATGCTTGCCGCCGGTTGTGTCGAGCGTCAGACGCGGCGAACCATTCGCCGTATAGATCACCCGCGCTTCTGGCGACGCCGAAGCATTGTCAGAGTAGCACCAGGTGTCGAAAGCATTGGTTGCGTTCTTCACCAGATACCGATCCTGGCCTGTTGCCTTGCATAGTTGCGATCTGGCCGGCACGGGAGTTGCACCTTCGCGCAAGCCTGCCATGTGCAACAGGGTTGCGTCGACACCCTCGGAACCGCCAAAGATGGCTACCGGCTGCCCCTTGCGGATGAGCTGCTCGATAGACTCGAGATGCGCAGGCGAAAGGTGCGAGGGCGTTTGCAAAATGAAAAGGTCGGACTGCACCTGCGGTATCCACTCCACGCGCGTCGCAGAGAGGATGGGAACCGGCCATTTGTTCACCGACGCAGCCTGTTCATCCAGCCACTCGTTGACGGTGTGATTTGGCGCGGCATGGTCGATCTGCCGTTGCATGGCCTCGCGCGAATAAACCAGCGTCGGGCCAAAGACCTCGGTGGTTTGGTGTGCGTCGATGACCGCAGCATTGATATTGTCCGCGAGAAAGCTCACGTCCTGCTGGCTGAGCAGGCGCTCACCCTGGTTGGCCCATGAGATATACGAACCCACCGGCATCTTAATGCCATGCGGCGTCTTGACTGCGGCATGGGAATAGGCCCAGATTCCCCAACGCAATCTTTGCGGCGCGGAGTGGATGATATCCCAATCTTCCCAGGCATCGAAGGTTTCAATAAGTGGGTAATGGCGCACTTTGGTATCTGCAAGGATTGCGGCGTGGGTGAGCATATAGCCGAGTTGATAAGTCCACCCCATCGTGGGGGCATTCCAAAAGTCGGTTTCGCGAACGCCAACTTCATTCCACGCTCCGGCCCAGGTCTGGTCTACCCAGATATCCAGATAACCTTGCTTGGCGATGGCTTCAAGATCCATTCCGTTGGCGCGCCAGTCACCGATCGCGCTGGTACCATTCGAATACATCATGACCAGCGCATCCGGGTTAGCCATCTTGGTGTCTTTGATTAAGGCCGCGACCCCGTCTGTAGCCTGGTGGATGATCTCGGCAGAAGGTGCAACCGGGCCCCACGGTCCGTTGCGCGAATAGGGCACCGGCATGCCGAATGAATCGCGGAACATGATCGCATCAAGACCGAGCGCCTTCGACATGCTTCCCCACTGAGCCGCGTAGACCTGATGTACCGGGGTTCTTTCGGCGAATCCGTGAGGCAATCCTCCCATGGGGGCCGGATCGGCATGAAGGCGAGCTGCCGGATCGAAGTAGCGGCCGAGGGACATAAAGAACCTTGGTGGATCGACAGGGGCACAAGGGGTGAATGCTTCCTGGTGCTTGCTGCTCCAGGCGCCGTCGAACCTTCCCTCGCCGTAGCCATTGGTCCAGGCCAGATTCAACATGCCTACCTTGAAGGCAGAAATGCCATGCCGCGCTGCCTCTTCTTTCATCGCGGCTGACAGAAGCTTTACATCGCCGTAAGTCCACGGATCGTAGCCATGGCGTTGACGGGGCGCGGAGCCGGCAAAGCGGGCGGCTGCCTGCTTCTTTCGCTCCTCGGTTGTTCCAGTCAGAGGTCCGTTCTCGTCTACCCATCGAGCCTGGCCGGATGTGGTGGGGAGCCATATCTTCTGATCTGGATTCCCCGACCACTCCATCACCGCGCTGATCGTCCAACCTACGTTGAGGATCACGCCGCGATCACCGCGAACCCCTGCAAACAGAGGCTGAAACCGGTCCCAGAACTCGTGAACCGAACCCTTGATATCGTTCTGACGGAACCAATAGAGGTCGATCTCAAGCCAGCGGTCGGTATCGACGGATGCCGCTGCGGCCGGCGAACTCGCCTGCGCCGCACGGGCGCTTGACGGAACCAGCATCAGCAATCCCAGGAGCAAAACCAATGCAGTTAGTAAGTGGCGTTGCGTGTAACTCGTATTCGCTTCATGCCCTGTGGTCATTGTTCATCTCCTTGTTGCTGTTCGCCCGGCCGCTAACTTGTAATAAGTACAATCTCCGGCTTGCTCGCCTGAGCTTCTTTACGGCGTTACGGTGAGCTTATCGATTTGCGCCTTGTTCCATCCGGTTCCCACTGCGATCATTCCATGCGGGTGCGAATTATCGCCGATGTTCGCCTGCTGCTTTCCGTCGATCAATGCTGAAATCACATTGCCGTGGAATGTCAAAGCAAAGCGATGCCACTCGCCCGGCTTAATCGCAGCAGTTCCCGACGCCAGAGTGACGGTGGGTTTCTTGTAAGCCGCGGTGACAAGCTTCCACTCGCCGTTAGTCTCCACGCTAAGAATGTAGCCGCTTGGATAGATGACTTTGTCGCCCTGAAAAACGTCGGCCGAGTCAATTCTTCCCATCAAGGTCACGTTACCGGTAGGGCTCATGGCAAAATCGGCGGCCACGGTGTAATCTGCCCAGTCAACATCGCCGGCAAGGGTAAATGGGTCTGGCAGCGGTCCCCATGGGATCGGCTTTTCGGTGATGACCTGCTCCAGGCATTGCCCATCTCGTCCAACGCAAGCATGAACCTCAAAGGCGCCGTCCTGATCGGAAAGGTACTTGGGCGCGCGGGAGAGCGGCGTGCTTTCAAAGTCCTCGCTGTAAGGCATAGGGAACGGTTTGGGCGATGGCGGCTGCGCATTGCCTTTGCCCTGTCCGGTAGTGGTGGTAATGGAGTAGATCGATTCGGGGTCGAGAGCAAACGAGAACGCGCCCTTCACAGCCGTCAGGTCGGCAACGTGCTCGAAGATCCGGGTGGCGTTGGTTTCCCAGATGTGAATTGGGCCGGATGCAAGGCCGCCTTTGATGGTGAAGGTGATCTGCTGCGCCTGCTTCGCATCGATCGTTTCGAGAACCGTGCTCCAGTCTTTGCCGTTCGGCGAGCGGAGGGTAACGTAGGTGCCCGTCGCAGGCAGGCTGCCGGAGGAAGAGTCAAGATACTGCCAGCCGGGCTGGGTAAACTGCGTGGTGTGGGCGGTGACCCATATGGTGGGCTGGATATCGTAGGAGCCGGACCAGGGCGTGTTGGCATACATAAGTCCGGAGTTAGGCGCGGCGAGAATGTCGTAATACGAAGTAATCGGGCTCCATATCTCGGTCTTGGTCATCGCACCTTCAAGATAGTTCTGGTTATAGAGATGCGCGAGCATGCGCCCGCCGATGGGCCACGTGCGCTGCACAAGGGGCATGGCGCCGTTGTTGGGCTGATCTTCGCTGGCCCAGAGCGCCTTGCCGGAGTTCCGCGCCGCATCGGTAGTGGTGCACGTGCCTTTTTCCTTGGCGTAGTGGACGCCGATGGCGTCAACCGAGGCCTTCAGCGCGGGATCCGCCTGCATCTCATCGGCAATAGACCATTGCCCCTTGCCCTCGCCCGGCCACAGATCGCAGCAGGTGATCTTCGTGTCGAGATGATGGCGAAGCAGAGTCTCATGAAGCTGCTTGATATACGCGTCGTCATGAATCGTCTCGTTCCAAATCCCTGTATAAGTTATCTTCAATCCGTACTTATCGCGGGCGGCCTCGATAAAGTCGGCCATGTACTCTGCCATATCCGGGGAGTAGTACTTACCATTGCCAATCCAGCCTGGCGCTCCCCACGGAAGGATGTCGAGAATGATATTGGGATTGCGCTTGTGCGCTTCTTCCATCAACCACCACTCGTAGCCCCGCGTGTAGTCGTGGTCGTTGCGGCTGCGCATATGGCTCGGCTCCGAGCCATCGGTGGAGTTTACATCGCCGCCCACTTCCACTTTCAAATGCTGCAGGGCCGCACCGTAGCCGGGCTTGAAAAGGTAATCGAGAATCTGACTGCGCTGCGGCTCGGGATAGTCAACGAGCAAGCGGGTCGATGCGCCGGCGCTGAGAGCACCCAAGCCATCGAAGATCCGGCCGGCGCTTTGGCCATCAATCACGATTGCCTTGTCTTGCGCGTAGCCACGAATCCCGGGGATGACCGCAGCCATGGCCAGGAGCACCGTAAGGACCACAATTGCAGTCCTCCGTTGAATCGGAAAAAAGCGGTAAGTTCCCATGAAATCCTCCAGAACGCAGCAGATGCCAGCAGGCATTGAAAACGAAAAGCGTCATAGGGCAGCGGCTTTCGGCATGGCCGGTAACCCGCGTGCCTCGATTGCGGCAACTGAATCTGCGTTGAGACGCAGTTGCCCCAGGTGTGCGTTACACAGCCACCAGTTTGCGCGCAGAGGCAACGGCAGCGCTCGCGTTCTCGCTGTAACTGTCGGCGCCGATCTCGCGGGCAAATTGGTCGGTAACCGGAGCTCCGCCGATCATCACTTTCACCTTGTCGCGAATTCCGGCTGCGCTGAGCGCATCGACGGTTGTCTTCATCGCCGGCATGGTGACCGTGAGCAGCGCGGAAAGGCAAACGATATTCGCGCCCTTTGCACCAACTGCCTCAACGAACTTTTCAGGCGAGACGTCAGTGCCAAGGTCGGTGACCTCAAACCCTGCGCCCTCAAGCATGGCAGCCACAAGGTTCTTGCCGATGTCATGCAAGTCGCCCTTGACTGTACCGATGATCACTTTGCCCGATGGCTTTGCGCCGGATGCTGCAAGCAGCGGACGAAGATATTCAAGCGCGGCTTTCATGGCGCGGCCCGCCAACAGCAGTTCGGGCACGAAGTATTCTTCAGCCTCGAACAGGCGGCCCACTTCATCCATGGCTGGAATCATGCACTGAGCCACAAGGTCGCCCGGCTCTGCGCCTTCAGCGAGTGCCGCCTGGGTAACTTCCGCGGCAACTTTTGCATTGCCGTTTAAGATTGCGTCGTATAACTTTTTGGTATCCGTCACGTGTTGCTCCTTTTCGTTTTCGCCCGCTTGGCTCCGGATCTTCGATCTTGAGCTCTGCCGGTGGTTAAAGACAAACTTACTTGCTAACTGTGACACCGCAACGCGTTCATCATCGCGGCGATGTCTTGTTACGCTTCAAGCCAAAGCACTTCGTACGGTGCGAGCTTGCGCGCGGCTTCGATCGAGCGGCCGCTGATGCGGTCTTTCGCAGGATGCTTCAAAGCGAATGGGAGTGGCTGCGAAGTTCCGTTCATCAGAAACAGGCTGTTGTCGGTGCGTGGAACGGCAAGAACGCCGTCGGGAAGTGGCGACGCAAGCAATGGATGAGTCAGCGGCGCGACTTTGTCAATCAACGTTAAGAAGCTTGAGTCCGCCGGCCAGAATCCGAGCTTGATTACCTTCCCGCGGCCAACGGAAAGAATTGTGGCCGCTGGTTTGCCATTGATAATCGGTTGGTCGCTTTGAAAGACGGCAATGACTTTGGTTTCCGGTTCCTGGATATCGAGGAATTCGATGTAGCCGTCCAGGCCTGCCGGCGATGTCCCACTTACCTGAGCGCCGTTCCATTGCACGTTGAGTTGTTGCTTCTGGCCATTTTTGGGCGATCCGGCCCAGCGAATCGTGCGGACCAGCCCCCCCGTCAGCTTGGCAAAGTTGGCAGCGAAGCCATCGCCACGCAGGATGCCATCCCGATTGGTGTATCCGGTAAACGGCGTAACCACGAGCGTTCCGCCCTGTTCTACGAATTGCCGGATGGCATCGACGACTGCCTCATCGTCAAGCGCGGTTGCAGCAGGAAGCAGCAGCATGTCGTACTTTTTTAGATTTTCGAGTTTTGTTGCGTCTCGCCCATTGATGGTGTCTACGCCGATGCCGAGCCGGTGAAGCGCGGCGAAAGTCTCGGTAAACACCGTGCGGGCGTGCGGGATTGGCGGGTAGATATCGAGCGCCGTACGGCTATCGAAATCGGTGTAGGCCACGGCACGCGCGTTCACGGGATTGGAAAGGAGTGTGCTTCCCCATTTCGAGAAGAATGCCCCAAGTTCGACGGCCCATTCCGTGTCCGGCTCTGGACGGCCCGACCAATCGAGCAGCCCGCCCCACTGTGGCCAATGACCGCCGCGCCAGCGATTCCCCGACCAATAGAGCATGCCCGCAGCGCCGAATGCAGCAAGCTGCAAATCCCACATGTGGAACTGCGCCTTCGTGGGCGCAGTATCCCACATAGTCACGCCGCCCATGACGCCGAAGCGCGTCTCCGTCACGATGAACCGGCGCCTCTGATAGCAGGAGCGATGCATGTCAAGCTGCCACGGCGAGTCGTTCCAAGTTTCCGGGGTGTCAGCACTTGGCTGGTAGTAATTCAAACCGGCGATGGACATAAACGCCTGCGCAGCCGGCTCGTCGGCGACGGCGGTCCACACAGGATTCCAGTCAGTCAGAATCCATTGCGTGACTCCGTTCTTGCGCAGAATCGCGGCTTGCTCTGCCAGAAAATCAAGAATCGTGTCGCGGCGGAAATGATACTCGGCCAGCGAAAGAGCGGGAAGCGCCTCATGCACGTTGCTGCGCGCGGCTTCCATCCCGTAGCGCGGCTGCGGAACATCGTCAAAAGAGTCGACCTTCATTCCCCAATCGACAAGTTCCAGCCTGCGGTTGAACTCCTCGGGAGTGTGGTAGGTTTTCTCAAGCCAATCGCGCCACGCGTGCTGGCATGCCGGGTTGTAGCAAACAACCTGGGTCATGAACTCGATCTCGTTGTCGAGCTGCCAGCCGATCACGGCCGGATGATTATGAAACTCCACAGCCAGCGCCTGAATGTATCTCCGGCAGGCCTCGCGGTAGAGAGGATGATTGAGGCACGGTGAATGCCGGCTCATCGGGTGCGTGGGACCCAGTTCCGGTCCAGCCACGAGCAGTGTTTCAGGATGCGCTGCGACGAGCCATTGCGGCGGAATGAATGTCGAAGTGCCCAGGATTGCGGAGATGCCGCGCCGGTGCAACTCGTCAAGAAAGGTGCGCAGCCAGCCGAAGTTGAACTGGCCGGGCGCGGTTTCCAGGTTCCCCCAGCTTGACTCTCCAACGCGGACGACGTTCATGTGCGCGTGCTCAAGCAGCGCCAGCAGGCCCTGTGTCTGCTCAGCGCTCTCAATGTCGGGGTAGACGTCTGCGCCGTAGAGGAACCTCTCGTTCCCCGTGCCTGTCTGCTGGGCCATCGCACGCAGCGCCGCAAGGCTGTTCAACGCCGGAACTGCAACAACCAAAGACTGTAAAAAGTCACGCCGGTTTTGCACGGTTTTCCCTCATGGCGAACGCCGGCGGCATCAGCCGCGTTTGCCGGGTTTTGCCTGGGTAATCAGATCCAATCCGGTGGTCTGAAGGTGGGAACGCATGGCATGCTCCGCCATTTCCGGATCGCGCCGTCGAATGGCTTCGAGAATCGCCCGGTGCTGATGGATCGTTCGTGAAGAATCGGGAGAGGCCATTCCGGTGAGCTTGCGGCTCTGCACCAGCAGAGGAGCGAGAAACTTGGCCAGGTCGAGCAGAACCGAGTTGCCGCACGCCTGGAGAATGACTTCGTGGAAAAGATAGTCGTGGCGGATGAGGTTCTGCTTGTCGTTGGGGCGGCTCTCTTGCGCCACCACTTCGCGTTCCATCACGGCAAGGTGTTTCTCGGTTGCTCGCGCGGCAGCAAGTGCGGCGGCGCTAGGCTCAATCATTTTGCGTACTTCAAGCAACTCGATCAGGTTAACGTTGCGCGTACCCAACTCAACCCTGGCGGGCCAGCCTCCCGAGAGCCCCACTCGCGATTTCACAAACGTTCCGTCGCCGTGCCGGCTGTCGAGCACATCCAGAATCTGGAGGGCCTTGATTGCCTCGCGGATCGAAGGTCGCCCAACGCGAAACTTCAATGCCAGCGCCCGCTCCGACGGCAGCCGCTCTCCGGGCTGCATGTCCTTGCTCTCGATGAGTTGGCTGAGATGTTCCAGAACATCCGATGGCGCAACTTGTTGTGCTTTCTTCTTTACAGGCTTCACAAGTCAGCGATCCCTTCACTTTGATACCCCATGACCGGCCTACTACAGGAAAGGCATTTCTAACCTTAGCCAATCCGAATTTCAGCCGATCATGCGAAAGAAGGCTCTTCGAGGGCTGACAGCCGCAGCCGTCAACCCTCCTTTGACATTCAGCATTGCGCGACACAGGCCAACACTTGCCAGGCCTACGCGGTCACTACGGGATTGGAACTCCCGGGCATGTGGACGCTGCCTCTTTCTGTGCCGGTGATCGTATTGATCATGGCCCAGAAGTTCTCCAGAGGCGTGTCAAGCTGGACGTGGTGAGTAGGTCCGAGAATAAGGCCGCCGTTATACCCGACCTTCTCTATCCGATCAAGAACCTGCTGGCGCACCTCATCCGCAGTTCCGAAGGGGAGCGTGTGCTGTTCGTCAATCGTGCCCCAGAAGCACAACCGGTCTCCAAACTGCTTCTTGATCATTTCCGGGTCCATGCAGGCGGGCTGGACAGGGTTGAGCACGTCGAGTCCAATTTCGATCAGGTCGGGAATGATTTTGACGATATTTCCGTCGCAATGATAAGCGACCTTGACGTCAGGATTAATGGCCTTGAGCGTGGAGATAAACTCCGCCATGCGCGGCTTGAAGAAGCGCCGCCAGGTGAGCGGAGAAATGTACATGCCCCGCTGCGTGCCCACGTCGTCTCCAATCCAGATCATGTCCACTCCCATCTTGACCAGCCGAACGGCCGCGGCAAGATGATAGCGGAATGGGAAATCCAGAATGAGGTCGGCAAGCGGCGGATCCTCTGAGAAGTCGATCAGCATCTGCTGCAGGCCGCGAAGAGCCCACGCTGTCTCGAAGATTGTCGTTACGGTCACGCCGACAATATAGTACTCTTCTTTGTGCTGTGAAATCAGGCGCTCGGCCTCGTGGTACAACTCGGGCCGATTCGGGTCCGGTGGCTGCCAGGTGTCGAGAGCTTTTCGGTCCGCAAGAGGAAACCCAACCATCTCGGTGTAGAAGCCCGGGCCGAAACGAGTCTCGTAGTGCTGGTTTCTGAAGCCCACGCCCCACTCGTCTGTGTAGGCTTCACCTGAAGCGCCAAGCGTCTCATTGGCGTAGTAGGAGTTTGCCCAGCCAACCGATGTAAGCAGCAGGTCTTCGCCAAGCGCCCGCTCGAGTTCGTAGGTGTTCCCGCCGCCGTGCGGGTTATGCATGGCGGCGCCGCCCTGGTGCAAATCGGCGCGCAGCCTGGCCGCAAACTCCGGCGTAAAGCTCACCTGCATGGGACAACGGTCCGGTTTTTCCCGTCTCAGAGACATGGCAACACGTTCGCGGGGTTTCATCACAATCTCCTTCTTGTATGCCCGGGATATTTCACCCTGGGTTGATCCAAATGCAGGTAATACCACTTGGACAATTGGTTTTCCTCAACATAACATATGAGGGACGCGCTTGGCGCGGGTATCAGACACATGACAGCGATTTCAGAAGCTGGCGCGGCCTGGACAGAAGCGGTCCGATGACGCCCGCGATCTCATTCGGCAGTTGCGCGCCATCACGCGAGACAATCTGGTATTTGCCGCCTTCCAGCGCGAACTCCGGGGCGGGATACGCGGCCAGGATGGTTCCCTTGGTCCGCAGGTTTGCTAGAAGGTCGCGGAAATATGCCTCGACATCGAGCGGCGTGAAATCGCAAACCATCAGCGCGAGGCGGCTATCGAACTTATCCTGCATGCGCCGGATCTGCTTGAAATCGCCCATGCAAAAGCAGTTGATGCCTGTCAGCCCTTCGGTCGCCAGGAAGTTGTCAATCTGGTGAGTGGCGCTCCCGCAAAAATGCAAAGTGCCGCCGCCGAACGCCTGGAATACACGGCTGTTGTAAGGGACCACGAACTCCCGATACATCTTCGGCGAGATCACGGTGCAGTCGTCATCGGAGATGCACACCCCGCCGAAACCTTCAGGCAGCAGGATGGAATGTGGAAACGCGCCGCTCGTCTCGGACTGGCCGGCGTACTGCTTTTGTATGCGAATCCAGTCGATCAGCACTTCAGTGGTGTAGTCCATCAGCTCGTGAGCGAGCGCCGGCTGCTCTTTAGCCCAGACAAAGAAGTTCTCGACTCCACACAACGTAAGGGCTATGTTAAGCGGACCCTGCGCGTCGGTGAACATCACAGGCAGGTCAGAGTGCTGGCGGAAGTAACGAATAGTCTCAAGCACGCGGGGCATCAAGCCATCGGTGAGAGGGTTGGGGCGGCGGAGTTTGCGAATGTCCTCGGGACGTTCAAGCACTGGGCCCTCAACCGCCGGGTCCATGCCGCGCTGGAAAAGCACATTGCTGCCGAGCGCCGACGGCACCACCCCGGTCCCGTACCACGGATACAGCAACGGAATGTAGTCGTCTTGAATGCTCGACACGTGACGATCGATCTTGGCCTGTTGAAACTGCAACATGCTTGCCGGGCTGGTGAAGTAGTCGTCGGGAATCAACTGCGGTGAATCGCCCGATACCCAGTAATTGACATCCATCACCAGCACCGGCATCTCGCCAGTGTCTTTGTGGCTGTAAGCGTCGTGAATTCTCTGCCGTGCTTGTTCTATCCTGTCATCCATCCTTGATTCCTTCATTACGATAGGGCTTCGAGCGGAAAAGTGTTCTTCGCTCGCTACTCAAGCCACAAGACTTGATAGGGTTTCAGAGTCGTCTTGCCGCTGAACTTTGCAGCGGAAAGACGATCCTCCGCTAGGCGAGCCAGTTCGATCGGCATCTCCTGGCTCGTGGTGTTAATGATGAACGTACTGTTGTCAGTGCGCGGAATCGCCAGCACGCCGGCCGGAACCGGCGAACTCAAGGTGCCTTCGGCGGCGGGAACAAGATGGCGAATCAAGCTCAACAGGCTGTCGTCTCCCGGCCAGAAGCCGAGTTTGATCACCGCTCCTCGCCCGAGCTTTCGCAATGTGGCCGCGGGCCTGCCTTCCAGAATGGCTTGATCGCTGCGGAACTTGGCAATCACCTCCGCCTCAGGACCGACTTCCATGAATTCGAGGTAGCGGTCGAGACCCACCGGCGAAGTACCGCTCACCCCACCGCCTGTCCACTCGACCTGCAATCCATTTTTTGCGCCTGGGCTTACCGGGCCCAGCCAACGGTTTGTGCGCACCAGGCCACCCGTCAGCACCTGGAGGTTGGCCCCGAACCCGTCGCCGCGGAAGATACCGTCTTCGTCCATGTAGGAGGTGAATGGGGTGATGATGACCACTCCTCCGCCTTCGGTGAATGCCTTCAGAGCGGCGGTTACACGCGGGTTATCAAGAGCAGTGGCCGCGGGAATCATCATCAACTGGTACTTCTGTAAGTTCGAAAGACTCTCAGCCGCCGGCACATTTATCGTGTCCACACCGATGCCGAGGCGATGCAGCGCGTCAAACGTTTGCGGCAACACGGAAAGGCTCGGCTTGATATGGGGGTAGATCTCAAGCGCTGTGCGCTGATCGAAGTCTGTAAGCACAACGGCCGTAGCTTTCACCGGGTTCTCGAGCAGCGTCTTTCCCCATTTTTCAAATTTCTCGCCCAGTTCCACCGCCCATTCGAAATCCGGTTCGGGATGCCCGGTCCAATCGAGCAGGCCGCCGCATTGGGGCCAGTGGCCGCCCCTCCAGCGATTGCCGGTCCAATAAAGCACGCCCATGCTTCCAAACGCGGCGGACTCCAGCCCCCACATACGAAACTGGTCATGGACGGGATGCAGCGCGGAAGGGCCGGCATAACTTGCCTTGGAATCTTGCGACGGGGCCCACAAGTAAGTTTGGCCCACGGCGCCGTAGTGATTCTCCGTGGTGATGAAATGCTTCTTTCCATAGGCCGAGCGATGCATGTCCTGCTGCCAGGTCAGATTCCGCCAGTATTCGGCATCGTCCGTGGAAGGCTGGTAATAGTTCATGCCGGCAATATCCATGATTCCCGCGGCTTGCGGATCGTCGGCAACTGCGCCCCACACGTCGTTAAAATCGGTCATGATCCACTGCGACACTCCGGCATCGCGCAAGGCTTGCGCCTGCATGCCATAAAAACCCATCAGCACATCGCGTCGGAAGTGCCGATGCGCGAGGGAGAGAGCAGCGATATCTATTCCGCTCTCTTCAACACCCTCACCCGGCTGGGGAATTTCATCGAGAGATCGCACGTTCATCCCCCAACTCACTAGGTTCAAGCGGCGGTTGAATTCGTCGGGAGTGTGAAAGCTCTTCTTCAGCCACACTCTCCAGGCCTGCTCGCACGCCGGGTTGTAGCAGATCCTGGGGACGAAGAACTCCTGTTCATTTCCCAACTGCCACCCAATCACGGTGGGATGATCCTTGAATTCCCTTCCCAGCGCCAGGATGTAATCGTGCAGTGCCTGGCGATACAGCGGATGGTTCCAGCACGGCGCATGACGCGCCATGGGATGCGCCTTCACGCCGGGATGAAGTTGACTCAGAATTTCGGGACTGCCAGCGGCGAGCCACTGCGGGGGAACATAGGATCCCGTTCCCAGGAAGGCCTTCATCTCTCGCTTTTCGAGATCGTCCAGGAAGTTTCGCACCCAGCCAAACTCGTACTTCCCCGAAGCCGTCTCGATGTTTCCCCAGGACGATTCGGTGACCCGCACGCAGGTGATATGCGCGCGCTCAAAGTGGTCGAGCATTGAGTTCCACTCGGCGCGCGTTTGCAGCTCAGGATAAACGCTGGCGCCGAAAAGGAAATTTGAGATTTTCATTTGCGATTTTGCAATAGCGCCAATCGTGCCAGGTTCCAACTGCCCGGTATCCGCGGCAGCCGAGGCCGGTGCGATCGAAAGAAGCGCTTCGCCAATCGCGAGTGTTCCGCTGCCGCTAAGAAATTGCCTGCGAGAAAACCCTCCGTTTATCGTCATCGCAAATCTCCCAAAAAGACTGAATTATGCGTTAGGAAGCTCTTGTTCCTATGGGGTAACGCCCATATTCATGGACTGTCTGGTACATGCGCAGAGCATTCTCGGCGGGAATTGAATCGTGAACTTCGCTGGAAGATCCGATGAGGATTCCACCTTGCGGGCCGATTCTCTCAACCAGTTCACGCGTTTCGTTTTCGACTTCCTGCAGAGTGCCGAAAGGAAGAGTCACCTCGCAACAGACGTTTCCGAACAGGAGCGTGTGCGGATACTTTTCGCGGATTTCGAAGATGTCGTTGCAGCCGTTCCGCTCAATGGGGTTGAAGCCGTCCGCGCCGAATTCGTCCACCACAATCGGCAGTATCTTCTCGGCCTTGCCGTCTGTGTGGTACAGGAACTTGAGCCCTTTGTCCCTGATCGGCTGAGCAATTTTCCTCCAGATGGGGAGCGCCTTCTGGCGGATGAATTGAGGACTGAAGATGAGTCCCGAACTGCCCGATACGTCCTCACCCATAAACATCAGGGGCGACGACGGATTTTCCGCGTACACTTCGGCGATGTACTGGGAGAATGTTCCGCAAACCTCCACCAGACGGTCCACCAGTTCGGGGGCCTCATAAACCGCCTCGCAGAACAGACTCATGTCGGTGTAAGTAAAGGAGTCGGTAAGCGGGCCTTCAACGGCGCCGACGAACACGACGTCGAACGAATCGTAAACCTCTTTGATGTGCCTGATGACCGGCTTGAACCACTCCTCGATTTCGCTCTTCTTCGGCATGCCCGGCATATTCTTTTCCAGGCTCTTCAGGTCATGGAAGGGGCGTTTTGAAATCCACGCGGTGCCACCGGTTTCGGTAACCTCCCAGGACGAAGGATCGACGCCGAAGAAGCGAATCCAGTTTTGAATTTTGCCACCCATCCAGTGGTGTTCAGGATCGTAGATGCCCCGTGTAGCGTCGAGGCCGATCTTGCTGGCCATGCGGGCGTTGCGCTCGATCAGGTCCCCGGTACCGCCGTAGGTTTCAAACAACTCGCGGTGGTCAACGAGGTCATATGTCATGAGCCGGTCTGGAGTCTTCCAGTTGATGGTTAATTCGAATCGCTCGAGATTAGTCATACTTGCCTTTCGAAGAGACAAAAACTAGCTGTAGCGCCGGCCTCCCGGCCGGGGTCCCCAGCGATAGGTCTTCGTCGCTGGGGTGGTTGGTAGGCTGTCGCGTGGGTCTCCCGCCCCACGCGTGCCAAACCAACCGACTCGTTTCATTTTTCATGGGTTTCCAACGCCGGAGGGGAACTGAACAGCTCATCCAGGTACACGGCCTGGACTTCGGTGCGCGGATCGAATTCGCGCGAAGCGGCATAGCTTAGCAGGCTATGACGGAGTTGCCGCGCTGCCAGTCGCGTGTCCAGCGAGTTAATCAGATCGAAGCTGGTTGCCAGAAGCTTGCCGCGGCCGACGCGTGCTTCAAACACAGCTCCCAAGGGGTAGGCGCGCGCGGCATCGTCGATCACCTGCACCATTGGCCTCAGTCCGGCAGGAGCGCCGGTGAGCACAAAGGCGCGCGAACCACGCGTCAGATCCCACCATTGCCAGTCGGCGTGCGGCGCGGTGGGAAAATTCTTGAGCGCGCCCTGGGACGGCTGGCAAAGAATGCCCATCGTTTCCTTGCGATCGGGAAACCATGCATTCGACCAGAACGCGGTGGTGAACACCGTAGGCACCGTTCGCGCCTTTTGTTGCGGGTCGAGCAGCAGCACCACGGTGCGGCCCGCGGCAAGTTGCTTGCGTGCGGCGTCGTCCCAGCGCGTGGCGATCACAACGTTGGATTTCGGCGCGGGGAGCTTCTCAGGATACAGCCAGAAGTCCCAATCGTTGACGAAAGCGCCGGCCGAAACCTGGATGGAGTAACGCGCCGGCGCGGGATAGTTCTTCAGTTCAAGGCGAATGGCGCCAAGAGCGGTAAGCCCGCCGGTAGAGACTTTCACGGGCGACAATTGACCCGAGGCGACAGTGCGGCCGGCATCGTCCCGCAATGTCCAGGAAGATTGCTGGTTATCTATATCGGCAGGGCCATAGTGGGCGATATCAACCGAGGCCTCGAGCGTTTCGTTGGTCGTAAAGGTGCGTTTCTTCAAGCGCGCCAACGGCACTGTCGGACTGGTGAAACGCCGAAATGCCTCTGGAGTGATGAGGCCTTTGGATTCACTGAATGTATCGAGAACTCCAGTGAGCGCCGGACCAAAACCAGGCCAATCCGTAATGCCGAGCAACTGGAAACCCGTGAGTCCGGGCGTGCGCAAATTGGATTCGATCTCTTCTTTGTAGAGCGCTACCATGAAGGCGCCCGAAGCCAGGCGGAAGGCTTCTGCCTGATCGAGCGTCCCGTTGCGTTCCATTGCCGCACGATAGATATCGAGATATCGCGGTTGCAGAGGGCCGGTATACTTGCGTGCTTCGGTCAGATCGGGATACACAGTCCACTGCCCGACCTCATGCGCGACGATGGGCCGATCGATCTTCTCAATATATTGCCGGTAGTCGAAGGCCGTGTCGGGGGGATACAGTTCAAACCGCGGATCGCCGCGCAGGTTCTTCCACTCAGGCCCTGCCGATACGAAGTAATTGTCGGGCCGGCGAAAGTTGTCGGGCGCCGAAGTGCTTGTGTAGAGATGCCTTGGATCAGCCTGCTGCAAGCTGCGAACAAGATTGCCCAGGAACGGATCCTGACCGGAACCTTCCTCGTTGCCCATGGTCATTAACGCAAACGATGGATGGTTTCCGTAGGTATCCACGATCCTGCGCGCCTCGGCGCCGATGAACCCCGTGCGCATATCGTCAATTGAGACCCTGCCGTCGCCCATCCACATCGGGTTTTCAACTTGGAAGACGAGGCCCAATTCGTCTGCGGCTGTGAAGGCGGCATCTGGCGGGCACCACGAGTGAAAGCGGATGTGGTTGAAACCGTAGTCCTTGTAAATCTGCAACCGCGCGCGCCACGTAGCGACGTCGGTCGGAGGGAAGCCCTTCAGAGGAAACGAGCCGTTATCGACGGTTCCGCGCAAACGGATGACGCGTCCGTTAAGCATCATCTGCTTGCCGGCGGTAGTGAGGGCGCGCATCCCGAACGTGGTGCGGGCCTCGTCGAAGAAACCCGTGGCCGGAGTCGATGTCAAAGACACGTTTAATTCTTGAACAGCTGGAGAGAACTCACCCCAGGGCTGAGCAGGACTGGCCAGCGGGAGGTCCCGCTCAATCGTTGTAACCGGCAGATTGCTCACCACGACATTGGTGGAATCTCGAGTCGCGCCAACCGCAAGAGTGAGAACCGCAGGCCCATTTTCGCCGGTGTTGTTCCGAATCTTTACCTTGACATGAACCTGATTGCGGGCCAGATCGGGGTATGCGGATACTCCATCGATCCACACAGCATCGGTTGCGCGCAGTTCCAAGCGCCCGGCAATGCCGTTCCAGTTCCCGGGTCCCTCCTCAGTGATTGCGGACGACCAGCCGATATCGATTTTGGGCCGGTTATCCACGCGAATGGTCAGCCGATGCGCGCCTGGAGTTACAGCCGGTTTTCCCGCTTCGCCCAGTTCGTAAATTTGCGGCGTGCTGAGGCTGTTTTGAAGGCCCAGTGGGTAGCCGTCGAGCCAGGCTCGCGTCTCCCAGTGGCCTCTCTCAAGGAACAACGTAATCCGCTTGCCGCGCCAGGCCTCCGGAATGGTGATTTCCCGCTCGTACCAGGCTGGTCCAACGTACGAATACGCGTGGGTTAGGTGAAGCAGTTCCTTCCCCTCATTCTTGTTGCCGAAGTGCTGCTCGTCGGTCGAGCCGGGCAACTGAATGTGGTCTGAAGTGTCGATCTTCCCTTTGAACCAATCCGCTGCAATTCCGGCATCGTTGGCATCCAGGCGCAGTTGCCACTCACCGGCGATCGAAATGCTGCGCGTCTCGGGCGAGGCGCAAAACAACGGAGGAAGCGCAAGCGCAGCCAGCGCGCAAAACATCAACACTCTTGACATGTATTCTCCCTGGTACTGCGACTTGGCGATTCTGTCTTCGTGCCTGTGAGTTTTCATGAAGCACGGTCCTTTTTGTATCGCGTTAAGCTTCCGAAAGTGAAAGGTGAACCACATCCTTGATCTCCCCTCCAGCGTCGAGGCTTCGGCGCTCGAGTCCCGCGATGTCGGCGACTCCATGCAGCCAGGAAGTGTTGAACGCTGGGCCGCTATACGAAGCCACGAGCAAACCGATCCTGTTTCCGTCAAGAAACGACCGCGTATGTTGGGACCCATCTGACAGGACCGTAATCCCGCTGCCTACTTGATCCTTCAAGGCAGCGCGAAGAATGTTTGTGCGGGTGGCACGAAAATCTCTGCAGCCAAGCGCATTTGCATCCATGAACCAGGGCCACGACGGTTTTTGACGGTAGGCCACTTCCATCCAACTGCCGGCCTTGCCCACCAGGCTTGGATCGGGCAGAGCTTTGGCCACACCTTCTGGCCGGCCAATATGGTCTTCAGGGTAAACAGACCACAAAGCTTTGCGCTTCCACGTGAGTGTGTCGCATTGTCTCGGCGCGTAAAACACCATGCCTGCCTGGCGCACCGTAATCTTCTCGGCGGCCGTGTAAGTGAAACGGTAACTTACATGCGCAGCGCCATCGCCATCAATCCGAATGGTGTAGCTGCCGGCCGCTTCCTTATATTTGCCTGCCACCACAATCTCCACTGCGCCGGCAGATTGCGTGGCTGTGACCGACGCGGCCTTCCAATCGCTGCACACCGTGTTGAGAATATCGGACGTCTGCGGACGCGGGTCAGGAAAGCCGGGCGTCATCGGGTAGTCCTTGGTAGGCAGCACCATCAGCACCGGGCCGCCCACCAACACGGGCATGCCTTTGCACGTCGCTTTCACGATCTGCCCGGTCTTTCGGCTGACGATCCACTCGAAGCCGTCGCCTGTGACGCTTATTGTCTCATCCGTTTGAGCCAATTCCACACTCTTGCCGCTGTGGTCTTTTGCAGCAATGGCCGGCTCAGCCACTTTGCCGATCGGTAACATGTAGGCATCGATCAAACTGTTATCGCGATGAAATTTCAGCGAGAGCGTTTTCCCATTCAAGTCTTTGCTCTTTGGTCGAATGGAAATGGTTCCCTTGGCATGTGGGGCAACATCCGCCTCGACGGTACCGGACTCATCACCGAGCGACCACTCGATGCGCACCTCATTCAGATTCGAGAAGTCATAACAGTTTTCGACAGACACTTTCAGCGGTTGACCGGCGGCGGGTACGGAGAGGGGCGAATCCGGAACCTTGACCGGCGAATGCGCTTTCCTCACGTGATACAAGTCCGGCTTGGCGCGGCGCCAGGGATCGAGAAATCCCCAGTCTCCATTGCCGCTCACCTGGCCGGATGGATGAATGTACTGGTCATCGTTGAGATTGAAGACCTGCGATCCGAAAATCGACTTCGTATTCCAAACCTTTTCCCAGAAGAGAGCGTATTCGCGTCCCCACTGTTCGTGCAGTCCGGGATCGCAATTCAGTTCGGGAAGATCAGCGAAGTATGGGCACGCCGATTGATCGAAGAGAACCGGACGTTTGGATTGCGCGGCATGCTCAAACATCGGAATTGTGGGGTAGTGCCAGCTTCCAAAGTCGAAAGCGGACGAGACAGGCTCCAGTTCCACTTCCTCGGCGCCGCTTGCGGGGTCATAGGCAATATGAACGGGCCTGGAGGGGTCAATGGCCCGCGTGATCTTCAACGTCTCAAAAAAGTTTTTCCCCACTTTGGTTTCGTCTGAGAGCATCCAGGTGATTACGCTTGGATGGCTGCGGTCGCGCTCGATCATCTCCAGCACCGGCTGAAGTATGAACTGGAGGGCTCTCGGATCGTCGTATCCGGCGAAGCCGCTACGACCTGGCAGCCAGCAGGTTCCCGGCTCATCCATCACGTAGATACCGGCCTCATCGCACAGGCTCACAAAATCCTCATCGGGAAGAAACGCGCAGGTATACGTGTTGTTGCAATTCGCGTATTTCAGCCACTCGATATCCTGCTTGTGAACCTCCATGGAGATCGTCCGGCCGCCCAAAGGATCGGAGTCCTCGCGGGTCATGCCGCGCAGACGCAGTGGCTGGCCATTCAACAGGACTTGGCCTTCTTTGATCTCGGTCTGGCGAAAGCCGAAGCGCCGCTCGGTCGTGTAGCTGTGACCGCCCGCCTTCAATTCACAGGTGAGCACATACAGGTTCGGATGTTCTGCATCCCACTTCCTGGGCGCCTTGATCGGTATTTCTATTTCCTGCGATAGAACCTCGGCGGAGGAGATCGCGGGCAGCTTGAAAGTGTTGGGAACGAGTTCGACCGCGCCCCCCGAGGAGCCATACTCGCGTAGCGCGAACGTCAGTTCGCCGCCTCTCACCACCGGCACGCCTCCGGACGGGCCGATGGGCACGGGTTCTTTGCTGTCAGGCTCATGGATAAAATCGATCGACACGCGCAGGTTGGCGTCCCGGTACTCGCGGTCAAAGGTCGTAGTCACGTGCATCGATGAAATGTTGACCGGAGGGACGACAAACAAAAACGCCTTGCGGATGATCCCACCCATCGGGTGCCCGACCATTTCAAGGCCCACCGTCAATGCGTCGGAAAGGCTGTCGCTGGTTACGGCCATTGACAACACGTTTTCTTTTCCGGGCAGAAGCGCGCTGGTCACGTCGAGTTCGAACGGCGTGAATGCGCCCAGGTGCGATCCTACGGGAGTCCCGTTCAACCATACTTCGGCTTTGCTGTAAACCGCGGCGAAGCGAAGCTTCACCCGCTGGCCCGTCCAATCCGCAGGCGCCTGGAAGCGCAGGCAATACCCGGCGGCTTGTCGCGGCTTGACATCGAATCCCTGCATCGCCCACTCGCCCGGCACCTTGATGTCGGACCAGCCTGAATCGGCGGCATCCTTCCAGAAATCGGGTGCAGGGGCGGGGTTGAAACGCCAGGTTCCGTTGAGATCGAGCCGCGGCTGCGCCACGCTTGAAACTGCTATCGGCGGAGGAGACAGCCGGGGCACCAGGTCAACCGGATTATTGTCGTTCAAGAAGCCTGTGACATCCTTGGCGAGAGGAGCCGTTCGCTCTTGCGCGAACACGACTCCGGTGGCGCCCAACATGCCCAGAAACCCACGGCGCGAAACCGACCAGGGAGATTTGAATGAATTCGAGACCGCGCGAATAAGCAGTTTCCTGCTTCTGTCGTTCATTTGTCTCGCCCTCCCGAGCGAAAACTGCAGAGTTGCCGATGTCGATTGCTGGCAATGAGCGGGTCTGACTCGTCTAGCTGCCGTTTACCAGCCCGCCCTCATTGAAAGGAAACGTTTCGATTGACCAGGCAAGATGTCTCGATCAACTGGATTTCATCGATGCACAATCGACCCGGTCTCGTTCTATGCGCCTAAAGTGAAAGCCGCACCACGTCTTTCAGTTCCGCTCCTGACTGCACCGGCAAAGGCTCAATCCCCGATATCTCGTAGAGTCCGTGCAGCCAGGATGTGTTTAATGCCGGGCCGCTGTAGTACGCGACAAGCAGGCCAATCCGGTTGCCATCCACGAATGACCGGGTATGTTGCGTGCCATCGGAAAGGATCGTTATTCCGTGGCCCTCGGAGTCTCTCAACGAAGCGCTCAGGACGTTCCGGCGAGTCGCGCGAAAGTCCCTCGTACCCAGCGCGTTGGCATCCATGAACCAGGGCCAGTTGGGTTTTTCGCGGTAGGCTACTTCCATCCAACTGCCCGCCTTGGTCACGAGGCTTGGGTCGGGCAGGGCCTTTGCGGTCCCTTGCGGCCGGCCAACGTGGTCTTCCGGATATACGGACCATTGTGCTTTGCGTTTCCAGGTGAGGGTATCGCACGACCTCGGCGTGTAGAACACCATCCCAATCTGGCGCGCAGCAATTTTCTCAACGGCGGTGTAAGTGAATCGGTAACTCACCGTCGCTTCGCCGCTGCCATCGATGCGAATGGAGTACCCACCAGCGGCTTGCTTGTAGTCGCCGGCCACCACAATCTCCACTGCGCCACCAGACTGCTCGGCCTTGACCGAAGTTGCCTTCCATTCGCTGCACAGGGTGTTGAGGACGTCGAACGCCTGAGGGCGCGCATCAGGAAAGCCGGGTGTCATGGGGAAATCCATGGTTGGCAACACCATCAGCACCGGACCGCCGACCAAAACGGATTGGCCTTTGCGCGTTGCCTTGACGATCTGCCCTGTCTGGCGGCTGATGAGCCACTCAAAGCCCTCGCCTTTCACCGTGATTGTCTCTTCGGTCTGCGCGAGTTGCGCCTTCTTGCCGCCCGTGTTCTTTTGGGCCATAGCCGGTTCAGCCGGCTTGCCGATCGGCAGTTTGTAATCATCCACCACCCGGCCATTGCGCAGGAACTTCAGCGATAGAGTCTTTCCACTTAGATCGCTGCTCTTTGAGCGAATGGAAATTGTCCCCTTCGCGTGCGGCGGAACATCAGCCTGCGCAGTGCCGGACTCATCCCCAAGCGACCACTCGATGCGGACTTCGCTGAGATTTGTGAAGTCATACCGGTTTTCGATGGGCACCGGAATCGGCTCACCGGCCACCGGCATGGGCAGCGGCGTGTCAGCGACCTTAACGGGCGAATGTATTTTTCTGACGTGAAACAGGTCCGGTTTGGCACGGCGCCAGGGATCAATGAAGCCCCAATCGCCGTTTCCGCTCACCTGGCCGGAGGGAAGAATGTACTGGTCGTCATTGAGATTGAAGGCCTGTCCGCCGAAGATCGATTTTGCTTCCCACAGCTTTTCCCAGAAGACTGCGTATTCGCGACCCCAATCGTCGCGCAGGCCTGGGTCGCACAATAACTCGGGGACATTGCTCAAGTAAGCAGAGACCGACTGGTCAAAAACGACGGGGCGCTTGGACTCCGTGGCGTGCTCGAACTGAACTTTGCTGGGGTAGTGCCAGCTTCCAAAGTCGTAGGCCGACGGGGCAGGTTCCAGATTGATCTCTTCTGCGCCGCTGCCAGGATCATAAGCAACGTGAACCGGTCGCGATGGATCGATGCCATGCGTCAACTTCAGCAGTTCGTGGAAGTTCCTTCCCACCTCGGATTCGTCGGTGAGCATCCAGGTAATCACGCATGGGTGGCTGCGGTCGCGCTCAATCATCTCAAGCACGGGTTGAAGAAGGTATTGGAGGGCCCTCGGATCGTCATATCCGTTGAAGCCGCTCCTGCCGGGGAGCCAGCAGGTTCCGGGCTCATCCATCACGTAGATGCCGGCCTCATCGCACAGGCTCAACGACTCCTCGTCGGGAAGAAACGCGCAGGTATAGGTGTTGTTGCAATTCGCGTATTGCAGAAATTCGATGTCCTGCTTGTGGACTTCGAGCGAAACGGTCCGTCCCGTCAATGGGTCGGTATCCTGGCGTGACATTCCGCGGAGCCGGATCGGCTGGCCGTTCAAAAAGACTTGATTCTCCTTGACTTCGACCTGGCGGAAACCAAAGCGTCGCTGAGTGGTGTAGCTATGGCCTCCCGCCTTCAATTCGCAGGTGAGAACGTACAGATTCGGATGCTCGGCGTCCCACTTTTTGGGCGCTTCGATGGGGATCGCGATCTCCTGCGAAACCACTTCCGCTACTGCCAGCGATGGCAATTTCACGGTGGAAGGCGTGATGGCGACAACCTTGCCGGAAGGGCCGTATTCGCGCAGCGAGAGAGTGAGTTCCGCATCCTTGATAGCTGGCGTAGGGGCCCAGGGATTGTTGGGTAGAGGCTCCTTGGTGGGGGTCTCATTGATGATGTCGATGCAAACGCTCATGGTGGCGTTGCGGTATTCGCGATCGAACGTTGTGCCAACATGGAGCGATGAAATATTCACCGGTGGAATCGCAAACAGGGAGACCTTGCGGATGATTCCGCCCATCGGGTGCCCCACCATCTCAAGGCCAACGGTCAAAGCATCGGAGAGGCTATCGCTGTTAACAGCCAGGGCAAGCAGATTTTCTTTGCCGGGGAGAATGGCCCTGGTCACATCGAGTTCGAACGGGGTAAAGGCGCCCAGGTGCGAACCGACGGGTGTTCCATTCATCCATACCTCTGCCTTGCTATAGACCGCTTCGAACCGAAGCTTGACCTGCTGGCCGGCCCAATCCGCGGGCACTTGAAAGCGCAAATGGTATCCGGCTGCCTGGCGCGGCTTGACTGTGAAACCCTGCATGGCCCATTCGCTGGGGACCTTGATGCCGGACCAGCCAGAATCGGATGCATCTTTCCAGAAGTCGGGCGCGGGGGCAGGATTGAAGCGCCATGCGCCATTGAGATCGAGGCAGGGTTTTGCCACGCTGGCAACAGCCTCCGGCAAGGGAGAGAGCCGGGGCACAAGATCTATGGGATTGTTGTCGTTCAAGAATCCGGTTACATCTTTCGCCAGGGGAGCGGTGCGCTCTTGAGCGAATACCACGCCGGCGGCTCCCAACATGCCGACGAATCCACGGCGCGAAATTGACAACGGAGATCTAAATGAGTTCGAGACCGCACGCATGAGCAGGTTCTTGCTTTTGTCGTTCATTTGGCCCACCCTCCCAAGCGGGCGTTTTATAAGGAAATCACGAGGACCAAAGGAAGAAGGCCGCGGCGGTGCGGGACCTCGCAAGAGGTCCCGCACCGCACAGCGGCCTTCAGTTAACCAGCGTTTAGAAGTAGAACTTCATGCCGATCTGCATTTCACGGGCATCGTTCGAGCCAGTGATCGTGCCGAAGGAAGCCGAAACGGGGTTGCCCGATCCAGCGTCCATGTTCGGGTTATACAGGTTGACATGGTTGAAGGCGTTGAACATCTCCCAACGGAATTGGAAGTACTTCGACTCTGTGAACTTGACGTTCTTGAAGAACGCGAGATCGAAGTTGACATAACCGGGGCCAATGACGGTGCCGGCATGCGATGTTCCGTAGCGCGTGAAGGTCGGGTTGGCGAAGGCGTCAGTGTTAAACCACTTGGCGCGCGTGTGTGTTCCGCTGTTGGGGTTTTGGCCTGCGACGGCGTCTGGATAGTTGCCAGCGCGTCCGCCCATGCCGTTGCCCTCATCAGACGAAGCAGAGAGGAAATTTCCCGAGTTCCAGGTTGTGATGCCGTCGAACTGCCATCCGCCGATAATCATATCCGCTGCTTTGCCGACATTGCCGCCAAGCAGTTTTCCACGGCCGAAGGGCAGCTCGTAGATGTAGTTGAACACCGCGTGCTGGGCCATGTTGACGGGCCCGTAATTGAGCCGCAGGTTCTTGATGTCGAACAGTTCGTTTTCGTCCTGGGTGGCAACTTCAAGGTCCTTCGCCCAGCTATAAGCCCCAGTAATCGAGAGGCCGTTAGCAAAACGCCGTTCCAGGTGGACGTTCAAAGCGTTGAAGCTGGAGTAGCCTTCAAACGTGTTGCCGCAGATATAGCCCAGTTGCGGGTACGGTACGCGAGCCTGAAGTTCGTTCGCGGCGTCAGAGGCATTGGGATCATAGACGGTGGTGGCAAGGTTGGTGTCGTAGCGGATGGGCAGGCTGTAACCCTTGGTGCCCACATAGCCCACCTGCAATACGAATGCGCCGGGGAGCTCACGCTGAATGTTGAAATTCCACTCGGCGTATTTCGGCACCTTCTTTTCGACCGAGTCGTTGAGCGCGACAGGGACGAGGTTCGCACCTGTGAAGTCAACAACCGGGGCCGGGAACAGCAAGTAGGGGTCGGTGATGCCGTTGGGATCGGTGATGTTGGCTCCGCCAACGTTGGGCAGTTGGAAGAGAGGCAGGTTTTGGTTGGTTGTGGCCACTTGGTTGTTGTCGAAGTTTTCGTTCACATACGGAGGCTGGAAGTGCTGCTGCGCGTATTCCCACGCGCGGGCGCCGCCTGTTGCGATCGAGAAACCGCCACGGATGACCGTCTTGTGCAGCCACTTGGGGCTATAGGCTGCGCCTACACGCGGCAGGAAGTTGGTTTTCTGCGCGGGGTAGATGCGCTCCGGCATGGTCTTGCCTGCAAAGAGGAAGGTCTGGGTTGCCGTGTCGAAGTTGACAAACTGGTTATTTATTTCGCGCGCATTCTGAACCATTTCCCAGCGCAGACCCAGGTTGAGGGTCAGTTCGGGAGTGATTCTCCAGTCATCCTGGGCAAAGGCCGAAACACTCGCCCACTGCAGGTTGTAGGGATAATCTCCCGAACCTTTCAGTGCGGCGTGGGCGTAGTTAGGAACGCTCAACAGGAAATCGGCGATCTGGTTGCCGGTCCCTGCGTCCGCTGCGCCAGCGGTGTAACTGGAGGTGTAAATGCCGTTAAATGCGAATTCGCCATTCTGCGTGGCCCAGCCAAGATCGCCGTAGGTGATGTTACGGTAATCTCCGCCCACCGAAAGATTGTGGTGGCCGTGGGTAATCATGACCATGTCGCTGAATTGCGTGTTGATGTTGGTGTCGCCAGTCGGCTGCCATGCGCCCGGGCCGGTGTTCGCGTACCCTGAGATGCCAATCAACGGGCTGCCCTGTGCAAAAGCGTCGGGGTTGATGTTGTTGACGCCATAGACCGTTCCCGCCAGGTTAGAGGCGGCGATTGTCTGCTGGCCTTCATAAATCTGCTGATGGGCATAACCAAAGTGGAAGTTGTTCACGATGGTTGGGCTGAAGGTGTGCGCCCACTCGGCGCCCACGATCGGATAGCCTTTGCGCCAAATTGCCATGCCTTGATACGGATTGACGGCAGGATCGATGTCGTTCCACTTGTTAATGGAGACGAAGCCATCGATGTGATCTTTCTGGCTCATGTAGAAGTCGATGCGAGCCAGGCCCTGGTCGTTCTGTTGAGTCTCATTGGTGACGGCTGACAGGTTGTAGCCTGGTCCGGGGGTTCCCGATGGGGCAATATACAAGCCGGCCAGTGCAGCCTGCTTGGCGAAATTGCCGATTCGGTCGGGATCGATAACGTTCGGTACGCCGCCGTATGCGAACTGCTGGCCGGTCAGAGGATCAATGGCCATCGCGTCCATCGAAGAAAGGTCGCCGCCAAGTTCAGCCGCGGTGGGATTCATGATGTTGGAGGTGTTGCCCTTGGTTGTGCGCTGGGCTTCGTAGTTAAGGAAGAAGAACAGCTTTTCCTTCTTGATGGGGCCGCCAACGCTGCCGCCGAAGAAATTCTGCTTTAGCTGATCCTTGGCGCCGCTATGGTTGAACGCATTAAAGGCATCCAGTGTGTCATTGCGCAGGAAGTCAAATGCCACGCCGTGAAGCTGGTTGGTGCCGTTCTTGATGGTTGACAGAAGGACCGTCTGGCCATAGCCGTACTGGGCCGAGAAGGTGTTCTGCAGCATCTTGAATTCGCCGATTGCGTCGATGGAGGGGCTTACGCCGTAGGATCCACCGCGCTCTACGCGGATTTCAACGCCGTCAAAAAGGTAGCTATTGCTGAACAGGCGGCTGCCTTCACTGGTGATCTGGCTGCCAGCTGAGTCGCCGTTGTTGTTCGCGCCCACGAGATAAACGTCGTTGGCAAGTGTGGCGAGCTGAACGAAATTGCGGCCGTTGAGCGGCAAATCGGTCACCTGGCGGTTTTCAATCACTTCGCCTACGTCCGCGGTATCTGTGTTCAAGGTGGCCAATGTCTCGGTCACGGTGACACTTTGGCTGACTTGGCCGAGTTCCATGCTCAGGTCATAGCGGAGGGTCTGGTCGACCTGGAGTTGGATGTTGCGAATATCCACGGATTTGAAGTTCTGCATTTCCGCGCGGATGACGTAGGAACCCGGAAACAGGGTGTTGAACGAGAAGGCGCCTACGTCATTGGTCACCTGGGTGGTTTTGACGGCCGTGCCTGTGTTGGTGATGGTGATCTTGGCGCCAACGATAACGGCGCCGCTTGCGTCATGGGCTGTTCCGACGATGTTACCGTAGGTGGTTTGCGCCACGCTGCGGGTAAGCATGCCGAAAGCAAGTAAAAGCGCGCACGTCGTAATGACCGCACGCCTAAGAGCAAGAGTACTCATACGTCCTCCTAAAATGTTCCTGTTTTCGCATCACTTTCCTTCCTCTGACGGAGCTCAAAACACGCAGCTCCGACGGGTCGGCACGATCGAGAGGCACAATAAACTCTCGACAGATGCTGAATTAGCGCACTTGACATCATATGACCTGTCAACTGGGGGCCAATCCTAGAGAAAACGTTTGCAATTGTCAAGTTACTTTTGCACTGTTCTAGGGGGCGGAACAGGCCATCTTCGTGTACGTTGCCGTTGCCGGTGCCCCTCACGCACCCCTCGTTGCCGTGCGAGGAGAAAAAATGATCATGCCAATAGGATACAACTCCAATGTATCCAAATAGTTACAGAAATTATGAAAACGTTTGCGGCTACCCGCTCAAGTGTCTCAGCTAGCATCTTTCCCGGGTGTGCAGATGCTGAAAAATCTGTGGAAATTCGCCGAGACTGGGCATTTTGTACCAGATTCTGGCCGATTTTGCCCTGCGTAAGCAGCCCGAGAGCCAGATCGTGCCTTCACAGTGTTTGCCAGGCCCCCCGAAAAAGCGTTTCGCGGACTGCCATCTTGACCGCACCGATAGAGGGGATCCCCTTCCCGGCTCTTTCTATGGAACCGGCTCAGAACTCGACCCAGATCGGATTTCAAGCGCGGTCTGGATATCGGTTGCCGCTGAACGAGTGATCACGATGGTCGCCGCCCTGGCCGCTTCCGGATCATGCCTGCCAATCGCTTCAACGAGCGCGCCATGGAGCGGCAAATCATTGGCCCAATCGCTGCGCACCTGAATCGTAACGTTCCGGCCGATACGCAGCGCCGTGCCGATCAATTGGACGATCCTGTTCAGGATGTCGTTGCCGCAACCCGCGATGATCTCACTGTGAAGGGCCATGTCGGCCTGAATGTAGGCTTCGGTATCGTGAACGTTCTCTTCCATCCGTGAGTAACAGTCTTTGATCCGCGCGATGGTGGCTTCGTCGCCCCGCCCAGCAGTAAGTGCGGCCGCCGCGGGCTCCAGAATCTCCCGAACTTCGCTCATATTGCGCAGGAAGACTTCGTCTGCGCCAAATTCGCATAGCCAGTTGAGCACGTCAGGGTCAAGGTGGTTCCAGCTCGCGCGATCACGCGATTTCACACCCTGACCGTGTCCAACCTCCACCAAACCCTTGGCTTCAAGCACTTTAACTGCTTCACGCAGCACAGTGCGGCTTACCCCGAAAATCCGGCATAGCTCCGGTTCGGCTGGAAACGTGATCCGTTCAGGGCCCGCTTGAACAATCTGGCGAGCCAGGCCGTTCACCACGGGAACAAACAACTTGTCACCCCGAACTGGGCGCTTGGCAGCTTCCTTCTTCGGGTCTTGATGGCCCTTGTCAAATGATTCCAATAGCGAGTCCATAATTCTGGTGTTACTATTTCGCAGTCATCATATCACATTATGTTTTGTGGCTCTGCGTTATCTGCCGCCCTACCAAAGTGCTTCATTTCCTATGGGATAGGGCCTGAATAACCGGCCCGCACCGAGGAAGTCAAAGGCTGCTTAAAACCATGCGGGAGCATTATCGCCGCGCATAAGGAAGAAAACGATGAAGATTCTCCGGGCTGTTCTGCCAATTCTCATTCCCTCCCTGTTTCTCGTCCGCCTTGCACCCGCGGTCGCTCAGGACCAAAACCCTGCAGGCTTCTACCTGGTGGCGGTAGACGACTGCGGCAACCCAGCCCATGAAGCGCATCTGGTTGAAGGCCGTGACGGAGAGATTCCAGCCTTCCTCGCTCCGGCAGCAAGTCCCGAGGATAGGAGCATCTCCGGGGGATCGAAAGTGGTGTACCGGTATGCCGGGCTGGCGCAAGCCGCCCAGTACAAGCTGCGCGTGGTTTACCTTGGCGACCATTCTGGCCAGGCGGTGAAGCTGAGCGCGGAAGGAATTGAGCTTCAAGCGCGATTCGACGAGCCCGAACACCGGGCTGAGAAGCGTGAGATCGATATCCCCCCTGCAGCCTTCAAAAATGGGGTATTGGAGCTGAAATTCGAAGCCGCAGCCCAGGGTGAGATCGCTGTGAGCCTGGTTGAGTTGTGGTCCAGTGCAGCTGAGCTTGCCAACAATCTCAATGTCCAGGTGGGCGGGGATAGCCAAGGAGCAATCACCGGCGTAGTCACGGACTGGCTGAACCGCCCGGCGCCGCGTACGTCGATACGGATTCAGCAGCCGGACGTTGCAGAAATCCACGGCACGTCGGACGCAGCAGGCCGCTTCTCCATCCGGGCACCCTTGGCCTGGCGCTCAGCAGAGCCTCGGCTGCTCAACGTACAAGCCGACCGGGGAAAGTATTCGGTATCGTCAACCATCAATTCTCTTGAGATCTTCGCCCCCGATATTCATCTGACTCCGCGGCCTGCGGCGGTTCAGGGAACGGAGACTCTGAAAGTGGACCTCGGCGGAACATGGAACTTCATCGTTCAGCCTGCCCCACAGTTTTGGGAAAAGAAGACCGCATCCGCCGAATCCACGGGCACGATTCAAGTGCCGGGTGAATGGGCCATGCAGGGCTACACGGTCCCCAAGAGCGGCGCCGCCGGCTACTGGCGAACCATTGAGATTCCCCGCGATTGGCAGGCGAAACGAATCAAGCTGAAATGCGATGCAGCCTTCAGCCTGGCCGAGGTCTGGGTGAATGGCAAGAAGGTGGGCCAATACGAAGGCGGCTTCACGCCGTTTGAGTTCGACGTTACCGACGAGGTCGAAGCTGGAAAGAGCACCGTGATCGCCTTGCGGCTCCAGCAGGACACCGCTGCCGCCGACCTTTCGTCCATGATCAACTACGCGCAGCACGACCTGGGCGGAATCACGCGCAAGATCTACCTGTTTGCCGTGCCCGACGTGAATCTCTATCGCCTGCATGCCGAAACACGATTCGACAGCAAATTCCAGGACGCCACCCTGCATCTGACTCTGGGCGTTGCGAATCAGTCCCGGTCGACCGTCGAGGGAACGGAATTGCGGCTGCGCCTAACCGATCCTGAAGGCAAGCCCGTCTCCCTTCATCCGGATTCGGTGCGCCTGCCCGCGCTGAAGTCTGGCGAAGACCGCGTGCAGGTTGTGGATATCCCCGTGACCATGCCGCAGCATTGGGAGAACGAGCATCCGTGGCTTTACAAGATGACCGCTGAACTGGTGGCCAACGGCTCGACTCTGGAGACCGCCGAACGCCGCATCGGGTTCCGCCAAATCGAAATCAAAGGCAATCAACTCATCTTGAATGGCCAGCCCATCAAGCTCCACGGCGTTGAGAGGCATGAGACCAATCCGGCGCGCGGGCGCTCGCTGCTGCCGGGAATGTGGAGCACGGACGCCAAACTGCTGCACGAAGCCAACATGAATTACGTCTTCACATCCCACTACCCCGTGCCCGAGGAGTTCCTCGACGCCTGCGACGAAGCGGGGCTGCTGGTCACCGAGGAGATGCCCTCTGTCTGGGTGGGATGGCAGAACGGAACCGGAGACGCGCCCAAGGGCAACACCGATCCGCATTACTACCAAGCGATGGCGACCATCGATGCAACGGCGATCGAGAAAGACCGCAGCCATCCGTCCATCGTCTTTTGGCAGACCTGCGACGAGTGCATCTGGGGCAGAAACTACCGCAGTCTGATGTCTCTGTTTGCCGCAATCGACCAGAGCCGTCCGGTCAACTTCTCGTACGAGTCCGGCACCAGCAAATTCTTCTCGCAGCACTACCCGTCGCTCGAGGAAGCCCGCAAGGCGCAGGCGGAGAGTGGCAAGCCCATCATCTACGATCAGTACTGCCACATCAACAACTACAATCGCCGCGAGCACTATACCGATCCCGGTTTGCGCGACTACTACGGCCATGCCATCGCACCCATGTGGGACGCCATGTATGCCAACCCCGGCATCGCCGGCGGGGCCATCTGGGAGTGGAGCGACGATGTCTTCGAGCTTCCCCCCCAGGGCCATGAGCGCGATCGCTTCCAGGGCTACCTGGACCCGCAGAGCGGCCGCTGGCAGGTAGGCTACGGACCCTGGGGAATCGTGGACTCCTGGCTGCGCAAAAAGCCCGAGTTCTGGAATGTGAAAAAGGCATATTCCCCAGTCCGCATTCGCGAGCATGAGGCGATCCTCGTGGATGTCGGCGGGCGGTTGCGCATCCCGGTCGAGAATCGGTATTTCTTCACCAATTTGAACGAATTGAAAATCGATTGGGTTTTCGGCCAATCGCATGGAACCGCAACCGCCGATGTCCCGCCGAATTCGAAAGGCGTCATCGAAATCCCCATGCCGGAAATCGCCGCCGGAACCCAGGACCTGACACTCAAATTCTTCAACCGCGGCGAGCTTGTAGACGCCTATATCCTGCCCATTGGGAAGGTAGTCCCCGCGTCCGCCCAGGCGGCCGACACAACGCCATCGAGCCCTGCGGCTAGTCTTGAGCTAAATGGAAAATCTTTTATCGTGCGAGCCAAGGATTGCTATTGGGAATTCGATCGCAAAACCGGAATGTTGGTAGCAGGTGGAAGACCGCGTCAAACAGCGTCCGTGGTTGGTGGGCCATCTCTTGCCATCACGCCGCTCGAACTTGCTGGCTTCTCGCAGATCTCCGGCCCCAACGTCACACTGCAACCGCCCGTGATGAACTGGACCGCATCGAAAGTCGAAGCGCAAGTGGAAGGCGGCTCTGTCGTCATCCGAGCCAGCGGCAGCTACCCCGAATACTCCGGCGTCTACACCGCCCGGGTCGACGGCGCAGGCCGCCTTGCGTTGGACTACCGCTTTGAGTTCAGGGGCGCCGAGGCGCGGGTGCGCGAAATCGGGCTCTTGTTCGATGCTCCCGCCACCGCCAATATCCTTCACTGGAAGCACCAGACCCAGTGGAGCTGGTACCCCGACGGGCACATCGGCCGGCCGGAAGGCAGCGCGCCCGCTTTCCGCGACGCATCAGCCTGGCCCAAGGCTGTATGGGGCCAGACCCCTCCTTGGCCGTGGGAACTGGACTCGACCGCGGAAGGTACCAACGACTTCCGCAGCTCGAAATTCAATATCCTGTGGGCATCGCTCACCAACGCGCAAGAGCAGGGCCTGCGGGTCGACTCTGACGGCCGCCAGACCGTCCGCGCCTGGGTAGATAAGGACCGTATCAGGTTGCTCGTATCCGACTTTGCCAACGGCGGAAGCGAACCTTTCCTGCGCGACACGCACTGGACTCAGGAACAGAAAACGCTGCACAAGGGCGACGTGATCTCCGGCAACGTGCGGCTAAGCGTGAACGGCGAGATGCGGTAATAAACTGCCTCCATACCCCGGGGTATGGAGGCGCAAAATCCGGCTTTGTATCAGGGCATGGCTTCAGCCGTGCCGCAAAAGGCTGAGAGGAGGAATCGGGCTTTAGCTCCTGTCATGGCAAGACCAGCAGGCAACGCGTCGATGGGTAACTCTGCTACGGCCCTGGAAAGTCAATGCATCGGAGCGTAATAACCGGAACGAACTTCGATCCTGCCCACTCGGTCGGGGGGCTGAAGCTCTATCTCATGGAAAGAGCCGTCGTGCCTCAGATTTGCAGGGTTGTACACCACCCGATATTGATTTCTCATTTCTGACTCAATCGTCCTGAGATCGCTCCAAATTGCATCCTCCGTGTCATCTGCTGGAAATACACGGCCTCCCGTCTTGGATGCAAGGTCTGCCAGTAGCTTCGGCCCCGTAGAGTAATGGCCCGAATCAGGCGCAACCCCGAAGGCGTAAATGACAGTATTGCTACGCTGGCAGGCTCCCAGTGTTTCCTCAAGCGACATATGGCTTGAGTTGTCTACTCCGTCTGAGAACAAGAGGATGAAATTCCCGGTGGCTGTTGGATCGACCTTGCCAAATCCATAAAAACAGGCGCGAAAGATCGTATCAAAGATGGCTGTTCCGCCAAGCGGATTCATTTTCCCCGATTTGATGTTTCGAATGCCGTGCGAAAGCAGCAACGGGTCACTTGTAAATGATTGTGCGATTTCCGAAGAGTATCCAAAATCCATAATGAATGCCTGATCGGACTTCTGCCTGAAGAGCCGCTGGGCATAACGCTCAGCGATGGACTTGCTCTCGGGAAGAGTCTGCTGCATAGACTCGCTTGTGTCTAGCAAGATTCCGGCGCGGACCGGACGACCGATCAGGGAATCGAATGCAACGATTCTGTGCGACGCGATTCCCTTGTCGAAGAGCTTGATTTCCCCGAGTGTTAAATCGTTGATCGGAAGCCCATGAGCATCGGTCGCGTGAAAGGTCAGGATTACTTCGTCAACTGACAATTGCAATGTGGATGAACCTGTGCTCTGATCGGCATTCGATCCGGCCTGACCTTCGGCCTGCCAGGAACAGCAGAATAGCGCAATAAAAGCGGCTCCTCGGATTGTCCGCGTCCAAAACATCGATGTTCGAAGGATAGCAGTCCTCCAAAGCAACGCAGAATGACGCAACCCGATGTACAGCCCTCGACCAAGAATCACTGCCATTTCGAGAGACAAACGGGAACGCCGGAGTTCATCGCACGGCCAATCAGCCATCGGAAAAACCAAAACGGAACTGGCGGCAGGGAGTCACTGTATCCTGCAGCCAGTTCCGTAAGCCTTTGCGTCGGCGACGAGAGTTGCCGGCGCTGCTTTGTGTTTACCCCTCTTCAGGCAAGTCGGTAAGGCGCACTTTTATTTCGTGCGTTGTCACCGCTGGTCCATCCTTCGGACCGGTGTAGTTGCCCCAGTCCAGGTCGGGGTAGGACCAGAAGTTATAGAGGCTGAATGTGACTTGTCCGTTAGGCAGTACCCCGGCCCGCGCCGCGATTTCAGCGTCCCCTTCCGCGCGCACGCGAACGTTTCCGCCGGCCAGGATGCAGGAGGCCCACCAGACGTTCTCCTTCAAGCAGCGAAAGTCGTTCGATGCCTGCGGAGCGCGGCCGTCCTTGCCATAGAGGAAGAAATCGTCCACGTCTTCCGACCACGGCCACTCCGGCTTGGCGCCGTAGCCAAGCGCGGCATGCTTCGGCTGTTTCAAGGCAACGCCCTGCGGCCGCCCGATGTGGTCCTCGGGATACACCGACCACAAAGAAGTACGATTCCATGCCAGCTTCTCAACCGTATGGGGCAGCACGAACGCTATGCCAGCCTGTTGACTTCCCTTTCTTTCGCCCAGCCGATACATGGTGGTCATCAGGCCGGTTCCATCGATGGTGATCTCAAACTCTACCGGGTAGCTCTCGATCCCCTCAGCATCTTTGAACTCGCCCGAGGTATAGATCCTGGCCACATCTCCGTCAACGGCGGCTTCAAATTTCCTCAACAGCCAGTTTTCAGTCAGCGGACCCGTTCCCAGGTCAACATACGGACCGCCCGCAATCACCAACTGGTTGTCGAATCGCGCCTCGGCAAGCAGTCCTGTCGCTGAGGTGAAAACGATAGAGAAGTGCGGGCCGGTTATCACCACACGCTCCCCGCTGTTTTCGAGCTTTACGGCAGCGAGCTTCGGCGTGGAAATGGCCGGCTTTGAGACGCCGACGGGCAACTCAAATTTATCAATGGAAACGCCGCCGCGGAGGAAATCCAACTTCACAGCATCCCCGGCCTTCCAATGTTGCGAAGGAATCTCAAGGTAGCCGGATTCATGCGGGGGCAGGTTAAGGTGCAGTTGCTGGCTTGGCGCCGAGCCGCTGGACCAGCGGATTTCAATCTCGCTCATATCGGCGTGATCGAATGCGTTGCGGATCGGAATGGCCAGCGCGGCGCCATTTGCTGGGACCGGGATGGGCCGATCGTCAATGCGAATCGGAGAGTAGGCTTTCCGGGTCAGCCAGTATTCCGGCTTCTCGCGTCTCCAGCCGTCGATCACTCCCCAGGGGCCATATCCTGCCGGTCCGTCGGGCAACAAGAATATTTCATCAATGCCTGCCCAGATCGATCCGCCCAGGCAGCCGTCGGAAGAAATGAATTTTTCGCCGAACTGCTTGATGCTTTGCCCCCAGAACGAGCGAACGCCCGGATCGCGCCGCAGCGTTGGCAGGTTGTAGCACGACACATGCGCGAACTCGTCGTTCAACGCCGGGTTGGCGCTGCTGCTCAAATCGGAGTCCACGTTTGCATAGTGCTTGCTGTAGATGTCAACGGGCAGCGGTAGCGGAGCGGCATCGGGGTAGCTGAAGATCGTTGGGCGACTCGGATCGTGCTTGGCGGCGAACTGGCGTTCGAGCGCGAAGTTGCCTCCCCAATGGCTCTCGTTGCCCAGCGACCAGAACAACACTGAAGCGTGATCGCGATCGCGGCCGATCATTTCCGCAAACTGGCTCATAAAGCGTGCTTTGAACTCGGGGTCGGAAGATGCGCCATTCTCCACATTCGACCAGCACACCGCTGTTTCTTCTTCCAGGTAAATCCCATGCCGGTCGCATGCATCCAGGAAATGCTCAGAGGGCGGATAATGCGAGGTGCGGACAAAATTGATGTGACCCGCGCGCAGAATCTTCGCATCCATCTCGTCGAACTCCGGCGGACACGCTCTACCGTAGATGGGATGAATACTGTGACGGCACACTCCGCGCAGTTTCACGGGTTTTCCGTTCACCAGCAGTTGGTTCCCCTCGCGCTTCACGGTGCGGAATCCGATGCGCCGCTTGATTGACTGCGCAACCGTCTTGCCGATCACCAGCGATACCTCAAGCATGTAGGTGTTGGGGTGTTCGGAGTCCCACGACTTCGGAGCGGAAACCACGATGTCGGCACTTGCCGCGTCACTACGCGCTGCGAAGGGAATGGTGCCCGGCTGCAAGGTCAATGCCCGTCCCGATTCGTCGGTCACCTTCACTTCAAGCCGGCCGCCGGCGGCGATGGCCGATGAAAACCCGGCGACTAAATGGATGCGGCCGTCCTGAAACTTGTCGTCCAGCGTCACTGTCGTTTCAAGTGAGCGAAGATAGTCGCGCGGCACGGCGATCAGGCGCACGTCGCGCAGAATTCCGCCGATCAGGTGCTTGGCGTAGTAGGTCTCCTGCGAAATGTCGTCGCTGCGATCAGTCACTCCAACCACGAGTTCCGCATTTTCGCCCGCCTTCACGAGGTCGGTGATGTCACAGTCCCATGCGGTGAAGCCGCCGAAATGGTCGCGCACGTGCGTTCCGTTCACCCAAACCCGGGCAAAGCTGTAAACGCCATCGAAGCGGAGAAAGACTCGCTGATTCGCAAATTCGGCAGGAATCGCAATGGTTCTCCTGCACGGATATTCACGATTCGGCGCAATCGAAAGTCCCTGGGTGGCGAATTCATTGGGAACCGTCATCTTCGTCCATGAACTGTCGAGCGCGCTCTTCCAGAACTCCGCGGGGGGATTCATGTTCACCCGCCACTCACCTGCCAGGTTCACGACCGGCTGCTTTACGCCGGCCACCGACGAAGGTACCGGAACGAGCGCCGGAATTGCGACATCGGCGGAAACTTCGCCATTCAAAATGCCTGCACCGTGCAGAAGGCGCCCGTTTGCCGTCAGGCATACTGCGCCAAGAGCTTCAACAAATGTCCGTCTATCCACAAAAATCTCCTCTTGAAGTGCGCCTGACAATGCCAGTCATGCGCACAGTACCACTGCCAACGCTGTTCGTTGTTCCGCCAAAGCGTATGCCCCGCTCCGCCCTCATGTCAAGAAATGGCGGCACTCTCCGCCGTGACAGCGGACTGTCCAGCCTCCACCGTACCAGTTGACCTCCTTGCCTCATTGGTCTTACCTTTAGAATTCACTCGCCATAAGCGTTTGCGTGACGGGAACGAGGTTCAATGAAGATCACCCAAGTCAAGAGTTGGCTGGTTGAAGGCATCAAGTACAACTGGGTCCTGATAAAAATTTATACAGACGCCGGGATTACCGGTATCGGCGAAGGCACCAACTGGCCGGGGAGCCCCCTGGTGCTTGAAGCATGCAGGCATGTTGGAGAGACCATCGTAGGAGAAGATCCGACGCGCATCGATTTTCTCTGGACCAAGCTCTACCGCGACTTCAATTGGCTGGGACAGGGCGGCCCGCTTCTCTCCGCCATCAGCGCCGTCGACATCGCACTTTGGGATATCGCGGGCAAGCGCGCCGGGCTGCCGGTTTACGATTTGCTCGGCGGCGCGTACCGCAAGCAAATCAAGCTTTACGCGAACTACTGGTTCCTTGGCGGCAAAGGCACTCCCGCGGATTATGCCGAACAGGCCATCACCATGAAGGCCAAGGGCTTCAGCGCCTGCAAGATGGACCCGTTTGCGCACGTCAGCTACTGGTATGGCGAGGATCTGTCGCACGACCTGGGGCTAACCGAAGCGCAAAAGAAGATGGCGATTGAGCGGCTGGTGGCCGTGCAGAACGCAGTCGGCCCGGACTTTCCCATAGCGGTGGAGACGCACGCCATGCTGAACAGCGCCACGGCTATCGAAATGGCGCGGCGCATCGCCGAAGCGGGAATCAACTGCATGTGGTATGAAGAGCCGGCCGGCCCCGAGTTCCCTGCCGAGATCGCGGCCATTCGCAGCAAAATTTCATTGCCGGTGTGCGTGGGCGAACGGCTGCACTCGCGCTTCATGGCCCGCCCCGTCCTGGAAATGCACGCCGCTGATTTCCTCATGCCCGATATCACCCGCTGCGGAGGCATCGGAGAGATGAAAAAGATGGCCACCTTGTGCGAAACCTTCAACGTGCCCATCGCGCCGCACAACCCGAATGGTCCCATTTCAACCATCGCCGCGGCCCACGTAATGGCCTCGGTGCCCAACTTCTTCTTGCAGGAGTTTATGGTCACCGACGTTCCGTGGCGCGATACGGTTCTCGACAAGCCGCTGCCGGTTCGCAACGGAGTTTTTGAGTTGAGCGATGAGCCGGGTTTGGGCTTTGACCTGGTCGAGAGCGAAATGGAGAAGCACCCCGGCGTCACGCAACGGCGCGCTGGATTCTATGTCTGACAAGCATCCGCGTTCAGCACAAAAAATCTGTGTAGCGCCGGCCTCCCGGCTGGGGTCCCCGGTGACAGGTCTTCGTCGCTGGGGTGGTTGACCGGCTGTCGCGTGGGTCTCCCGGCCCACGCGCTTGGAATCACCGATTCTGTTTGGCTTAATCGCGAAGTGACGGAGAAGAGATGAACACCAGACCAGACCATGAATTATTCGAGGAGATGCGCACTCACCTCTTCACCGCGATCATCGGCGATGTTCTTGACCTGCACGGCTACCACAATCAGTTCCTGATGCCAGAGTGCCGCCCGCTTTCTCCCAGCATGGTGGTGTGCGGACGCGCCATGACGGTCTATGAGGCCGATGTCGCCGGGCCTGTCGATCCTCCTTTTGGATTAATGCTGAAAGCCCTTGATTCCTTGAAGCAGGACGAAGTCTATATTGCTTCGGGCGCTTCTCCCACTTACGCGCTCTGGGGAGAGTTGATGAGCACTGCCGCGCGTGTTCGCGGCGCCGCCGGTGCTGTGCTGGCAGGCTACGCCCGCGACACCAATGGAATTCTCGAAATGAACTTTCCCGTCTTCTGCTACGGGAGTTACGCGCAGGACCAGAAGGGGCGCGGACACGTCTTGGATTATCGCGTTCCCCTCGACATTCAGGGCGTTAAGGTGAACCCCGGCGACATCGTTTTTGGCGACATCGACGGCGTCGTCATTCTGCCCCAGGAAGCCGAAGCCGCAGTGGTCGCTCACGCCCTCGAACAAGTGAAGAAAGAGAAGACCGCTAGGCACCTTTTGCTCGGCGGCGCCTCTGCGGAATCCGTGTTCGGCGAGACGGGTGTCCTATGATGTCGTTGGACCTGTTGAGCGTGCGCGTGCGCGCTCCATTTATGAATCGTAGTTTGTAACCTTCCGCGGCACAAAAGTACGGGGCTTGAAAATCATGACATTCGGTATTGGCTTGGTGATCGTTGCTGCCATCCTGCAAGGAACCTTCCTGCTTCCCATGGCGCGCATGCGCGACTGGAAGTGGGAGCACGTCTGGCTTGTCTTTTCGCTCGCCGGAATGATTATCTTCAACTGGATTCTTACCTTCATCTCGTTGCCCCGCCCATCGGTGCTTTATGCGGCCGTGCCGGGGCGCGAACTTACCATCCTGGCCGGCTTCGGACTTGCATGGGGCTGCGGAGCCGTACTTTTCGGCCTCGGCATGGACATGCTCGGGCTTACCCTTGGCTATCCGCTCATCATGGGGCTTAACGCCAGCATGGGCACGTTTGTGCCGCTGCTATGGCTTTACGGGCACTCCATGTTTGCCGGCCGGCGGCTCCTCATCACTGTGGGAACGCTGGTTGCTATTGCTGGAATATCGGCATGTTCGATTGCCGGCGCGCGGCGCGAGTCGGCCGCTCATCGCACCCGCAGCGTTTCAAATTCCCGATTTGTTCCGGGCCTACTCATTGCCGTAGCCTCCGGGTTTCTCTCATGCCTGCCCAATATCGGGCTGACGTTCGGAACCAACACGCTTCGCGCAGCGGAGAATCTTGGCATTTCTCCTGCATTCGCCAGCAATGCAGTGTGGTTCATCTTCTTCAGCTTTGGCGCGGTAGTCAATCTGGCTTACTGTTTCTGGCTCATGATGCGCAACCACAACGCGCGCGCCCTGTTCGCCCGGGCGCAGGCCGGAAACTGGGGTTGGGGTTTGCTGATGGGCGCCATGTGGATCGGCAGTTTTTATCTTTATGGAATCGGCACTGCGCACATTGGTCCCGCCGGTGGAACCATCGGCTGGCCCATTCTGATTACCCTCTCGATCGGCGCCGGAGTTCTCTGCGGACTAGGCAATGGAGAGTGGCGCGATGCACCCGCTAATGCGAAAGCCCTCCTCTGGGGCGGGCTGGCATTGATTCTGCTGGCCGTCCTCATCATCCCGTTGGGGTCATAACAAAAAGGAGTGCGGCATGAGATACACCGACAAGGTCGCGATCATAACGGGCGCCGGCTCAGGTATAGGACGCGGCATTGCAGAGTTCCTCGCGGAAGAGGGTGCTTTTGTCCTTCTGAACGATGTCCGCGCCGAGGCCGCGGAGTCGTCGAAAAAAATATTGGCTGAGAAGGGGCATCGCAGCGAAACCGCCATCGCCGATATCGGCACATGGGAGGGCGCACAGTTCATGGTCAGCGAGGCCGTGCGCCATGGCGGACGCCTCGACCTGCTGGTAAACTGCGCCGCCCGGCAGATCATAAAACCGGTCGAGGATCTCGAGATTGAGGAGTGGGACACGGTTCTCAACGTGAATCTGAAGGGCGCTTTCGTGTGTTCGAAGGCTGCTTTCCCTTTTCTGGCTCAGCAACGCGGCGCAATCGTCAACATCTGCTCCGTCCACGCGCAGGCGACGGTCAGCGGGTTCGCGTCTTACGCCGCTTCCAAGGCGGGCATTGTCGCGTTTACTCGCGCCGTGGCCATTGAGTTCGCCTCAAAAGGAGTGCGCGTAAATGCTGTCAGTCCTGGAACCATCGATACGCCGCTTGTACAGGCATACTTCGAGTCATGCCCCGACCCCGTGCGCGCCCGCTCGGAGTTTCTGAAGTTTCATCCCCTCGGACGATTTGGATCGCCTCGCGACATCGCAGAGATGGTCGCATTCCTCGGCTGCCCGCAGGCTGGGTTCATCACCGGGACAGAGATCGTGGTGGATGGCGGAATGACGGCGCTGCTCTTCGCGCAATGACTTAACAAGTAGCTACGTGTAGCCCCGGCCTCCCGGCCCACGCCGCTAACCGGGTTACAACCTACGCACCGGTCGCAAGAATCTTATCCAACGCATCCACTCTTAGCTCTTGCGTTGGAGCGAAAGTATCCGATGCGGCATAAGCATACAGGGCAGTCAAAAACTGCCATTGCTCCGGCGTCTGCTTCTCGCGTTCCTGTTGATTGAGATCGAGGGTGCAAACAAGAAGGCTGCCTGTTCCAACCTTCGCCTCAAATACATTGCCAAGTTTGTGATTGCGCGCGAAGTTATCCACCACTTGGACGAGGGGACGATAGTCTGCGGGAGTCTCATCCAAAATGACCGACCGCGAACCATCGATGAGCGAACCCCACTGCCAGTCGCTATGCATGTCGGTTGGGAATTGCCGGAAAAGAGGGTGGCCCGGGTTGACGAGAATGCCCATCGTGGCAGGATCCGATTCGAACCAGATCGGGCTCCAGAACACCGGCAGGAAAGAACCTTTGAGAGTGTTCTCTTTTCGCAGGCTGGTTGGGAATAGAATCACTTTCTTCCCTCGTGCCAGCGCATTTTTCACTTCGCTTCCCCACGCGCTGCTCACCAGGATGTCGCTTCCTGGCATAGCGGCAGGCGCGGCGGGATAGACCCAGAGACTCCAACTGTTCGAGCAAGCGGTGCCTTTCAGCGAAAGGTTGACCGTCAACTTGGCAGGAGCAGAGCCTGTAGCCAGAGTCGCGGTGAATTTTCCGATTTCCGTGATTGTTCCAGTCGGAGCAACTACTGGTGACAACACTCCAGCTGCCACTTCCGCACCCGCCTGGTCCGTGATGGCCCACGCTCCTTGAGCCTCGTGAATATCGGCAGCTCCGAAGTTGGCTAAATCGGCGGTGGCTTCAAAGACTTCGCCCGCGTTGTAAGTCCGTTTTGGAAAGCGAAGCAAGGGGACGATGGCCCCGGCATAGCGCTTGTGCTCTTCCGGAGTAATCAGGCCCTTCGAATCCCAGAACGGATCGAGCAATCCAATCAAGGCAGTTCCCTGCCCCGGATAATCGTGCAAATCGAGGAGCGAAAAACCGGAGTATCCGCGGGTGCGAACAATGCACTCAATCTCGTCTTTGTATAAAAGAATGGCCTGCTTGCCTGTAGCTTCCAGGAATCGCTGAGCCTGATCGAGCATTCCTTTCTTCGCAAGATCGTCCCGGACAAGCTCAAAGTTCTTTGCCTTCAGCACACCGGTGTATTTCCCAATCTCTTCTAGGTTCGGGTAAAAGGTCCATTGCCCTATCTCGTGGCCGATGAGTGGACGGTCCTGCTTGGCCAAGGGCGATGCCTCGAAGTCGGATGCATGGCTCCAGGAAGGTTTGTCCTGCTTTGCCATAGACACGTTGTAATCGAAATCGGTTCCGGGCCCGTGCACGCCTCGCAAGTAGCCATCCTCAGTGAATTGGCGGTTCGCGGCCTTCAAGGAGTTGGCTGAAGCGGAGGTATACAGGTGGCGGCTATCGGCCTTGATCAGCCCGTCCACCCAACTGTTAATTACTTTCTCGCTGCCTCCGTATTCATTGCCAATGGTCATCAGCGCGAAGGAAGGATGGTTTCCATAGGTATCGACGATGCGCATCAACTCGCGCTCAACAAACTCGTCGCGCGCCTGGTTCTCGCCCGTGGAGACATTTGCCTGCGGGCCTTCGGTCTGGATCATCATCCCTTCGATGTCGGCTGCCGTGAATGCCGCCTCGGGTGGCGTCCAGGAGTGGAAACGAATGAAGTTGAATCCGTACGACTTCTCAATCTGGTAAATGCGCCTCCACGAGTCAACGTCGGTCGGCGGAAACGCGGTCAAGGGAAAGATGGCGCATTCCAGCGTTCCGCGCAGCATCAGAGGACGTCCGTTCATCGTGAACTGCGTGCCCTTTGTGCTCACCTCCCGCATCCCAAAGGTGACGGAATGCTCGTCGCGGCAGGCGGCTTTGCCCTTCGTGTCGAGGGTGGCGTGCAACGTATAAAGGTTCGGGGTGAACTCGTCCCATAGTTGCACATCGGAACCCAATTGGACGAGGGCCTCCACTACTGCCTCTTCGCCAGCACAGGCGAATGGAACCACGATATCCGAACCTGCCGGATGGCCAGCCAGGTTAGTTACCGACAGGCTGATGTTACCCGTCGCGTGCGACCCTGACTTGTTTCCTACCTTGAGCTTGACTCTGACTGACTTGCGACTTACATCGGGATATGCCTGGACCTTTGTTAAAGATATAGGGTCATGCGCTTCCAACTGAATCCGTCCGATGATGCCATTCCAGTTGGTTTGAGTGCCCTCGTAATAGACAGACACGAAACTCCCCAGATCAAAGAGAAGGGTGTTGTCAACACAGATGGTCAGCACATGCTTACCTGGAGAGACCATCGTTCCAAGATCGTAAACGTGGGGAGCGATCAGACTTTCCTGCGTGCCAAGCGGCTTTCCATCAAGCCATGCGCGCGTGACCCAATGCGTTCGCTCCATGAACAAGGTGATGGACTTGCCCTTCCATTCGAGAGGAATGTCAATCTCGCGCTGGTACCATGCCGGCCCGGTGTAAAGGTTCGGCCGGTAAAGCCCGCTAAGGCTTGGAGGCGCCGGATTCGGAATTCCGGCCTTCGCCTGGTCGGTTGTTCCGGGCAGTGCGATTTCAGAAGGCCCGGCGCCGTTTGAAGGCAGAATAGTTGCAAACCAGTTCTGATTTATGCCCTGCTTGTTGTCGTCTCTTTTGAAGCGCCAGCTTCCGCTGAGATCGACAACCTGCCGGGCATTTGCGTCGGCGCTGACCGGCGAGGACCAGCCCTCCCCTTCAAGGCGTGAAGCGGCCGCAAATGGAAATGCTATTGAAGCGGATGTTGCAATACCTGCCTTCAAGAGGTACCGGCGGGAGATGTTTTTCATTGTGCCTCCATGCGGCCAAGGGCGCGATGCAAAACATAGAGACTACCTTGTCTTGATCCGGTTCAGCGGCTGCAGTTTGTGGAATCTTTTGTCGGGCACAAGTATAGCTAGGAGAAGAACTCTCGTCCATTCCAGTCTCGCCGGGGACGGGTAATCTCACGGAATGCGCTTGAGTTCAACATCCTTATCGCCGAGATGCAAAACCAGAATCTGCGGCAGACCCAAGCCCGCCGGCTTGAAGCTGCATTCGTCAGTTGATGTTGCAGAGTAAAAGTCCTCTGCACTCTCCGGAAGATACTCCTGATCTGGTTCATCGTTCTCTTGTATATACAGGCGCCCGCCATCTACGGTTACGCTCAGAACGACATCTGCCGAAAGTGCGTATCGGCCAACGAGCCGGTTCAATTGGTCCGGAGCCAACACGGCTTGTTTGTGCTCTCTCAGCTTCGGCAGCGGAGGCAGTTGATTGTACGGCGTATAGTTCTCCCACTCGAAGGGAAAGCCCGTGGGGCCGAGCACGGCGTCGATCAAGGGTTTGAAGATTCCCTCTCCGTTGGAACTGTTGGTCAGGATCAGGATCCCATCGCCCGGCTCGCGGAAGCAGAGGGCCAAATGCCTCCATCCTTCGTCATGGCCCTCTTTGAAGAAGGCCTTGCCGTAGGGCGAGGAGTAGATTCCCCAGCCGAGGCCGTAGCTCAGCCGGATTGCATCGTTGGCAGCAGAGGTTTCTTCATTCAGCGATGGAAACTGATGGGCGGAGTGAATAGCTATTTGCCTATTGAAAAGCAGGCCGGTAGCACCGATGCCGAGGAATTTGCCGCCAAGCAGGGCGTTGAGGAAGGTGGCGTAGTCGCGCAGGGCGGTCTGCATCGATCCGGCGGCATTCGCGTTCGTCCGCTTTTCTGGCCCCAGGGAGCGGCCGTATTCGTCATACCCGTTGGCAAAGTCGTCCTCGAACCGGGGTTCCCACACCATGCTTGTCCGTGTCATTCCAAGCGGCCGGAAGAGCTTCTCGTCCATCAATGCCTGAAGCGATTTGCCTGTGACCGTTTCCACAACCAGTTGCGCCAGCACAATTCCCTCGCCGGAGTACGCATAGCGAGTCCCGGGCTCGAAGTGGATTTTGAGCTTGCGGTCGTCCTCGAACGCGCGCCAATTCGGAAATCCACTGGTGTGGCTCAGCAGAATGCGCAGGGTCAATTGCTTGTCTCGATCGTCGCCCTGCAAGTCGGCATACTGCGGATACTCGGGCAGGGGCTTGGGCAGGTACTGATAGATGGGCTTGTCGAGATTGAGAACATGTTCGTGGACCAATCGAATGACGAGTGCGGCAAACGCGGCCTTGCTGAGAGAAGCGGAGGTCATTACAGAATCGGGTGTGAGAGGCAGGCTCTTTTCTGCGTCCCGGGTCCCATAAGCTTTCAGGTAGACGATCTTGCGGTGATGAAAGACGGCAATGCCTGCGCCTGTCACATGAGCGCCTTGCATTAACTGGTTGACCCCCTCGTCAACCTGAGACGCGCTGACCGTTGCCCCATCTGGACGGGTAAAAGAGGTCTGCCCAGCAAAGGCACAGGCTCCGCAAAAGAAAACGCAAGACACTACAAGCTGTGCTATTCGACGCATTTTTTCCGAAGCTCCAAATTGTGAGTCAGCGCACACTTCGACCTGCCATGCCAGGTTTTGCTGAGAGGACGTACGCAAATTCAACGTGCGGTGTTCCCACCGAAGAGCCGCTCTTGAACCGAGAATCGAGTAGGAGAACCGCCCCGGCGAGAACAAACCCCAAGCACCGCGAGGGTGTATAACTTCAATGAACGCTTTCAAACTGTCTAAGCCCGACCTTAACTGGAGCCCATATGAAAACCTTTTCACGCCGCGACGTCCTCAAGACTAGCCTGCTGGCGCCCGCCGTTGCTGTTTCGGCCCACGCCCTTGGTTCTATCGATCCATCGTTGCACACCGCCGGTGAAGTATCCGGCCCACTCAGTGCGCCCGCCATCCTTGCCTCTCCCACGCCGGGCGCCGGCCGCGAACGCCTTCTGCTCGATTTCGGATGGAGCTTCCACTTCGGACACGCCAACGATCCAGCCAAAGACCTGGGCTACGGCAGCGCCTCGGCCGGGAACTTTCAGAAGACCGGCAACTTCATGCCCGCCTGCTCCACCACCTTCGTGGAAACCGACTGGAGGCGCATCAATCTGCCTCACGACTGGGCCGTCGAACTGCCCTTCAAGAATGATCCCGACCTGCAAAGCAAAGGCTTCTATCCCCTTGGCCGCAATTATCCTGAAAACAGCATCGGCTGGTACCGCCGCGTCTTCGAACTGTCTGCCGAGGACGCCGGAAAGCACATCACCATTGAGTTCGACGGTGCCTACCGCGAAACCACCGTCATCTTCAACGGCTACTATATCGGCCAGCACAGCGGCGGTTACGACTCCTTCAGCTTTGACGTTTCCAACTTTGTGAACCCCGGCCAGCCGAATGTGCTGCTGGTACGCGTGGACGCCACTGAGAGCGATGGCTGGTTTTATGAAGGCGCGGGCATCTACCGGCACGTGTGGCTGGTCAAGTCGCATCCCGTGCACGTGAAGCAATGGGGCACGCTGGTCCGCTCGGAACTTCGCCCCAATAGTGCGAAGCTTTCCATCCTCACTGAAGTTGAAAATCACGGCACTGCACCGACCAATGCTCGTGTGCTGTCAACCATCGTCGATCCTTCCGGCGCGGCCGTTGCCAGAAATGTTTCGGCCGCAGCGACGGTCGGGGTGGACGATCAGCAGGACTTCCGGCAGCAGATCGATGTCAGCCGCCCTGCACTTTGGTCCCTTGAAGAGCGTTCCATTTACAAGCTCGTCACCGAGGTACAGGTCGATGGGAAGGCTGTTGATCGCTACGAGACGCCATTCGGCATCCGCTCAATCCAGTTCGACGCGAAGCAGGGTTTCCTGCTCAACGGCGCTGCGGTGAAACTGAAGGGCACCTGCAATCATCAGGACCACGCCGGAATTGGCGCGGCTTTGCCCGACGCAGTGCAGTTCTACCGCGTTCGCAAACTGCAGGAGATGGGCTGCAACTCGATGCGCACCTCGCACAACCCGCCCACAGCCGAACTGCTCGATGTTTGCGACCAACTCGGCATGCTGGTGATGGACGAGACGCGCATGATGAGCTCGAATCCCGAGGGCCTGAGCCAGTTTGAACATCTTGTCCGCCGCGACCGCAACCATCCCAGCGTCTTCATGTGGTCGCTGGGCAACGAAGAGCCCTCGGCCACCAACGCCAAGGGCGCAGCCATCGTAACCGCCATGCAGGAAGTTGCCACGCGGCATGACGGGTCGCGACCCACCACAATCGACGGCAGCATCGGCGGCGACGCCGCGGGCAGCGGCACCGGTGGTCTGGCAGTTGCCGACGTGATTGGCTATCACTACGCCGATCCGCAGGCTGAAGCTTTCCACAAGGCGCGCCCCGAGAAGCTGGTACTGGGCACAGAGACCGTCAGCGCGGTCTGCACGCGCGGCATCTATATCACCGATAAATCGAAGGGATTCGTCAGCTCTTACGATCCTTACACCACCTCAGGCCGCGCCTCAGCCGAAGGATGGTGGAGATTCTGCAATGAACGCGCCTGGCTTGCCGGCGGCTACGTGTGGACCGGCTTCGATTATCGCGGTGAGCCCTCGCCCAATGGCTGGCCCAACGTCAGCTCGCAATACGGCATTATCGACATGTGCGGGTTTCCCAAGGACGCCTTCTACTACTACCAGTCCTGGTGGACCGCCAAGCCCGTGCTGCATCTGTTCCCGCACTGGAACTGGCCCGGTTACGAAGGCAAGAAGATCGCGGTGTGGGTCTTTACGAATCTCGACAAGGTTGAGCTGTTTGTCAACGGCAAGAGCCTCGGGACAAAGGACGTGAAGAAGGACGGCCACGTGGCCTGGAACGTCGAGTATGCTCCCGGGTCCATTGAAGCCCGCGGAGTGAAAGACGGAAAGCAGGTCATGGTTGCGCGCCGCGACACCACAGGCGCTGCCGCGAAACTGGTGCTGACGCCTGATCGCGATTCCCTCTCTGCCGATGGCGAAGATGTAGTCATGTTTGCCGTCGAGGTGCAGGACGCCAGCGGACGCACCGTGCCCATCACAGACAACCAGGTCACGTTCCGCCTCACCGGTCCCGCGAAGCTCATCGGCGTTGGCAACGGAGACCCCACTGACCAGTCGCCCGACAAGGGAACGTCACGCAAGGCCTTCAGCGGCCATTGCATGGCGCTCGTCCAAACCGAAAAGGATGCCGGCGCCATCACCATCGAGGCCACGTCCCCGGGGCTCACATCCGCAAAGGCGACGGTCACTTCAAAACAGGTCCAGCTGCGCCCGCAAGTCGGCATGTGGCAGAGACCCAATCCTAAAGGTGAGGGCATCACCGGTCTGTGGATTATTGCCTCCGATCCTGCCAGCAGCATGATTGCATCGGTCGTCGGATCGCCGCGCATCTTCACGCTCACCCAGCAGGGCAGCAAACTCACCGGCACGGTGGAAGGCCCCGGCGGTTGGTTCGGAGGCGACGATGCACCAGCACCGGTCGTTGACGGCGTCGTTCAGGGTGATCACGTTTCGTTCAAGTCCGGCATCAATGTCTTCGACGGCAGCGTCAAAGGCGGCCAGCTTGAGTTGAAGCGCACCGTCAACATACCGTGGAACATGCCGGTCCCGCCGAAGCCCGATCCGAACGCACCCGCAATCGGACCTGCGCCCGACGGCACCGATCCGTCATTCGACATGGGAGATTTCGCCGGCGCTCCCAGCAGCTTATCGATCGTGTTGAAGAGGACCGAGCGCTGACCCGGTCCGTTCGCTGCCTGCCTTGCCTTAACTCAGGGCAAGGTAGGCAGCGGATTTGCTTTCGACTCAAACTTCAAAGTCGCATCCTTGAGGCCCGGCGCTGCGGCCCGCACCGTCACGGGGCCAGCAACCTTCGTTGTGCGCACCAGGACCGTGGCAATTCCAGCTTCGGCGCGCAGAGGATTTGCAAAGATCGCCTCGTTCCCAATTAACGCGCCTTCGCCGCTTACGGAGAACGTGACGATATCGTCCGCGTAGGGATGCGTTGTGCCGCGATCATCGCAAATATGCGCATACACACGCACCCAATCGGAACCGTTCGCAACCGGGTCGCGCCCGCAACTATCTAACTTCAGTTGAATGCCTGTCGGTACTCCGGGCGAATGAACCAGGTGGGTTGCCACTACCTTCCCGCCGATCAGCCCTTCTGCTGTGAGTTCTCCAATTTCAGTACCAGACGGGGCAACGCCGTTGGAAAACTGCATGGTCGTTGTGCGGCTGAAGTCGCCAACCTTGAAGTTGAAAGGCGGATGCGGAAGATGATACCCGGCATCCGGGCTTTGAGTTGCCACTTCTTTGCCGTTCTGGTACAGCCGCACCTGCTCGCAGTTACTGAACACGGTGACAGTCGAAGGCGAGTGGAATGCTGCGAAGTTCGCAATAAACACCATGGGACCGCTGCCCACCTTGGCGGGCTTCACCTCAGCCGGCCGCTGACTTTGAAACATGTAGTAATCCAGCTTTGGAATCCTGAACAGATCCAGCGGCGCTCCCAGGAACGGCTGGTGGTGATAGCCCCTATAGGCGTCGATACCGGCCCATAAGTCCGCGCCGGCTGGCAAACTGCCGTGCGCGTACATGGCGTCGAAGCTCAGCATGTGAGAATTGGCCTGGACCAGCATCGGCATTTCGCCCCATGCCCTGGCCACGCGAACTCGCGATTGCTGGTCGGTCCAATTATCCACGTCGTCGCCCCATTCCCGCGTCCACCATGGCTTGGCCTGGTTTTCCTGCCGGTATTGGAAGTTGCCATTGTCACAGTCACCACAGCCGGAGTATTCAACATCCCAGCCGCCAAAGCCCTCAACGGGCTTGTCAATGTGATCGCCGGAGGCATAGCACTCCGGTCCCGGATATTCCTCATGAACAATTCGATAAAGGTCCTTGGCAAGCGCGCTATTGTCCGATTCGTTGAGTGTCGCTTCCCAAAGAACCACCGATGGCCGGTTGCGATCCCGCCGAAGCATCTCCCGCGCATCCTGATAGACACGCTTCGTGAATACGGCGTCCCCTACAAATTGCCAACCCGGATTCGAGACAATCGCCAGGATGCCCAGTTCGTCGCAAGCGTCCATGAAGGCCGGGTCCTGGGGATAGTGGCTTCGATACGATGTAAAGCCCGCCTCGCGCAGCTTGTATGCGTCCCGGTAGTGGGCAGATGCCGACAGTGCATAGCCCACATAGGGATGATCCTGATGCCGGTTCGCCCCGACAGAGAAGAAAGGCTGGCCGTTGATAAACAAGCCGCGATCCTTGTCGAATCGAATGCTTCGAATGCCGATCCGCGTGTACTGGTCGTCCACCACCCGCCCGTCTTCACTGATCGTCGTGTGCAACCGGTAAAGATGAGGATGGTCCGGATGCCAGAGCTTCGGGGATTTGACCTGCAAGCTCTGCGCGATTTCCTGGCTGGATTGAGCTGCGATGGTCGCTTGAACCTCGCTGGCCGCAAGCACCTGCGCATCGTGGTCAATGAGTTCCTGCTTGATTACGCAGCTTCGGCGCTGGCCGCTTTCATTCGCAATATTTGTTTGCACTTTGACAGTCGACTCATCCGGGCCGACAGCCGGGTAAGTGACAAAGATGCCGCCTCCGGCAACCTTATCGGCAAGAATGGGATTGGTAATGTGCAGCGGGTGAAGCGCTTCAAATTGGACGCTCCGATACAGACCGCCAAAATAGACAAAGTCAAGATCCCTCTGCGGTTTTCCCGGCGGGACCTCGGGGTTATCGGAGTTATCCAGGCTCAGCGTAATTATGTTCTCGCGGTCGAAATGAACGGCCTTTGAAATATCGATCGTGAATGGAATGTACCCGCCATAGTGCGTGGTGAGGTAAGTGCCGTTCAGCCACACTTTCGCAACCTGCATTGCGCCTTGAAAATTGAGATAGAGGATGCGCTCCTTCCACTCGGGCTTCAATGAAAAGGACTTTCTGTACCAGCAAATGCCCTGGTAATTCCGGCCGCCGCTTGCATCTTTTGGTTCCAGCCTTACAGAGTGCGGCAGGGTCACCCGTTCCCACTGCGAGTCGGGCAGGCTTAAGGCGCTCGCGTTCGAGAACAGCTCAGGATTGGAGATTCTCTTTGCCCAATCCGGCCGGAAGAACTGCCAACCCTGGTCGAAGTTGAGTTCCACGCGCGCCGCCGGTGCCAAGTTCCATGGCTGAAGCGACTCTGCAAAAGCACTCAGCGGCATCACCACGTTTCTCAAAACGATCCCGGAAGCGGACAGCGCACTCACTTCTAAAAAGCGTCGCCTGGATTGGTGCATGAGAATTCCCCCCTTGTGCTTCGCGTGCCGATATCAGGTTTCAAGCAGGCCGCTGAAGTATACCTGATGGGACAAAAGCTATCATCCGGCATCCGGTGGCTCTTCATTCGGCGGGAGATTGAAGGAATCAGTACGGCCAGCCGCTAAAACCGGCAATGGCCTGAATGAGTTTAAGCGACTAAACTGGTGGAAACCGTGAATGAGGGAATGCGATGCGTCTTACGCGTAGAAGCCTGATGGGTTTGTTGGCCGGAGCAGGTTCCGGGCTCGTTACAAAAGCTCTTCCCGCACTCCAAGCGCCGTACCAGGTGAAGGTCCAGCGCGACGACAGCAAGCCTGCGAAAACAGCTTCCCACACCACAGCCTCTGGCGCTCACACTGCTGCGGTGCCGTTCGCAATTCCGTCTAAAATGCCGATGTGTTCCGGCGCTCCGCTGGGCGGTATTGGGACTGGCTTCGTTGAGATTCGCGCCGACGGCTGCTTCCATGAGTGGCAGATTTTCAACTCCGGCCCCTGGGCGCAGGATGCGCGCTCAACCACTGCGCCGCCCGCTGCCGGTCCGCAATATCTGCGCTTCTTGCTGCGCGCCCGCAAGGCCTCAGATGACGTGGCGCAGATGCGGCGCCTGTATCTCCGCTCGGACGAAAATGACCTCTACACGCTCCCGTTCGTGCAGGATGTTGAGTCCATCGACTACTCGGCGTGGTTCCCCATGACGAGTCTTGGCTACAACGATCCCACCCTTCCCGTTCGCGCATCGGCGCAGGTCTTCTCGCCGTTCGTTCCCGGTCTTGCGCGCGACTCGGGCACTCCGGGATTTCATGTTGTCTACACTCTCGAAAATACTTGCGATGAATCCGTAGAAGTTTCGCTCGCCGGGTTCCTTGACACCCCACTCGCATCCGCGCTCCCTGAGCGTCGCCTCACGAATTCCATGTCCCAGGATGAGGGGATCACCGGCATCCATTTCGAGACGTCGGCGCAGACCGATTTCCCTTCGGGCATCGGCAGCATGTGCTTCTCCGTTACCGGCGGCGAGCACTCGTATATTTCCGGCACTTTTCAGCAGTATGCAATGCCCGGCCCTTGCCGGTGGGAGACGCCCCGCGTCAACTACATGCTGGTGAGTGTGCTGCAAGAGTTTTTTGCAACCGGCCGCCTGCCGAATGCGAACGCAAAGACAGATCCGAGCATCGGCTTGCCCTCACTTGCCACAATTGATGCGCTGTCTGACGCTGAAGTAAAGCGCAAGATCGGGGAACTCGGCTCGGACGCTTTGCTTGCGCGCATCTTCGCGGACGCCCGCTCAGCGGATTCAAGTGATGACCGGCAACTCCTGACAGAAGTCAGCAAGAACTTGACGGCAGAAAAGGACTCTCGCCGGCTGACCTGGGGGACCGGGGCACTGGCTTCAAGCGTCAAGCTCGCTCCGGGGCAGAAAGTTGAAATCCGCTTCACGCTGAGTTGGTTCTTCCCGCATCACCTGGCGGCCGACGGGCCAGAGATGGGGCACATGTATGCCAACTGGTATCGCGATGCGGCAGACGTCAATCGCTACCTTTGCAAAAACTACAAGCAGCATCGCGACGCAACCGAGCACTTTGCCGCCACTCTCGCGGATACCTCCCTGGGCGACGCCATGGCCTTCTCATGGTCAAGCCAGCTGTCGACCATGGTGTTCAATACCTGGTGGGTGAAGGATGGCGGTTATGCTATCTGGGAGGGCCTGGGATGTTGCGGCCTGTCCACCACGGATGTCGATTATCAAGGCAGCTTTCCCGTCATCGCCCTCTTCCCTGAACTCAAGCTCTCGCAGATGAAGCGGATCATCGCTCAGCAGAACGCCCTCGGACAAGTGCCGCACAACTACTCGGGCAGCTTCGAGCAAATCGATGTCCCCGGCTTTGCCCGCGTCGACATGAATCCCCAATTCGTGATGATGGTGTGCCGCGATTACTTGTGGACCGGAGACAAAACCTATCTGGAGTTCATGTGGCCGTACGTCGTAAAAGCGATGGACTTCACCGAGTCGCTCGATACCGATGGCGACGGCCTCCCAGACCGCGATACCGGATTTCAAACCTACGACCAATGGCGGATGCAGGGAGCGCCCAGCTACATTGCCTCGCTATGGATCGGCGCGCTGCGTGCCGCAGTCCGCATCGCAAACGACGCTGGCAAGACTGGCGACGAAAAGCGTTGGGCAGATTTATTGGAGAAAGCTTCGGCCAGCTTCGATCGCTTGCTATTTAACGGCGACTACTTCAGCCTGTGGGCAGACGGCAAGCTGCGCGATGAACTGTGCATGACCGATCAGATTTCAGGCGAGTGGTTCACGCATCTCATCGGCCTGCCGCCGACTACTTCAGCGCAGAACCTTGACCACTCCATCGACAACATTTTCAAAAACAATTTCAATCCGGAGTTTGGCCTGCACAATGCCACCGCTCCCAGGCGCGGAGCGGGCCTGCTGGCGCTCAACAATCTTCAGGCCGGAGGGCTCTGGTCGGGAATCGAATTTGCTTTTGCTTCAACGTTGATGGACCATGGGCGTTTCGCGGACGGAGTCGAGATTGTTGAAGCGATCCACCGCCGGTATCTGCGCGCGGGCCAGCCATTCAACCACGTGGAGTGCGGCGGACACTACTCGCGCGCCATGAGCAGTTGGGCCACCATGCTGGCGGCCACTGGCTTCAAGCCAGATGCGGCCAACAAGTCGCTGGCCGTCATTCCTACCGCACCAGGGGACTTCCGGGGTCCCTGGGTCACTGCATCGGGCTTCGGCAGCATCAGCCGCAATGGCCAGGCCTTGTTAATCCACTGCGCCTATGGAAAGCTCGAAGTCAATTCTCTCAAACTCCAATCGGTTCCCCAATCTATCCGGCTTGACGCCAAGCCCCTTGCCGCGCACACGACGAAAGCCGCCGACGGCATCATGCTTGAATTCTCCAGCCCTCTATCCCTGGCCGCAGGCCGGACTTTGTCCATTTCGTAAACACCATTGCGACTTCCGGTGGCAGTTTCACTCCGCGATTTGAATGGAAAACCGAAGTTGCTCCAGCCATTTGTCCGCACGGTTTTCACTCGCAATACGGCACTCAAGAATTTCCGGAACCCGGGTGGAGATGCCGGAAACGCAAGCTCTTTGGACATTGGATTGAAAAGAAATATAATACGCGTGCCTTCAGTTTCAGCTTTGAATGCGCAGCGAACAGCAAAACAGGATTCTTCTAACCGATAGCCCGAACAAGAAGGAGTTCCATGGATCGCCGTGACTTTTTGAAAACCGCGGGAACACTGGTTGCTGGCGCAACGGTTGCTTCCGGAGTATCAAGCTCAAGCCTCGCCGAGGAAGCCGCTCCAGCGGGTAAGGGACGCATCGTGCTGCCCCTCAACCGCAATTGGCGCTTCAGTCCCACTGCCACCGCCGCGGGTCACGACGGTGCTTTCGACGACAGCCATTTCACCCGCATAACCATACCCCACACAAATCTGCGTGTCCCGTGGCATAGCTTCGACGAGAAGTCCTATGAATTTGTTTCCACCTATCGCCGCCATTTCCGCTTGCCCGCCGAGGCGCGCGGGCACCGCGTGTTCATCGATTTCGAAGGAGTAATGACCGCAGCCACTGTCTGGCTCAACGGCGCTCGCCTGGGTGATTACAAGGGAGGCTTCACGCCTTTCTCATTTGAGCTCACATCCCAGGTCCACTTCGAAGGCGAAAACGTGATCGCGGTTGAAGTCGACTCCAGCGAGCGCGCGGACATTCCACCCTTCGGCAACGAGGTAGACTACCTCACCTTCGGCGGCATCTACCGCGAAGTCTCTCTGCGCATCGTGTCGCCAACCTATCTTGAAAACATCTACGCCGAGCCCAAAGATGTGCTCACCGATCACCCGGCTGTCGATGTTCGCTGCTTCCTGGCGAGCGACAAAAAGGCCTCGGGCGGACTTACGCTGGAAGCGGCGCTCTACAACGGCGACAAGCTGGTGACCAAGACCACGCAGCCAGTACCGGCCGGGAGCGACGAAGGAGCGGCAACGCAAACGCTGCATCTTGACAACCTGGGCGCAATCGAACGTTGGGACCTGAAGACTCCCAAGCTCTACCGCGTTGAAGTGCGGCTGTTAAGCGGCGGGCATGTCATCGATCATGATGATCGCCGCATCGGGTTCCGCGAAGCGCGCTTCACGCCGCAGGGATTCTCCCTCAATGGAACCGTCATCAAGCTCCGCGGCCTCGACCGCCATCAGACTTTCCCGTGGGTCGGCCAGGCCATGCCGCGTCGCGCGCAGCGGCAGGACGCCGTAATTCTGCGCAAGAATCTGCGCTGCAACATCGTCCGCACCTCGCACTATCCGCAGTCGCGCCATTTCCTTGATGCATGCGACGAAATTGGCCTCCTGGTTCTCGAAGAGATTCCCGGATGGCAGCACATAGGCGATCTGCCCTGGCAGGACATCTCCGTCGACAACGTGCAGCGCATGATCCGCCGCGACTGGAACCATCCCTCCATCATCCTCTGGGGCGTGCGCATCAACGAGTCGCGCGACAGCCACGATTTCTACACCCGCACTAATGCCCTGGCGCACCAGTTGGACCCCGCGCGCCAAACCGGCGGCATCCGCTACTTCCAGGAGTCGGAATTCCTCGAAGATGTTTTCACGATGAACGACTTCGGATTCCCGCTCAAGGCGCCGAATCATCCCCTCTATCTGAATACCGAATTTGTCGGCCACACTTATCCCACCAAGACCATTGACAACATTGAACGCCTGCGGGAACACACTGTGCGCCACGCACGCGTGCATGACCAGTTGGCCTCCAATCCGCAGTATGCCGGCGGCATTGGCTGGTGCGCCTTCGACTACAACACCCACGGCAACTTCGGCTCCGGCGACCGCATCTGCTACCACGGCGTTACCGACATCTTCCGCGAGCCCAAGCCTGCTGCCGGCTTCTACAGGTCGCAGTGCGAGCCTGAAGAGGAGATCGTTCTGGTGCCGGCTTTCCATTGGGCGCGAGGCGACGAGAACATCGGCTTTACCAACGCCCTGGTCTCATCCAACTGCGATCACCTGAAGTTTTTTATCGCCGGCAAGCAAGTGGCCGAAGCCGATCCCGACCGCAAGCAGTTTCCGCACCTCAAGTACGCGCCGTTCACCGCCGATCTTGGCGAACACGTCAACCCTTGGGGCGACCTGCGCATTGACGGATATATCCAGGGCAAGCAAGTCATCTCGCGCACCTTCTCCGGCAAGGGCATCGATCAGAAATTCACGCTTCTGCCCGATGACACAACCTTGGTCGGCGATGGGGCCGACACTACCCGCGTCGTTCTTCGTGTCACCGACGAGTTCGATGCCATTCGTCCATTCGCCGGCGATGCCATCCGTTTTGAACTTACGGGCCCTGCAACGCTGATCGGCGACAACCCATTTGCATTGGTAGGCGGCACCGGCGCCGTGTGGATTCGCGCAGGCGAGCAAGCCGGAAAGGTGCGCCTCACCGCTCACCACCCCAACCTTGGAACGCAGCATATTGAGTTGGAAATAACCGCCGCTCCACTGGAAGTAGCTTGATGTTCCTCGCCCTATCGGGAAGAACCTCGATAGGGCGACTTAACGATGGTGCCGTCGTTGAAGTCTGAAATATGAATCTCGGTTTGATCTCTATCGAATGTTGGACTGGCCGTCAACGCGGCCTTGACTGCACTTCGCGTATCAAGGGGAGAAGCAACTCCACTGGATCGGCGGTTTCTGTCGCCGTGATCGAAGCCGTCTGATCGGTAAGGAGCCTTGGCAAGCGGCTCACCGTAACATGCATCGGCGCAAGGGATTCGTTCATATCCGCACACAGTACCTCGCCTGCAGCCTTGGCCATCGTGTATTCCGTCATTCCCCGTGGCCGTTCTGAAACGAAGATCGAAGACGGGTAGAAGATCGACAGCGCTGGCTGGCGGACGCAAAGCGCGCGCGATAGATTCCAAAAACCTTCAACGTAAATTGCGAGAAACTCGTTGAGCCGTCCGACGGTGTAGATCTCGGCTTGGGGCTTAAAGATCGACGGGGTCGCAAAATAATAGAGGTGAGTTGGCGCATCTTTCAAATGAGCGATTTGCTCTGACGCCGGCTTGCGCGCGTCGAACGGCAGCTCATCGCTGGTACCGCCGACAGAGCGGATTTCCTGAACAACTCTCTCGGCATCTTCTTTCCCGGATTGCCAGGTGATCAGCACGTGTCCGCCGCCGCTTGCAATCAGCTTGGCCACAAGTTCACCCAGCCCGCGCGAGCCGCCTGCGATCAGCGCGACGCTTCCGGCGAACTCCTCCGGACCGACCAATCCCGCGAGCGACTGCATGGTCGCCTGCTGCACAGGCGGCGTGCGTGCAAAGCATTTTACGGTTCCCGCAAGTCCACCCCCGGCAATCTCCTGATCGACAGAACGGAAGCGCCCGTCTGTCTCGGTTACGCGAAATTCCAGCGAGTTCGGAGGGCCCGGTTCGGCGCGCAAGTTCACCTCGAGTTCGCCGTAGATGGAATACATGCCAGGACAAACCATCCCGACGAGATAAGTGCTGGCTCCCAGGGCTGCAACCCGGCTGGCGCCGAGCCACTGCGTGGCGGCAGGGTACAGCATTGCCGCATCTTCTTTCGTCATCTGGATTGGAAACCTGCCGGAGCGCCCGGACATTTCTTCGAAGCTCAGATGCATCGGCGACGCGCAGATTGGAATACTCTCCAAGGAGGAATCCGGAACAGGCCCCGGGTCCGGATTTGCGTCACCAAGGTTTAGCGAAACCTTTGACCTCGGAGCGCCGTCGACAGAGATGACCAGCCGCACAGAGTTCTCACGCTGCTGCACCATTTCGACGTCCACCAGTTCATCCAGATAAACGAATTTGTTGAACTGGGCGCGGAGACTGCGCAGGTGTGGAAGTTCCGGCTTTGCCGCCCGCAAGGAGTCCAGGGCCCAAAGCAGCAGATTGATTCCATGAACCACCGGCGCGCCAGCCTGGGTGCGCCGCGCCTGGAGTGCATCCAGGTGCATTGGATTGCAACACCCGGTGATAGATGCGAATCGAGCCTGATCGGAGTATCCAAATCTCTTCTGTGCCAGCCTCATCCATCACTCCTTTCCCGCGATTTCTCCTTTCCCGCGACTACCCAGCTCCGGAATCGCACTCTTCCGGGCCAGATGTTGATTACTATATCCCTTTGAGCGGCGGTTAGAAAGCCTTGTACACAATGCCAGGAGCCGGCTGGCTGAGCAACACTGTCATGACAAAAGCTGCAAGGCCCAGCGCGGAGGCGTATACCACGCGCGCATAACGGCTGGTGAGCGCAGGCCCCTCCGCGGTCTCGATCGAAAGCAATCGTGCGCGCAACCACTCCCACAGTGCCAGAAATACAGTAGCAAGCAGCCAAAGTCCCGCCCAAACACCAAACCAGCGGAATGCATCAAGCGCGGCGAAGACCACGTCAATTTGGCTCCAACTGGCCCAGAGCCAGAACAAGGAAAGTGCAAACCAACTGAATGTCAGGCCGCGGCCGAATGCGACATAGACCGGGTTCCCTGCCAGCGCCTTGTAGCCTTTCCTGCCAAGGCGTCGCGTCAACATCACTTGCCACAGCTTGTTGATCGAGACTCCTCCCCCTTGCAGCAATCCGTACACAAGAAACTCCGACGTGCGCCCGTGCCAAATGCCAACCAGGAAGAATGTAACAAAGAAGCAGAAGACGCCCAAAAAGGGTTCCATTGCGACCGAAGAATTGCGCCGCATCAATACCATGAGGAGTGGGTTGTAAACATACGACTTGAACCAGGTTGAAAGTGTAATGTGCCAACGACTCCAGAAATCAAGGAATGACGACGCCGAGAATGGGCGATCGAAGTTCTCTGGCAAGCGCACACGCATGAGGCGAGCCACCGCGATAACGATATCGATGTAGCCGGAGAAGTTGGCGTAGAGGAAAAGCGGGTATGCGACGATGAGCTTGAACGCCGCATAGGTTTTGAATGACGGCGATAACTGGTAGGACATCTGCGCCAGGGCATCGACTCGGATCATGTCGAAGATCATGCCCAAGACATTGACCTTGAAGAAACCGCGGACAATGCGTTCCAACTGCAAGCCGATTACGCGGGGGCCGAGCGCGAGTGGCTCAGCGGCGAACTGGTCGCGAGCAAATTCGTCGTAGCGTTGAATAGGACCCGAAATAAGCGTTGTGAAGTTGAGCAGGTAGAGCAGGTAGGAGCCTATTCCAATATGCCGCTGCTTGTCCCCATCTCCCGTATCGATGAGCAGGTGCAACACGCGAAAGAAAATATACGAAAGTCCGAGTGTTAAATAAGGACCATGCAGGAAGATGCCTGCAGGGAGAAAGGTGTATTTCTTCAGCCATATGTAGACGAAAAGAACGGCGATGATACTCCAGGCCATCGCCCTTGACCAGCCGCGCTCAAGCAGGATCAGGCTTGCATAACCAAGCAGCAGAAATCCGATCAACGGAAGAAACACCAGCGGATTGTGCTCAAGCAAACCAAGAAATACGAGGCTGGCCGCCATAAGAACAATGGACCGCCAGATGCGCGAGCGGCTGAAGTTCGAAACCAATGCGGCAGCCAGGCCAAAAAATACAAACTGGAAAGAAGCTGTATCCATTGTGATCAACTATCTCCCAAATCCTATTTCAGATTTCGCTCGGCTTACAGCTACAAGCTGCGGCACCGCGCGGCTGGTAAGTTCCTTGGCAAGCGACAAGGCTATCATTCTGTGACCTTCGGCATCTGGGTGGGTATCCATCGAGAAGAAGCCTTGTTCGGGGTTGGGAATTGTTCGGAACGCTGGCAACACGTCGACATAGATTCCGCCGTCGCTTTCGATGATAGAGCGCACCTTGTTGTCCAGTTGGTATGGATCGCACCCTGGTGGCCACTGCCCCATGGAGACCATGGCAACCTGCGCACGGTACGGCACAAGCACCGCAACCAAAGGCACCCCGGCAGCCTTGGCCTGGTCCTCAACCGCAGCCACTGCGACTGTGAACCGCGAGAGATAGCTTTGCCATTCCGCATCCGTCTTTGTCTTGAGGAACTCCCCCTCGGGCCCCATCAGATACGACTTCACATACTGACTCTGGCTCTGAAACAAGAAGTGTCTGGTCAGGAAAGCAGCTCGCGAGTGGTCAGACAAAGCGGCCATCGCGCCCGACATCGATCGAGCAGCAGCCGCGCCCTTCATGCGAGACCAAACATTGGCCACAAGCCCTTGGGCAATGCGTTTCTTTACATCAGCCGAAAGCGGAACCGCCGAAACGACCCGAATATCAAAGGGCGTTATGATCCAAAGGATCATGTCGGGCTTCGCAGCGAGCACTTCGTCGAAACGAGAGGCGATGTTTTGAGGGTATTCCGCCACCATAGCCTCGTTGTAGAGTTCTATGGAGCGGCCGGTCCGCTGAGAGAGTTCGTTGGGCAGTAATGCCGCGAAAGTCTTTTCTTGCGCGACCTGGTCTCCCATGGCGGTAGATGAGCCAACCATCACGATCCTGAATATTCCTGGCTGCTTCGGCAACAATTCCTTGCCGGCCCGATGTCCGCGACTATTGAACCGGTATTCTACCGGCGGGCCTTCTGGGTCCTTTACCCAGCAAACAGAATTCGGAACCGCTCTCAATCCTGCCGAGGAATTATTAAAGAGTACGCATCCCGGCATTCCAGTATTTGATACGCTGAACACCCGGCGGGCAATGAATTCCGTGGAACCGGCCAGAAGGCAGATAGTTAACAGGCTAATCCCGGGCAGCAGCAGCCAGTCGCGTCGCGGCAATACAAGCTCCGCTTGTTCCGGGGGCCCGGATGTTCGTGCAAATCCGGAACCGGACTGTGCATTGCTCGTCATGGCTGCTGCTTCTCCTTGAGATGGAAATTGAACGCTTCTTACTTTTGAAGGTTCGCTTCGCCGTTCTGGCGGCCATTCGGCTTGAGCTCAGGCACTGCGCCACTTGTAAGCGCCTTAGCCAGGACCCCGGCGACCATCGCGTGTCCACGGGCATTGGGATGGACATCAAGTGGGAAAAAATACCGCTCGGCATTAGCTGCCTTGCCAAAATCCGACAAGATCTCGACATAGGTTCCGCCGTGGCTCTCAATTATGGCTCGCACCTCATTGTCCAGTTTGTACGGATCAAATTCACGCGGCCAGGTTCCCCTGGAAATCAAAGCCGCCTGAGCGCGTTCTGGCAATAGCACAACCACCAAAGGTGAGCCCGCTGCCCTTGCCTGAGCCGCAATATCCGCTGCAATGTCGTTGAAGTTCTTCAGGTTGTTTTGCCACTCCGCGCTCGGCATATTCCTCATGAATTCCGGTCCGTGAATCTTATCCGCGCCGTCTGGCTTCTCAGCAAGGTAGGAAGTTATCAACTGGCTCTGACTCTCGAACAAAAAATGCCTGAGCAGGAACACGGCGTGATCGACAAGTTCATTTCTCACAGGGTTGTACACTGCCCCCGCAAGCCGCCTTACCTTTCGGTATGGCGACAGGGCCGAGAAGGCTTGACGGGCTTGCGGGGGTTCAGGACTCGGGTTCCAGATGTCGGATGGGCCTAAGAGCCACAGAATCATGTCTGGCTTTGGCGCCAGTACTTCCTTGAAGTGAAGCGCGAAGGTGTGCGGCGAACGAAGCGGCATGCCTTCGTTATAGAGCTCAACATCTCGCCCTGTCCTCCGGGAGAGTTCCAAAGGCAGCAACGTGGCGAGAGTCTTTTCGTTTGGCACCCGCATTCCCATTGCCAAAGATGTGCCGATCATCACGATTCGATAGGCACCAGGCCTCTTGACTCCGCATTGCAGACTCGTGCGATACCCACAACCATTGAACCGGTATTCCGTTACCTCACCTTCGGGAATCTTCTCTGTGCACACGCTGTTCGGAATCCCTCTCACACCTGTCGAGGGATCGTTGAACACAATACAATCTTCTCCGGCCCCAGGTAAGGTTGGGAGCATCCCTCGCGCTATCAAATCGGTACCGCCCACTAGGAGACCAATCGTCAGCAAGCTGATCAAAGGCAGCAGCAACCAATCGCGTCGCTGCAACCTGGGCTCCACGTGTTCGGGAAGACCAGCCGCACTTATGGATACGGAGCTGTTCTGTGCATTACTCGTCATGGTTGCTGCTTTCTCCCGCCACGAAAGCCGAGTTTCAAAGCTATTAACTATGCGATCTCATTTCATTGTATTGCCGAGCGACCGCTCGCTCCGAGTTCAGGTACGGCGCCGATGGCAAACTGCCTGAAAAGCAGGTGTGTGCGGCGGCGTGCGCGTTTGGATCAGGACGCGCACCCATCAACACCGCGGACCCAACAGGGCAAAGATCGTCGAGAGATCAAGCAACGGCAAGATGGCCCATTCCCGCCTGGGAACCATCGTTTCCTCTGTGACTCCGCCGGCTGGCATCATGCGATTGTTTGTCCCTTAGCCTCAAAACCAATTGAGACGATCCTCATGGGAGCGCTGTCCGGCTCTGCGCCATCTACCAGCAACTCCCAGCGGGTCAATCCCGACTCCTCCGCTGCGACCTTGGTAAATCCCAGCCGCACGTAGTGGTCGACAACCAGCGCATTCTTCTCAGTGGGCTTGTAGACGCCGGCCAACTTGTGTATGCCGGCCGCGCGGGCGTGCTCAAGAATCTCGCGCAGCACCATGTGCTCTACCTTCCGCCCCAGAACGCGGCAACTCATCAGCCAGGTATCGATATCCCATGCTCCAGCTTCGCGTGGTCGGCAAATCACGACGCTGATCATGCCGTTATCGCCGAAGCTATCTGCCAGGCGGACTTGCAGGGTGAAGACCTCCGGGTCATTCTCCGCCTCGGTTACTTCCGGGTCCGTGTAGCGGCGCGTGGTGAGATTGTATTGGTTTGACTTATTGATGAGCTGTACGATGCGCGCCCGACTGGTGGCATCAAATGGCTGGAACGTGATCGTCATGTCCAGCGACGCCAGGTACGCATCAACGCCGCCCACCTGCTTTTGCAGGCTGGCGCGCTTGGCATTGTCCTGGTAGAAGCCCGCGCGCTTCAGATCTTCGGCCGCGAAGGCCACCGATTCAAAGTAGCCCGCGGCGGCAAGGGTACGCGCATAGTAGGCCGGATCTTCCGGCAACTCGGGGACCGCGACCTGCGGAAGGAGCTGCCGCACAAGACCCCGTTCCACGGGATTGTCGTCAAGAAACACCATGGAGTCCAGGCCAAGCGATAGCTCTTCGGCGATAGCTCTGATATTGGTTGCCTTGTCGTTCCAATTCGCCTGGAAGACAGCGATATCGTCCAGTTTCAGCAGCATCTCAGGATGCTTTTCGAATGGGGTGCGCGCGATCTCGTCCGTGTTCTTCGATGAAACGGCGAGCACAATGCCGCGCCGGCGAAGATCGAGCGCCATGCGCTGCACGGCAAGGTGTGCCTCACCGCGTGCATCGCCTTGCGCGATCTTGATTCCTTCGAGGCCGTCGTCGCCGATCACCCCGCCCCAGACCGTATTGTCCAGATCGAGAATCAGCACCTTGCGGCTTTTGCCGCGAATCGCCGCAATTGTGCGACCCACGTGGTCGGCATAAAGCGGAATAAATTCGTCCGCGAATGGAAACTTCCCAAGGTTCCACAATTCCGTGTTGTGCCAGTTCGCCAGCCCCAACGTTTCGGCAAGTCCGGCAACATCGAACAGTACGTCTCCCGAACTGGCAACAAACTCCGCCAGTTCGCGATTCACGCTATCGAGCAGAGAGCGAATGGTACCCGGCACCGAGCGATCCAGGCTTCCAAACAAGGTTTCGACCGGAGGCGCAAAGGTTTGAAAAATGCAAAGCGCGCCGCAGTTGGATTTGATTCCGCCCTGCATTGCTTTCAAGTAGCCCAAAATGCCTTGCACCTTTGCAGCCGATGCATCCGCGTCTCCGATGGAAAGCGTCAATGGAAGCGCCCGATAGTCAATTGCAAACAATACTGCATCGGGCTTGGACTCGTTCACAAAGGATCCCGGTGTAAGTGCCTCTTGCGCGACCTGGTCAAAGGGGGGGTGAATCACCTCCAGCGAGATTCCGTATCGTGCGGCGCTGGCCACTAGCGCCGGAACGATAAAATCGATGGTTGCATTGCTCAAAACCGCCAACCTGAACGGACTTAGCGGTTCCAGCGGGTTCCCCTCGCTCCGGGCCTTGTTGATCCTCTTTGCCAACTTGGTCAACTGGCTCACATCCAGGCCAAACGATGCCAGCGCAAGAATTTCGCGCCCCAGCGAATCCGCTCCGGTGCCCAGCGCTTTCAATTTGGCAGAGAAATCCTGAGGAGGTCGCGGCAACCACTGCAACTCTGTGTAAAGGGGGTTCATCGTTCCAATCCATTCCTTAAACGCGGCCATGTGCCAACCAAGTTGCCTGCATAGGAGAAATGTCTTCCCCGGGAATTCGCCGAGGTGAATTTCCGGCAAATTGCAGCCCGGGCCGCCTAGGCACGAGACTTGATCAACGTCACCAACTCACCCACGTTCTCCAGTTTTCCGATCTCAGAGGTGGTGAACTTTATCTTGAACACCTTTTCGACTGTGAGGATCAGGCGGATATGCGTCAGGCTGTCCCACCCATCCACATCCTTGGCCGAGATTTGGGGTGTCAATACGATCAAATCGTCGTCGAAGACATCGTGAAAGATATCGGTCAGTTGGGCGTAGATGCTGTCTTCATTCATGCGAACGGGGATCCTTTCGTCGTCTCAAAGCTTGAGTTGTTGGGCAGCCATGATCGGAAAACAGGGAGATTGCATCTACAGAAACCGCCTGTCTGGCGCTGAGGGTATTCATCGAATACTACCCTTGGCTGATTGCGCGGCTGTATTTGTTTCATGATATCAGAACCGCGTTTGAATGCGGCTTTTCCCCGGTTCGCCTGCCCTTCGCACTGGTTATCCGACATTTTCGGGATTCTCATGCAAGTTGCTGCAACCACCGAGGTTTGAGCGAGGCTGACTGTGAACGCCACATCCCAGTTGCTCGGTGCGCAGAGCCAGAGTCTGCCGAGTCCGAAAGTCGCACCCGGGCCAGTTTCTGTCCTCAGGCGGCCTGGCGGCAGAGAAGACCTGGACTTTCGCCTGACTTGTTCCAGGCTTGAATCTCGCTCTCGAAGGCGTTCTTTTTGACCGTCCTCCGGTCTGAATTTCCCGAAAACGCACTGTGCCCTGTGTCGGCCGACACATCGGCTGCGGCCATGGTTTTGAATATCATATGACGGAAGCTGCTGAACGAGGCCTGGGCCGGGGTCTTGCTTTTTGTCCGTGCGCCACCTTCGTTACAACCGGGGCCGTAAATGAAGATTGCAATATCGGGAAAAGGCGGCGTGGGCAAATCAACGGTGGCGGGTACCTTGGCGCGCCTTTACGCTGCCGAAGAGCGTCCGGTGCTGGCCGTTGATGCCGATCCCGATGCCAACCTGGCCTCTGCCGTGGGTGTGCCGCCGGCGTTGCGAGAGCGCATTCGAACCATTTCCACGGAGCGCAAGCTGATTGAAGAGCGCACCGGCGCCAAGGTTCAAGGGTACGGCCAGATTTTCAAGATCAATCCCGATGTCTCCGATATTGCGGTACGCTATGCCGTACGCCACGAAGGCGTGGACGTGCTGGTGCTGGGCGCTGTACAGCACGCGGCCGGCGGGTGCGCCTGCCCTGAGAGCGTACTGCTGAAGCAACTGGTGCAGCATCTTGTTCTGAGGCACGACGAAGTCGTCATTTTGGACATGGAAGCCGGAATTGAACACCTGGGCCGCGGCACGGCCATGGGCGTCGACCTGATGCTGGTGGTCGTTGAACCCGGCAAGAGAAGTGTAGAAACGGCCCATCGCGTGCGAGAGATGGCTGCCGCCATTGGAATCGCGCGCTTCGGCGTAGTGCTGAACAAATCTGTGGACTGCGCCTCCGAGTCGCGCTGGATCTCAGATGAATTTGGGGCTGAAGCTCTTCTTGGCGTTATTCCTTTTGACAGCCGAATCGGGCTTGCCGACCGGCTGGGCCAATCTCTGATTGATCTCGGCCACGAGGATCTTCTCGTGCCGTTCCGCAACTTGAAAGATGCGCTCACCGAGCGCACAGGGGAATCAGCCAAATGGGCCGCGAACCGGGCGCAGTAGCACTTCCTTATTCAAGATCGCTCATGGCGCGCAGCGAAGTTCCTGCGTCATGTAGCACCTGTTCCTATTCGCGAGCCTTGCGGAAAACGTTTCCCTTGCCGGGGCGAACCCATGGCATCATGTGCGATCAAGATTCCGGAAAGAGGTTGTCATGATTATTGCCATGACCGGCAAGGGCGGAGTGGGCAAGACCTCGCTTTCCGCCATGATCGTCAACTGGCTGGTAAAGCGAGGCGAAACCCCTGTCCTGGCCGTCGATGCCGACTCCAACGCCAATCTTAACGAAGCGCTCGGCGTTAGCTTGAACGCGACCGTGGGCGGCATTCGCGAAGATGCCCGCGCCAAGGCGCAAGAGCAGATGAAGGGCATTTCAAAGCAGGAGTTCCTTGAACTGCGCGTTCAGGAAGCCCTGATTGAACAGCCCGGTTACGACCTGGTTGTGATGGGACGCCCTGAAGGCCGCGGCTGCTACTGTTTTGCCAATAATGTTCTGCGCGACGTGCTGGACCGGTTGGCGCACAATTATCGCCACGTCGTCATCGATAGCGAGGCAGGCCTTGAGCACATCGCCCGCCGAACGCTGCTTTCGGTCGACCAGTTGATCCTGGTGTCCGACTGCTCTATTCGCGGCGTCCGCACCACCAGCCGCATTTCCGCCCTGGCCGATGAAGTTCAGCTGGACGTGAAAAAGCGGGGACTGATTATCAACCGGGCTCCGAACGGAATTCTGTTACCGAACGTTCAACACGAAGCGGAATCCACCGGCTTGCCATTGCTGGCGGTGATCCCGCTCGACGACAACATCACCGCACTGGATGCCGCAGGCGTCCCGTTTGCCACCATCCCACAAGATGCTCCCGCAAGGTTAGCGCTTGACGCCATGCTGGAGCAGATATTTGCAGCTCATCTGGAGGTAAGTTAATGTCAGCTCATCCGCCGATCATTGCCGTTCAAGACAAGTCGATCGATCCGGCAACGAATGAAATGGTTGTCCTCGCCAACGACAACCAGATGTCCACCGTTTGGGATCGCTTCGCAGCCCAAAAGCCCCAATGCAAATTTGGCACCGATGGCATTTGCTGCAAGATTTGCCATATGGGACCGTGTCGCATTACGCCGAAGGCCAAGTTGGGCGTCTGCGGCGCTGATGCAGATACCATTGTCGCCCGCAATATTCTGCGCGAAATTGCCGCCGGAACCGCGGCGCACTCCGATCACGGCCGCATGCTGGTGCGCACGCTCAAGATGGTAGCCCAGGGCAAGAGCGCCGATTACCAGATCAAGGATCCTGAGCGGCTGCGGAACGCGGCCCTGGATTTCGACATCAAGATCGAGGGCCGCACGGATTCCGAGATCGCCCTCGAACTGGCGAATTTCTTCATGACCCAGTTTGCCTGGTCCGATGAGCCGAATGCGACTCTCAAGCTGGCGCCGAAAAAGCGGCAGGAGTTGTGGGAGAAGCTGGAAATCGCGCCATCGGGAATCGACTCCTCGATCGTGGAAGTGATGCACCGCACCAACATGGGCGTCGATCACAGCTACCGCCATCTGATCATGGCCGGGCTCAAGTGCAGCCTGGCTGACGGATGGGTAGGCTCGGCGATCGCCACCACCTGCTCCGATATTCTCTTTGGCACTCCCAAGCCGGTCCGCAGCCGCGTGAACCTGGGCGTGCTCTCCGATGAAAAAGTCAACATCATCGTGCATGGGCATGAGCCGACGCTTTCAGAGATGCTGGCCGTGGCTTCAGGCGATGAAGAACTGCTGGCCTATGCAAAGTCAAAGGGCGCAACCGGCATCAATGTGGCCGGTATCTGCTGCACCGCCAACGAGGCGCTGATGCGCCACGGGCTGCCCATCGTGGGCAACTTCCTGCAACAGGAACTGGCCATCATAACCGGCGCTGTCGAAGTCATGGTCGTCGATGTGCAGTGCGTCATGCCTTCACTCGCGCAGGTGAGCAAGTGCTTCCACACCGAGCTGGTCAGCACGTCGGAGATTGCGCAAAGCATGGGCGCCGAGCAGATCACCTTCGACGCCAAAGCCGGATACGAGTGCGCTTGCCAGTTGATTCGCAAGGCTATCGACAACTTCGAGCGCCGCGACAAAACGCGCGTTCACATTCCCAATGAGTCAATGGAACTGGTGGCCGGCTTCTCGAACGAAGCTATCTTCCAGATGCTTGGCGGGCAATTCCGCAGCACCTTCCGCCCGCTGAATGACGCCATCATCGACGGCCGTATTCGCGGCGTGGTGGGGGTAGTGGGTTGCACCAATCCCAAGATCCAGTCAGACAGCGCGCATGTCAAGTTGACCGAAGAGCTGATCAAGCGCAACATCCTGGTTCTCGAGACCGGCTGCGCCGCAATCGCCTGCGCTAAGTTCGGGCTGCTGACGCCGGAAGCGGCGCTCGCCAAGGCGGGGGATACGCTGCGCGAGGTTTGCGACGTCGTCGGCATTCCGCCGGTGCTGCACATGGGCTCTTGCGTGGATAACAGCCGCATCCTCATGGCTGCCACCAACGTACTGCTGGAAGGCGGGCTCGGTGAAGATCTTTCCGACCTGCCGGTAGCCGGAGCCGCTCCGGAGTGGATGAGCGAAAAGGCAGTCGCCATCGGCAATTACTTTGTGGCCAGTGGAATCTACGTAGTGCTCGGTCATCCTTTGTATGTTGCCGGCAGCGAGAACGTCGACCGCCTGTTGCGCGAGGAGATGGAAGGCATCACCGGCGGCAAATTCGAGTGGGAGCCGGATCCGGTGCTGGCCGCCGACAAGATCCTGGCGCACATTGAGAAGAAGCGCGATGCTCTGCGCATCAACGTGAAGAAAGAACGCAAGGCACTCGACATGAAAGAAAGGCGGGCACTTTAATGAGTGTTGATACCAAACTCATCGCCGCTTCCGCTATACGCGGAGCACATAACGCAGTGGCCGAGGCCAAGGACTTTCTGGCGCGCGCCATCACCGCCAAGGGCATTGACGCAGCCGTCTCTTTTCCCGACACCAACTATGCTCTTCCCGTGATCTACTCCATGCTTGGCGTGAAGGTGCAGAAGCTTTCGGACATGCAGGCGGTCATTGATCGGTGCGAAAAGCTGCTCCCCGCCGGGCCATCGGAGCATAACTGGCTTCCGTACCTGGGCGACACGCTCGATGCGGGCATGGCCACGCTGTTTGCATTCGAGATCATCGAGGGCTGCAAGTACCTGATCGGGCCCAACCCGGTCAACGGTATCTGGCTCGGCGCCGCCTCAGACGTGATTCTTCGCGCACGCGGCATCGAGTTCGTCGATGGCTCGGCTCCCGGCTTTGCCGCGATTGTGGGCGCGGCGCCAAGCAAAGAGGCCGCTGTGCGCATTGCCCGCGAATTGCAGGAGAAAAATCTCTATACCTTTATTGCCGGCAATACAAATGGAGTCTCCTTTGCTGAGCAACTGGATGAAGCCGGAGTCCAGACAGGCTGGGAGACCCGCCTGGTGCCGTTTGGCAAAGACATTTCCGCGGCAGTCTACGCGCTCGGATTCGCCAATCGCGCCGCGCTCGCCTTCGGCAATATTCAACCGGGCGACTACAAGCGCAATCTGAAGTACAACAAGGATCGCGTCTTCGCTTTCGTCATGGCGTTGGGCGAAGTGACGGATGAGAAGTACGCCGCGGCCGCGGGTGCAATTTCCTACGGCTTCCCTACCATCGCGGACACCGACATTCCGGAGATTCTTCCCACCGGCATCTGCACCTACGAGCACGTCGTTTCGTCGATTCCCATCGATAGCATTGTCGAAAAATGTCTCGAGGTACGCGGCTGCAAAGTGAAAGTCACCAAGATGCCGATCCCGGTATCGTATGGCGCGGCTTTCGAAGGCGAACGGATTCGCAGGGAGCAGACGTTCGTCGAGTTTGGCGGCAACCGCACCCACGCCTTCGAATATGTGACCACGCGCGAACTGGATGAAATCGAAAACGGAAAAGTGACCGTGATCGGCCCGGACATCGATCAGGTTGTCCCCGGAAATGCCTTGCCGCTCGGTATCTGGGTTGAGGTTGCCGGACGCAAGATGCAGCCCGACTTCGAGGCTATTCTCGAGCGTCAAATTCACCACATCATCAACGGAGCGGAGGGCGTGTGGCACATGGGCCAGCGCGACCAGGGCTGGCTCCGCATCAGCAAATCGGCGCAAGAGCGGGGCTTCACCTTCCGCCACTTCGGAGACATGGTCCGCGTGAAGCTGACGAACGACTACCAGGCAATCGTCGACAAGATTCAGGTTACGATCTTCACGACTGCGGAGGAAGTTGACCGGCGGCTGCCAGAAATTCGTCAAGTCTACCGCGCTCGCAACCAGCGCGTGGAGTCGCTGACCGACGATTCAGTGGATACGTTCTACTCCTGCCTGCTGTGCCAGAGTTTTGCGCCCAATCACGTCTGCGTCATCACGCCCGAACGCCTCGGCCTGTGTGGCGCCTTCAACTGGCTCGACGGCAAGGCTGCCTACGAAATCGATCCCACCGGCGGAAACCAGCCTCTGCTGAAGGGCGAGTGCATTGACCCGATTCGCGGCCAATGGAAGAACATCAACGACTATGTTTACACCACCTCAAAGCACGCCATCGATACCGTCAACGCTTATTCCATGATGGAGTATCCGATGACCAGTTGCGGCTGCTTTGAAGCCATCGTTGCGGTAATGCCGGAGTGCAACGGCGTAATGATGGTCAACCGCGAGTATATGGGCGACACGCCGTCGGGAATGAAATTCTCAACCATGGCGTCGATGGCCGGCGGCGGGCAGCAAGTTCCGGGATTCATCGGCGTAGGCAAGAACTACGCCACGAGCCGCAAGTTTATCGCCGCCGAAGGCGGACATAAGCGCATCGTCTGGATGCCGACTTCACTGAAAGAGGCGCTGAGAGAAGATCTCGAACTGATTGGAAAGCGTCTGGGCATCGACAACTTCCTGGAAAACATCTGTGACGAGACCATTACCACGGAGTCGGAAGGCGTGATGGAGTTCATGGCCAAGGTGAACCACCCGGCTCTTGCCATGTGGGATATCACGGAACCCTCGCCCGAAGCCGCTGCCGTCGATGCAGCCAGGGAAGCTGTTGCGCATGGGTAAGCCCTGAACCGGCTCGCAGAGTAGCGCCGCCACGAATCTCCAACGCATCGTCTGCATGATCTGGCGTGAGTTGGATTCCGCCGGCGGCGCCTCTCACGCCAAAGGATTTGAAACGAAGGTCAATCAACAATCGCGAGGAATGCAATTATGCCATTCATTAAGAAACCGAGAACACTAAAGCCGCTGGGCGCCGTGAGTATCGGAACTGGTGAGCGCGCCGTGAAGATTGGTGGGGGAAACACGCTCCCGCTCTATTTCTTCGACGCCAAACTGAGTAACCCTCCGGCTGTGGGAGTTGAACTCACCGATACCGCCTGGGACGCGGCGGAGTTGCCGTTGCTTGCCAAGGCTTATGAAGGAGCCGCGACCCTGGCCGAGCGGGTTGCGTGCGCCGCCAACATGAAGGGCGTCGATTTTGTCTGCCTGCGCCTCGAGGGCGCCGATCCCGGCGGTGACAACCTGTCTGTTGAAGAATGCGTGAAGCTGGCGCAGGAAGCGGCCGCTGCCTGCACCAAGCCGCTTTGTATTGCTGGCTGCAGAAGCGAAGAGAAAGATGTCGAGCTGTTCAAAGCCCTCGCGGCTGCCCTTCAGGGCCAAAACGTTCTCTTTCTCTCAGCCAAGGAAGAGGACTACAAGACCATTGGCGCCGCCACGGTTCTTGCCTACGGACACAAGGTGGCCGGCGAATCGTCGGTGGACATCAATCTTGCCAAGCAGCTCAATGTTCTGATGACCCAGCTTGGAATTCCCAAGGAAAGCATTGTCATGAATCTCGGCGGCGCCGCCGTCGGCTACGGATTTGAGTACGTCTCTTCCACGATGGACCGTGTTAAAGCGGCCGCGCTGGAACAGGACGACGCCATGCTCCAGATGCCGGTCATCACGCAAGTTGCTACAGAAACGTGGGCGGTGAAAGAGTCGATGGCATCGCAAGCAGATATGCCCGAGTGGGGAGACCTTGAGCAGCGCGGAATCCAGATGGAGACCGTTACGGCGGCCGCCTGTCTGGCCTCGGGCTCGGATGCGGTTATCCTGCGCCATCCTGTCGCAGTAGACAAAATCGCGGCGCTCGTTGCCGCTCTGATCTGAAGGGATGATACGAAATGGCACTCAAGGGACTCGACATATTCAAACTGACGCCCAAAACAAATTGCAAGGAATGCAACCAGCCGACCTGCATGGCCTTCGCGATGAAGGTTGCTTCCGGCGCAATTGCCTTGACCGATTGCCCGCACATGTCGGCCGCGGCGCTGGATAAGTTCGCGTCGGCCACCGAGCCGCCGATGAAGACCATCGACATCGGCGCCGGCGAATGCGCTTACAAGCTGGGTGGAGAAACGGTTCTGCTGCGCCACGACAAGACGCTGGTCAACAGCAACCTGTACGGGATCTGCATCTCCGCCGACATGCCGGACGCGGCCATTGAAGCAGCGTTGACCGAAATGACCAAGATCGACTACGAGCGCATCGGCAAGCGCATGTACGTGGAGTGCGTTTACGTGAAATGCAACTCCGACGCGGTGCGCAGCGCTGAAGTTGCGGTCAAGGCCGTAGCCAGCGGCCGCGTGCCTGTTCTCGATTGCGCCGATCCGGATATTGCCAAATCGGTCCTCGGCGCGATTAAGGAGGCAAAACCTGTTCTCTGCGGGGCCAACGCAGCCAACTGGGAGGCGATGAACGCGGTAGCCAAAGCCGCCGACGCGGTACTCGGCGTCTCCGGCGCCGATTTGAATGAGCTGCACGACACAGTAGAAAAACTTGAAGCCGCAGGCAACAAGAAACTCATTCTGGATGTTGGCTCCGTTTCGATCAAGGATGCATTTGCCAACGCGGTCGAGATTCGCCGCGCCGCCCTCAAGGATGGCGATCGCACCTTTGGCTATCCCTCCATCGTCAACCTGGCTGCATTGGCTCCGGGCGACCTGGTAACACAGGCGGCCCTGGCCTCCATCTTTACCTTGCGCTATGGCTCCATCATCCTCATGGAACGCATTGGATACGCCGAGGCGCTTCCGCTCTTCGGTCTGCGGCAGAACATTTACACCGATCCGCAGAAACCCATGCGCGTCACTCCCGGACTGTATCCGATTGGTGGCGCAAACGAGAACTCCGTCTGCTGCCTAACTGTCGATTTCGCGCTGAGCTACTTCATCGTCTCCGGCGAAATCGAGCGCTCCCGCGTGCCGGTGAATCTGTTGATTCCCGATGCCGGCGGCTACTCCGTATTGACAGCCTGGGCGGCCGGAAAGCTCTCCGCATCCTCCATCGCCAAGTTCATTCAGGAATTCGAAATCGATACCAAGATCAAGAATCACACGCTGATTCTTCCCGGCAAAGTTGCTGTCCTCAAGGGTGATCTTGAAGCGAAACTCCCTGACTGGAAGATTGTCGTCGGCCCCAATGAGGCCATTCAACTCGTCAAGTTTTTGAGCACCATCAACTAGAAGGAGCACGAAATGGGCAAGTTTGTCATGATAGGCGAAAGAATCCACTGTATTTCGCCGGCCATCCGCGACGCGATGGCGACCAGGAATCCGGAACCCATTCTGAAACGCGCCAAGGAGCAGTTGGACGCAGGCGCGATTTATCTCGACGTCAATATCGGCCCGGCTGAAACCGGCGGCGAGGATCTAATGAAGTGGGCGGTCAAGCTGCTTCAGGATAATTTCGACAACGTCCCGCTCTCTCTCGACACTGCGAACAAAAAGGCGATTGAAGCCGGCATCTCTGTTTACAACCGCACCAAGGGCAAGCCGATCATCAACTCCGCCGACGCGGGCGACCGTATCGAGAACATTGACCTCGCTGCCGCCAATGACGCCATCGTGCTCTCTCTGTGCTCGAAGGCCGGCGTGCCCTCGAACAATGAGGAGCGCATGACCTATTGCCAGGGAATGCTGGAACGCGGAATGTCGCTCGGCATGGAAGGCGAAGATCTCTGGTTCGATCCGCTCTTCCTCGTCATCAAGGGAATGCAGGAAAAGCAGATTGAGATGCTGGAGTTCATCCGGATGGTATCCGAGATGGGCCTCAATACCACGGGCGGCGTATCGAACGCTTCCAACGGCATGCCAAAAGATGTTCGCCCCATCATGAACTCCACTCTGGTGGCGATGGCAATCATGAGCGGCCTATCCAGCGCAATTGTTAACCCCTGCGAAAAACGCATGAACGAGACAATCCGTTCCTGCGACATCATCCGCAACAATACCCTCTACGCCGATTCGTACCTGGAGATATAGTGCCGACTCAGTACGGCACGCTGAGTCATTGAAAACTATGGGCAAAATTACATTCAAGCTGGAGGGTGGCGGAGAATCTACAATCTTCGCCACTCCCGGTGAAACTCTTCTGGGGCTGGCGCGAAAAGCCAACGTGGCGATTGATGCTCCATGTTCCGGAAACCTCTCATGCGGAAAGTGCAAAGTACAGCTTTTAAGCGGCTCGTCCGACTCTCAGAAGACAATCCATATCGATAATGCCCAGTGGGATGCGGGCTGGCGTCTTGCCTGTGCTTGCAGCGTAGAGGGTGACGCGGAGATTCTGGTTCCCGATGTCGCATCCGCATATCGCAGCCGAATGAAAGTCTCTGACCTCTCTTCGCCGGATGAATTGGCCGTTTTTAATTCTCTTCAGGCATCCATGGAAGAGGCAGGCCTTACAAAAGAGAGCGGAATATTCTCGCTTCCCGTGCGTATGGATGCCCCGACTCCGGACGACACAATGCCGGACATCGAGCGGATCGCGCGTGCGGTTCGCGGTGCAACCGGGGCCGGGAAAGTCACGCTGACCTACTTCGCCCTGAAGCAACTACCGAATCTTCTTCGCGCGAATAATTTCGCGCTCCGATGCATCTGCGAAAGGCGCGAAGACACCGTTGAAATTCTCCATCTGCTGCCCATCGCAGACACTCATCCCGTGTGTGGTTTGGCTGTCGATATAGGCACAACGTCGGTTTCCGGCCTTTTGGTCGATATGGAATCCGGAAAGATTCTCTCCAAGGCCAGCGCAGGAAATGGGCAGATTCGCTATGGCGCAGATGTAATTCACCGCATTGTTGAGCAACAAAAGCCAGGTGGAATCGACCAGCTTCAAAAGTCGATTATTGAAGAGACGATCTTGCCGCTGATCGATCTGCTGTGCGCAGGTGCGGCAATCCCCAAAGGCCGCATCTACCGCATGACCGTGGCGTCAAACACCACCATGAATCATCTGTTGCTGGGCGTCGATGCAAACGCCTTGCGCATGGAGCCGTTCATTCCCGCGTTTTTTCATATCGACGCTATTCCCGCAAGGGACTTGGGCATCGAACTTGCGCCGAGCGCCATGATAAAGATCTCTCCGAATATTGGAAGCTATGTGGGCGGGGATATCACGGCCGGCGCATTGGCGGGGATGATCTGGAACAGGCGTGAATTGTCGCTGTTTATTGATCTGGGCACAAACGGAGAAATTGTATTTGGCAACAAAGAGTTTCTCGTGGCCTGTGCCTGCTCGGCCGGGCCGGCCTTCGAGGGCGGTGACATCAGTTGCGGAATGCGCGCGATTGACGGCGCCATCGAGGGATGCGTGATCGACAAGGAAACCACGGAGCCGTCTTTCTCAGTGATTGGCGGCGAAAAACCGGTGGGTCTTTGCGGGTCGGGAATCATCGATGTTACCGCGGAGTTGTTTCGAACCGGGATCATCAACGGCAAGGGCAAATTTATTCGTGATGGGGCGCGCGTCAAATTCGACGAATTCGGTATCGGCAGTTTTACCCTGGCATTTGCAGAAGAGTCGGCAACCGGGCGGGAAATCGTTATCAATGAAGTGGATATCGATAACTTCATCCGGGCAAAGGGAGCAATCTTCTCCGCTATCCTTACCCTGCTCGGCTCGCTCGGCTTTTCGCCGTCCGACGTGCGGCACGTGGATGTGGCGGGCGGTATCGGTAGCGGCATCAATATCAGGAATGCAATCGGCATCGGGATGTTCCCCGATCTTCCCCTGAACAAATATCGATTTATCGGGAATTCATCCCTCGCCGGCGCTTATGCCATGCTGGTTTCAAAAGCTGCCGAAGAGCAACTGCTGAAACTCTCGAAGGCAATGACCTACATGGAGCTAAGCGTTGAGCCCGGATATATGGATTCCTTTGTCGCTGCGTGTTTCCTGCCGCACACCGATGAAAGGCTATTCCCATCGGCGAAGACCCTGTGATACGGCAATGGGGCGCGTATGCAATGTGCCCGCGCCTCACCTGTTGCTCTGCCTAAGTCATTTCACGAATCCGGGGTTGATTGCTGCCTGCACTGTTTTGCGAAACGCGCTCCAATCGCAGGAACCATCTCCACGGCCGCAACCGGGCACATAAACCTGCATGCGTTCGGGAGGGTTGGCGAGGGTAAGCGGCGTAGCGTTGCGCATTTGGTCGAGCGTCTGCGCCGTGTAGTATGTGCGGACCGAATACTCCGCGCTCCCGCCGCTCTTCCAGAGTTCAAAAACCAGCGCGCCCCCCGGCGGGGTATCGTCACGGCGCCCGTCAACGATCCAGGACAAGCCCAGCGTCCCTGCGATGCTGGCGATGTTTGTGTCGTGCCCGGCCAGTACAAGAACGCGATCTCCAGTTTTCGTGAGCGCGCCGCTAACAGTATGCCCAGTGGCTGCCTGCTCCATCGACTGAACGACATGAAACAGAAGATTCGATGACTGGATGCCGGCAATGTAGCTTGGTCGCTGAGCAATGTCGACGTTGGCGGTGTGCAGTTGAATTAGCTCTCGCAGCTTGCGAATATCAACCTGTCCCCACCCTACGTTTGTCGCGGTCATCCCTTCGGCATATTCGAGCAGAAAATTTTCAGCCATGGTGGACGCAGTGCCAAGCGGCGTGCGCAACTCGACCAGGTGGCTGCCTTTGCCGACCGCTAATGAGGAAGGAATATCAAATATGGATTTGGACGCGGGTCTGCCCGCGCAGTCCGCGCCGGGGTTGCAAGCCTTTAACACCTGCTCCAGCGCTGCCAGTTGCGGACGGTAAGCCTCTGACAATCCTTCCGGGTTGCCCCCTATGCGGCCGGAGATAACCGCCTTCGCCAGCAGATAATCCGGAGATCCAATGCCGGCTCCCATCGAATGAAATAGCGGGTCCGCGGTTCCTTCTGGAAGGGCGTTCACCTGGATGGTACAGCCAGGTTCCAGGCCAGCGGCAAGCGCTTTGCCGGTTTCCCGCGTTCGCTGGTCCGAATCGGTAACTATTCGAACGTGCTCCACATCCGCGCAGCCGCCTGGCGCAAGCAGTCCTTGGGCGGCAAGCAACTCACGGTCGTAGGCGCCGAAGAGAGTCATGAGCCGTGCGCCGTGTTCGGTCAGATTGCCGGGAGGAACGCTCCACACTGGCCATGGCTGACGTGAGTACTCATTCAACTGGTCGATCTTGCCGGTTGGCGAGCGTACTCCATGACGGCTGACGATCACAACGAACTTAAGTTCATCTTTTTGTCCCGCTTTGCTCGTGGCGTTCTCAGTTGGACTCTGGGAGAAGAGCGCGGGACCTGAACCGATCCCAAGAGACAATACAATCAAACCGGCAATGCTGCGAAACCGAATCTTCACAGGTGTCCTCATGGCGCCACGGTGGAGTAAACGCGAATCTCCGCAGGGTGCTCTGCAACTCCGGGGACTCCAACATAGAGAAGGCTCTGCGACGGAACAAACAGAGCTGTCTTCGCGCCGCTTGCGGTCTTTAACGAACCCAGTGAATGCAGCGCATTTGCTTTGTCTACCTGGTAGGCATCCACTTCGCCGGTGCCGCTGATCAGGTAGACGCGGCGAAGCGCGGAGTCGTAGAACAGGTCATCGGCCCCACCCGCTGCCGGAAGGCTCGCCAGTTCTTTGCCGGTCATCGCATCCAGTGCAATCAGGGTTCCGGGGGTCCGGCAGGCGACGAATAAGATGCGATGTTCACTATCGAATGCCAGCGGCACGTTATCTGCAGCGCGCGTCAGTTTCCAGTGCGCAGTCACGACTTTGGCAGCAGCGTCAATCACCGCAACCTCGCTTGAGGCGGCGATGTTCGCGAAGACACGATGACTCGCGGGATCAATATCGAGCGCTTCTGGATGAGTTGCCACGGAAAGGTTCGCCACGATCCTGAAGTTCCCGGCGTCAACCATCGCAACCTTTGCGGGGTTCGCTGCGTCACTGCCTCCGTGGCCCACAAATAGTAAATGCCGGGCCTCGTCATAAACCATGTCGTCCGCGTCGTCAGAGAGCTTTATCTTTCCTGCAAGCGCGAATGGATTTCCCTTGTAAACTCTCAGTTCGGCCAGAGAGCCATCCGCCACATAAATGCTGCTGGCGGCCGCCGCCCAGGCCAGGCCGTGCGGCTTGTCGAGGCCGGTGATGCTCTGTTCCACCTTGTCATTCTTCAAATCAATCACTTCAACGGAGTGATTGCCTGTGGCGGCGGCAAACAGACGGTCGCCAGCGGGGTCGAAGGCAAAGTGGTCAAACTTGCCTGTGACGCCCGTCAGGCTGATCGTTCGTTCAAGATGAAATGCGGGCACCGGCGCCTGCGCTGCCAAAGACGGCGCCGCCAATAGATTGAACAGCAGGATGATCCCTGCAAATGGCGTAACAGCCATTCCCAAAGCAAGCCGCTTGAGACCTTGCCAAACCAATTCGAATGTTTTCAAAGGATTTTTCTACCTCGGGCTCGTCGAGTGCCCCACAACTGGCCCGCTCCAATAAGTGGAGCGCAGCCAGCCGTGCGGGTATGCGCCGCCTCGCGACGACGATGATTACTTCTCGTGATGCGATGTCCAGCGTATTCCGCCGCCATACGTAGGGTGGTAATACTCACGCTGCACCACATACTGCGGGCTCCCAAAGTAGAAGCCGAAGACTTCGTTATTCAGGTTCAGGCCCTGAACATAAGCCTCGAATCCCTTCGGAAGACGATAACTGACCTGCGTATCCACTTGCAGGTGGGCATACAGGTAGTTATCGCCAGCGGGCCCCTTGACGCCCCCAACCTGGTACTTGGGCGATATGGTGCCATCGGGGTTAGCGGCCAGGTTCTCGTATTGGTAAGAGTAGATGCCGGCGCCGTTGTATTCCAGTCCCAGATGAACCGAAAGGCGCCCGCGGTCGTAGCTAGGGCCCAGGTTCCACGTATTCGGAGTTTGGCGAAGCAGCGCCGGGCTGTCCGTGCGCAGCGGATCGACGCCGGTCGCCTTTGATTTGCTGTATGTGTAGTTGCCTGAGAAGCCAAGACCGCTTAGTACGCCCGGCAGGTATGAGAGCCGCTGCTGGTAGCCCAGTTCAATTCCGTATACCCACGCGCTGCCGGCGTTGTTCGGCTGCGTCTGCAGGTACCCGGTGTACGTGCCCGAAGTCACATATCCCTGGTTTATAACCAGAGGATCCGAGAGCGACTTGTAGAAGAAGCCGGTCTGCAACAGTCCGAGCGGAGTCAGAAAGTGCTCGTACAACACGTCGAAGTTGTTGGCGTGCTCGGCGACCAGCGCGGGGTTGCCAACACTCTGCTTGGAGGGCGTTCCAGAAGTGTCGAGTGTAACGTACGGAATCAGGTCCTGCGGATCGGGCCGCGCGATTCCCCGCCCGTACGAAGCGCGAATATCGGAGTTGGCGGTCAGCGAGTAGCGGGCCTGCACGCTGGGAAGAACATCAAGATGCGATTTGGAGCCATTGACCGGGGTTGTGCCGCCCCAGGTGCCGTCGTCGTTGGTAATCACCTGGTATCCGGTTGTTTTGATATTTGTCTGCTCGAATCGCAGCCCGGCCTGAAGGCGCAGCTTTGCGAATTGCGTGGTGTTCATCACGTATGCTGACGTGATCCGCTGTTCGAGATTGAAGTTGCTGGCGTCTGAGCCAACGTGTGTCGCGTCCTCATCCAGAGGCCCAATCATGCTGGGGTTTGCGTTTGCGTAGGCAACAATGGAATCCCAATCGGTGAGCGGCCCCATTTGGTAGCTGCCGCCATAGAAGTTCTTGTTCGTCAGCGGGCTGAGGAACTGGCTCATCAGCATGCCATCCTCGCCGTTGTCGTATACCGGCGAGTAGGCATCCTGGCCCTTGTGCTGATTGCGCACTTTGGCGCCAAACTCAAGCGTCGAGAAATGCCCGCCCGGCCTGTAGTTGAATGCGTATGAAGCGGAGCCCTGCAGATTGATCTGCGATGTCTGCCCGCTGGTAAGATCAAGTTCGGTCATCTGGTACATGGTTGGGTCATATGTGGGCGAGCCCACTGCCGTGCAGGCCGCGGACCACTGTGGCCTGTATTCGCTTGGGTTGGCGCTTGGATCGTAGAGGCAGTTGTCGGCAGCGAACTTCTTCAAAGGTTTCAAAGCTTTAAAAGTCGCTCCCGGGTTGCCGGCCGCTGCAAGCTGGCGGGCGCGCGAAACGGCGGCCTCCCAGTTGAACCAGGAGTCCCCGAAGAGGTGGTTGCCGCCAATCGCCAATAGCCCAATTCCGTAGTCGGGAGAGCGTCTCGATGTTTTGAACTTCGGCGTGTCGCCTTCAAAGGTCGCTGGGTCTCCTGACGGATCGTTTGGATTGGGCGTTACCACGTCGTTCAAGGTGTACGTCCACTTGTCGCCGTAGTCTTTGAAATCGGAGTAAAAGACTTTGGCATAAAGCAGGGAGCCTTCATTCAGTTTGTAATCGAAGCTGCTTGCCGCGCCCCAGCGGGTGCGGTCGTAACGGTATTGGCGCAGATCGATGCTGTCGTAGCTAGGCGTCAGCGTCCCCGTGTCGGGGGTTGGTTCAATATCGTCAATGCCGCGGCCGTTGTAGTCGTAGGTGAAGTTGCCGAGAACGCCGAGTTTCTTGCCTGCCAGGAATCGCTTGCCGGCGGTGATGCCATATTGGCTGGCGTGCCGCCCGTCCATGATGTGCGTGTAGCCGTCATTGCCGAATGCTGTAATGGTCGGCTGGTCGCCTGCGGATTTGGTCACCAGGTTCACCGATCCGCCGATTGCGTCGCCGTCCTGATTAGCCGATAACGTCTTGTTGATTTCTACAGACTCAACCAGGTCAGCCGGAATCGTGTCCAGTTTGATCTGGTTCACCTGTGCCTCAGGAGAAGGAACCAAAACATCATCGATTGTCGTGTTGCTCAATCGCGGTTCGGTTCCGCGAATCTGGACGTACTTTCCCTCGCCCTCGTCGCGTTCCAGCGTTACCCCCATCAGGCGGCCAAGCGCATCGGCAACGTCTGCGTTCGGCAGGCTCATGATCTGGTCGTTGGTCAGTACGTTGAGAATATTGGCCGAGCTGTCGATACGATTGATCGCCTCCGCATCTCCGTGCACGTCGGTTGCGGTGACAATAATATCCTGGGATGCCGACGCAACCTGCAGCACGGCATTCAGTTCTGTAGGCTGACCGGCCGCGATGGTCACCGTCTGGTCAAACGGCGCGAAGCCAACAAATGCAATCTTCACCTCGTAAGATCCGGGCGCGAGGTTGGGCGCCACAAATTCGCCTTGTCTATCGGAAACGAACGACTGCGCAGTTTGAAGAATATGGATCTGCGCCCCTTGAAGCACAGCACCGGAAGTGTCGGTCACGTGCCCGGTCAGGGTTCCCTTGCCTGTTTGGCCCATACCTGCCAGGGGAATAACCAACAGCAACAGAAAAGATAAAAGCGGAAAGCGTCTCATCGTGGTCTCCTTAACCGCCAGGGGAACTTGGGAAAAGTAGTTCTCTTCCCCTGGTTGGCTACAGGATGAACTCTAAGAGGCTTAGTTAAAGGTTCGTTAACGATTCTGCGAATTCTGGCTAAGGTTGGAGGAGGCGGGCGATAACGCGAATATGAATGTGTCGTGAATTCGATGTGGCGCCAGTGCACTTCTAGCCCATTTCACGCTTAGGCTTAAGGGTACTGAGCCTATGCGGATACTTATCGTTGAAGACGAACCGCGCATGTTGGAACTTCTGCGCACCGGCCTGTACGAACGCGGTTTCACCGTGATGACGGCCGCCGACGGCAACACGGGCCTGAGAATGGCCATGACCCATGAAATCGAATTGATTGTGCTGGACATCGGGCTGCCGGATTTGAACGGATATGCCCTAATGGAAGGGTTGCGAGGATGCGCCAGTGTAACGCCTGTCCTGATGTTGACCGCGCGCGACGCCGAAGAGGACATCATCCGCGGGCTGGAAGCCGGTGCGGACGATTACCTGACCAAGCCGTTTTCCTTTCCTGAATTGGTCGCGCGAATTCATTCCATCACCCGGCGCAAACGTGAAGAAGGAGGTTGCGCGGTGAAGGATTCCGAGCTTGAGATTGACCTCGTGCGTCGCGTCGTGACCCGCAGCGGGAATGGCATTGACCTCACTCGTCTTGAATTCCGACTCCTGCAGTGTCTTGTCCGCCGGGCCGGGCAATGCGTGCCGAGGCAAGACGTCATGGAATTTGTGTGGGGCGCGGATCACGCGGTTGGACCTACCGCGCTGGACGTCCTTGTGAACTCGCTGCGCGCCAAGTTGGACGCGCCCTATAGCAGGAAGTTGATCGGCACACTGCGCGGTTCGGGCTATACCCTGCGCCTTCCCGCCGCCGCTTCCCGGAGGAAATCTTGATTCCGCCATTGCCCATCCGCGTCCGGCTCACTCTTTGGTATTTTGCGATGTTTGCTTCGGCGGCGGCCCTGCTGTGCCTTGCCAGTTTATGGATGCTGCAGCGCAGCGTGGACGAGACCGAGTATCACGATCTGCAGGAGCGCGCGCAGGATGTGCAACTTGTGCTCAGCCACGAGGCTCCGGACCGGAACACGCAACGAGTCAGCGAAGACTTCGCTGCAATTTATGAATTGAAGGATGACGGAAAATATCTGCAAGTGCGGGACGACAAGGGCAACTGGATTTATCGCTCCAAGCGCATGATCGCGCAGAATCCTGAGTTGCCGCCGCCGGACAAGATCCCCGCGGGGGGGACGGTCGGCGAGTTCCAGGTCGGCCCGCGAAACATCCGCATCCTTGCTTATTCGATTGAGGCGCGAGGCATGCGTTACTCGGTGCAGACCGGCATCTCCTTGAGCAAATCCAGGGCCCTGCTGGCAAATTTCCGCACCAGGCTTTTGCTCTTGACCCCGATCGTGATTCTGCTTGCCGCCGCGGGCGGACACTTTATGAGCCGCAAGGCCCTCAGGCCCGTGGCAGCGTTGGCAACTGAGGCGCAACGCATCAATGATCGAAATCTTGGCATACGCTTGCCTGTCCCCGAAGCCAAGGATGAGATATCCGATCTGTCACGGACTCTGAATCAGATGCTGGAGCGAATCGACAAGGCATTTGCGAGCGTTCGCACTTTTACCGGAAACGCTTCTCATGAATTGCGCACGCCGATCTCGCTTCTGCGCACAGAAATTGAGGTGGCTCTCTACCGTCCGCGGGATGTGGGAGATTATCGCGATATTCTCAGGAGGCTGCACGGAGAAACGGTTCGAATGACAAGCCTGGTAGAGAATCTCCTCTTTCTGGCCCGGGCCGACGGAGGAGCGGAAGCAGTTGTTCTTTCCCCCATCCGGGTCGACGAGCTTTTCCGTCAGCTTGAGGCCGCATGGGTGAGTCCGATGGATCAGGCAATGCTGGACTTCCGTTCAGAAATGGAGCAAAGCGACCTCGTCTTATTGGGCGATGCAAACGGCATTCCGCGGCTCCTGTCAATTTTGCTCGAGAATGCGCGTAACTATACTCCATGCGGAGGACGGGTAACGCTGCATGCAGCTCTCTCGGGTGCGCAGGTTGTTCTTTCCGTGCGCGATACTGGTGTCGGAATTCCTGCTGAGCATATGCCCCGCATCTTTGACCGATTCTATCGCGTGGCCCGCACGGAAGATTCTGCGCGGGCCGGTTCGGGACTTGGCCTTGCGCTGGCAAAGTGGATCGCCGATCGCCACCGCTGCGAACTTTGCGTTTCGAGCCATCCAGGTCGTGGAAGCTGTTTCTCGCTGAGTCTTGAAAGGGCCTATCTCAATGCTTCAGAAGAGCAGACTTCTAATGTCGCGCTCGCATAAAGCAGAGCAGATAGTCCGTTACAGACTCAGCCAACGGAAATCTCGTGAATGGAAGATCTATGAGCCGCAACAAATTGAAGTGCGGCCCAAAGCTGGACTTGCCAATCCAATCCCCGGGAAGAAGCAATTAGTCATCGCCTTCGACTACGGCAACTCCGTTGGCTCCCGAACCCATCGTGTCAGCGATCTTGAGTTTCAGATTGCCATCACGGTCAACCGTGAAGATTGAAAGATGCGAGGCTGTTCCGTTTCCGTCAATGACGGCGACGTATCCGTCTCCGAAGGCAATATCTGTTGGATTGCCGTTGAGCGATGCAGCGACGGCCTCGTCCTGAACAATCTTGTTTCCGAACACCACGTAGCGCGAGACACTCATGCTCGGGGAGTTGCTGGAGAACAAGAAGGGTCCCACGAGCGTAACCCAGCAAGGCGCGCTCTGCGTGCCGGATCCGGTCACCGTCAAAACCGTATCGTGGCGAACGAGGCTGATTTCATTGGCATGAGCGATCGTAACGTAAGCCTTGTCCCCGCGGGTCACCAATCCAAATGGCGCATTCACATTGGACGGGATGTTGCTCACCAGCACAGGCGAGCCTGTCACGGCTCCATCTGACAACTGCACGGTCTCGATTGTGTTGCTCTTCTCGGAGATGATCAACTGGCCGGGCAGCACTCCCACCTGCGCGGCAGAGCCATCTGCCTTGAGCAGAGTTGCGACGCCATCGGCGCTGTTGCTGACATCGTGCCCGTAGATTGCGTGCGATTCAATGGTGGTCGTCCCCAGAACATAAAGGTGGCCTTCGCCGAACGCGACGCTCAGCGGACTGGTGATCGTTGAGAGCACCTGCGTCAATCGCATGCCATCCCCTTCGCGCTCAAAGAGCGAGACAGACTGCGACCCGAAATTGACGGCGGCGACCATGCCGTTTTTCGCTTCGATTCCGCCTGCATTGCCGCTGGCGCCACCCTTGCCCGCTGTTGAGAGAGTCTGGAGCAACGTGCCATTCGCGGAATAAACAAGAAGCTGATTTGCAGCGGCATTTGTAGCGGTAACGACAAGCGGTTTCGGCGATTCAGCCTGAAGGGTTGCGGTTGCTGCGAGGAGCAAGATTGCAAGAGCAGGAAACAGGCGTTCGCCGGTTTTGAGAAAAATCATTTTGATCTCCTTTGAGGTGGTGGGTGTCTCAGCCTCTGGAAGCGATTTTGGGGAACTCCCGGGGCGGAGCAGGTTCACTGAAGGGGTATTCGCTTGCCGAAAGTAAAAAGTTACGGCCGCAAATTGAAATCGTTTGCTTGGTTCATGGAATGCAAAAAGGATGAAGCCACCGTAACTTTTCCGCCTCCTAAAGCGAATGAATGTCAAAGGAGGGGCCGATTGCTCGCGGCGGACTGTCAAAGTCCTCACGGAGCGCTTCGTGATAGAACATGTTTGAGGATTTCCTGCGCGATGGCTCCGGACGGCAATCTGGAAATATTGATGGCTGCTTATCAAGGTGGCGACTTCGGCGCGGCCACCGCTCTGATCGAACAGCTGAGTCCGAAGTTGCACCGGTTCTTTGTTGGGCAGGGAGCCAGCCGCGAAGACGCCGACGACATACTTCAAGAAACCTGGCTGCTCCTTCACAAGGTGCGTCACACCTACCGGACCGGCGCACCCGTGATGCCGTGGTTTTATGGGATTGCGCGCCACGTGCGTGTGAACCAATACCGCAAGACGAACCGCGTCGCACTGCACGAGGAACGAGTGGAAACTCCATCGGAACTTCCGGCTCCAGCCGCTGAAACGCCCGGCGCGACAGATGCGATCGCGGAACTTCTGGCGCCGCTGCCGGAAAGCCAGCGCGAAGTTATCGTGATGTTGAAGGTTGCGGGGATGAGCCTGGAGGAAGTTGCGCGCGCAACATCATCAACCGTGGGGTCGGTGAAACAGAAGGCGCATCGCGGATATGAACGATTGAGGGAGCGGTTGACGGCGATGGGGCTGGCTCAAGGCCGCAGGGGAGGGCTCTCGTGAAAGACAGAGAGATTGACGAATTTGTCGCGCGAGCAGTAAAGGACGCGCCGGCGGTATCCCCTGCCTTGCTGAAGCGTATTTCGGCTTCGATTCAGCCCTCGATGCGCCCCGTCCGCCCGATGCCTCCCGCGTGGCTTTTCACTACAAGTCTTGTCTCGATCGCGGTTGCGGTCGCGGTGGCTGGCGCAGCGCGCGCAGGACTCTATGGAGTCGAACGTCTCACTGCATTTGAACGAGTGCTCATCTTTCCCGCGCTCATCCTTCTCCTTTGGGCCGCTGCCACTGAGTTTGCGGCATCCATGATTCCCGGCAGCAGACGCCGGGGCCGTCCCGCTGTTCTGGCGGCTTTTACTTCGTTGGCATTAATGGGCGTCTTTCTTGCCGTGTTCCGCGATTACCACGCCACTCACTTTGTCTCAACTGGAATAGTTTGCCTCGTTGCGGGGCTCGCGCACGCCATTCCGGTAGCGCTGTTTAGCTGGCTGCTTCTTCGGCGCGGCTTTGCCGTGGACCTTGTGGCCGCGGGTGCGATCGCCGGCACGTTGGCAGGCCTTGCCGGCATCGCCATGCTTGAGCTTCACTGCCCCAACTTCCAGGTATTGCACGTGCTCATTTGGCATACCGCCGTGATTCCGGTAAGCGCCGCCGCCGGGGCATTGACGGCCTGGGCGTCCCGGTAATTCCGCAGATCTGTGGCCCGAGCGTGATCCGTTCACATTGAAGTTTCCTCCAAAAAGCCTGACCGCCCCGATCTGCCCAGAGAATGTTCATCTCCGGGTAAATCGGGGCGGTCAGGGTATCAGTTAAGAAATTCCGCTTAAGACAACCTTACGGAATGATGGTGTAGGTAGCCGATGCCACCACGCTGTTGTACATGTTGCCGGCGTGGGCGATTGCCTTGATGGTAACCGTGCCGCTGGTCACCGCGATTGCGCCGGTATAGGTGGGCGATGCCAAGGTTGGCGTGCTGCCGTCCGTGGTGTAGTGGATCGTCGCTCCACTGGTCGCGCTGCTCAAGATCACGGATTGCGCCGAGCCATAGGTGCCGCCCGGAACGCTGAACGCAGGGGTCGCCGTGTCGATCTGGTAGGTCGCCGACGCTACTGCGCTGGTTGTGGATCCGCTCTTGACGGCAATCACGTTCAGGGTGATCGGCGCCCCAAGGAAGGCTGAGCTGGTTTGCAGCCAAACTCCCGCGGTGGTGGCAGAGGACGATGTGGTCGGCGTGGAACCATCCGTGGTGTAGTAGAAGGTTACGCCGGCCACCGAGTCGTGGAAGAGAACATCCTGTGCGCCGGAATAGGTTCCGGCGGGGATGCTGAGGGTAGGTGTGGGCAGCGCTGCCGTCACGGTGTAGCTGGCCGCGGCAACCGTGCTGCTATACATGTTGCTCGCGTGGGCGAGTGCCTTGATCGTCATCGATCCATTGGTGATCGAAATCGGAGCGGCATACGTGGGCGAGCTCAGTGTGGGTGTGCTGCCATCCGTGGTGTAGTGAATCACGGCGCCGGGGGTGACAGAGGACAACGTGATGGACTGCGCGGTTGGATAGGAGCCGGCCGCAGAACTGAAGGTCGGAGCCGCGGTGCTGATGGAGTACGTTGCCGTCGCCACCGCACTGCTTGTGGATCCGCTCTTGCCTGCGATTACCATCAGAATGATCGGCGCGCCTAGGTTGGTCGAGCTGTTTTGAATCCAGATGGATCCTGTTGACGATGCAGACGCAGTCGTCGGCGTGGTGCCGTCGATTGTGTAGTAGAACGTCACGCCCGCCAGGGAGTCCGTGGCGATGACGTTCTGCGCTCCGATATACGATCCGCCAGCCAGGCTGAGGCTCGGCGTCGGAAGAGCTGCCGTCACTGTGTAGGTTGCAGAAGCAACCGTGCTGGTGTACAGGAAGCTGGCATGGGCCGTTGCCTTGATCGTCACCGTTCCGTTGGTGATGGAGATCGGGGTCGTGTAGACCGGCGACGAGGTTGTCGGCGCGCTGCCGTCCAGCGTGTAGTGGATGGTTGCTCCGCTAGTGGTTGAGGACAGCGCGATCGACTGCGCCGTGGGATAGGTTCCCGCCGGGACGCTGAAGGTCGGGGCCGCCGTGCTGATGGAGTAGGTGGCTGTTGCCGATGCGCTCGAAGTGGCGCCGGTCTTGCCTGCGATGACTGTCAGGATGATCGGCGCGCCTGCGTTGTTGGAGCTGTTCTGAATCCAGATCGAACCCGTTGTGGAGGTAGACGATGTGGTGGGAGCAGTTCCATCCAGCGTGTAGTAGAAGGTGACGCCAGCCAGTGAATCGCTGACGGTGACATTCTGCGCTCCTATGTACGATCCGCCTGCCAGGCTGATCCTGGGCGTTGGCAAGGCTGCCGTCACAGTGTAGGTGGCCGAAGCAACCGTGCTGTTTGACAGGAACGGAGCGTGGGCAACTGCCGAAATTGTTACCGTGCCGTTGGTGATCGAAATCGGACCGGTATAGCTCGGCGATGCCGCGGTTGGCGTGCTGCCGTCCACCGTGTAGTGAATGCTTGAAGCGTTCGCCCCATAGGTGGTGCCGCTCAGCGAAATGGACTGTGCGGTCGCATACGTTCCGCCCGGCTCACTGAAAGTGGGAGCCGCCGTTTGGATGGTGTATGTAGCCGTGGCCGGTACGCTGGACTGCCCGCCCTTGACTGCAATGACATTCAGGACGACTGGCCCGCCGGCACTTGTGGTGCTGTTCTGAACCCAGATCGAGCCGATTGTTGTTGATGCCGAAGAAGTGGTCGGAGTCGTTCCATCCACCGTGTAGTAGAAGACCGATCCGGCCAGCGTGTCAGACACGCTGACGTTCTGAGGTCCAACATACGTTCCCGGAGCCAGGCTGATTGCCGGCGCTGGAGGAAGCACGTTGAAGGTCTGAGAAACCGGTGTGGCAGCGGCCCAGTTGGTATTGCCCGCCTGTGTCGCCTGCACCGTAACGGCTCCAGCACCTGAATAGGTGAGGATGTTTCCGACCACTGTTGCGGGGCCGGAGGTTACCGCGTAAGAAACGGCGAGAGTTGACGTTGCGCTTGCACCCAGGGTTACCGGCCCACCGCCATAGGTCTGCGTGGGGACGGTCGGGAAGGTGATGGTCTGAGCTTCCTGGTTAACCTGAAGCTGAACCGTCTGGGTTTGCGGTGCGAAGTCGGTGTAGTCGGTTGGAGTGAACTTGACCGACAGGGTCTGGCTACCGGCGTTCAATACGGTGCTGGCGGCAGGCGTGTAGGCGAAAGTTCCAGGGATGTTGGCGGTGGCGTTCAACTGCGTCGCGCTGATTGCAGCCGGGTAGGTGATTGCCGCCGGTGTGGCCCACGTAATTGTCGGTGTCCCGCCCACGAAGAGCGATACTGCAGCCGAGGTTGCGGTGGCGTAGTTGACATCGCTGTAACTCGCCGTGATGGAGTGCGTTCCCGCGGTGAGGTTGTTCACTGTCAGAACTGCGTTCCAGAGACCGTAGCCGCCCTGGCCTGAAGTGATCGTGATGGCCGTAGCCGAGCCAATGTTGGTGGCGCCGTCAAAGAACTGGACCTGTCCCCGGTTGGGTGCAAAGGGACCTGTCACCGTGGGGCTGGGCGTGAGCAGTGCCGCAAGGGCATACGTTGAGCCGGCAGTGCCTACGAGCTTGGTTGAAACCACGATGGTATTGGTTCCCTGCGTCACATTCTCCGTCAATGGAGCTGATGTGCTGGCCATAAACGTTGTGTTGCCGCCAAAGGTGGCCGTGACACTGTGCGCGCCGCCAAAGAACGGTGCGCCGGACGCAGGCCTGAAGGTGGCCGTGTGGCCGGAGCCGACCGTGCCGGTTCCCAAGACAGCCGCGCCGTCATAGAAGGTCACGGTACCCGCTGTGGGAGCTGTTCCGCCTGCGATGGTTGCCGTGAAGGTGGGCCGCCCGTTGAGGGTGGTCGGGTTCGCGCTGGATGTAACCGTGGTTGTGGTTGCCGTACCCGTGCCGACCGTCACCGTGACAGCAGCGGATGTGGTGGCATTGAAGTTGGAGTCGCCCGAGTACGTTGCCGTAATCGCGTTGGCGCCTGTCTGCGTGATGGCGGTGGTGGACAGAATCGCAGTGGCTGCGTAAGTGTAGGTGTTTCCGCTAAAGCTCCTCGTAGGCACGACGGGAGCGGTGCCGAGAACGGTCGAGGTGGTCGTATCCGTATAGGTCACGGTTCCGGTTGGCCCCGAGTTCATGGTGGAGATGCCGGTCAATGCGGAGGTGGTAAACGTGGCTGTTAGCTGATCGGCAAAGCCGGAGGTGATCAGGGTTGCGCCGGCTGCCAAGGTGGGTGTTACTGTGAGCGGGTTCACCGTAATGGTGACTGGAGTGGCCGTGGCTGCGCTGAAAGTAGCGTCCCCTGAATAAGAGGCGCCGATAACGTGCGTGCCGCCGGTCAGGGTGGGGCTCTGCGCAAACATGAAGTCGTACAAGCAGGATGTGGTGGCGAGGGTGCCGGCCGCTAGATACGCATTTGCTTGCGGATCGAGTGTTTCGGTTGCGTAAGCAACGTCGTCCACCGTGAAGGTGACCGTGCCGGTGGGCTTGCCCTGGCCGGTGCTGCTGGTCACGGCTGCCGGAATCCAGGCAAACTGACCGTAGTTATACGAGGAAACGATGCTGGCCGAGCAGGTAACCGTGTCGTTAAACCACTCGGGGGTGATCGTGACCACGCTGTTTCCGGGGGTGACCGTTACCGGCACCGGCGCAGAGAGGCTCGAGGCGTAGGTCTGGTCGCCAGCGTAGCGCGCAGTGACGTTAAACGTGCCGCCGGGAAGATTCTTGAGGGTGGCGGTGAAATTGCCGCTGCCGTCCAGGGTTGCAAACGCGCCCGGATCATTGAGTGCGCCGGTATCCAGGCTCACGGTTGAACCGAAGGCGCCCTGGCTGAGGATAAATGCCACCTCGCCGGTCGGCGTTCCGTTGCCGGAGCCAGCCGCGACGTTGCCGGAGAAGGTGATCGAGTCGCCCTGAGAGATTCCCGAAGTCTTGTCGAGATTGAGCGTCGTGTTGGAGCTGTTGAAGACAACCGTCTTCCACTGGTTGGCAAGGTTCGCTGCGTTCACTGAACCAAGGCCAGTGGCCAGATCGTAGCCAACGGCGGCTTGGAATCCCATGTGCGTGCCGGTGCTGGATGTGCAGGTTGAAGTGCCGCAGATCAGGTTATCGCCCCGGGTGATGTCCTGGAACGCGCAGTTCGATCCTGTCAAAGGTGGCGTGGATGAATTGCAATTCCCCGTTGCCTGGGCTGCCGCGAGCGCGTAGTAAATGTAGTTCGGCGCGCCCTGGCGTCCGCCGTTGGCCTGGTCAATCAGTGCCTGGATGCCGGCCATGCTCGGCGCGGCTACGGATGTGCCGCCTACCGCTCCCCAGCCGCTGAATCCGCCGGAAGCACTGAGCTTGCAAACACCCTCACTGCAGAAGGCCGTTCCGTCGTGTCCTGAGGCTGCGTTCAATGAAAGGTCAGGCGTGTCGCGGTGCGGAACGCCGGCGATGAGCGGGAGAATGTTCCACATCTCGCCGATCGTGGCTGTTCCGGTTGCGGTGGTTCCGCCGGTCGGTGCTGCTCCGAATGCTACCGTGGGTGCACTGGTGCAGCCGATGCCCTGGCCGCTGTGGAGGGTTCCCCCCTGGGTGCCGTAGTTAAACACAATGCCTGTTACGGCGCCGCCGGAGATGGTTGTGGTCGCGGTTGGCTCGGCCGTGCAGCCGCCGCCAGTGAATGTGACCGTCGGCGCTGCGACATACCCGCTGCCGCCGCCGTTGGTGAAGGTCACACCCGTGACCCATTTGCCACCATTGGTCAGGGCCGGATCGGAGACGGTTGGCACACCAGGTCCGCGCTGCCATGAGGGCTGGATGTTGTAGGAGCTAATGCCGCCGCTGCCCGACCAAAGGCCGCTCAGACTTGTCTCCGTGGTCTTGTCCGCGCCCTTGGCGCCATTCCACGGATACTCGGGAATGTAAGAGATGGCCGAGCCGTAGCCGACGGGATTGGCAGCCAGCCAGTAAGTGCCGGCGCCTTCGTTGAATTCGCTGCCGCCTACCGAAACGCTGTAGGGTGTCGAAGACTCGCTTCCGGTGGAATAGCCCAGAACTTCGTAAGAGTCGTTCTGGTTGTCGCACTCAGCGGGTCCGTTGTCGCCGGACGAAACGAAGATGCTGATGCCCTGCGCCGCAGCCTGCTCAAACGCCTGCAGGTCGAAAGCTACTCCGCCCGAGCCTGTGGAGGACTCGCACAGCCCATAGCTTATGCTCATGATGTCGGCGAGGTTGTTTTCCACGATGTACTGGATTGAATTTGTAATGCCGTCCACAAAGTAGGTCGGCGTGCCGATCACGAAATAGAGTTTGGCGGCAGGAGCAATGCCGCCCGAGATTTCAACGTCAAGATCGGATTCGCCATCGTCGCCCGGGTTGGTTCCGTTGTCCTGTCCGGCATGTATAAAGATGGGATCGTTGACCGGAAGCGCAAAACCCTGCCGGTAGGATTGAACGTCGCTCAACAGAATGTCTGAGCGGCCGACGACCGCGATGCTGGTGCCCGTGCCGTTGATGCCGGCAGCCAGAAGAGGAGCGGTGTTGTAGATGTTTGCAAAGTCCCAGGGGCCCACATAATGGGTGGTGCCGTTGGTAAACAGCGGGGTCGGCTTCAATTCGCCGCTGCTCACCCTGCTTACCGGACCCATATGGCCCTTGCGGAAGAAGTTATGCAGAGTAACGCCCGCGATAATCGGGCTGAAAGCCTGGGGAACCGAGATTTCGCTATTGTTCGATACGTGAACTTCGCCGTTATACCGGAAGGTGTGCATCTCCGTCTTGAAAGCGGTCTCGATTTGGCCAATGCTTCCGCTGAAGTGAATGAGGCGCTTGCTCTTGGCCACATCTTCAACGGTAAAACCCTGCGAGGTTAGCCATGCGCTCATGTCAAGGGCGGCGTAAAAGGGAACCACTGTGGCGGCGTAAAAGGGAGCCAGTAGAGGGTTGAGTCGGGCATTTCGGGGGAGGAGGGGCGCC
>CAIWFH010000033.1 GCA_903911925.1 uncultured Acidobacteriaceae bacterium
AGCTGCGGCTGGCCGCTTGAAAGAGTGGCAATTCTGGATTTCGGTCGCGATTCTTGGTGCCGCCCTGCTGGTCTGTTACTTCACGGTACGGCCGGCGCCCGATGGCGCGACTCCTGACTACAATTTTCCAGGCGCATCTTGGCTGGACTATCTGGTGATTGCGACGGGCCGGCTGTGGAGTTGCTTTGTGCCTTTCATCCCGCAGATGCTGGCGGAACCGTTGCGCGAAAAGCTCATTCCTGAGTTGCATCCGTCGGTAGTGGCGGCGGCTTTGTCTGTGGCTCTGTGGCTCCTGATCGTGGCATCACTGGCGACGCGCCGGGGCCGGTGGTTCTTTGCGTCGACTTCGCTCGCATGGCTGGCCACGGTATGGGCAACCGTGCATGCGCCAAGTCCGCATCACATTAGCACCTTGTTCGTAGTGTTCCTGGTCGCATTGATGTTGAACGTGCCGGGGAAAGGGGAGCGGTCCTGGTTGCCGTTTCGTTATGCCCAGCCTGTGCTCCTGGTCCTGCTGGCTATGCAGATGGCCATGTCGATCGAATACTCGGTATTGGCGTGGTTCCATCCGTTCTCGAGTGCTGAGGCGACGGCCCAGTGGCTCGAGCGCGCGGGACAGACCCAAAGGCCGCTTGTTGTGGAACCGGATTATGCCGCATCTGTTGTGCTTGCTCGCACTGGAGTGAGGTCGGCATATTTTCCAACCTGCCGATGCCAAGGACCGTTCGTAGTATTCCGCAGGGGGAGGGACAGCAATCGGCAAGTGACGGTGGAGGAAATAGATGCCATTAAGCGTGCATCCGGCACGACGCCCGTGGTCCTATCCCACTGGCCGCTCTCCGCGGACAACCTTCGGCAAATGGGCCTTCGACTGCTCTACCGGTCCCCGCACGGGTTCTTCTGGCCGTACGAAGATTTGTACGTCTATGGGGACAACAGCCTTCCAAAGACGGGAAGCTCTGCGGCATTGAGCTACCGACGACAACCAGCGGCTAGGTAGACAGAACTTCGGATATGACCGCGTCCGTTCCAGCCTCGATGCTGAGCCGGTACTTCTGGCCGCGGCGAGGATGAAAGACAAGTGCCGGGCGGAAGCAAGCGATGCACCTACCGGAGTGCCGGCGAACGCTCGTGTACACGATGCCGTTCGATCCTTCGAACAGAAGTTTGTTTGCGAGCGCCTGCGACGCGCCATAACACTCCGGAAACGGGTCGGGCTGGAGGCAGCTCTCTAGCTCTGCAGCCTCGAGCGTGTGAAACTCGCCTGAGAAGTCGGCCAGGAAGTCGATGTATTCGAATGCGTGCTGCCCCTGAATGCGTCCGTCGGCAAGGAAACGCCGCCTGTGAAACCCGACCTCGGCAATCGAGGTCTCGATCTCAAGACCTGCATACCAGGCTCCACGTCGTGAGCTATGAAACCGCCCACCGAACGGACCTGGATGAGTGAAGGCGGCATTCACGATGTGGGCCTCCGGCACTCCCAGGAGCAGCTCGCCAGGACCGATTGCGCTGTTGCCGCCGTTCTCCGCAATCTTCCGCTCGTTGGTTGCGGCGTCGAGCTCGCTCAGATCAGCGAGAACATTTGGAGGAAGGGGGAGACTCCTAAGGACACTCTCTGCACCGTACTTCGCTGGGATTAATCTGTGGGTTCCGGCCTGGTCGAACTGTGCGAGTCTTGCCAATTAGTGGCCGCCTCGCTCCGCGTCGACTAGGCTCCGCACATGCTGCAGCCCCGGTATTCCCGCCCGCACCATGTAATCGACAGGGGTCTGGCCGCGGAAGAGAGGATTATCGTTCGGCTGCGTGACCCAATGATCCGCTAGATCGTCAGGTAAGAGGATGTGCAGGGCTTTGTAGATTCCGACGATATACGATATCCGGGTCAGCTCGTCCTGTCGCAGCGTACCGGCCGCTGACTTCAGCTTGTAGACGGTCGAGCGAGGCATCCCCCCAAGCAGATCCCCAGCCCGCTCGATCGGGATCTGCCACTTGTCCATAATGGCGAAGAATCCATCAATCGCAGACTGGCTCAACCGCTCCCGTGTCTCCAAACGGCTCAAATCAGTGGTGGCATCGAACTGGTACCCCGGCGCGGCATAGGTTGGAAAAGTTGCCATAGCTATTGCCTCCACTCTTGAATTGTCTCATAATAGATAAAATATGTCTACACCTGGATGGATGTACTGACAACTTCCGTCATGGGTGCAGCACGAAGGTATGAGGCGAGGCGGTCCTCGGCAGTGCCAAGTGCAGCGACTAGTACACCATCGGCAAGACAAAGAGGGCGCGCGGGCGGACCTGCGATGCAGGGCGGCGCACGCTATCAGAACCAGGTAACGGCATGGCTCGCGGCAAAGATGCTCGCCGAGCGGCCCGCGGCCCCGATCATTCCGCGAGGCAAGCTGACCTATCTTGCCGCCGAGTCCGGTGAAGCAGTGGATGATGTGCTGGCTGGCACCGACCAAGGCAATTTCGCATTCGTGCAGGCCAAACGGAGGCTCTCGCTTTCGACGCGAGAGGGCTCCGATCTCGAATGTGTAGTGAATCAGGCTGTCCGGCAGATCGCGGCCGCAGTGGAGCCGGACAAACGCCCTTGGTCGAGAACTCTGAATCCCAACTCGGACCGTCTGCTGCTG
>CAIWFH010000034.1 GCA_903911925.1 uncultured Acidobacteriaceae bacterium
CCTCCGCGACGGGACCGCAAATGGTGCGCATTTTGAAGCTAGCCACCGATGCCAAGGTGGAATACAGGATGGTGCCGAGTCTGGGAGAGCTTGTCCAGGGCACGGAATTGGGCAAGCAGATCCGAGAGGTTGCCGTAGAGGATTTGCTCGGTAGAAAGCCCGTGCATCTTGACCGGGAGCGAATTCGGGAGCGCATTCAAGGGCGGGTTGTCATGGTGACGGGCGCCGCGGGCTCGATCGGGTCGGAGATCTGCCGGCAGATCGCTCCCTTCCGTCCGCTTGCCATTGTGGGTTTCGATGAGGCGGAGACTCCCCTCTTCCATATTGACAGAGAGATGGCTAAAAGCTTCCCATACATAACTTTTTGCCCAGAGATCGGCAGTATCACCCGTCCTGACACTCTGAAACGGGTGATGCAACACTATCACCCGTCGATTCTGTGTCACGCCGCCGCCTACAAGCATGTTCCGTTGATGGAGAGGCACGTCTTCGCCGCCATCGAAACGAACATCTTCGGCACTTGGAACGTCGCCTGTGCAGCGGCTGAGCACGGAGTCGAAGATTTTGTCATGATCTCCACAGACAAAGCGGTTCGGCCGACCAGCATGATGGGCGTAACCAAGCGCACGGCAGAGTTGCTGATCCGTGCGCTCCAGTTGAAGAGTGGAACAAAGTTTGTTGCGGTGCGCTTCGGGAATGTTCTCGGAAGCAACGGAAGTGTCATTCCAATCTTCAAAGAACAGATTGCAGCAGGCGGCCCGGTGACAGTCACGCACCCGGAAATGCGCCGCTATTTCATGACGATTCCTGAGGCGGCCCAACTGGTTTTGCAAGCTTTTTCGATCGGCAAGGGCGGAGAGGTATTCGTTCTCGAAATGGGCGAACCCGTCAGGATTGCGGAGCTAGCCGAGAATCTTATTCTGCTATCGGGGCTCCAGCCTGGACAGGACATCGAGATTCAATATACTGGTCTTCGCCCAGGGGAAAAGATGTTCGAAGAATTGAATCTGCAGGATGAACATTTAATCCCAACGTCGCACGCGAAGATCAGAAGCTATGTTGGCAATCACAATCGGGATGTAAGGCAAATCAAAGCATTTTTGCTTCGCCTGCAACAAATTACTGAAGGGCAAGATGTCGCCAACCTCGTGCTGCTGCTCAAGGAATTGGTTCCCGACTATAATCCCAGTTCACAGCTTCTGGAGACCGCCTTGTCTGCCAAGCCAGATTATGCCGAACAGGTCAAGATTCGAGTTCATGCCATGCAGGCCACAAGTTCGGTGGCAGCAGAGCCCGCGCCCGCAAAAAGAATGAATTGAGCTGATCTGATCTGATTTTCATTGCGGGTGCCTGGGGCCCTGAGAATTTGACCGGGACGGGGTTGTTGCAAGGCTGCTTCTTCCAGTTGCTCTCCCCTTAAAGCACGGCATCCTTCAAGACCTGTTTGAATTCAGATGACAGGTGTCGGAATGAGCCGGTGTTTTTATTCCGAGTCGATTTGAATCTGAGGGCATTTACTATGTTAAGTTTGTCAGCATCGTTTCTACATCAGGCATCTCCGAAATCTTCCGGGAGTTCGCAAGGTGCATCATTGGTGAGAGTTGCTAGATACTGGATGTGTGTGCTGGTATTGGGCCTGATGGGAATTTGTTCTCCTCTCATGCGGGCGCAGGAAGAGGCAAACGGTTCGCAGTCCGCAACCGTGCCCAATCAGAGCGCAATGACCATTGGGCCTGGCGATTTGATCGATCTCTCAGTCTACCATGTTCCTGAGCTGATCTTGAAAGTTCGGGTTGATTCGAACGGCATTGTTAGTCTCCCGCTCATAGGAGACCTGCGGCTCACGGGTTTGACGGTTCGCGATGCGCAGCTATTGATTGCGCGTGAACTGATCGAGCGTCAGTTGGTAAAGAAGCCGGAAGTCTCGCTCTTCGTCGAGGAGTTCGCGACACAGGGCATCACTGTATACGGAGAGGTAAGTACGCCGGGGATCTACCCGCTGATGGGACCCCATAAACTCTACGACGCGATCTCCGCGGCGGGTGGCCTGACGCTGAAAGCTGGCCGCACAGTGACGATTCTGCATGCGGGCCGGCGGGCCAGCGAGGAGGTGATTGACCTCTCGGGCGGGAAAACGCTAGAGCAGGCAAACGTAACGATCTCTCCGGGCGACACGATCATCGTCTCCAAGGCGGGGGTGGTTTATGTGCTCGGAGAGGTTAACAAGCCGGGCGCATTTCTCATGGAGAACAATACCTCCATCTCGCTCATGAAGTCGATTGCACTAGCTGGAAGTACGACAAAGGTGGCCTCCCTGAAGCATGTCATTATCATCAGGAAGTCTTCTGAGGGAACGGTGGAGATTGAGGTATCGCTGGACAAAATTTATCACGCAAAATCCTCAGACCTGCAGTTGCATGCTGAGGATATCGTCTTTGTTCCGCTGAGCAACGTAAAGGCTTACGGTGCCATGGGGATACAGGCAGCGATTCAAGCCGCAGTTTACTCTGTATACGCTGTCGAGCTGCATCCTTAACCATGATCCTTTACGTAGGAGGGGGAATCCAGTGAGTCGTTCAAGTCAAGGCATACCTGAGGGACTCCGTTCGGTGAGTATTCGGGGCAACGGGAGGGCAGGAGATCCCGGCAGTTCCGACGAGGTCAGCCTCTCGGATCTTATCCGTATTTTCCGGCGCCGCAGGCGGATTATAGCCGCTTCGGTCATCGTCGCCTTTCTTCTTGGCGCGTTGTATTGCATCGTGAAGACTCCCCGGTACGAGGCTGTTGCTGATTTGGCCATCAACCCCGAAGGTTCTGACTCCCTCGACATGGGTGACATCACCGCCAGCCTCGGAGGCGGCGGTCTCGGCTTCGATGAGAAGCTCGAGACCCAAGTCCGTATTCTGAAAAGCAAGAGCCTTGCGTGGACTGTGATCAGTGAATTGCGGCTTGATAAGCAACCCACATTTGCTGGTCGCCGCAAGTTCATGTTCTTCGGGCCACGTGTCGTGTCGGAGACGCCAGACCAGATTGAGCAAACGAGCCCGGTACGCCGCAACGCGCTATTGGAAAGTTTCAGTAATTCACTAACTGTGCAGACTATCGCGCGCACGCAGGCAGTGGAAATCACCTTTCGTAATGCTGATCCGTCGCTAGCAC
>CAIWFH010000035.1 GCA_903911925.1 uncultured Acidobacteriaceae bacterium
CGATTTTTCACGCCTGCTCGGCTGGCTGCGCACGCATGTGCACGCGGAAGGCCGGCGCCGCGATGCGCTCGCGCTGGTGCGGCACGTGACCGGCCAAGCGCTGTCGTCGCAGCCCCTGCTGCGCTACCTGCGGGAGCGGTACGGTTCGCTGTACCGGGTGGGGTAGAAATATTTAACGCGAAGTTGCGAAGCCCTGTCGTCTGAAGGGAGTTAGAATCTAGGAGTTAGAAGCTAAACACAGCGTCATAATTAAATAGACATGACGGGCAAGTCCATTAGTCTCTCGGCGCATGAAAGCGCTGACGATATCCGACCGAGAGGAGATGGTACTGGCCTTGCAGGACGAGATTCGACGCAGCCCCGATGCCCGGTACGATCACCGGCTGCACGGAGTGTTGCTGGTTGCCGAAGGCATGAGCTGCCGAAAGGCAGCCGAGATGCTCGGCGATTCGCATGGGACGGTGGTAAATTGGATTCGCCGCTTCGAGAAGTCCGGCTTTGGTGGCTTGAGCGATCAGGAAGGCCGAGGCCGACCGTCTCGTCTGAAGCCGGCTCAGCTGAAGCAGGTGGAGACAGCCTTGAGGCGCAGTCCGGCCGACTATGGATTGCCCGCGCAGCTCTGGGACGGCCCTCTGTTATCGAGTTTCTTGGAGAAGCAGTTTGGAGTGACGCTGCGTGCCCGGCAATGCCAGCGGATGTTCCGGCGCCTCGGTTTTCGCCTGCGCAAACCCCGTCCGGATATCGCCCAAGCAAACCCGCTGCTCCAAGCGGTTGTAAAAAAAACTCCAGCGTCTGGCACGAAGAGGCAAGGTTGATCTTTGGGCGATGGACGAAGTCCACTTCCAGCAGCACGGCAGCCGCTGCCGAATGTGGGTTCCGCCCGAGATCCGTGATCCGGTCTGCCATCACGCGCCCACTCGCAAAAGCATCAGCTACTTTGGCGCCGTGCGCATCGGCGATGGGAAGCTGGTTACCTCCAAGCCAGAGGGCCGCTTCGACGCCGCAACCTGTTGGCGCTTCCTGCGCAAGCTCCGGAGAGCCGCCCGTCGCCGTGGCCGCAAGGTGGTTGTCATCATCGACAACGCCAAATACCACCACGCCAACCTTCATCTGGACTGGCGAAAGGCCCAGCGGCCGGACTTCGTTCTGCTGTTCCTGCCGCCCTACAGCCCTCAACTCAATCCCATTGAGCGCGTCTGGAAGCTGCTCCGCCGGCTCTGGCTTCACAACCGGTACTTCCCGACGCTCGCCGAACTCGTCGAGATCGTCGACGCGCAGTTTGCCGCCTGGGCTCGTCCAAACACGGTGCTTCGCCGGCTCTGCTCTATCTGACACCATGTCTATTTATTTAGGACGCTGTGTTTAGAGGTCATTGAGAGAGCCGAGGCATTGGCCGAGTTGTTGACGCTGGACGGGGTGACCCGCGTTCAGGAGGACATTGCGGACTTCTACAAGCATTGCCGCCTGTGCGAATTCCGGGTGCCGACAGAGATGCAGAGTGGCTTCCATGGGTGCTGGGGGAAGCTGGCAGACGTTACGCCGCACATTCTTGATCTCTACCGCATAGGTCAGATCGGCACCGCCAAGACACCCGACCCTGTTCCCGGCCTGTTAAAACGGGGCCGGGCATCGCTGCTTGACCTGGACGAAGGCGATTTGGGCTCTGAGGGAAAGTTTCAGCAACGGCGGCTGATGCAATGGCAGGCGATGCACCGTGGCGGCGTCGAGCACCTGCCAGAGGAACTGAAGAGGGAACTAGAGGCTCACCAACAGACTCCGGGCTGGCCGCTGCATTTCGTCGATTTCGAGGCCTGTGACATTGCGCTACCCCATCATGCCGGGTTGCGGCCCTACGAACGGGTCGCCTTCCAGTGGAGCTGCCACACGGTTCAGGCCGATGGCAAAATCACCCATGCGGAGTGGCTGAACACCAAGAGGGAGTTCCCAAATTTTGCCTTCGCCCGCACTCTCCGGGAGCAACTGGGCGAGCAAGGCACGATTTACATCTGGTCGCCTTACGAGCAAACCACGTTGCGACGTATCTTGCAGCAAATCGCCGAGTGGCTCCAGCGTGATCCTGCCGAGGCTGTGCACATCGCCGGGGTCCCCGACGCAGCCGGATTGGAGGAACTGGCCGGCTGGATCGACCGCCTGTTGGGGCCAGAGGGTGAGGATGGGAAACGGCATTCATCCCGGATTCGTGATCTGCATGATCTGGCACGCCGCTATTAC
>CAIWFH010000036.1 GCA_903911925.1 uncultured Acidobacteriaceae bacterium
CATACGTGGCGGAAGAACCCGCGAGCGAGCGCTTGCCATCGAGCTGCTGGGAAAGGCTCTCAATGCCTGATCCCAACTTTGCCTTGCTGCAGGAGGCCGCCACAAAGCTCGGCCCATTGTTGAATGAAGTGGTTTTTATCGGTGGGGTGACCTTGGGACTGCTGATCACCGACGATGCTGCCGCCCCAATCCGCGGCACGCGGGATGTCGATGTAATCGCTGAAATCATCACATACGCTGACTACATCGTCTTTTCCGAGCGGCTGCGCCGGGAACACTTCACAGAGGACATGGGGCAGGACCCCCTCGCCTGTCGCTGGCACCATGGGGAACTGACGCTCGACGTGATGCCCATCAAGAAAGAAGTTCTGGGATACGCCAACACCTGGTTCGAAGGTGCTCTGGAGACGGCCGTAGCGATCGATCTTCCCGGGGGTCAGTCAATCCGCGTTATTACGGCGCCATTCTTCCTCGGCACGAAGATCGAGGCATTCAGAGGCCGCGGCAAAATGGATTACCTGGCGAGCCACGACCTCGAAGACTTTATAGCCGTCATAGAGGGCCGGCCAACTGTCCTCGAAGAAATCGCTCGATCTCCAGTGCAACTTCGCCGGTATCTTGCCGATGCGGCGAGCCTCCTGCTTAACGAGTCTCGCTTCCTGGACGTGCTTCCTGGGTACGTCTTGGACGACGGAAGGGTCCCCATGATTCTTGAGCGCTTGACGACAATAGCGCAGCTGGGCGCCACCTCCTGAGTTGTCCACTCGGAGTGTGTGGCCGGCACTCCGGCGGCCCTGGCCTCGAAGTCCCGCGCGCAGGTTGTAGGGCTAGACTCAGAATCCCTGACTTGTGAGCCGCCTCCTAGCCGATCCAATGGCAGAGGAGATATAAAATGTAAAGTTGTAACTAATTGAAACTAACTCACTTAGTATACAGAATCCTTCTTATCAGACATTCGCTTTTCGTTCGCTTATACTTGCCAGATGCACAACGACAGAGATTCCACCCAACGTGTGCTGATGAACTTCATGGTGCGGCCAGGAGGATGGCATGTTTCGTTCCTGGAGAAGGACTGTCGCACCGTGCTGCCACTCAAGCTCACATTCGCCAAAGAAGACAAGATTCGCACGATGCATGATCGGTGCGGTTCGCAGCTCCTAGAGGACAAGCAGGCGCTGGAGCACGGGCTCGACGCGGGACGTGGGAGCTGCTGGCTCAATTTGACGGTGGAACAGTATCAGGCACTCAAATCGAAGCGGCAATGACCGGAGTGGTATTTCGTGATGCAAGCGTTTTCAGCGGGGGCGACTATCCATAGGCGGTAGCCCCCGGCAATGTGCCACGCGCCAACCGAACAGCTGCGTTGTGTGCTCTATCGCGCTTGGTAAGGTTGGCGGCCAACTGTTCACGACCGAAGGCAAAGATTGTTGAAACACACTCAAACGCAAGGAATCGCAATTTCCTCTACCTGGTCCGCCGAACGTCCAACCGGAACAACTGCGCCAATAGGCATACAAATCGCTGATAAAGCCAGTCAGTGGTCGCTACAGGGCATCACGACATACCTGTATGTAAACGGGCCGCCACGTTCGGCGGGCCGAAGTTCAATTGCAGATTGGGAATCCCCAAACAAGATCGAGATCCTGGGCGAACTTTCGGTTGCTCTCAAGAAATCACACAAAAATGAAGCGTTGTATCCAGCCGCGAAAGACTCGCCGACGAACTTGACCTCGACGCGCTCCCTGGCACTGCCAAACTCCGGGCTCGAAGCCGAAAGTTCCAGGCTGTTCTCAAGAATCCGGATCTTTACGGCGCTCTTCCGGGAATCGGCAAACTGGACTGTGTGCTCTAACGCGTCAAGCAGCGGTTGTCGCTCAACCGTGAGTTCCCTTCCCTGCCCTGTCGGAAGGACAGGCTCATAATTTGGGAAATTGCCGGCCATTCTGTGTGTGGACAATTGCCTGGCGCCGGCGCGGAAGCAAATGCGCGTGTCGTCGACAGCGACTGCGATCTCGTTGGCCCCGGCAGCGCCAGCCAACGCCATAAGCGGATCGATGCCGGTGCGCGGGATCAGAATAGCCAGTGACTCAGTCGAGGCACTGGGCATCTCAATCAGCGTGAGCCGATTTCCGTCGGTACTTACCACCCGAGTGTGCTCTGGGCCAAGGGAGAGCAGCAGGCATTTGAGCACGTAGCGGCTGTCTTCGGAGCTGATCGCGAATCGAGTTCTCCGTAGCACGGCTGCTAGAATTTCGGCTGGGAAATGGAAGATCGGCTCGCGGACCGGCTTTGCAGAAGGAAACGCATCCGGGTCAAGCCCCGTGAAGCGCGTCATTGAGCGCCCAGATCGAACGATGATCACATGGGGTTCGGATGCGGAGATCGTTATGTCGCCGTCCGGTAGCTGCCTCAAGTAATCATGCAATTTGCGGGTGGGCAACGCCACACGGCCGAGCACGTCGACTTGGGCGTTGAATGTGGATTCAAACGATTCGTCGAAATTGGTTGCCTGAAGCGATATCCGACCGACGCCGGCCGTTGAGTCAAGAAGCACATGGGTCTCCACAGCGCTGCCGAATTTGTGCGGTGGAATTGAGAGTGCCAGGGAAAGTTCTGCAAGCAAAGCGCGCCGAGACGGCCGGATGGCAAAAAGCACGCAAATCCTCCCGGTCGAACAGCCCGCAAGCCTCAAAGGGATGCGGTTGGGCGGCGCATCGCTTTAGAGCGTATGCGAGGTTTCCGCTGAAACACAAGAGCTACAGAGCAAGAAATGTTTGCCAACGCGATGGCACAGGTGGTGCAATCGCTGGTTCAAGTTGGCGGCACCACCTGCTCGATTTCGAGTGGCGCGAAGTTGGCACTCAAGGCAACCCGCACAAGGGCCGTGGAAGCCTCGGCCTTTTTGACAGTTGCTCTAAGGGCGCGGCGGGAGGCAGTGGGTGGCTATGTGCCGGAATTATGGCACCTCGCCGACGGGTGACCCCAACATGCGCAGGATGTGTAGTCCATCGCTCGAAGGGAACGGAACGAGATTGACGATGCCGAGTACAAGGTTGCACAGTGCGATCTGGCCTCCGATCCGCGGAAGAAACGCGAGCGGCAATACAAGGCACAGGTTCAACATGGGCCCAGCGGCGGAGATTAAGACCTCATCTCGGCGGCAGCGCGCGGGCGCACGCCGGGTGTACGCACCACCCATGCAGAGCCCGAACTCACGCACCGGAACGTTGAGGGCGGTCGCGGCAAGCATGTGCCCTTCCTCATGCAACAGAAGGCTTTCCACCATCAAGACCCCAGCGGGTAGGCCAAGCCGCCAGCCGAGGCCGCAGATGTAGATACTTATGAAGGCACAAAGGGCGGGGATAATCCAGCCTGACCTGTGCATACGAAACGGGATTCTATGTCTGGACACGGCACACACGCTCACACTTCAAAGTGATGGGCACTCTCAGCTCATCGTGTATCAGCGTATGGAGATGCGGTTTTGAAACACAATAGCAGGAGAGCAAAAAGTGCAGACCAGCCCATTTTTCTTCTTTCTGTTTTTGGGAATCTTCGCGCGAATCCGCATAAACTGAGAAACCATCGGAAAGGTGACTGAGAGTTTGATGGCTCCAGCTTTGAAAACTGGCATACCGCTTCTCGGAAGATCTGGACTTCACCCTTGCTCGGGCTGCGGATTTCGCTGAGATCCACTCTGGTCTAGAAGAGGTCTACGAGCACGTTGGCCAGGCATCCGGGATTCGTTTCGCCTTTGATCGAGAAGACCGACAGAGCCATGTAAACAGCCACACTTTTTACCTCAGCTATCAAGGTCCGCTCCCGAATCCAAATACAGTCAAGGTGGACATTATCATCGCGGAAACCGGGCTCTTTCCCGTCGAGCAAAGGGAGATTTTGCGAGATTACGAGGAGTTCAACGACATTCCCGAAGGCGGCGCTGTGGCCGTTTACAGCTTGGACGAAATCGCCACTGAGAAGGTTGTCGCCCTGGGGGACCGGGCACGGAATGAACGGCGCGACCTTTACGATCTATGGTTCCTCACATCCCACGCCGGAGTTGAAATCCAACTGCTGCTGCCTGCAATCGAGGAGAAACTTCGCTTCCGCAACAAAGAAATCACGGGCCACCAAGATCGAATCGTTGCCAAAGAAGCACGCCTCAAAGCGCTATGGAATAGCCGGCTCGGTCATCAGATGGAGACTCCGCCTGAGTTCGACACGGCGTTTCGCGCTGTCCGTCGGGAATTGCGCCAAGCAGAAATGCCATGACGAAAACTTTATTTTGTGTGGTTGGATTTTCCTCATAGTCATGCCTTCCGGCTCACAATCCCATCTCTTCTAGGAAGGGTGTCGGTCTATTCCTGAAATCGGCCGTATCGCTGAAAAACATGAGAATGCGTTTTGCTCGGGTGGTGGCGACATAGACGACTCGGCGGCTCTCGCCGTATTGGGCTTCACGCTCGCCATCGTCGG
>CAIWFH010000037.1 GCA_903911925.1 uncultured Acidobacteriaceae bacterium
GGACAATGCGGCCGGTTCTCCGCATACGGTCACGCTAGCGGGCCTGGGAACTGCACCCGCAGTGAGCTTGTCGGCCGCCAGCCTGACATTTGCGGACACGGCAATCGGCTCGACGGCGCCAACCCAGGCGATCACGCTGAGCAACACAGGCACAGCCGTATTGAACGTGCAAAGCATAGGCATTACGGGCGCCAACCACGATTCCTTCTCGGAGACCAACAACTGCAACTCAACTGTTGCGGCTGGGGCAAATTGCACCATCACAGTCAGCTTCAGTCCGCTCACTTTCGGTCCTCTATCAGCGTCGTTAAGCATCTCGGACAACGCGGGCAGCACACTGCAAATGGTTGCTTTGAATGGCACCGGGCTTATCCCTTCAGCTACGCCGGTGTTCAGCGTAAATGGCGGCACCTACGCGTCTCCGCAGTGGGTGAGCATCACGGACGGCACGCCGGGCGCGGCGATCTACTACACCACGGATGGAAGCGTGCCGACGGAGTCTTCTAACCTTTATGCCAGGCCGATTCGGGTTCTCGTGACAGAGACCATGAAGGCAATTGCCGTGGGGCCGAACTATCCACCATCCTCTGTGGCTCAGGCAGCCTACACGATTACACTTTCGGCGCTAGTGCCGAACGAATGGACATGGATGGGCGGCAGCAGCGTTATGGCTGCCAGCGGGGCCTTCGGTCTCGGTATCTACGGCGATTCCGGCAGCTACGGCATATTGGGGACGCCTGGAGCTGAGAACGTTCCAAGCGGGCGGAACTCGGGAGCAAACTGGACCGATAGCAGCGGCCATCTCTGGTTCTTCGGAGGGGAAGGCTTTGATTCCCTTGGCACCTGGGGACATCTCAACGACTTGTGGAAATTTGATATCCCAACGCAGGAATGGACGTGGATGGGCGGGAGCAGCGTACTGCCCGGCATCTACAAAGCCCAACCGGGAGTCTATGGGTCGTTGGGTATCGCTGCAGACGGCAACATACCTGGAGGACGAGCCAACGCAGCAAGCTGGACCGACAATAGCGGCAACCTCTGGCTTTTTGGCGGAGACATTTATGACAACACCGGAAGCATCGCCGAACTGAATGATCTTTGGAAGTTCAATCCATCGACCAATCAATGGGCATGGATGGGTGGAAGCAGCACGATCATGGCCGGCAGCGGACAGTCCGGCGTATACGGCTCGAAGGGTCTGCCGGGTAGCGGATTTACGCCCGGGGGCAGAGACACATCAGTCACCTGGACGGATGCCAACGGGAATCTGTGGCTGTTTGGCGGATATGGCTATGACGCCAACGGCTCATTGGGCTATCTGAATGACCTATGGGTCTTCAATCCCTCCATCAATCAATGGACGTGGTGGGGCGGAAGCAGCAAGGGATATTTGCAGGCAATTTATGGCGCGCGCGGTGTGGCTGCCCCCGCCAATTTGCCCGGCGGCCGAGCGGGCGCAAGCGGCTGGGTGGACAGCGGCGGCAACCTCTGGCTCTTTGGCGGGTACGGCCTGGACTCAAACTCGAAGCTCAGCGAACTGAATGACGTGTGGGAGTTCAACACATCGACGGATGAATGGGCGTGGATGGGCGGAAGCAGCACTTTGGCGACCAACTGCGTGCAGCCTTCAGGCGACGGTGTCTGCGCTCAGCCCGGAGTTTATGGCACGATGGGCGCGTCGTCTTCAAATACCTTTCCGGGTGGCCGAATGCACGCGACGACCTGGGCCGACAAGGGTGGCAACTTCTGGCTCATGGGGGGCCAAGGGGCGGATTCCTTCGGAACTTCGGGCTGGGAAAACGATCTTTGGAAGATCGACCCGTTTAGCGGCAATGCGACATGGATGGCCGGAAGCAAGAGCGCAGGCCAGCCGAATGGAAGTCCTCTGGGAGCGTATGGCGGGCTGGGCGTTTCTTCTGCCGCAAACGTGCCGAGCGGCCGGGCCATGGCATTTGCCTGGACCGATCCGGCCGGCAATTTCTGGTTGCAGGGCGGAGAGGGATGGGATTCGGCAGGAGACTTCGGAGATCTGAACGACCTTTGGGTTTACCAACCAGGTTTGGCATCGGCACAGGCAGCCATTCCAACCTTTGCGTTAACGCCGGGAGTTTACAGTTCCGCGCAGACCGTGGGGATCACAGATGCGACTCCTGGTTCGACCATCTACTACACCACCGACGGAACCGCGCCAAGCGTGCACTCCAGCGTTTACTCGAACGCGATCACGGTTGGCTCGACGGAGACGATTGAGGCGGTTGCGGCTGCTCCGAATTACTCGGTATCGCCGATAGCGGTGGCGCGCTACACGATTCAAGCGCTGCCGACACTCACCATCACCACGCCCAGTCCCTTGCCCGACGGAGTCGTTGGCACACCGTACTCGGCAGTAATCGGGGTAACCGGCGCAGGGCCGAGTTATTCCTGGCTTGTGAACGGCACTCCTGTAACGAGCACGACACCTGCACAGCTGCCGAATGGCATCACGCTCAGCTTCAATGGCGGCGTCTATCTAGCCGTTGGCGGAACGCCTACGGTGCCTGGAATCATGCCGTTTACCGTGACAGCACTGGATGTGGCTACGGGGGCCAGCACCGGGGCGGTGCAGTTCTCGGTCACAATCAAGACCAACTCAGTTGGCCAGGGATTTACGGTCAGCGGCCAGATCAATCTGCAGAATTGCGGCAATTCAGGAAGCCTGCCCGCAATTACGGTCGCCATTAGCACGAATCCCGTGCAGACGACGACCACTGACAGCAATGGGAGCTTCTCGTTCCAAAACGTGTCCAGCGGGCAATACGCGATCACTCCGTCGATTAGCGGGCCGAGTTCTGTCTTCTATCCCGCTACACAGCCGGTAACAGTAAATAACGGCCCCGCAAATACCAACTTCCAGGTGAGCCTGGGCTATTCGTTCTCCGGCACGGTTCACTACAACGGCATCCGTACCGGCCAAGTGTATCTGAACCTGATCAATACCAGTTGCGGCAACGGTACTACGTTTGGCACCAGCGTCAATGTATCCAACAACAATCCTGTTCCATTCACCATTCGCGGCGTCCCGCCGGGGACCTACACGCTGAAGAGTTGGATGGATAACCTGGGAACGGGAGCGAAGAATGCCTCGAATCCGACAGGGATGAGCACTGGGCTGCAGGTCATCGACTCGAACGTGACCAACTCCATTGCCTTCCTGATTGATCCATCCACCATAAGTGTCTCTTCGCCCCCGGTTATCCAGGGTGTCAGCACCTTCGAACAGGGAGCAATTGTCTCGTACGCGCCAGTTCTGGATGGCAATGGTGTTGAGGCCGCGGGGTATTACACCCTGCAATGGAGCAACGACCAAGGCTTCAATTCGATCAGCGGCACGCAGGACTTCATGTCCCAGGGCGCCAACGGCAACAACATCTGGATAGTGAGCGGGTTGACAAATAGTACGCCCTACTACTTCCGCGCCCGGTCACATGCAGGAGCCGTTTCGACTGCTCTCGGCAGTGCCTATGGTCCGGTGGCAATCGCTCCACCTTCAGGGGCCAATGTTGTATCGGGCACCGTGACATTCAGCCAGACGCCGACCGGCCCGCTTTACGTGGGATTGTTCGACCAGAAGACGAGCCAGGTCTACACCACGAGCATCGCAAATCCTGTGAGTCCGCAGCCTTATTCGGTTCAGGTTCCAAACGGCGCGAGTTACTTCCTCTTTGGCATCCTTGACCAGAACAACAACGGCCTTGTAGATGCGGGCGACATTACCAACATAAACAGCGGCGACGGCAATACCATCGCCATCGGCGGCAGCGTGAATGACCTGGGCCTTACGATGCCGAGCAGCAACAGCACGGTTTCGCTGACCACACAACACTCCCGCCAGATTGGCTCTAACGGAATCAACGAAGGATATGGCCTCAGCTTCAACGTCAGACCAGTGCTGAAGACGCCTGTGGCAGTCGCACTTGTTTCGGGGTTGAACGTACTTGCGCCGATGGACATTGGCCAGTGCACAAACTGCGGCAACGACACGTATAGTTTCTGGGTTTCGCTGAGCAATATCCGGCCGAACCCTGGAGATTCGTATGGCATTCAGGTGTCCTACAGCGACGGACCGCCCGATACTTTGCCAGTGGCTGTTGGCGCGGTGCTGGATGCTTTTGCGAGCAATATGTCGCCGACAGGAACAGGTAGCAACACTACGCCTACTTTCACCTGGGCAGATCCGGCTAATAACCCTGACGGATATTCATACCAGTTCAGATTGTGGCCATCCGATGGAGGCACGATCTGGCAGATTCCGGGCAATGACACAAAGTCGAATGGTTTCGACAGTTCCATCAATTCAATTACCTGGAATGTCGATCCAACGGGCGGCAACAGCGCGCCAACGGTGAGCAGCCTGGTCACTGGAACCACATACAACTGGCAAATACAGGCCCAGGACAGCAGCGGCAACTCAGCCCAGACGCAGGTCAGCTACGCAGTTGGCAGCGTCTCTCCGTTGACTCTGCCAACTCCCAACCCGGCCACGCTGGGGCCCGCGACGGTTGGCCTGCCTTACTCCGGCTCAATCGTAGCAGCAGGAGGAATCGGACCGTACACCTGGATGGTTTCCGGTCTTGCAGACAACCTGACATCCACCCCAAACGGCAACATGCTCGTTATTACAGGAACGCCGTTTTCGCAGGGTGGGGTCACGTTCCAGGTCTGGGTATCAGACGCCGGCACAAACACGACGATTGGGCCGATCACCTACTCGATTAACGTCCAAGCCGCGGTTTCGCCGGTGTCTCTACCGGTTCCCAATCCAAATCCGGCAACGCTTGGTCCGGCATTCGTCGGCGCCAGCTACTCCGGATCTGTGAATGCAATCGGCGGCGTGCCGCCTTACAGCTGGAAAGTCAACGGGGTCCCCGTGATCGTCGGTGGAACACCGATCCAGCTGGGCTACAACCTGGTGGCCGGCAACGGAGGTGACGCCGCACTGGTCATCAACGGAGTTCCCGTAACCCCCGGGACGGTGACGTTTACCGCCTCTGTGACAGACAGCAGCAACAGCAATTCGGGTGATGTGACCTACAGCATTCCCGTCAACCCGAGCAATACGGGCGGCGGCGTGCAAGTCAATGGCCAGATTCATCTCTCGGGATGCAACAGCGGGAACGTGTCTCTGCCGGCGATTACCGTTTCTCTAAGCGGAAATGGCGGGACTGTGCCTGCAGTCACCACTGACAGCAAAGGCAATTTCTCATTCCTGAATGTGCCTGACGGGAAATACACAATTACTCCGTCGCTCGATCCGTCGTTAGCCAGTTCCATGTTCTACCCGGCCAGCCAGGACATCACGATCAGCAACGGCGGCAGTCCCAGTTTCATCAACTTCCAGGCGGCGCTCGGCTTTACAATCGCGGGCAAAGTGTACGGCACAGGTTCAGATACCGGACAGATTTATCTGTCGCTATCGGGCAATAGTTGCAGTGGCACAACGTACGGCACCAGTGTCATGGAGCCGGGGCCGTTCGTCATCCGCGGCGTACCGCCGGGCACCTACACGCTGCATGGGTGGCAGGACGACCTGGGCTACGGTGCGCAGAATGCATGGTTCCCGTCGGGCACCTCAACGATGCCGCTAACGGTAACCAATGCCAATCTCACCGGCGCAACCCTTCACCTGACCGATCCGCAGAACTTCTACACTCCACCGGCTCCCACCCTGAGCGGCATTAGCGCATTCGATCAGGGCGTAGTTGTTTCATTCAAAGCGAGTACCAACACAAGCGGCATGGAACAGGCACTCTATTACAACGTGCAATGGAGCACGTATCCGAACTTTGATTCAATCACCGGGAACCGCGAGTTCTCAGCCACCGGCACGCAAGGCGCGAACATCTGGATAGTAAATGGGCTCACGAATGGTCAAACCCTCTACTTCCGAGCTCAGAGCGCCGTTGGCACTCTGAAGAGCGCCTGGAACTTCTGGCCGAACCCGGTGAGCATCGGAGCACCGGCAGGGAACAGCGTGCAGGGAATGGTCACGTTCACTGTCGATCCCAACAGCGGCCACAGCACCGGCAACCTCTACGTTGGCTTCTACGATCAGAGCAACGGCCAGATCTTCACTACTTCGATATCGAACCCGGTAAGCCCGCAACCCTATTCGGTGCAGGTTCCCAGCGGATCAAATTACTTCTTCTTCGGCATCGTCGACATGAATAACGATGGGATTGTCGATGCAACCGATTTCACGAACACGAAGAACGACGGCGCCGGGTTGGTGACGATCAGCGGCCCGATGTCCGGCGAAGACTTGGTGTTGCCCAGCCAAAGCAGCGTTTTGAAATTGACAACGCAGCACCAGCAGCAAACCAACTCGACCGGAACGAACGACAGCTACAGCCTGAACTTCGACCTGACGGCGGAGAACAAATTGCCGGTGGCAGTGACGCTGTTTGACGGTCCCAACGTGCTGATACCCACAGACATTGGACAGTGCGCCAATTGCGGCAACGATCCCTACAGGTTTACGGTCAACCTGAACACCGCCAGGCCCAGCCCGAGCGACCCGCCATACAAACTGCTGGTTACATACTCGGACTTCAGCGTGGAAACTCTCTCCGGCGCAGTGAGCGCAGTAATTGACGAGTTTGCCGCCAACCTTGCCCCGAGGGGAACCGGTGCACTGACTGCACCCACTTTCAGTTGGACCGATCCTGCCGACGCAAGCAACTACACGTACCAGTTCTCACTGTGGGATTCGAACGGAAGTTCGATCTGGAATATACCGGGAAACAATTCTCAATCCAGCGGAATCCCGAGCACCATTAACTCCATTCAATGGGGAACGGACCCGACCGGGAACGGCAACAACACTCCCAATCCAGCCATCTTGACCAACGGGACGACATACAACTGGCAGATTCAACTTCAGGACGCCAATGGCAACTCCAGCCGGACGCAAGTGAGCTTTATGCCGGGAACCGCCAGTGCCGGGGTGTCGTTGCCGTCAACCAATCCTGCGTCATTGCCGTCTACGGGAACGGTCGGTCAGTTCTATACCGGAAACATCACTGTGTCGGGCGGCACGGCGCCGTACGCGTGGACAGTAACCGGCCTGCCGTCTGACAGCCTAAGCTCGTCCAATTCCGGCGGCAATATGCTGACCATCAGCGGAACACCGACGGCGAATGCCACGGTTACATTCCAGGTTTCAGTGACGGACAACAACGGCGCCACAGCGGGGCCCATCACCTACACCATCAACATCACCACCGCAGATCAACTTGGGCTGCCAACATCTAATCCGGGGACGCTTGGGCCGGCTGTTGCCGGGGTGAGCTACTCCGGGTCTATCGTCGCCCTGAGCGGAGTCTATCCGTATTCCTGGACGGTAAATGGCGCCGCGGTCCCGACAACCGGGAGCACGATTGCGATTGCCGATGGCTTGTTCGTCTCCAATTTCGGCGACAACACGGTTAACATAACCGGCACTCCCGGCCTGGCACAGACCGTTTCGTTCGATGTGAAAGTCGCGGACCACATCGGCAGCTATGCGGGTCCAGTGACGTACTCGATCCTTGTCGCCTCCACTGCGAGCGCAGGGGTCTCGATTTACACCACGATGCTTCCGCCCGCCTACGTGGGGTCGCCGTATTCATTCAACCTTGGCACAAGCGGCGGTACGCCGCCGTACACGTTCAACATACTTGCCGGATCATTGCCTGGCGGGCTTTCTCTCTCGACCACTACGGGGGCAATCACCGGAACACCGACGATGGCGGTCGACAACGACTATGTCGGGCTGCAGGCAACAGATTCAGGCAACCCGCAGCAGTTCAGCCCGTTCACCGATATTGACATATCGGTTCTCCCTTCTGTGCCCCAATGCAGCAACGACGGCTCGGCAAAAGCGGAGTTGAACGGGACTTATGCCCTGCAACTCGCAGAAGTCGATTTGTCGGGCCAGGGAAGCAACACGATTCTAGGCGAACTTACCGCCGATGGGAACGGCACATTCACAGCTGGCATGTTCGATGGAAACGGGCCGACTTCAACGAGCGCGTTCCAAGGCACTTTGACGGGGACCTACTCGATCGGCTCCGACAATCGCGGACTGTTCAACCTGACGATTCCCGGAGCGGGCCCAGATGGCACTGCAAAGGCAGTGGGATTCTGCGTGGCGCTGAACTCAATCAACGGCGGCGTTGCAGGCGGCGGCGCAGTGGTTGAGGACGATGCCAACCAGCAGGTGACATCGGGTGCCTTCTATGCGCTGGCTCCTAGCCTCTTGTCGCCAGGCTCGATACAAGGCAATTGGGCGTTTGGATTGAAGGGAAGCAAGATTCCCAATGGCAATGCGAACCTTGCCACTCGCCACGCGTCGGTCGGGTACATGGCGCTCGACGGCAACGGTGTTATCACCGCTGGCGAGATGGACGGGAGCGACGACAAGTACAATTCGGCCGGCGGGCTGATCAACCAGTTCACACCGATGCTAGCCCTCACCGGGACCTATACGCTCGATGCCAGCGGACGCGGTACTGCGACATTCAACACCAAGGGCGCCGGGAATCAGAATTTTGTCTTCTACGTCACAGCTTTAAACCAGTTGCTGATGCTTGAGACCGACTCAGCCAAGAACGTGCTGAATGGCTCGAACAATACGGTGCTGACGGGCACTGCCTACCTTCGCTCGACTTCGAAGTTCGATAGCACGACGCTGAATGGAACCAGCGTCAACGTAGGCGACTCACTGGCTCTGGACAAGTCTGGCAACGCAATTGGCGGACATATCGGGGCCGGGATATTCACATGGGATGGCGCAGGGAACGTAATCAGCGCCATGGACGACAACTTTGCCGGCACAGTGAATTTTGCCGGCGGCCAGACTTACCAAACGACCTATGCGGTTGACGCCAACGGGCGCGTGACCATGCCGTACGGCGACGGGATCACCGCCGTCTTCTACCTGACGGGACAGAACCAGGGCGTGGGTATCGACAACCATCTCAACGTGGGCTATTACAGCTTTGAGAACCAGATTGTGCCCGGCAATGGGTTCACAGCGGCGGACTTCAACGGCGAGTACTCCGCAGGCACGCTTTGGTTCCACGATGCAGGGCAGACGGCCGGGAGCGGAGAAGTTTTCCCGGATGGAAATGGGAACCTGCTCGGATTCCTGGATGCTGACCAGGCAGGCAACCTCACTGTGAACTCTGTGGGGTCCACAAACTACGGCCCCGACCCATCGGGCCGCTTCGTCATGGCCGGAGGCTCAAACATTCTTTACATGGTTTCGCAGGATGAGGCTTTCGTGTTCGATGCCAGCGGCACAAATCAGCCGGCCTTGCAGAAGATCACCAGGGCCAATCGCACCACAACGGCTCCGCTCACCATTACCACCAGTTCACTGCCATACGCCAAAAGCAACAGCTACTACTATCAGACGCTCCAGGCGATGGGCGGAACGGGAACCGGCTACAACTGGACAATTGCCAAGGGGTCTTTGCCCAGCGGTATGAGTCTGGATTCTTCGTCCGGAGTCATCTCCGGCACGACGTTCCAGACAGGGGATTTCGGGTTCGGGGTGCAGGTTAGCGATTCGGGAAGCAACAGCACCGTGCAAAGCCTTGACCTGATCGTGAAATCGGGAGCGACGGTTTCCATCACCACAACGAACTTACCTGACGGCGAAGTAGGTGTTTTCTACGCCGCTTCGCTTTATGCGCGCGAAGGTGGTGGGGGAATGCCGTCGATCACAAGCCACCTTTCAGCGAGCTCCCGACCCATGGCAGGGGGGCAGCCTGGTGGGTCGTTTACTTTCACCCTCCAAAGCGGCTATCTTCCCGATGGCCTCATCCTGGATTCCACCGGGCTGATCAGCGGAACGCCTGCCCAGTCCGGAACATTCCAGTTCACCGCCAAGGCCACGGACAAGGTCGGGAATTCCGGGACAGCGAACCTTCAATTGCTTATCAACACAGCAGCGCCGTTGGTCCTGCCTCCTTCCTCCTCTACAACAGTGCTCGTAAACACGCCGATCTCAATGTCGATCAATCCATCGGGCGGTGCGCCGCCCTACGGCTGGACCGTCAACGGGAACGCGGTTCCAACCGACGGATCATTGCTGCTTCCGTCAGACGCAGATGGACTCGGATTCTCGGTCGATTCAAAGAGCAGCTCGCTGAACATTTCCGGCACACCGACTGCTGTCCAGGCCGTTGTGCTCAACATCGAGCTTTCCGACAAGTACGACGCTCCGGCCATGTTTGAATTCACAATCAACGTGGTGGCTGGGCCGGACGGCAGCAACAATGACTTTGTAAGCGGCACCTATGCGTGCCTCTTCCAGGGCTTCAATGACGGTGACGGCACGCGCTGGGCCTCGGTTGCCAGTTTCATTACGGATGGCAAAGGAGGCATCAGCAGCGGAGTTTTCGATTCCAATGGCACTGATTACTCGACTGCCATGAGTGGTGCGTTGACGGGAACCTACTCCATCGGCACCGACTTTAACGGTCTTCTGAGCATGACAACGAATCCAGGCGGCGTGGTAAACCCCAGTCAATGGGCTTTGGCCGCGACGCACTCGACCCAGCCCGCTCAGCAGTTCCGCCTTGTCGAGGTGGATGATATTGGGGCCAATCCATCGAACCAGCACGGCACGGCCAACTGCTACCTTGCCACGCCGGCTGCCTTTGCCAGCAGTACGTTTGAGGGCAACAGCTTTGCGATGGGGATGAGCGGCGAGAACTTCAACAGCAACGATGGGACGACCACGCCAAAGGCCGCAGTAGGAAGGTTCAGCACGGCGAGCGGCGCGGTCAGCAATGGCTACATCGAGATCGCGAAGGCTGGCGCCACATCGGTCGAAGCCACGGCGTTCTCAGGCAGTTACACTGCGCCGGATCAGAACACGGGGCGCTCGACAGTGACTCTCGATGCAGGCGGCGGGAACATGGTTACGCTCGCGGTCTACATCATCGACGGCAGCCGCAGTTTCATGCTTGAGACAACCGCCGGAGATGGCCTGCTGGCCGGCAATGAACGCAAGCAGAGCCAGACAACCGCCTATTCCGGTGCAAATATGAATGGAAACTTCGTGCTCTACGCAGAGGGCATTGGCTGGACCAATAGCGTCGACATTTCCGGTCCAACCGGCTACTACTCAAATCTCTTCCAGGGGGCAGGAGATGGCGCGGGCAATCTGACAATCAACCAGAGCTATCAGGATGCGGCAGGCGCGTATTCCGTCGGAAACGCGGTCGGCGGCCCTGTTTTGCTCAATTTCGACGCGACCATCAATGGCCGGGTGTGGATGCAGCCAGGCAACGACACAACCGCCTATCTGTACCTGTTCAACAATAACCAGGGATTTGAGATGAGTCTTGGTTCTGACGGGAGCATGGATTCCGGATGGATGGAGGCGCAGACCCAAACCAACTTCAACAATTCGGCGGTTGCCGGGCATTACATGATGGGGCAAATGCCGCAGTTGCATGCCGGCTCAAATGGCAACATAGGCGAGTTCTCAATGGATAGCGGTGGCAACATTGAGGGCGCCATAACCAACGCGGGACAGGGCAATTTCTTCTGGGATCAGCCGATGAACATGGGTTATTCCTGGGATCCGGTGGAATTCAACACCACGGGGACCTTCTTGGTCAATAACGGAAGCCAGGGCGGGGCAAGCTGCGCGGTAATCAGCGCCAAGAAGTTCGTTTGCACGGTCCAGACCGATTCCAACCCGTCCCCGATGATCATGGTGCAGTAGAGAAGCGCACACAAGCCCCGAAGCCCCGGCGAGCAGACGGGGCTTCGTTTTCAGGACCGTGATTCAGGGCCGTTACCGAGCCGATTGCCAAGCGGCAGAAGCGGGGAGACTACCCCTGCCACCGGGTGTTTGAATTCTCTGGGGTCCAGTCGCTCCGGCAATGAACTCCAGGTTCAAACCCTTATGGAGGCGAGAAGGCCGAAGAAGGCAGAATCGGACGAAGAATATCCGCGTGGATCTTCCATTCTTGAATACGAGGATTTTTCTTTAAGGCGGGAAAGAAGTAGCTGGCGGAGAGGGGGAGATTCGAACTCCCGAAGGCCTTTCGACCTTGTCCGATTTCGAGTCGGGTGCATTCAACCGGGCTCTGCCACCTCTCCGCGTATTGCTTGGGCAGCATCCAAATTCTACACGAACGACGGGAATTCGGCCAACGGAGCCCAGTTCGCAATCGAGGGTCGGAGTCCTCCTGCTGGTTACCCGCTTGGGGGGCACTGTGTCCTCATTTTGGTGCCTGTCCGCCATAACGGACAGCAGATATCTGCGAGTTCTTTCAGGGCCGCAATTTTACCGCCAATGTGTGTTTCAGCTTAGAACCGACAGCCAAAGACTGCTGATTCCGCCTGGAATTGACACCGCAGTATTCCAATAGGTAGTCTTGCCTGTCTTGCAGGGAAAGTGAGAAGCACCGCCATGATTGGATTGGTCAACTACGCAAAAGAGCCCCACTCGGTGGAGCTTCGTGAACTTCCTGTTCCAGAGATCGGCGAAGAAGACGTCTTGCTCAAGGTGCAGGCGGTGGCTATCTGCGGCAGCGATCTGCATCAGTACGCAGGCCAGCAAAGCTGGAAGGTGAACTACCCAGTCGTTCTAGGGCATGAGTTCGCAGGCTCTGTCGCCAAGTTTGGCAGCCGTGTGAATGGCTTCAAAGAGGGAGATCGCGTGGCCAGTGAAACCGCCGCGCTGCTGCCTCCCGATTCGGCATTCATCCGGCGCGGGCTCTATAACCTGGAACCGAAACGTCTCGGCTTCGGATACGGGGTGAACGGGGCGATGGCGCCGTTTGTCAAGGTTCCGGCGCGCTGCCTGCATCATGTTCCAGCCGCGTTGCCGATGGAAAAGGCGGCGCTGACCGAGCCTTGCTGCGTGGCCTACAACGCGGTGTGCGTCAACTCCCACGTGCGGCCTGGTGACACGGTCGCGGTGATCGGCCCGGGGCCGATCGGGCTACTGTGTGCGGCGATGGCCAAGCTCTCGGGCGCGGGGCATCTTATTGTGATCGGTATTCCCGCCGATGCCAAGCGGCTTGAGGTTGCGAAGCAAATGGGTGCCGATACAATACTCGGCGCGCAGGGCGAAGATGCCGCGGAGTGGGTGAGGAACTTCGGCGACGGCTACGGGATGGATCTTGTCGTGGATGCTGCGGGTGTTTCTTCCGCGCTGAAGCTCGCTCTGGATATCGTGCGTCCGGCGGGGCAGATTACCAAGGTTGGATGGGGACCGCAGCCGCTGAACTTCTCGCTCGATCAACTGGTGCAGAAGGCGGCAACGCTTCAAGGCAGCTTTTCGCACAACTGGCTGATATGGGAGAAGGTTCTATCGCTGCTGGCGAGCGGCAAGATTGATGTAGGTCCTGTTCTCAACCGGATTTCTCCGCTATCCGAATGGCGCGAAGCATTTGAGGAGATGCATTCAGGCGCGATCGTAAAAGGAGTGCTGAAGCCATGAGTGAACGATTGAAAGACAAGGTCATCCTGATCACCGGCTCGACTACGGGCATCGGCGAAGCCATTGCGCGGCTCTTTGCCCGCGAAGGCGCGCAGGTAATGATCCACGGCCGGCGGCAAGATGCGGCAGAGAAGGTTGCCGCCGAAATAGGGGAACGCGCGGCCTTCGTTGTCGGTGCGCTTGAGGAGGCGGAGACTGCGGCGAAGCTGATCGCCGCGACCGTTGCCCGCTTTAGCAGAATCGACGGCCTGGTAAACAACGCCGCACGGATCACGCGCTGCACGCTTGAAACGGCAACACCGGAACTTTTCGATGTCACCATGGCAGTGAATGTGCGTGCGCCGCTGTTGCTGATCCAGGCAGCGCTGCCGCATTTCCGCAAACAGGGTGGCGGGCGGGTGCTCAACATCGGGTCGGTCAATGCCTATTGCGGCGAGTCGAACTTGCCGCTTTACTCCATCTCAAAGGGCGGCCTGATGACCCTCACGCGCAACCTGGCCGATGCATTGGCGCCGGAGCACATCCAGATCAACCAACTCAACGTTGGCTGGACCCTGACGCCGAACGAATACCAGTACAAACTGAACGATGGCTTGGCGCCCGACTGGCCATCGCATTTGCCTGCCGGGACTGCGCCCTCAGGGCGCATTCATTCGCCGGAAGAGGTGGCTATGGCGGCCGTCTATTTCCTCACCGACGAGGCCGCGCTTATCAGCGGCTCTGTCCTCGAAGTCGAGCAATTCCCGGTCATCGGCCGCAACCCGATAAGGAAGTGAAATGAGCACGACTGTGAAGCCAAGGCTGGCGGCGTTCCCGAAGTGCTACATGGATGAACTGTGCGTCGATCACACCATGACGCTCTTTGAATGGATCGAGTTGGCAGCCACACTCGGTGTGGACGGCCTTGAATTTTATTCGGGCTTTCTTGAGGAGGACGAGACTTTCCTGAAGAAGGTCAAGGCCGCACTCGAACGGCACAATCTCGCCATGCCCATGCTTTGCTGCTCGCCGGACTTCACGCAGCCCGATCCTGTTCTTCTGCAAAAGGAGATCGATCTCGAGAAGCGGATGATCGAGACCACCGCGTTCTTCGGCGGCGGTTTTTGCCGCGTGCTCTCCGGTCAGCGCCGGCCTGGGCTCTCGCGCGAGGCCGGCGTCGCGCAGGTGGTGCGGGTCATGAAAGGCCTGCTGCCGTTTGCTGAAGAGCATGGCGTCGTCCTGAATATGGAGAACCACTACAAGGACAACTACTGGAAATTTCCTGAGTTCGCACAGAAGATGGATGTTTTCTGCGACATCGTTGATCAGATCGACTCGCCATGGTTCGGCGTCAACTACGATCCTTCGAACACGATCCTGGCCGGAGAAGATCCGCTTGAGTTGCTGGAGCGGGTGAAGCATCGCGTGGTGACCATGCATGCGAGCGACCGCTACCTCAAGAGCGGCACCATCGAGGATCTGCGCAAGGAAGAAGACTCGGTGGGCTACGCCAGCCGCCTCTCTCACGGCGTGATCGGGAAGGGAATGAACGACTACGACAAGATCTTCTCCACGCTGCATGAGGTTGGGTTCAACTCGTGGATATCAATCGAGGATGGCATGGACGGAATGGACGACCTGCGCGAATCGGTCGGATTTCTCCGGGCCAAGATGGAGCGTCACTTCAAGGACTAAGAAAGGAATGCCGACGGGTTCGCCGCAGTGTGGAGTTCGCCCTGGCAGACACATGATGAAAACCATTGTGCAAATTTCTCTCGATATCATTTCCATTCCAGAAGCTCTGGATACGGCTCATCTGGCTATGCGTTCAGGCGTGGACTGGCTGGAAGCCGGCACGCCGTTGATTATTGCGGAGGGGATGAACGGCGTGCGCGCTCTGCGCGATGAGTTTCCCGGCGTGCCGATTGTGGCCGATCTGAAGACCATGGACGGCGGGTGGCTAGAGGCCGAAATCATGGCCAAGGCCGGCGCAACGCTTGTGGTGGTCATGGAGCGCGCGCATCCCGAGACCATCAAGATGGTGGTGAAAGCCGGGAAAGACCTGGGCGTGAAGGTGATGGGAGACAATCTTGGCGCCAGCGACAAGGTGGCGGCCGCAAAAAGGCTCGAAGACCTGGGTTGCAATTATGTCATCCATCACATCGGGTACGACGAACGCCGCGGTCTCGTGGCGGCGGGAAAACCATGCCCGAGCCCGTTGGACGAATTGCGAGAGATTGTCGCGGCGGTCAACGTGCCTGTGCAGGCGGTTGGCGGGTTGTCGATTGAGCAGGCGATCCGCACACCAGAGTATGGCGCACCTCTGGTTGTGCTCGGCGCGCCGTTGACGATTGACGCAGATTCGTTCAGGACTGCCTCTGGCAACCTGGAGGATAAGCTCAGGTTGGTTTGCGAGAGGGTCCACGCTTATCGCCAGTGATCCAGAAGTTCGGCGATTCTCCTGCTCGGTTCCCTTTTTGATTAGAGAATGTTTCATGCAGCGAAAGAAGCGTGCTTCATGCTTCGGGCTAGGGAACCGATCACGGCAACCTCCTTCGAAGTCCGCATTTCAGGCGAGAAGGGCATACCCTTGCGTTGTAGATTCTTCGACATGAGGCTGTCGTGATTTCGTGGCATGAAATGAAACACCGAGACGAATATTTCGATTTCATCCCTGAGTCCCGGGGAATACGCTTGGGTTTGTTCGTCCCGCCGGTTTCGGCGTTGCCGTTCGAAACGAAGGGGCAGAGGCCAGGTACGCGATGCAAGCATTGAAATCCAGGCGCGAGACTATCCGCGCTATTATTGCCCGCCAGCAGGTTTCCGGATGCGGATTCTGGCTCGGGAATCCCGACGCAAAGACTTGGCCGCTTCTCCACAGCTATTTCGGAACTCAGACCGAAGAGGAGCTTCGCCGCAATCTGGGCGATGACGTCCGCTGGATTTGCCCGCAGTTCTATGCCGACGCGTATCGCGATCCGGACGGCCGGGAGCTATTCGATTCCGGTCTGGACCGTGAAAAGCATGGCAGTGCCGGACCGCTGGCATCTTGCACATCAATCGCCGAAGTGGGAGAGTTCCCGTGGCCCAAGCCGGAATATCTGAACTTTGATTCCTGCCTGCATGACTTGCGCGAGGCCGGCGATGTATACCGCCTGAGCGGCTTCTGGACCTGCTACTACCATAATGTTGCCGACCTGTTCGGGATGGAAGAGTACTTCATGAAGATGCACTCCAATCCTGACGTGGTTCATGCGGTAACGGACAAGGTCTGCGAATTTTATTACGAAGCGAACGAGCGGTTCTTCGCGGCGGCGGGCAGCTTGATGGACGGATTTTTCTTCGGCAACGATCTCGGCTGTCAGACTGGCCTGGTATGCAGCCCGGCCTCGCTCGAAGAGTTTGTTTTTCCCTGGATGCGGCGCTTTGTCGAGCAAGGCCACCGGCACGGCTACCAGGTGGCGCTGCACTCATGCGGCTCAGTGTACAAATTGATCGACCGTTTCATCGATGCCGGCGTGGATTGCCTGCATCCATTGCAGGCGCTCGCGCGCGGCATGGAAGCCGAGAATCTTGCCGCGGAGTTCAAGGGCCGTATCGCCTTTCTGGGCGGGATCGATGCGCAACAATTGATGACCAACGGAACTCCCGATGAGGTGCGTGCCGGAGTGCGCCGAGTGCATGCTCAGCTCGCGCCGAATCTTATCGTGAGCCCGAGCCATGAGGCGATTTTGCCCAATGTTCCCATGGAAAATGTAGCGGCAATGGCTGAAGCTGTCGCGGAGATACGCAAGGAGACCCTATGACCTCGAAAGAACGGATGCTTGCCGCCATCACCGGCAAAACCACGCCGGACCGCCTTCCGGTGACCACACACCACGTGATGCCGTTCTTCCTCGAGCACACGATGCACGGCATCTCGGACCAGCAGTTCTTCGACGAGTTCGGAATGGACGCCATCGCCTGGCACGTGCCGCACCGGCCCAAGCCAGGCTCCAGCGATTACCCCGACCCGCTTCAAGGCGAAATCGGTTTTCTCGGCAGCCAACGCGTCGCCAATGACTCCTGGCGCATCTTCGAAGAAGACGCAGGCGAAGACGACGGCCGCAAGATGACGCGCTACCGTTTCGTCACCCCGGACGGCATTCTAAGCATGGTCATTGCCGACGCGGGCTACAGCGTCTGGGTAGCCGAGCCGCTGATCAAGCAGAAGCGCGACATCGAAATCATCGCCAAGTACGTGACCACTCCGAATTGCGACGTGGATGCAGTGAACCGCATTGCCGCGGATTACGGTCAGCGCGGCCTGGTCCGCGGACACATCTGCTGCTTCGACGTCTTCGGCCAGCCTGGATGCTGGCAGGATGCGTGCTGCCTGGTCGGCACCGAACGCCTGATAATGGAGGCCCAGGACGATCCCGAGTGGGTCCACGAATTCCTGAAGATTCTTCAGCGCCGGAAACTTGGATTCATTGAATCGCTGGCGGGAGCGAACTACGACATTCTTGAACTCGGCGGCGGGGACGCTTCGTCAAGCGTGATTTCGCCGCGCATGTTCGATACGTTTGTGGCTCCTTACGATACGCCGATGATTGCAGCCGCCCATCGCGCAGGCCAACGCATCGTGTATCACCTTTGCGGAAAGCTCATGCCGATGCTGGAGCGCACGGCGAACATGGGCGTGGACGCGATCGAGACCTTTACGCCAGTGGGCATGGGTGCCGATGCACGGCTTGCCGAGGCGCACGCGCGCATCGCAGGCAAGGTGTGCATGATCGGCGGCTTCGATCAGCTGCACTTCTTCACCGGCTGCGACGAGCAGGCCACGCGGGCCGAGGTTCGGCGCTGCTTTGCGGAAGCAGGCCCGGGAGGCCGCTACATCCTGAGCCCATCAGACCATTTCTTTGAGGCGGAGCCGAAGCTGCTGCATGCCTTTGCGGATGAAGCAAGGAAGTGCGTGTACTAGCCCGGAACTTTCGAAGGCCGTACTAGGAACCATATTTGCGATGGGGTTCATGGCGAGGGTTGCGTTTTGGCTTTTGGATGGCCGAAGAACGGGACGTATCCATCGGGGTCGCAAATCTCAAAGCCACATAAGCCGTCGTGGGTATCCTCGAGGGGCCTACTGAAGGCTGCGCCGTTATCGGTAAATTCGGCGGCTAGCGCGTCGGGGTCGGTCGTGTAGACAAAGGCGTCCCACCTCATGAAGGGATGGCGCGCGGGGTTGGGGACCGGCTTCACATCCGGGTGAGATTTGACGAAGATTTGCGCACCGTCGCGGCCGATGATGGCGAAAAATGGGTCCTGATCCGGTTCGCGTAACCTGGCCTCAAAGCCAAGCTTGTCGCAGCAGAAGGCGATGGTGCGATCGACGTTGCCGACGATGAAGAATGGCGAAATCGCCTGCGTGTTCGCTCGTGGGTTCTGCATGGACGCTTCTGCCGTCCTTCCTTCTGTAGTGGCGATCAGACTGCAGCTTGCATTGCCGGGACCGGTGATCCATTTCGTGTACCCGGGTCGGCTTGCTCTTCAGACGGAGATGCCGGCGTCAGTGGCGGCGCGAGCGCGGTTGGACGCCGGTTTGGCGGATCGAGTGAGGGAGTCGGCGATGACCCACGGCGCGCCACAGAGGGCGACCGAAATGGCGTTGGCGGCCCAGTTGAAATGGTCGTGAGGGCCGGCGGCAAGCTTCGGGAACCAAACGAATAATTCGAAACCCACGATTTCAGCGGTGAGCAAGCGCGCTGCGAGCGGCACCACCAGTCTCAGGAGGATGGCCACGGCGGCGAGGAAAAAACCGATGGTGGTGGCATAGGCCCAGAACATCTGCGAAGGCGGAATCCAACTCGGGATCCAGTTGAGGAGGCCGGGCATGTCGTAGATGTGAACGATGCCGAAAGAGATGGGAGCGAGGCCGTAGAGACGGGCGACGAGCGATTCGCGGCGCGCGATGGGCGAACCGGCCGGAGAAAAATATGCGAAGAGAACGGCTGCGGCGGCGAGGCCGGAGAACTCCTCAAAGAAGTTGCCCGTGGGGTCGAAGTCGTGCCGGGTCTCGAGGATTTTGAGCACCCACACCAGCGTAAAAACGGTGAAGACGGCAGTGAGCGCGAGCGCGCCGGCGCGCGCTGTGCGGCGCCAGAGGAGGGCGAGCCCGCCGGCGAGTTCGACAAACGCGGTGAGATAGGCAAGCGGTTCGCGGAAGGGCACGTTGGGGCCGACGTGCTGCCAGGGAGCGGCGAAGTCGCCGGATACAAGGCCGACAAGGCCGAGGAGGATGGCGCCGGCTGCGAAAACGTACATGCCGAGACTGCTTGCGCGGCTGGGGTTTTGCATGGCTGCATGGCTCCAATTCTGCAGGGAAGGGGCTACGGACGCATCAAGAGTAACCCGATTCCAATAGGAGCCGAAAGAGCCAATTGCAAAGTACTGACGGTTTGCTTGATGAAAAGCGTCAGCCGGGCGGCGGGACCTAAATTAATCGAGTAGCAACCTAGGTGTAGCGGGTGATTCAGGCGTTTCTTTCCGGGAGCGCTTTGAAGGCGAAGAACTCCTCGCCAGGAATCAGGCGTATGGTTTGGACACTCTGAAAGCCTGCATCCTGAAGCTGGCCAATGAGTTCGTTCTTGCCGGGCAGTCTGCCGCAATCCAATGTCGCGGCGCCCCAGAGATTCAGAACTTCCACCCCCAGACTCCCGCCCTGGCAGCAGGTGATCAGCAAAAGGAAGCCGTCGGGGTTGATGAACTGCTTGATATGTTGGAGCAGCGAAACCCGGCCTTCGACGGGGAAATAGTAGATATTGTTGTAAAGGGTGACGATGCTGAAACGCTCTTCAGGAGCCTTGAGCCGGATATCTCCTTCTTCAATTCTTACTCGCCCTTCGAGGCCCCATGCGGCGATGTTCCGGTGGGCGGCATCGGCAACATTTGGCTGCAACTCCAAACCGAGAGCCGTCAGGGAGGGATTTCTGTTTGCGGCATGCTTGATGTAAACACCGGAGCCGCAGCCAATCTCAAGCAGGCTGGCAGTTCCGGTGGCTGGGAAGAATAGATCGATGGCTTCTGTCTGGAATGCTTCGAAGATTCGCGATGAGCGCGCAATGATCTCCCCGTCCTGATCCTCAAGATTGAAGAGTTCTCCTTTGCGAAGCTTTCTGAGGGTTTGCGAGATCAGGTTGTAATGAAGTCCGCCTGCTTCCTGAAGCAGGGCCAGCGCCGCATCGTTCTGTGGCAGGGCGAGCTTTTTGGCCAAACCCTTGAGTGCGTAGCCCCTGGTGTTCAAACCCAGAAGCCCCAGCCGAGTACCCAGCCTTAGCCAGACCTCCAGAGCTTCCCGGGCCTTGGCATCCTTGCAACAGATTTCGGCAAGTTGGTCAAAGCTCTTAGGCTCGTCAAGCAACAACTCGAAAAGGCCGCACTCTTTGGCGGCGACAAGGTAATTAAGTTGATAGAAGGGCTTGAGCAGGGCATTGCTGCCAGTCAATGCCGTTAGTTGATTATTCGTGATGAGCTTGAGAATCGGCTTGATTGACATGGTTCCTCTGAATTACCAAATGGGCAAGCTCTGGTGAATTGCTGGACCCTTCAGAAGCAGGATATCGTCAATGACCACGTATTCATCCTGGAATGAGAGCGATTGCGGGGCAGAAAGGGCAGTGCAGCGGGAGGCGTAATCGTTCGGATTGCCCGTAGCAGCCCGGCCCCCGGTCACCTTCGGGGCGGAAACGGGCGAGTCAGACTGCGCCACGGGGGCAATCGATCTGGAGTTGGCGTTTCGGGTTGTTCGGTTTTGGAGTTAGTATGGTTAGACTGGACGCAAGAGACTGGCGTTCTGTCACCCCAGCAGTTTCCCCAACTCGAAAAGTGTCTTTAGAGGGAGGTCTCTATGGCCACGATTACAGTCAACGGCATCCGGCGCGAGGTGAACGCGCCCGGTGACACGCCGCTTCTCTACGTCTTGCGCAACGATCTTGAGCTTACGGGCCCGCAATTTGGCTGCGGACTGGCCCAGTGCGGCGCGTGTTCAATCCTGATCGACGGCAAGGAGGTTCGGTCCTGCATCACTGCACTCTCCGACGTGGGTGAAAACCAGGAGGTCACAACGCTGGAGGGATTGCCTGCGCGGTGGGCGAAGCAGAAGGGCATTCCGGCGGAGGAAGCAAAAACGACGCTTCACCCGGTGCAGCAGGCCTGGATTGAGGAACAGACGCCTCAATGCGGCTTTTGCCAGAACGGGATGATCATCAAAGCGACCGAACTGCTGGAAAGCAATCCGCATCCGACGTTGTTACAGATTAAAGCTGCCTTCACCACATCCGGGCTGTCGCCCAATCTCTGCCGGTGCGGGACTTACGGCGCGATCATCGATGCCGTAAATCATGCTGCCCAGATTATGGCGAGGGGGTGAGCCATGACAATCTTGCGCGCGAAGCAACTGAATGTTTTCGGAGCGACACTCTCGCGGCGTCAGTTCATCAAGGCGGGCGGCGTTCTTGTGGTTGGGGGCAGCCTGGCAGGCCCCAGGGCGCTGAAGGGCGAAGGGGCCGAGCCCGCTGCGATGGGGAACTCGATCGATGCGAGCCTGCCCAACTCGTGGATTGAGATCAACCCGGACAACACCATCCTGATTCGGACCGGAAAGAACGACTTTGGTCAGGGCACAGTGTTTACTGCCTACCCGCAGATTGTGGCCGATGAGTTGAGCGTGCCCTTTGAGGCGATCACCACGGTGGTGCAAGGTCATACGGATCGCACACCGGACGGCAGCGGGGCGTTTGACTTTCTGGGCGAAGGAATGCCCAACATCCGCAAGGTGGCCGCTTACACCTACCAGGCCTTGCTCGATCTGGCGTCGGAACGGCTGGGTGTGGCGAAAGACAAGGTAACGGTCAAGGACGGGATTGTTTCCGGAGGCGGCAAGAGCATTTCGTACGGGGACCTGATCAAAGACCAGCAGCTTAAGCTCACGATCCCGGTAAGCGGAAGCCTCTCGGGAATTGAAGGGATCAAGGTCGAGGGGAAACCCCCGATGAAACCGGTAAGCGAGTATTCGGTGATTGGCAAGTCGTTCAAGAACTCGGCCACCACTGCGAAAGTTACGGCTAAAGAGAAGTGGGCCACCGATGTGCGTCTGCCGGGCATGTTGCATGCGCGGGTAGTGCATCCGAAGACGCTGGGATCGACGTTGATTTCCGCGGGTCAAGTGGACAAGACGAAGTACAAGAATGCGCAAGTTATCGTGAAGGGCAACCTGGTCGGCGTGGTCGCGCCGACCGAGTGGGAGGCAATCCAGGCGGCGGAGCAGGTGGCCAGCGCCACAAAGTGGACCGAGTGGAAGGGCTTGCCCGGCAACGCGAAACTCTACCAGCACCTCAGGGGAGAGTCTGACTGGAAGTCCGCGCCAGTGGCGGCTGCGAGCACGAACAAGGGAAATGCTGCGGTGGCGCTCGCGACTGGGAAGAAGAAGCTATCAGCGACGTACCAGTTGTCGTACATGAAGCACGCGCCGATTGGGCCGACCATGGCGGTCGCGGATGTGAAGCCGGATGGCACGGTGCACATTCACACGCACAATCAAAATCCGCAACTGCTGCGCAGCGAGATTGCGATGATGCTGCGGACCACGCCCGATCATGTCATCGTGCACGCGTATGCCGGGCCGGGACATTATGGACGATCGAACGGTGGTAATGCGGGCGCGGAGGACGAGGCGGTGATTCTGTCTCAAGCCTTGGGCAAGCCGGTGCGCGTGCAATGGAGCCGCGCCGACGATATGCAGTGGTCGACACAGTCGGCGGCTGCGTACTCCGATGTTCAACTGGCTATCGATGAGAAAGGAAAGATCGCAGCGTACCAAATCGACCACTACATGCCGGCGATGCAGGACGACCGCCCGATTGGCGCGGTTTTGGCGGGACTGCCCACGATGTCTGCGCCCGATGTGCAGGCCGATTCTGTCACCTCCACGGTGAACGGCCTTTCCGATCCGTGGGTCTATGCTCCGGTTCCAAATGTGATGGAGCGCGGCCACGGCACCTTCCAGGTAGGGCAGAAGGCTTCGCCCATCGCCGTTGGCCTTCGCGATCACAGCATGCGCACACCGGGGCAATTTCAGCAGAATTATCCGCGTGAATTGGCGATCAGCGAGGCGGCGGCGCTGGCGGGCGCTGATGCCATCCAGTTTCGCATCGATCACGCCAGCGAAGAGCGGGCCATAGGAGTGTTGAAGGCCGTTCGCGAGGCCTCCGGTTGGGATACGCGACCGTCTCCGCGTCCCGGTGCAAAGTCCACCGGTTCGGCGCCGGTTCGGGGCCGCGGAGTTTCGCTCATGTATCGCAGCCTTACCTACTGGGCCTGCGTTTGCGAGATCACCGTGAATCCGAGCACGGGAGCTATCGTGGTGGAGAAGAGCACGATAGCCGTGGATCCCGGGATCGTGATCAACCCGATGCAACTGAAGCGACAGGTGGAAGGCGGCGCAGTGATGGGAGTCAGTCATGCGCTGTTCGACGAGGTTAACTTCAATGAGAGCGGAGTGACCGCGGACGACTGGATTTCCTATCCTATTCCAAGCATGGCGGACATACCTGAGATCAAGGTTGTGCTCATCAACAATCCGAAAGTGAGCACCTACGGCGGAGGCTCGGAGGCCGCGAACGCACTGGCTGCGCCGGCAATTGCCGCGGCCCTGCACGACGCCACGGGAAAGATGGTTCGGCGGCTCCCGCTGAAAGCGGCTTACGTTCAGGCTGCTTTGAAGACCTAGCCGAGTATCATCAACTGCCAGATTGGGAAACTGTGCTTCTCCTCTTGACAAACTAGTGGAAGGAAGTGTCCACTAGGTAATCAAGGGGAGACGGCCATGCCGATTCGGGCGGACGAAGCGGGCCAGTACGGCGCGCAATCCAGCGACCTGGTCCAGGGTACGCTGGAAATGCTCATTCTGAAGACACTCGCTCTGGAGCCGATGCACGGCTATGGCGTCGCTCTGCGCATCGAACAGATCAGCAACGGCGTATTCCGCGTTAATCCGGGGTCGCTGCTTCCGGCGTTGAGCCGCATGGAGCGCGCTGGGCACGTGAAATCTGAATGGCGCGCCACGGAAAACAATCGCCGTGCCAAGTATTACTTGCTCACCGCCAGGGGCCGCAAAGCCCTTACCGCGGAGACCGAGCAATGGCAGCGCCAGATCGGCGCGATCGCCCGCATTCTTGAGGCGTGACGCGAACTATCGTACATGGCCCGGGAGAATCACGATGAATTGGCTGACGAATCTGACCACCGGTCTTAAGTCCCTGTTTCGCAAGCAAGAAGTCGAACGCGAACTAGACGAAGAACTGGATAGCTACCTGGAAGCGTCCGCGGCATACAAACGGAAGATCGGCATGACCGAAGAGGCCGCACGAAACGCGGCGCGCGTAGAAGCAGGCAGTCTGAACGCAATCAAACATCAGGTGTGGTCTTCGCGCTGGGAGTCCACGCTGGAGGGGTTGCTGCAGGACATGCGGGTGAGCGTTCGTATGCTGGCCAAAAGCCCTGCATTCACCGCCATTGCCCTGCTCTCGCTGGCCCTTGGCATCGGCGGCAATACGGCTATCTTTACGCTCATCAACCAGGTGATACTGCGCAATCTTCCAGTGCAGAATCCTGAGCAATTGGTCACGTTTGGACCTGAGAAAGGCGGCGGCGAAGCAGGCGGCATCGACATGGGCAGTTACGGATTGTTCCCGTGGTATTTTGCACGGCAGCTCCAGGCTGCCCCGGGACCATTCCAAGGCATAGCCTCCTTCTGCAGCTTTTCCGATAAGGCGAGCATTCGTCTACCTGACAGCGGCGGCGCAGCTGACTCCAATCCGACCGCGATTCTGGCACCCGCGAATCTTGTTTCCGGCAACTACTTCAGCGTGCTCGGCGCGCAGCCTTTCCTGGGTCGCGCCATCAACGCTTCTGACGACGCCACGCCCGGCAGCGGAGCTGTAGTCGTGATAAGCCATCATTTTTGGCAGCAGTCGCTCTCCTCTGATCCCGCCATCCTCGGTAAAGCGATCAGCATTAACGGCACATCCTTCGATGTCATCGGCGTCATGCCAGAAGCCTTTCACGGCGTCAAGCGGGAAGTGGAACCACCCGACCTGTGGGCGCCCCTTACCATGCAGACGGTCATTCTGAAGCAGCCATCGATATTGACCCCGAACGGCGGGCTCTACTTTCTCGATGTCTTTGGCCGTCTCAGCAGCCAGGCCGCAACGAACAAGGGTGCATTGGCGCAGAGCCAGAATTGGCTTGATCAGCAGATTCGCACCGGCATCCGCGCTGAAGAAGGGTCAAAAGTGACACCCGCCCGGTTGCAGGAGATCGGGCATGTCACCGTTCCATTGATCAACGCCGCTCGAGGGGCCTCAATGCTCCGTGATCAATACGGCGACTCGCTGAAGATTCTAATGGGTGTGGTCGCATTGGTGCTGCTCATCGCTTGTGCCAACCTGGCGAATTTTCTGCTTGCCCGCGCCGCCACGCGAAAGCGCGAAATCGCTACACGCCTGGCTCTTGGCTCGAGCCGCGCGCGCATAGTCCGCCAGAGCCTGATTGAGACCACGCTGCTCTCGCTGACCGGAGGAGTCCTGGGATTGGGCATTGCATTCGCCGCCACGCGCGTTCTAATTCGCTTTGTCAGCCAGGGCGACTCTTATATCGCAATGGATCCCACGCCGGACTCGACCGTTCTGTTGTTCACTTTGGGGCTCTGTCTCCTCACGGGAATTCTCTTCGGACTCGCTCCGGCAATAGCTGCGGCACGCACCGGAGCAGCAAGCAATCTGAGCGCAGGCGGCCGCACGGCACAAATCAGTGGCGGCAGATCAGCGCGCTTTTTGCCCAAGGCGCTGGTGACCGTTCAAGTGATGCTCTCGCTTCTCCTGTTGGTCGGTGCAGGACTCTTTCTACGCACATTGCGCAATTTGCAGAACCAGGATTACGGCTTTGAGCGCTCGCACCTTTTGCTGGCCGAGTTCAACGCAAGGCTGGCAGGATACAAGCCGAGCCAGACACCGGGATTGCATCAGAGTCTAATTGAGCGCCTTTCCGCGCTTCCGGGCGTACGCTCTGTGGCCCTCTCCTTGTCGCCGCCGATCAGTGGCGGCAACTGGTCTTCGAACGTCACCATTCCCGGTTATACGCCTGCTCCCAAGGAAAACAGGCACTCGATTCTCAATCGCGTCTCCGGGCAGTACTTTGAAACCGCTGGAATATCGATTGTCGCCGGACGCCCGTTCAACAATTCCGACAACACTAACAGCCAGAAAGTGGCCGTCATAAATCAGACACTGGCCCACCACTTCTTTCCCAAGGGCGACGCTGTGGGACGGTCTGTCGTCATTGAGATCGATAGCGTCAAGGGACCGTGGCAGATTGTTGGTGTGGCTCGCGACACCAAATCCGGAAATCCCCGTGACACTGACCGGGTGATGATGACCTACATCCCGCTTTCCCAGATCGATCCGTTCGTTCCGGTCGATCCATCTGCTCCGGCTGCAGGCCCCACGCCCGCACCTGAAGAAAACCAGGACCGCTTTGCAAGCATGATCATGGTGCGCACCACAGGGGACCCAGTTCACACCGTTGCCGACCTTCGCGCGGCAGTGGCGTCGGTCGATCCCAACCTGCCACTTCTCAGCATCACAACCATCCACGATCAAGTGTCGAACTTTATGACGCACGACGAACTTATCTCGTCGCTGACCAGCCTGTTCTCACTGCTTGCGCTGCTGCTTGCGGCGATTGGCCTGTACGGCGTGACGAGTTACAACGTTGTACGCCGAACCAACGAGATCGGTATTCGCATTGCACTTGGCGCTCAGACCCAAGCGGTGTTGTGGATGGTTCTGAGCGAATCGCTTCTGCTGCTCGCGATTGGCGTGGGACTGGGATTGCCCTTGGCGCTGTTGACAACCAAATACATCAAGGGCCAGCTATTCGGTTTAAGCGCCCTGGATACGATGACATTCGCTTTTGCGCTCGTCGTAGTGAGCGCGATGACGATGTTTGCAGCATGGCTCCCAGCGCGCAGGGCAACCAGGGTGGACCCGATGGCAGCCTTGCGCTGCGAATAGCCTGGAGTGGATGCTTGAAGAGCGATCAGCAGAACATGGGACTATGAATCGGTTGATTGCAGCTACGCCAGCGCGGGCGTGAGCGAACGCGCGTAGTCGCGCAGGGCATCCATGTTTTCTATCGGGGTGCTGCGCGGCACTTCGCAGCCGGCGGAGATGATGTGGTTCGGCCCGCATGCGCGGTAGCACTCGGCAGCCGTGGCTCTCACCTGTTCTGCGTTTCCTCGCTCCATTACGGCAACGGTAGGTATGTTTCCCAGGATAATGGCCTTTGGTCCCATCTTTTCGCGGGCCATTTCGAGCGAGACAAGAGAGTCAATGTCGTTGATGTCATAGCCGAGCGCGGCTCTTGCTTCGCAGATCTTCGATGTGTTTCCGCAGATGTGTGAGCGAGTCTTCAAGCCCATGGCGCGCAGCGCCGCTACGAGTTTTAGGTGGTAAGGGACGAGGATCTTCTCGAAGATCGGCCGGCCAACCAGGGAAGCGGCTGCATCGCCAACGCCCATCAGATCTGCGCCGGCGTCGCGCTGGGCGCGGGCGAATGCGATCGCTACTTCGGTCACAAAGGTGAGCAGCTCATCGACAAATGGCGGGTCGTCGTAGAAGTCGAGCATGAGGGTGTTGATGCCGCGGACGTTGGCCGCGAGAGCGCAGGGGCCTTCGATCCAGCCTTCGATGATTCTTTCGTTGCCGATTTTCTCTTTGAAGAGGGCTACGGCCTGGATGCGGTCGAGCATGCGCCGGGTGCTGGCGGGGTCGGGTACCTTGAGAGTGGAGAGGACAGCCTTGTCGGCGATCAGCGCATCACTCTCGACAAATGCAGGAGGCTGATCGTCGAAGATGCGGACCTTTGCGCCCAGGTCGCCGGCTTCGCGGGCGGGGTCTGAGATGGTCGAGACCAGGTCAATATCGAATCGTTCGGCGGTGCGCAACTGGGCTTCAACGAGGAGCCGGTAATCGGTTACGTACTGCCCATATTTGACGCCGATCTGGTCGGCGGCAAACATCATGGTGATTGGCATCAGGGGGATGCGATCAACCTGCTCTCCATCGATGAGCGCGAGAACTCGTTCACGACCGTTCATTGCGGGTACACCTCGTTTGCTACGAAGTATATCGCCTGAGGGAAGTGGAGATTCTTTATGTGCGGACGGGAAGTACCTGCCTGGTCCGCACCAGCCTTTGAGAGCCCTTCCCCACCCCCCTCCACGTGGTGCATTTGGGGCAAGTTGCTTGTTTGGAATGGTTTGGACGCATGGTTTTGGTGCAAGTTGGTTGTTTTCAGGAACCTGGAAGCCAAGTTGCTAAAAACAAGTAACTTATACGGATGGACTAACGAGATTGAAGCAGGCAAGGCACCGCACGCCTAACGGAGAACATAACTCCTGGGGACAGGTTAACGGTTTCAAGATAAATAGGCGGCAAATGTTCTACAGGTGCAAACCGTGGATAATGAAGTAGATAAATTGAAGTTGGCGGAGCCGTTCTTGACAACTTTGCCGAGCGGGTCGAAAATATGACTATCGGTCAGAAATGACCGGCAGGCAGATATGGCAGAAGGTCATTCAACTCGCACGTTAACTCACATTGAATTCACAGCTCATGGGCCAGACTCAGCAGCCGTTGGCATGGGACGCCGCGAGCGCCGTGCAGCCGAAACGAGGCTGCGCCTGTTTAGCTGCGCGCTGGAACTGTTTGCCCAGCGCGGTTACTCCAATGTGACGGTGGAAGACATTACACAGGCCGCCGATGTGGGCAAGGGCACCTTTTTCAATTATTTCGAAAGCAAGGACTCGGTACTCGGGGTGATGGCCGAGATTCAGCTCGGCAAGGTCGCCGATGCCCTGGAACAGGCTGCATCCGGCAAGGACAGCATCCACTCGGTACTTCGCCGCGCGTTTCTTCGACTTGCGGAAGAGCCGGGGCGGAGTCCCAATCTCGCCCGCACGCTGATTTCATTTTTCCTTGCGAACGAGCAGGTGCGCGGCGTTGTCGAGAACCGACTGGCGGAGGGGCGCAAACTCATCGCCCAGATTGTTGCTGCCGGCCAAGAGCGTGGAGAGATAGACGCGCTCTTAAACAAAGACCGGGTTGCGATGCACCTTCAGGAAACGCTTATCGGCACGATCGTGATGTGGTCGCTGAAGGGCGAGCCGGGGTTTGAGATGTGGGTGGAGGAGAGCTTTCAGCACTTCTGGGGAGCAATCGCCACGAGGAGTCAAAAGCAGGAATCATGAAATCAGCATTCCATTTTGTTTGTGCATCTGTGGCTGCGTCGATTGCCTGCTGGGCATTTAGCCCGATGGCCGCGGCGCAACAACCCGCGCCTTACCGCATTACTTTGCGGGAAGCTATTCAGAAAGGACTGCAGGCCAACCTTGGCGTGCTGGTTGCCGGCACGCGAGTGGAGGAGGCCGAGGGCGCGCGCTTGCGCAGCTTGTCGGCCGCGCTGCTTCCGCGCGTCAATATTCAGACCTACGCAAGCGCGCAGAATCGCGACCTCTATGCGTTTGGGCTCTCGGAGCCGGGCATTCCGCATGTCATCGGGCCGTTCTCCAACTACGATTTCCGCGTTTATGCGCAACAGAACGTGGTTGACCTGGCCAGCTATCGCCAGCTCAAGGCAAGCAAGGATGCGCTCGATGCCGGAAAGCTGGACTACCTGGACGCACGCGACCTTATTGTTCGCTCCATCGCCGCCCTTTACTTGAGCGCCGAGTCAGCCGTAGCGCGCGCCACGGCGGCCGAGTCGCGAGTGAACGACTCGAGCGCGCTTTTCAAGCTGGCCAAAGAGAAGCACGACGCCGGGACGGCGACAGGGGTTGATGTTCTACGCGCCCAGGTGCAACTGGCCAACGACAAGCAAGGACTGCTGGTGGCCCAGAACCAGCACAAGCAGTCGCTGCTGGGACTGGCGCGCAACCTGGGCATGAGCCCGGGAACGCCGTTGGAACCGGCCGAAGCTCTTGAGTTTCGTTCACTGACGCAACCGGAAACAGAAACACTGGCGCCGGCTGCCTTGCTGGCGCGCGCGGATTATCTGTCGCTGGCCATGCAGCGGAAAGAGCTGGCCGAGCAGCAGCGCGCCAACGCGGCGCGGTGGTATCCCAAGCTCAGCATCAACGGCAACTTCGGTGGCATAGGCCGCAGCGTTGGCGGAGTGCAGCCGACGGGATTGATTCAAGGGCAGATCGACTTCACGGTCTTTGACCGCGACCGAAACGGAGAAGCGCAACAGATTGCCAGCCGGCTGAAGCGCATTGACGATCAGATTGCCGACTTGCAGCGCGGCGTGGAAGAGGAGATTCGCGAGGCGCTTTTGAATTTGGATTCCGCGGCAGAACAGGTTGCCTTGGCCGCCGAAGGACAGGACCTGGCGACGCGCGAACTGAAGCTGGCGCAGGACCGCTTTCAGGCAGGCACGGCCAACAACGTGGAAGTGGTGACGGCCCAGGACGAGCTGGCGCGCGCGCAGGAGAATTACATCCTTGCCGTTTCAAGCCATGTTGACGCGAAGTTTGCGCTGGCGCGCGCTATGGGCGACACGGAGAAGAACATTTTGCAGTACATGGGCAAGCCGTAACCGAGGTCCACTTGACGCGCATCGGATTCCCGCACTTGAGGTTTGGATTATGAAGCGACTGATACCCGTTGTGATTCTGCTGGCCGCGGCCATTGCCGCCGGCGTTTATTTCTACCCGCGCCTCAGGGCCAAGCCGGCGCCGGTGAACCAGCTCACGCTCTCCGGCAACATCGAGGCGCACGAGAGCCTGGTGAGCTTCAAGGTACCGGGCCGCATCACGGAGTTGCCTGTTGAAGAAGGACAACTGGTGGAGCAGGGCGCGTTGCTGGCGCGGCTTGAAGATGCCGACTACCGGCAGCACGTTCGCATCGACGAGGCAGGGGTGCAGGTGCGCGAATCGAACCTGGCGCTCACTCTCGCCGGGACCCGCGAGCAGGAGATCAAAGCGGCACAGCAGAGCGTGAACGACGCACAGGCCGATGTGGAGCAGAAGAGACTGGACAACGACCGAGCGCAGCGGCTGTTTGCAGAAGATGCGGTATCGGCGCAAGATCGCGACCTGGCGGCAACCGCGCTGAAGCGGTCTGAGGCGGCACTGGCCGCGGCACAAGAGCGCCATAACCAGGCGGTCGAAGGCAGCCGCAAGGAAGACATCGCCATTGCGCACGCCAATGTGAACCAGGCGCACGCCAACCTGGGCCTCTCGCGCGTGACTCTCGACTACACGGTGCTGCACGCTCCTTTGAGGGGCGTGGTTACGGTGCGCCAGGCAGAGCTTGGCGAGGTGGTGTCTCCGGGTTCTCCGGTTGTGACGATCGCCGATCTCGATCACCCATGGTTGCGCGCTTATGTTGCGGAGACCGATCTGGGGCGCATTCACTGGGGCCAGGATGCTGTGGTTACAACCGATACATATCCCGGCAAGCAGTATCACGGACGCATCTCGTTTATCTCTTCGATCGCCGAGTTCACGCCGAAAAGCGTGCAGACCGAGAAGGAACGGGTAACGCTTGTTTACCGGATCAAGATCGACCTGGACAATCCCAATCACGAATTGAAGCCGGGTATGCCGGCCGACGCACGCATCGATCTGGCGCCCCAGAGCCAAACTCCGAATTCATCAACGGCTGCGCCTGCCAAACAATGACTGATGCGATACAACCCGCGATCAAGGCAGAAGGGCTGAGCAAGAGCTTTCCCGGCGTCCGCGCTGTGGATGCGCTCAGTTTCGATGTGAAGGCCGGAGAGATTTTCGGCCTTGTTGGACCCGACGGTGCAGGCAAGACGACCACACTTCGCATGCTGGCCGGCATTATGCCGCCGGATTCAGGGACGGCGATGGTTGGCGGCTTCAACGTGGTTCGCGACCCGGAGGGCGCCAAGCACGCGCTCAGTTACATGCCGCAGCGCTTTGGCCTCTACGAAGACCTCACGGTGGAAGAGAACATTCGCTTCTACGCGGACCTGTTTGGCGTGAAAAGAACTGAACGAGACACGCGATCAGTTGAGTTGATGAAGGCAGCAGGGATGAGCGAATTCCCGAAAAGGCTGGCGGGAAAGCTATCCGGCGGGATGAAGCAGAAACTCGGACTGGTGTGCGCGCTGATTCACAGACCCAAGGTGATTTTGCTGGACGAACCAACCACGGGCGTCGATCCGGTTTCGCGGCGCGACTTCTGGCGCATTCTTTACGAGCTTGTTACCGATGGCGTGGCAATTTTGACATCAACGGCTTACCTGGATGAAGCAGAGCGCTGCCACCGCGTGGCGCTGCTGCACCAGGGCAAACTGCTCTTTTGCGATACTCCTGCCAACCTGAAGGCGGAGATGAAAAAGGGCGTACTGTCGGTGACATCAAATGACCCGCGAAGCCTGCGCAGTTGCCTTCAACATGCAGAGGGAATATCGAGCCTGGTGATGACCGGCGATGGATTGCACGTGGTGGTGGATAATGCGGCCCGGCGCATTCCGGAGTTCGAGGCACTGCTCAAGGGGGCGCAGGTTCCCTGCGATCCGATTCAGCAGGTGGCGCCTACCATCGAAGATCTTTTTGTCGATGCGGTCGGCACGGGAGAGCCTGCCCATGCCTGAGCAAGCCAATTCGGTTGTGGTAGAGAAGCTGGTGAAGCGCTTCGGCGATTTCGTGGCTGTGGACCACATCGATATCGAGACGCGCAAGGGCGAGGTCTTCGGCTTCCTGGGGCCAAACGGGGCCGGCAAGTCAACGACCATTCGCATGCTGTGCGGGCTGTTGAGGCCAACGTCGGGCCGTGCGGTTGTTGCCGGATTCGACGTGGCTCGGGACCCTGAATCTGTGCGACAGAACATCGGCTACATGTCACAAAAGTTCTCGCTGTACAACGACCTCAAGGTGATTGAAAACATCCGGCTGTTCGCGGGGCTCTACAGTGTGCCGGCGAAGGATCTGCAAGGCCGCATTGACTGGGCGCTGGAGATGGCTAACCTGAAGGGGCAGGAGAACCTGATCACTGGCACGCTCCCCGGCGGGTGGAAGCAGCGGTTGGCGCTAGGCTGTGCTGTGCTGCACAAGCCGCCCGTGATCTTTCTCGATGAGCCGACATCAGGCGTCGATCCCATCACGCGGCGGCAATTCTGGGACCTGATTCACGAGATGGCCGGTGAAGGGGTTACCGTATTTGTGACCACGCATTACATGGAAGAGGCCGAGTACTGCAACCGGCTGGCGCTGATTTTTCGCGGGAAGATTGTTGCATTGGGAACGCCTTCTGAATTGAAGCGTGACTCGATGACCGGTCAACTGCTGCTGGTTGAGTGCGAGCCTCTTGGCGCCGCCGTGGAGGCGCTGCAGGCCGCGCCCGGCGTGATGGATGCGGCGGTCTTCGGGAACGCACTGCACCTGGTGGTTGGCGACGCAGCGGCCGCTCAGCCGCAACTGCGCAGCTATCTTGAGACGCGCGGGATTTCCGTTAGCCGCATGGAGCAGATTTGGCCCAGCCTTGAAGACGTATTTGTGTCGCTGACCACTGCGAGCAATACGGCAGAGGAGCGCAAACCATGAGCCTTACCCGCCTGCTGGCCGTAGCGCGCAAAGAGATTATCCAGATCATTCGCGATCGGCGGAGCCTGGGGATCGTCATTGTGATGCCGGTAACGCTGATGCTGCTGTTCGGGTACGGCGTCAACCTGGACTTGAAAGGCATGCCGGTTTACGTGGTCGATCAAGAAGGCAGTCAGCAGAGCCAGGACCTGCTGAAGCATTTCCAGAACAGCGAATACTTTCATCTTGTTCGGGTAGTCAGCGGCTACCCGCAACTCACGCGCGCACTGGACGACGGCAGGGCCAAGATGGGCGTCGTGATTCCGTGGGACTTCTCGGAGCGGTTGCGCGATGGCCGGCCAGTGCAGGTGCAGGCGCTTGTTGATGCCTCGGACGACAACACGGCCAACGTGCTGATCGGTTATGCGCAAGCGGTGGTGCAGGGGTACTCCGGCGAGAGGCAAATCAACTGGCTCGGCAGGCGCGGCTTGTCGGTGCAACCGGTGGCCATCAGCGTTCAAACCCGTACCTGGTACAACGAGGACCTGGAGAGCAGTGCGTTCATCATCCCGGGCGTACTGGCGCTGGTGATGTCGGTCATTGGCGCGTTCCTCACTTCGCTGACCATTGCGCGAGAGTGGGAGCGGGGCACGATGGAGCAGCTTATCTCCACGCCTGTGTCGGCTATGGAGATCATGCTGGGCAAGCTGGCGCCGTATTTTGTTCTGGGGATTTTTGATACGGTGGTTGGCGCACTGATTGCGATCTATTGGTTCCAAGTTCCGTTCCGCGGTTCGTTTGCGACGCTGATGTTCGCTTCGGCCATGTTCATGATCGTGGTGTTGTCGCTGGGATTCTTCATCAGTGTGCTGGCCAAAAGCCAGTTTGCGGCCAGCCAGATTGCGCTCCTTATCACCTTTCTTCCCGCATTTTTGCTCTCCGGTTTTTTGTTTTCGATTGAACAGATGCCCATCGCACTGCAGTGGATTACGCGCATTCTGCCGGCGCGATACTACGTCTCGGTGCTGAAGAAGATTTTTCTCAAGGGAACGCCGGCGTCGATGCTCTATGCCGACCTGGTTCCGCTGGCCGTGTTCACGTTTGTGCTGGCGCTTCTAGCCACCCGCAGCTTCCACAAGAGGCTTGAGTAAAGGAGATTAACAATGCTGGGCCGCCTCAAGCAGATGATCATCAAGGAGTTTATCCAGGTGTTCCGCGACAAGCGGACGCGGTTCATCCTGGTTGGACCGCCGATCATCCAGATGCTGGTGTTTGGCTACGCGGCCACGTATGAGATTCATCATGTGCCGACAGTGGTGCTTGACCTGGACCACAGCCAGGAGAGCAGGGAACTGGTATCGCGTTTCACGTCGAGCCCCTACTTCGATGCGCAGCGGCAGTTGACCGATTCGCGCGAACTGGGCGACCTGATCGACCAGGGCAAAGCTACGGTGGGCCTGGAGATTCATGCCGGATTTGCGCAGCAGTTGCGCAGCGGACAAACGGCACCGTTGCAAGTGATTGTGGACGCGACCAATTCAAACACCGCACTGATTGCTTCGGGCTACATTTCGCAAATTGCTCTCGGCTTTGCGCGCGACTACCAGCGGGACCACATCTACCGCATCGCTCCTCAGTTGCTGGAAGTGATGCCGTCCGTGACGCTTGAACCGCGCCCCTGGTACAACCCCGGCATGAGCAGTCGCTGGTTCTTCGTGCCGGGAGTTATCGGCAGCCTGACTCTGGTCCTGGTAATCACTCTCACCGCGTTTGCGGTTGTGCGCGAGCGGGAGATTGGCACGCTGGAACAAATCATGGTGACGCCGATTCGTCCGGCGGAGTTCATTCTGGGCAAGACGCTTCCGTTTTTTCTGATCGGCCTGTTCGACGTGATGCTGATTGCGGCAGTAGGGGCGTTCTGGTTTCAGGTTCCGTTTCGGGGACATATTCCGGTGCTGCTCACAGGCGTGGTCCTGTTTCTGCTGTGCATGCTGGGCGTTGGGCTGCTGATCTCCACGGTCTCTTCGACGCAGCAGCAGGCAATGGTGACCGCGTTCTTCTATATCATGCCTGCGATTACATTCTCGGGATTCGGGTTTCCCATCAGCACCATGCCGCAGTGGATGCAGTACATTACCTACGCCCTGCCGCTACGCTATTTTCTGATTGTGCTTCGAGGAACCTATCTGAAGGGCGTAGGGATGGACATTCTCTGGCCGCAGATGGCGGCGATGGCGGGACTGGGCCTGGCTTTGATTACTGCGGCGATTCTTCGATTTCACAAGGCGCTGGACTGAAAACCGGCTTACAAGAGACTGCATTGTCGGGGGGCATAGGGTCACAGACATCCGGGAAATCGCGAGGACAGGGGGTTCTTTGGCGATTCTCCCCAGGGCCGTGCATCGCATGCGCTATCGCCTTCACGCATAATGGTGTTAGTTTACTTTTGGGTCGGTCAGCTATTGACTCCTGGGACGGCGGCTGGCGAAGAGGCGGGAGATCGGTTCCTTATGATGGAGTTCCACATTTCAGGAAGCGCGCGGCAGCGCTACCAATTCGAGGAGTCGCTTTTCTCCTATACCGGGAACGTGGTGTTTGCCAACGTGGCCGGTTGCCGGGAGTTTGCGTACCGGATGAACCAGGTGCGGGAGGCGCAGAAGTTTCCCGAGCGGACGGTGCATGCCGGGGCTCTTTTTGCGATGGGGCTGATTGACGAGGCGAGCCACGTCCTGATTGAGCGCTACCGCAAGGACTTCGATCCCGAAGTGATCACCAGCGCGCTCAAATGGTTTGCCGCCCAGGTGGGCGCCGAACCGCTGGACAAGATGCTGCTGACGTTTGTGGAGCAGTTCCCGGGGATCACGGTGATTCGGGGCAAGGAGACGCCGAAGCAATGGCTCGCAGGGCAGACGGACGGCATTCAGCACCGGGCTGCGGCGCTGGAAGAGTTGATGCTGCTGTTCGCGGCGAATCGGAATCCCGCGTTCCAACCCTTCGCGGAGCTATTTGAAGACAAGCCGCTGGCGGAGAAGACCGTTTACCGGCAAGTGACCCAGCAATTCCCTGAGTATTTTGCCGCTCGTCCGCTGGTGCCGATTGCGGGCGCCAAGCCGGTAAGCCTGCTTGAACTGCTGCGCGCGCCGGCCGTGGATGCGCCGGGCTCTTTGGCTGAGCAACTGGCGCTGATCCGGCGGCTATGGAAGCCGCTGCTGGGCGATAGCCTGGAGCGTTTTCTGCTGATGGCCGGCGAGATTCTGCATGAGGAAGAGCTTGCCATCTGGATGCAGTTTCATCCGCCGGCGGTTGCGGCTGCAGAGGCGGCTCGTCGCCGGCGCGAGAGCGGCCAGCAACAGTGGCCATCGGTGGTGAGTACGGCCGAAGTGCCTGTTTTTGGCGACCCGGCGCACGAGTACGAGAAGTTTTCACCGGATACGGCCTGGATGCCGCAGACCGTGCTGATGGCCAAGAGCACGTATGTATGGCTGGCCCAACTGAGCAAACAGTACCGGCGGCATATCGGACGGCTGGACGAGATTCCCGATGAGGCGCTGGAAACGCTGGTGCGCCGCGGGATCAATTCGCTCTGGCTGATCGGCGTATGGGAGCGCAGCCGCGCATCGCAGACGATCAAGCAGTTGTGCGGGAACCAGGACGCGGTGGCGTCGGCCTATTCGCTCTTTGATTACAGCATCGCCGACGACCTGGGCGGCGAAGCGGCTTATGTGAACCTGCGCGACCGGGCTTATAGATTTGGACTGCGGCTGGCCAGCGACATGGTTCCAAACCACATGGGCATCGACTCGCCCTGGGTGATCGAGCACCCGGATTGGTTCATCTCAAGGCAGGACTCGCCTTATCCGGCCTACCGGTTTGAAGGGCCCGATCTCTCCCACGACGGACGCGTGGAGATCAAGATAGAGGACCACTACTTTGAGCAAAGCGATGCTGCTGTGGTTTTCCGCCGGCGCGACCGGCAGTCGGGCGAGACACGGTACATTTATCACGGCAACGACGGCACCAGTTTTCCGTGGAACGACACGGCGCAGCTTGACTACCTGAATCCCGCAGTGCGCGAGCAGGTGATCCAAACCATTCTGCATGTGGCGCGGCTGTTCCCGGTGATTCGCTTTGACGCGGCCATGACGCTGGCTAAGCGGCACTTTCACCGGCTCTGGTTTCCGGGGCCAGGTGCCAGCGGAGCCATTCCTTCGCGTGCTGAGTACGGCATGAGCCAGGCGGAGTTTGACCGCTGCATGCCGCACGAGTTCTGGCGTGAAGTGGTGGACCGCGTGGCTGCCGAAGTTCCCGGCACCTTGCTGCTGGCCGAGGCGTTCTGGCTCATGGAGGGGTACTTTGTTCGCACACTGGGCATGCACCGGGTGTACAACTCGGCCTTCATGGTGATGCTGCGGGACGAGGACAACGCCAAGTACCGGTCGGTGATTAAGAATACCCTGGAGTTCGATCCGGACATCATGAAGCGGTACGTGAACTTCATGAGCAATCCCGACGAGCGCACGGCGATTGACCAATTCGGCAAAGGGGACAAGTGCTTTGGCGTGGCGGCTATGATGTCCACGCTGCCCGGTCTTCCGATGTTCGGCCACGGGCAGATTGAAGGGTTTACCGAGAAGTATGGCATGGAGTATCGCTGGCCGCGGCACGACGAAATGCCGGACCACTGGCTGGTGGAACGCCATGAGCGAGAGATTGCTCCGCTGTTGAAACTGAGATGGATGTTTGCCGAGAGCAGCAACTTTCTGCTGTACGACTTCTTCCAGGATTCGGGCTCGGTGGACGAAAATGTCTTTGCCTACTCCAACCGCAGCGGCAGTCACGCGGCAGTTGTGGTCTACAACAATCGCTATGGCACGGCGCGCGGGACGATTGACTTCTCAGCGGCTTATGCCGACAAGGGTTCGGCGCAATTGAGGCAGCAGCGACTCAGGGAAGGGCTGGGTCTCACCGACGACTCAGCAGCCGTGCTGGCATGGCGCGACTCGCTGACCGGACTCGAATACCTGCGCAGGGCGAAGGACCTGGCCGAGCGCGGCTTGACGCTCGACCTGCATGCCTATCAGTGCCATGTTTTCATTGATTGGCGCGCGATGTACTCGACGGCTGAGAAGCCCTGGGATCGGCTTTGCGATCAACTGAACGGCCGCGGAGTTCCGAGTCTCGAAGACGCGCTGGAGAACCTTGAACTGCGGCCGGTACACGATGCGCTGCGCGCGCTGCTGGACCCCAGCGTTGTGCGCCTGCTGGCCGAGTTGGCTGGGCGTCCCCGAGCGGTGGTGGGAACGGACGACAAGAAGGTGGTGCTGGAGCGCAGGGAGTTCTTTGACCTGGCCTGGGCGCGTTGCGAGGGCCTGCTGCGCGTGGCGCAGGCGGCGTATACGGCGCGCACTGCGGGACCGGAGCAGACCGTTGGCGCGGCCCATCCAACCAATCCCGCATTGCTGGGACCGGCCTTTAAGGAACGGCTGCGCGCGGCCATGCGGTTCCCGGCCATTGAAGCGCTTTTCCCGGTGCCGTGGTCAGTGGCGGCACGGCGCGTACTTCCCAGCGTGAGCCCGCAATTCAGTGCGGCGGCCGTGTGGGGTCCGGTGCTGGGCTGGTGCGCGTTGCAACTGCTGGCCGAGTCAATCGACGTGGAGAACCCGGAGAAGGTGGCGCTGGACGTGTTTGACCGTCTGCGGCTGCGCGAACCGTTCGCACAGGCCTTCACAGCCCTCGGTTTCGAGGGCGAGGAAGCATGGCGAGCGGCTGCACGCATCAAGGTTGTTCTGCTTAGCGGTGCAGGCGTCGGCAATGAGGCTTCAGCTGAGGCTGAACCTGTTGCGGAGCCGGAAACGCGGGGCGGGACGGACGATGCGCCTGTTGCGGAGGTTCAAGCGAAGACGCCCGAGCCCGTTTCGACGCAGCCTGAGGCGGCAGACGACGAGAAGGTCGCCCTATCTCCGGCGCTCTGGCTCGACCCGGATGTGCGCTGGCTGACGGGCGTTCATGAGGCGGAGGGGCACGCCTACCTGGTCAGCGAATCGCATGAGGAACTGCTGTGGTGGCTGATGATGCCATCGCTGCTTCGGTTGGCAGGTGAATCGGCCATAAGCCGCGTTGCCCTGGAAGAGATATTGCACACGGTTGGAGACGCCCTGACGACGGCTGAAGCCTCCGGCTATCGAATTGACGCTCTGCTCGGTGCTCCCATTGAACCAGTTATAGAGGAAGAGACGGCAACAGGCGGGGAAGCGGATTTGACGGGGGTGGATGCGCTCGCGGGAGTTGTAGGGGAGCCAGAGAAGGCAGGCGTCGCGTCTCTACCCGACGACAATGGTGAACCCGAGAAGCACAAATAGCCGCTTGAACCCGAGTGCAGCTGACTGGAAGACTAGCTGTGATCCGCCTGAACCCGGGCGGCGCCCCACCCCAAGTGCAGAAAGAGGATGGAGCGCCGGAAGATGAAACGGAGCCTGCTTTGAAACTGCTCTAGCTGCCGACCTTGGGTTCGGTTACCCGGTTGACCGGCATTTCCTTGCCGTTCATGTTCAACGTGAACTGATTCACGTTGCCCTTTTCATCAACGATGAATTTGATGGCCGAGTCGGCGTCGTTGAAATAGAACTCGGTATCCGACGTTGCAATCATGCCAAATGGGGCGGGCTGGCCCGGGGCGAATGCATACAGCTTGCCGTTGCGCATGGTGATGGTAATGGGCAAAGGACCAAGTTGGTAGCTGCCTACGTAACGGGCCAGGATTTGCGCCGCTGGATGGACGATCTTGCGCTCAACGGGAATCTGATATTTTTCTCCGAAGAGAATCGCAGTCAAATCCTGGGTCACAGTGACGTAGGTGGAAGTTTCAATATTGCTCAAGACAATCAGGACGGCATCGTCATCCGGAAAGCGCTTGAACTGGGAGACGAATCCGCTGACCCAGCCGCCGTGGCCGATGTAGCGGTGGCCAAAGTCGCTTCCGAGCATCCACCCGTAGCCGTAATCTGCCTCGATGGGAAGCGGCGGAGGTGCGACAAAGTGGGAGTACACGGTCCAGGCCTTGGCGGTGACGGATGAGCTGAAAAGCTTGCCCGCCTTCAGAAGCCGGTCGAAATGGCACAGGTCGTCGGCAGTGGAGTGGAGACCGCCGGCAGCGGACGGTCCCTCCGCATCAAATGGCTTTACAGCGATGAGCAACTCGGCATCGAACTTGTAGCCGTTGGCGCGGTTGGGCGCTACGTTCGCGAGATGGTCGAAGCCTGTGTGGGTCATTCCAGCGGGCTGCAGAATATTCTGCTGGAGATAGTCCTCGTAGGTTCTTCCGGAGACTTTTTCGATGATCTTGCCAAGCAGGATGTAGCCGGAGTTGCTATAGCGCATGGTCTCTCCGGGCGGGCTCAGCAGGGGCTTGTCTGCAAATTCCTTGAGGGAGTTTTCGATATGCCGGCCGTCAGTGAAGTCGCCGTATGCCTTGGCGGAAGTGAAATCCGGGATACCGGACTTGTGGCACAGCAATTGGTGAATTGTGATTGCGCTCCATTGTTGGGGCATCTCGGGAACATACTTGATAGCCGGGTCGCTCACTTTCAACAGGCCGCGTTCTTCAAGCTGCAAAATGCTGAAGGCAGTGAACAGCTTGGTAATGGAACCGATGCGGAAGACAGTCTCGGGAGTATTCGGAACACTCTGATCGACGTTGGCCATCCCATAGCCCTTGCGCAAGAGAACCTTGTCGCCCTTGGCGATGAGGACCACTCCGGAGAATCGCCCCTGTTTGGCCCATGTTGCCAGATACTGATCTGACTTGGCGCTGACGTCCTGGGCTGTGCCGAGAATGGTGATGGAGAGTAGAAGTGCGATGGTCGCAATGACACCGGTTCTTGTGCGCATACGGGCAACTCCCTTTCAAAAGTTGTGGTCGATTCTTTGAACTGTGTTGAAGATATGGAGCTATACGGGGAGTTGAGCGGAACGGTTCCATTACGGTTATGGGAAGTCAATGCATCGTCTGCGAGTGCCGCCTTCAGCGAACTGGAGGCTGATGATGATGGACGCCTCTCACACCGACCGGATCGTTGCCATGACTCTCGTACCAGTCGGCGATCATTTTAAAGCGCATTTTGTATCGCGATGTGGGTTTGCGGGTCTCTCGGACAGCGCTTTATCACAAGCATCTGTGATGTGAGGCACATCGTAATCATTCTTCAGGGGTTCAATGTTCCAGCCGGACCTTCTCTGGGGAGAGTTCTGCAGGGATTTGCGTCGAAGATCCAGGTGCCATCCCGACTTTCGCCGATGATTCAAGGCGAATGCTTTTTTCTACTCTCTTTCCTCTCCAGGATTCGGCCCAGACGTGGGGAGCGTGCGACCTATGTCGCCCTCTGAAGTTCGTCAGGAACGCGGTCGAATGCCAGCCGCCGGGGAAACGACTAAGCCACCCCGGCCCCATACGCAGGCACTGCGTTCTGCAGTGAGAATTCGAATCACGCCGTCGGCTGATGCTTCAACTGGCCGTCCCAGGCCGGCCAAATCCACAAACCCTGGCTTGGAAGTTCGCAATATAGATTCGAGTCTCCTGCCAGGCTGCGGCGGTAGAAAGGCTGCGCTTGCCTGGGAGAAGAATGTCCTTTACCCGCACACCGAACTGATGCGTACCAGAACCTGCGCGCGGGAACCAATGCCTGACGCGACAGGAATTGAGGGGGAGAGATGCAGAGTGTAGTCAATGAAGCACTGAATCCTCAAGAGAAGGTGTTGATCGACCAGGCAATTGCAGAGCACGGTGGGCGGCCCGGTGAGTTGCTGGGCATCCTCGAAGCGGTGCAATCGGCCAACGCACATAAGTATCTGCCCATGGAATCGCTGCGCTACATTGCCGCACAGACTAGGGTTCCTCCGGCAAGGGTCTATAGCGCGGCTACGTTCTATGCGTTGTTCAACCTCGATCCGCAGGGCGATAACGTGGTCTGCGTCTGCCGGGGCACGGCCTGCCACACGCGCGGCTCGCGCGACCTGCTGGAAAAAGTCTGTCTCGACCTGGGCATGAGCGAGCGGGACCTGGACGACAACAACGAGGCGGACAAGCTGTCGCTCACCACGCCCGACCAGCGATTCACGATTCGCACCGTGGCGTGCTTTGGCCAGTGCGCGCTGGCGCCGGTGGTGGAACTGAACCACCACATTCTGAGCCGCGTAAATGAGCGCACATTGCAGCGTGAAGTGCAGGCATTGAAACAGGGGAGGAAGTAATGCCGCGAATTCTCGATATAGGCGTTTTCAACGCGGTACGCGAGTCCGGGCTGGCAAAGCTGATGCCGGCTATTCCGCGCATCACAGTCGGCATGGGAACCTGCGGACGCGGCAACGGGGCCGAAGAGCTTTACCACGCGCTCAATGAGGCAATTCAGCACAGCGGTTTGGATGTGATGCTGACTGGAGTCGGCTGCTTTGGATCGTGCTTTCAGGAGCCGCTGGTCAGCGTCAGGTTGCCGGGCAGTCCGCTGCTGATGCTGCGGCATGTGCAGGCCAACGATACAGGACGAATTCTGGAAGGCCTCTCCGCGCAGAAAATGCCTTCCGATCTTTTGTACTGCAAGATCGAAGAGTGGGACCACATTACCGCGCACGTGCGCTACGGCCAGGGCTACCCGGATATTCCTCAGTGGAATGCGATTCCGTTCTTCAAAGGGCAAAAGAAGATTGTCCTTCGCAATTGCGGGCTGATCAATCCATCCGATATAGAGGAGTACATTGCCGTCGGCGGCTACCAGGCACTCTACAAGGTTCTGATCGATGGGCGGCCGGAGACGGTGATTGAGCAGATCAAGGCCAGCCGGCTGCGCGGACGTGGCGGCGCGGGATTTCTCACCGGCAACAAGTGGGACTTCATGGCCAAGGCCAAGGCGGATACCAAGTATGTTATCTGCAACGCGGACGAGGGCGACCCCGGTGCATACATGAACCGCAACGAGATTGAGGGCGATCCGCACTCTCTCATCGAGGGCATGATTGTCGGCGCTTACGTGATGGGCTCCACTGAGGGGATTATTTACGTGCGCGCCGAGTATCCGCTGGCAGTGAGCAGGCTCAACAAGGCGATCGAACAGGCGCGCGAATACGGCATGCTGGGGCAGAACATTCTGGATCGCGGATTCAACTTCAACCTGCAACTGGTGCAGGGCGCAGGCGCGTTTGTATGCGGCGAAGAAACCGCGCTGATTGCCTCCCTTGAAGGCTTTGCGGGCCGACCGCATCCGCGGCCGCCGTTCCCGGCGCAGAAGGGGCTGTGGGGCAAGCCGACCAACATCAATAACGTTGAAACATGGTGCAATATCGCGCCCATTGTGAGCCGCGGCCCGGCATGGTTTGCCGAGACCGGGAGCGCCAAGAGCCCGGGCACCAAGGTCTTCTCGCTGGTGGGCAAGGTGCAGAACACGGGCCTGGTGGAGATGCCGCTGGGGACACCGCTGAAGAACTTCATCTACGACATCGGAGAAGGCGCGGGGAACGGCCGCCATGTGAAAGCCGTGCAGACGGGAGGACCATCGGGCGGCTGCATCCCGGTGGACATGCTGGACATACCCGTGGATTACGAGAGTCTGGCGCAGATCGGGTCGATCATGGGCTCGGGTGGCATGGTGGTGATGGATGAAGACAACTGCATGGTCGATGTGGCCCGCTACTTCATCGAATTCACGCACTCGGAGTCGTGCGGCAAGTGCGTGCCGTGCAGGGTGGGCCTGAATAAGGCGTTGCGGATTTTGAACGCGATTACCTCTGGCAACGGCGATGTTGACCACATGAGCCTGCTCGACGAGTTGGGCCGTATGATCCGCGAGTGCTCGTTGTGCGGATTGGGACAGTCGGCGCCGAATCCAGTGCTGACCACGCTGCGGCATTTCCGCGACGAATATGAAGACCACATTGTGGCTCACCGTTGCAGGGCCGGCGTGTGCCAGGAACTGGCGCTGTCGCCTTGCGAGAACAGTTGTCCGCTGCGGATGAACATTCCGCGCTTCCTCGAGCTTTACCAGGAGGGCCGGCTGGAAGACGCGTTCGATTCAGTCATCATGGACAATCCGCTGCCCGCGTCGACGGGCAGAGTTTGCCAGCACCCCTGCGACAACCGCTGCCGGCGGCAGTCGTTTGATGAAGTGGTGAACATGCGCGAGGTGCACCGGTTCCTCGCCGACTCCATCTATCAATCCGAGTTGTTTGAGCCTATGCTCGAGCGGCTCAAAGCCCGTAAACTCGCTCCGACTGGCCACAAGATTGCGGTAGCGGGGTCGGGCCCCACTGGACTTACCGCCGCGTTCTATTTGGTCATGCTGGGCCACGACGTGACCATCTTTGAAGAGCGCAGCGAGGCGGGCGGCATGCTGCGTTTCGCCATTCCTGAGTATCGGCTGCCAAAGGCTATCCTGCGCAGGGAACTGGACCTGATTGAAGGCGTCGGCGTGAAGATGGAGTTCAACGTTCGGGTTGGATTCGATCTTCCACTGAACGACCTGGCGAGCCGCTTCGATGCGGTCTTCCTCTCCATCGGAACCTGGAAGGAGTCCTGGCTCTATCTGCCCGGAACCGAGTTGAAGGGCGTCTATCCGGCCCTGCCTTTCCTTGAGTCGGTGGCCAAACGCGAGAAGACCTCGATGGGGAAGCGGGTTGCGGTAATCGGCGGCGGCAACGCGGCCATCGATTCAGCACGCACGCTGCTGCGCCAGGGCGCCCAGGTCACCATCCTCTATCGGCGCGAGCGCAAAGACATGCCTGCCATTGAAGAGGAAATCAAGGCGGCCGAGGATGAGGGCGTGAAGCTGGTTTATCTGGCCGCGCCGCACAGGATTGTTGGCGACGCGGACGGAAGCGTGAAGGCCATCGAGATTGTCAAAACGCGGCTTGGGGAGTACGACAAGTCAGGGCGCAAGCGGCCGATCCCGACCGACGAGGTGCAGCGCTATGAGTGCGACAGCGTGATTCTGGCAGTCGGCGAAACCTTTGACCAGGACTTCTGTCGCGCTTCTGGGTTGGCGCTCAAAGAGGAAGGGACCATGGTGGTGGACCGCTTCACTCTCGAGACCAGCCGCAAGAATTTCTATGCCGGCGGGGACGTGATCACCGGCGCGTCGAACGTATCGAATGCCATGGGCTGCGGCAAGCAGGCGGCGCGCAAAATCGACGAACGCCTGACGGGAGAAGAACGCTGGGAGAGCCTCTTCCCGGATGTTGAATACAGCCGCCAGGCGCCCGGCGAGCCCAGCCTCAGCCGCCGCCACGAGGGGCATTGCCTTCCTGCAAAAGCGAGGGCACAGAATGAGGAAGAAGTGGTTGAGGGTCTCAGCGCGCAGCAGGCACTCGAGGAGTGCCAGCGTTGTCTGCGCTGCGATTTAAGGGCCGCCGTAAGCGCCAAATAGGAAAGGAGCACCGCGTTGCCGAATAAAACGATTTCCGTCCGCATTGATGGCGAACTGGTGACCGCAAACGAAGGAGAGACCATCCTTGAAGCGGCCCGGGCAAACGGGAAGCATATCCCGACGCTTTGCTACCTGAAGGGCCTGAGCGCGGTGGGTGCCTGCCGCGTGTGCGTTGTGGAGCTTGCCGGGACTGACCGGCTGCTGCCGGCTTGCACCACGCCAATTCAGGATGGGATGTCGATCAAGACATCCTCGGCGAAGCTCACGCTTTACCGGCGCATGGCGGTCGAACTGCTGCTGGTGGAGCGGAATCATATCTGCTCGTCGTGCGTCTCAAACAGCCATTGCGAGTTGCAGGCCATGACGCAGTCGTTGGGCATTACCCACGTGCGCTACGCTTACAACAACCCGCGCCTGCAAGTGGACATGACGCATCCGCGCTTTGTGCTGGACCACAACCGCTGCATTTTATGCACGCGCTGCGTGCGCACGTGCGCGGAGGTGGAAGGCGCGAATGTGTGGGAGGTGGCTTCGCGGGGCATTCACTCGCGCATTGTCAGCGATATGATGGACAAATGGGGCCAGGCCAAGAGCTGCACCAATTGCGGCAAGTGCGTGCAGGCATGCCCCACGGGAGCACTGGCAGAGAAGGGCATGTCGGTGATGGAAATGGTGAAGCAGACCGACAATGTCACGCGGCTGGCAGAGCAGAGGGCCAGTCATTGAGGTGCTGACTGGGCCAATCCAACCTTTTCAGTGAGTGCAGAATCATCTACCTCCCAGTGAGAGGGAAACCGATATGGGCTGGATTTCATTGCTTTTCTGGCTAGCACTTTGTTTTGCGGTGGCGGGCATCAGCGGCAGGTGGACGGCCAGCGAGATTCCCGGGTGGTACCGGACCCTGGTGAGGCCGGCGATCGCTCCGCCAAACTGGGTCTTTGGCCCGGTCTGGACTTTGCTCTACGCACTGATGGCCATTGCCGCATGGCAGGTGTGGCAGTCCTCCCCTTCCGCTCTGCGCACCTGGGGGCTGGTGCTGTTCCTTGTGCAACTCGGGCTCAACTTCGCCTGGACAGCGATCTTCTTCCGCCAGCACGCGATCGGCGCCGCGCTGCTCGAGGTGGTGTTCCTTTGGGCCGCTATCGGGGCCACTACGCTGGTTTTCTCGCGGGTAGCGCCCGTCGCCGCCTGGCTCATGGCTCCCTATCTGGCCTGGGTTACGTTTGCATCCCTGCTCAACGCGGCATTCTGGCGGCTGAACAGGACCCGCCGCAACCCGTAAAGTCGTGTAGTGCTACAAAGTACTGTCAAGAAGCACCTTAAACTCACAGCCTTGCGGAAATGCCTGCGCTAGCTCTTGTGCTACGCCCAATTGCGGAAACTGAGATTACGCGTTCCTGCAGCTGGAACGTCCGCATTGCCGGTTACTCGCCCGGAACCAATTCCAACCCGCTAATAAAGGCAGTCCGTGTCGTGCGAAGTACCACTGCGCGGCTTTGCGACGCGTTAGGGTAATATGTGTCACGAGGCTGCTAAGAAGAAACAGGGTTATCGGTTTACTGATGCTCGCGTCTTTCCTGTTGCCTGGATGGACATCGCCGCGACTAGGGAAGGTCTCCACACCGGCGGAGTATCACCGCTATATTGACCCCTTGTTGGAGGTCTCGGACTTCCGAACCAAGTACTACGAGGATAGGGCAGCAGATGCGACAGTCCTTTTCCCAGAGAGCAGTCAGCCTCCCTATAGTCACCTATTGCCTCCGGTGCCGGTCATTGCCATCGTTCGGCTCAGAGCCAGAAGCCTCCCTCCCCTGATTGATTGCCTCAGTGACAGGCGAATTACCAGCATGCGTTTCGAGGGGAACCGCATCACTCAGCCCATGAACGTGCCCCTCGGATATGTTTGCCTTGACATCCTAATGAACGAGGCTGCTGGCGAACCGGTTTCCGATCCGAGCTGTGCCGACGACGGACTTGGCGCGTGCATGAACGATGGCTTTTACTTTAGACCAGACGATTACTATGCCTGCACCGACAAAGACTGCATGCTGAGGCCCTGGATTTTCGTTGTCCAACAGAAAAGGACAAGTGAATACCTCGCGCATCGTCTTAGATTCCATAATCCCCACGACTCTCTGCCTGTCGAGGAATACAAGGAACTGAGGACGGTCCACAACTAGACGTTGCCAGAGAGCACTCAGCGTTCCCTCGTTCTGGAGGGTTCGTCGCCTATTCGGAAGTAACGCCGCTTTGAAACTCCCAAAGCAGCCGCAGATCCCTCACTGCGTTCGGGATGACAGTGCAGTAGGTGGAGGATGGTGGTGCGAGAGGGGCTTGGTGGGCGTGTCGTCGGAAATTGGGAAGTTTCGGCGCGATCCACCGATTACCCGGTGCGAACTTGATAGGCGATACTAAACCGTTCAGTATTGAAATGATTTGGAGCGTTGTCAATGATCCGGGTGCGGAATCTCGTCAAAAACTTTGGCTCCTTCACTGCGGTCGACGATGTTTCGTTCGACGTGGAGGAAGGGGAAATCTTTGCCTTTCTCGGCCCCAACGGAGCCGGAAAAACCACCACCATCAAGATGCTGACCACGCTTCTGCAGCCGACCAGCGGAACGATGGAACTGGATGGGCTGGACCCCCAGAAGCAGCAAAATGAGGCGCGCAAACGCTTCGGCATCGTTTTCCAGGATCCAAGCCTGGATGGGGACCTGACGGCCTGGGAGAACATGGAATTCCATGGAGTCCTTTATCACGTTCCGCACAAGGCGCGGCGGCAGAGGTCGGAGCGGCTGCTGAAGCTGTTCGAACTGTGGGACCGCCGCGGCGACCAGGTAAAGAAGTTCTCCGGAGGCATGAAGCGGCGTCTTGAGATTGCGAGAGGATTCCTGCACATGCCCAGGATTCTGTTTCTGGACGAGCCCACCCTGGGATTGGATCCGCAGAGCCGCAACCAGCTTTGGAACATCGTGAAGCAGGTGAACGAAGCTGAGAAGGTGACGGTCTTTCTGACCACGCACTACATGGACGAGGCTGACCGCGTGGCGCACCGGATCGGCATTATCGATCACGGCAGGCTGGTGGCGCAGGGAACGCCCAAAGCCATCAAGGAGCAGACAGGGAAAGAGAGCCTGGAAGAGGCCTTTCTGGCCCTGACCGGCACAATTATTCGCGACGAGAGCGCGGGCGCAGCCGACCAGATGCGGCAGTTCGCCAAGATGTGGGAGAAGCGATGAGCGCAATCTACATTCTGTGGCTGAGGGAACTGAAACGGTATGTGCGTTCGCGGGCGCAGATGGTTGCCTCGCTGGGGCAGCCGATGCTCTACCTCCTTGTGCTGGGCTTTGGGTTGGGCCCGGTGTTTCAGCGGGCGGGGAACGGAAGCTACCTGCAGTTTGTGGCGCCGGGCGTGATTGGAATGACGGTTCTGTTTTCGTCGGTCTTCTCGGGCATCGGATTGCTGTGGGACCGGCAACTCGGCTTTTTGAAGGAGATGCTGGTGGCGCCGGTACCGCGGCTGCAGATCATGATCGGTCGCACGCTGGGCGGGGCCACGGTTGCGGTCATCCAGGGGTTGTTGGTGATGGGGATCTGCCTGCTTGCGGGGTTTCGCCCGCAGAGCTTTCTCACCGTGCCGCTGGCGATGGGATTCATGGTGGCCATTGCTCTGGTGTTTGCGGGGCTCGGGGTGGCCATCGGGTCAAGCCTGCAAGACATGCAGGGCTTTCAACTGATCATGAATTTCCTGGTGCTGCCCATCTACTTTCTCTCCGGCGCGCTGTTTCCTCTGGTGGGATTGCCCAAGGTGCTGGCTGTGATTACGCGGCTCGATCCTCTGGCTTATGGAATTGACGGGATGCGGGCGGTGCTGCTAGGCAAGTCCGCTTTCAACCCGGTCACCGACGTGCTGGTGCTTGTGGTGGTGGGGACGGTGCTGCTTGTCGTCGGCGCATACCGCTTTTCGAAGATCGAGATTTAGGCATGGCAAGGCCTCGAAGTTCGTCGGCACACCAGAAAGTGCTTCGCGCGGCGCTGGAACTGTTTGGCGAGCGCGGCATCGACGGCACCAGCATGGATGCCGTTGCCCAAGCCTCGGGCGTGAGCAAAGCGACCATTTACCACCATTGGGCGGACAAGGAAGCGTTGCTGATGGAAGCGATGCTGCTGGTCCACGGACTGGATCGGGAATCGAAAGAGGTCGACACAGAGGACCTGTGCCGCGACCTGACGACAGTTCTTACGAGGCGGAACCCAGACGAGTTCGAAACGGAGAGGGAGCGCCTCACTCCGACCCTGATTGCTTACTCGGCCTTGCATCCGAAGTTCGGCAAAGTATGGCGCGACGGCTTCATTCAGCCGCCGAGAAGGAGCCTGACCCGCATACTGCGCAGGGGAATGGAGAGCGGCCAGCTGCCTGCCGATCTGGATCTGGAACTCGCTCTCGCCATCCTGCTTGGCCCGATCATGTATGTGCATATGTTCAGGAGAGAATCTCGGCCGGACTTCGACTACATCGGGTCGACCGTAGCGGAAGCTTTCTGCCGCGGGTTCGCAGTCGAGCAGGCAAAGTTGTCCAAGCTGCCCAAGACCCGTAGAATCACCGTAAGTGGCCGATTGCGCTAATCTGACCGGTAACAGGAGCCGATGAGCGAACAGGAAACAGGGACATCCCTTGAAACGCCGGTGGTATCGCCGGCCTGGATCAGAATCGAGCGGGCGCGGCATCCCCAGCGGCCCTACCCCATGGACTTCATCGAACGCATCTTCACCGATTTCAGCGAGATTCACGGAGATCGTGCCTATGGCGACGACGAAGCCGTAGCCTGCGGCATGGCGCGGCTGGGCGCCGACGAGGTGATGGTCATTGGGAATCGGAAGGGCGGCAGCACTAAGGATCGGGTGCGGCGCAATTTTGGCATGCCCCATCCTGAAGGCTACAGAAAAGCCCTGCGGTGCATGCGGATCGCCGAGAAATTTGCGCGGCCGGTAATCAGCTTTATCGATCTGCCCGGCGCGTTCCCGGGTCTGGGCGCCGAAGAGCGGGGTCAGGCCGAGGCCATTGCCCGCAATATTCTGGAAATGTCGCGGCTGCGGGTTCCGACAATTTCAGTCATCAGCGGCGAGGGTGGCTCGGGCGGAGCGCTAGCCCTGGCCGTGAGCGACCGGGTGCTGATTCTTGAGAACGCGCTTTACTTTGTGATTACCCCGGAGTCGTGCGCGGCCATCATGTGGCGCGACTCGGCCCAGAAGCAACCGGCCGCGGAGGCCATGCGCATCTCCGCGCCAGAGGTTGCGGCAATCGGCTGCGTGGACGAGATTGTTCCCGAGCCGGCAGGCGGCATCCATACCGACCGGGAAGCTGGCGAGGGTTTGCTCGGGGCTGTCCTCAAGAAGCATCTAAAAGAGTTGAAGGCGATGCCGGTCGATGCGATGGTAGCCGCCCGGCAGCAGAAGTTCCGCAACATCGCACAGTTCTATACCCAAGGTTAAGCGCCGCATCAACTGGGGGAATGGTTGGGCAGAATTAACGAAATGATGGAGATCCCCGGCACAACGCGGAACTGCCACACCCTGGCTGGAGGGCGCGCATGAGCGCACCTCAGGCCGGGATCGGCCGGTTCCGGGCCTACGTTCAGTTTGTTGCCGCGGTCCTCTACTTCTTCCTCGTCCGATCTATTTCTCATCGCGCCGCGCTGGGCCTGGCAAGCGAGCAATGGGTGCCGCTTGTGCAGCAGGCCATGCTTGTCTTCCTGCTCGTGGTCGGCTATGCGGCGATGGGAGTGATGCTCGACCGGCAGGTGCATCCGGTACGCGAGCAGGGGTTGGGGCGCCGGCCGGGATGGCAGGGTGAAGCAGGGCTGGGCTTTGCCGTGGGTTGGGGGGTGGCAGTGGTTTGCGTGCTCCCGATGGTTGTGGTCGGCGGCATCGCCATCGTGCTTGTCCTTGGGCCCTCGGCATGGGGATGGCTGCTGGCAGATGCGGTGTTCTTTGCCTTGGCCGCGCTGGCTGAAGAGATTGCCTTCCGCGGATACGGTTTCCAGCGCTTTGCGGATGCCGTGGGCCCCCTGGGAGCGGCGCTGGGATTCGCGGCCTTCTATGCCATTGTGCAGGCGCTGCTGCCAGGATCGAATCGGGCCAGCATGGCGGTTTCAATTGCCCTGAGCCTGGTGCTCTCAACGGCTTATGTGCGGACAAAGGCACTGTGGCTCAGTTGGGGCCTGAATTTTGGCTGGAAAGCCAGCCGTGCCCTGCTGTTCGGACTTTCGATAAGCGGAGTCAATAGCCATTCTCCGGTCGTCCAAGGCGACCCCATGGGCTCGTTCTGGCTCACCGGAGGCGGATATGGGCTGGACGGAAGCTGGTTTGCGTTTGTAGTTCTTCTGGCTGCGCTCCCGGTGGTTTTCCGCGTCACGCGCGACCTTGATTTCCGCTACAACACGCCGGTGATCGTGCCGGGGGGCATTCCCGTGGATCTGGACGCGGCTGCCCGCAGCCAGCATGAGACTGCTATGGGAGCGGTTCAACCGGCCGGGACTACGCTGGTTCAGATACTGCCCAATTCCCCTTTGCCCGCAGTCGCGTCGGGACAAGCGGAGACCGAAAAGGCCGACGGCTCAACGCAGTAGGTGGAAGGAATTCCGGCAAAGTTTGGCTTCTGGTCTGTTGCTGTGTAGCTCATTTGCCTTTTCTTCTCAATCGGCGCTATCGTTTGCTTGAAGCTGATCGGATGCATGGGAGGTCCCCATGAAGAGAACATGGCTGACGAAGACGGCAATCCCAGCCGCTTTGCAGGCTGCCAAAGCCACCAACTTCCGCCGGTTTGCGGGAGCATGGGTTATTACGGCGTTGCTGGCAACGGGCATCGCAGCCGCCCAGGTCATCACCGTGGATACTCGGACCGGTGCTGTGAGCAACACAACCAATGCGCCGGCCGTCAACGTTGACAGGCGCTATCAACAGATCAAACCGACGCATGTGCCGCTCTCGAACACCGAGCTTGACGCCAAGACCCGTATCGAACTGATTCGCGTACTGCAATCGGAACAGGGCTTTGCCATGCGGCCTTTCCCGCGCGGGCACAAAGGGCTGACGCTGGCCGCCAACGGGGAACTGCAGCCGGCCGGGGAAGAATACCTGGCAATGATCATTGCCCAGGGCACCTCGGCCAAGCCCGGCGAACGGTTGGTTCTCACCGATGTCAAGATCGACCGCAACCATATTGTTTTCTTGTTGAATGGTGGCCCGGAAGGAAAGCACCGCTTTTTGCGGCATATTGAGATGGGCGGGGGCGCGGGGCCGACGGCCCCTTTGATCCGGGATGCAGAGCAGGATCCGAACGGTTCGCGGCTAACCCTGAGTTTCGAGAAGGGTGTTCCAGCACTGACCGGTCAGCAGGTGAAGGCGCTGCTTGCTCCTTTGATTTCGTTTGACGTCAAGACACCGGTCGAAGCATTTACCGACACGCTTCCAGACAAATTGAAAGAGGCGGTTTTGAACCACCAGGTGCTGGTGGGCATGAGTACGGAGATGCTGCTTTACGCCAAAGGACAGCCGGAGACCAAATCCCATGAGATGGAGGGCAACATGCCCTTCGATGAGTGGGTATACGGCAAGCCGCCGAAGGATGTGGAGTTTGTGCGCATCAACGGGAACCGTGTAATCCGGTTGGAAGTCGCCAAGATGGGCAAGAGCCCCGAGGTTTTTACAAAGGACGAAGTGGAAGGGATGATGCGGACCGACGGCACGCCTTTGACGCAAGCCGCCGAGCAACATAAGACCGCGATTGACCTGGGCGATGTGGAGCGCAATCCGGATACCCAGGCTCCCGCCCTGCCGCCCAGCCTGAGCGGCCCGGGCGAGAAAATGCCCAACGCAAACGAACGCGGAACGATGAAGCCGGTGCAGTTTCCGAAGCGGAAGTCCGATGCGCCGCAACCCGGAGCCACGCCGCAACCCGGAGCAAACCCCGACGGAGAGCCGGAGGAGCAGCCGCCGGCCGATACAAAAGCCCCCCCCGCGGATGGTTCTCAGCCTGCAACTGCGCCGCCCGCGCAACAGCCAGCCAGCCAGCCGAAATGAGGCCAAACAGGTCCGGTTGATATAGACTTGGAGCAGCGAGTTGCGCTTCCTGCTGCTAACTGAACCGCCCCGGCAGTTTAGTTGGAAACAGTGGGAGCAGACGACCGCGCCGTTGAAGCCGTCCGCCAAGTCGGATGTGTGCAGAGACAATCACAAAAGGAGAAATACCCTACCGATGGCCAAGATTGCCAAAACAGGTGACCGCAAGAAGGAAATGGACACGACGAAGTCTACGGACTGTCCGAAGTGCAGCAAGCCCACCCGCATCGTCAAGCGTGTAAAAGACCGCGAGCGCGGCATTCCGGGCGGAGTCTATATCTCGTGCTCTGTGTGCGACTTCTACGAGAAACTTTAAGTTTCAATTAAGATTCTGGCGACAGAAGGTCCGGCTATGGCCGGACCTTTTGTTCGTTCGGGCTGCACGTGGGCTGATCCCTCATTGAGGTCAGCTCAGGGAAACGCGGTTTTGATCACTCGTAACGCAACGCCCTGGTGGGTTCAACGCGTGCCGCTTTGAAGGCCGGGACCAGGATGGCGATGGCCGCGGTTCCAAGCAGAACCACCGAAACCACGCCGAACGTCAGCAGGTCTGTTCCGCTGGTGCCGTAGAGGACGCTGGCTGTAAATCGCCCAAGGGCCGTGGCGATCAGCAGCCCAATTGAAAGGCCGACCGCGGTCAAGACGAGTCCCTGGCGAAGAACCATCCGCAATACAGCAATAGGTTTGGCGCCGAGCGCCATGCGGATGCCAATCTCGCGCGTCCGGCTACGGACGGAGTAGCTCATCACACCATAGAGTCCGATGGCCGCCAGCGTGAGTCCCACCGCGCCAAAGATTCCAAGCAATAAGGCGGAGATGCGGGGAAGCAGCAGGGACTTGTCCACGTGCTCCTGCATTGTTTCGGTGTTGAATACCGCCATGTTTGGGTCGAGAGCGGCAATCTGGTCGCGCACCGTCCGCGCCAGCGCGTGGGGATTCAGGGAGGTCTTTACGACGAGGGTAGTTCCGAAGAAGCTATTGGCCTTTTCAGGTGCCGCATTCAAAAAGAAATATGCGGCGCTGTTTGGATCCTCTCCGATGGTTCGGGATTTCGAGTTTCTTGTTACCCCGATGATGGTGTAGGTGTCCTTGTCCTGGTGAATGATGTGGCCGACGGGGTCCTGCCCGGGGAACAGCTTTGCGGCCATTGTCTCGTTGATGATCGCCGCATGCAGGTCGTCGATTTGAGGATTGAAATCCCTGCCGTGGAGCAGCGGAATGCCCATGGTATGGAAATACTCGCTGCCAACGGCATCAACATTCGCCTGGGTGGTCTGCTTCGGGTGGTTGTTGGCGGCTTCCACGTCGAAGTTATTGCTGGTGGCTCCGATACTCAGGGGAACGACGCCAACATAGCTCACGGAGCGAACGCCCGGCAATGCCGCCACACGGTCGTGAAGCTGGGATAGGAACTGCACTGTCTTGTCGTGCGAGTAATTGTGGAGCTTTGGGTCCATGGTCATGATGAGGATGTTGTCAGGCTTGAACCCGATATCGATTGAGGAGGCGTTGCCGAGACTGCGAAGAAACAGGCCGGCGGTGGTGAGCAGCACAAGAGAAAGCGCGATCTGCACGATCACCAGCGTATTGCGAAGGCCCGAACGGCCAACACGGCCGAATAAGGATGGGCCGTCTTTGAGCGCTCCAACTAGGTCAGGGCGAGAAGCGCGCAGTGCAGGAACCAGCCCAAATAACAGAGCTGTGATGAGCGACAAGCCGAGCGTGAACAGCGCCACGCGCAAATCAACGTTGAAGTCGAATACCACAGGGAAGGGTAGCGGAAGCTGGAAATTGGAGATGGCCCGCGCGGCACCCGCCGCAAGCAGGAAGCCGACGCCGGCGCCTGCCAGCGAAAGCAGAAGACTCTCGAGAAGCAATTGGCGGATGAGCTGACGGCGGCCGGCACCCATGGCGAGGCGGATCGCGATCTCCTTTTGCCGCCCGGCAGCCCGGGCCAGCAGCAGGTTTGCCACGTTGGCGCAGGCTACAAGATGGACCAGTCCAACCACGACCATGAGAACAGCCATTAGCGTATAGGCGGACGAAACAGAACCGGCGATCAACCCACCGGCAGTTTGCAAGGTGACGCTTTCATGACGCTTGTCGTCCTTGCGGTAAGTTTCATCGATCCGTTTTTTGACCACGTTGACCAGCACAGCGGCTTTGGCCTTGGTAATTCCCGGCCGCAGCCTGCCGCTGAGCATCAGCCACTGGTTATCGCGCTTGGTCCTGTTCTCCCCGGAAATGACCAGGTCGGGCATGATCTCTTCAGACATCGAAAGCGGCACCCAGAATTCAGACAAGATGCCCCGGTCGATGCCATAGAATCCAATCGGCGCAACGCCTACGACCGTGTAACGCTGGCCGTTGAGCGCCACCTCGTGGCCGAGAATTCCGGTGTCGCCGCCAAATCTGCGGCGCCAAAGATTGTTGCTGAGCACAGCCACGTGGTCGCGGCCGAGCACTCGGTCATCCTCAGGAAGAATGGGGCGGCCAAGAGTCATTCCCAAGCCAAGGGTGGGGAAGAAGTTGCCGCTTACGGCCTGGCCCCAGATGCGCTCCGGATCTCCCTTGCCGCCAATGCTGGCCGGAATAAGCGGAAAGTGTGCGGCTACGCCACCATCAAACATGTCGCCGGTCTGGTCGCGATAGTCCTGGAAGTCCGGGAAGGAAAAGGACTCGCCTTCGGAGAACATCACCATCCGGCCGGGATCGCGGATGGGGAGAACGCCCCACAGCAGGCCGTTTGCAATGCTGAAGACCGTGGTGTTGGCGGCAAACCCAAGCGCGATGGATACGATCACCACAATGGAAAAGCCGGGAGCCTTCAAAAGCGTTCGAACGGCATAGCGAAGATCGCGAGCCAGCATTTCCATGGTCAGCCTCACCAAGAATGGAGTTCTTTTGAGGTCATACGCAGTGAATGCTGAGGAAGTTCGCTAGATTTTCGAACCCGTCCTTTAGAGTCCCCGATAGGGGATCGGTAAACCCCTCGCCTTCAGGCGACGGACGGTACTAGTCTTGAGGGATGGAAGACTACAAGCGTGGCAGCCACACGGTGTGGGATTGCAAGTATCACCTCGTGTGGA
>CAIWFH010000038.1 GCA_903911925.1 uncultured Acidobacteriaceae bacterium
GGCCCGACTCCACAAGTCGAACCGCTTCCTGCTTGAACTCCAGCGTGTACCTGCCCCGCTTCCCATTCCTCATCTTCGCTACCCCTTCGCATTAGAGCAGCTCGCTAAGGGATACGTTTTGCGCGGGCAAGATCAAATCGAGTCCGTCCAGCCTCCTTCTCGGAACACTTGGAAAGGATATATCGCACCGCGAGATTGAAAGAGAGCCTCCGTTACACTCTCTATGCGTTATTCGACCCAAAAACTTGACGTGGGTCAGAACTACGAGCTTCAAGAACAAGCCTCGAATAGAAGGATGTTTCGATTTCGGTAAGCGAAACAACCGATATTCTCTTTCATTGACAGACGTCACCTGGGAGCCGAAGCTTCTCGACCTGACTGCGAAAACCCATTCCCTCGATGCTTCGGAAGTGCCGGGAGTTGGTGCACAGCACGAAATCCTACTCACAGTCAGCTTGGGCGATCTCTTTAAGACGACACAGTGCCATTACAAGCTCATTGCTGGCGTTCTGCTCCTCCCCAAGGAATAAACCGCTTGTCGGCGGCCAAAGTATCTGGTGTGAATTCCGAACAGAGCCCGACAACTACGGAATAGCCCGAACGCTTCGCTAGATTTCTAAGGGAGAGATTTGGGAAAGCCGCCCCGAAGAGCGGCTTTTTTGTCACGTTGCAGTGAGTTTCTAGTTGAAGATGGCGCCTACGCTGGCGTTGGTGGTGCCCAATACAATCCTGCAACTGTTGGGCCCGGCGGCGGTAATGGGCGCGGTTGGCGTGCAGTTGAAGGTCCACCCGCCGAATGCCGCTCCCGCCTGGGCCGGCGTGGTCAGAATCACAGTGGAGCCAATCGGATAGATTCCCACGCAGACTGAGCCGCCGGTTTGGCCGTTGGCTGCCCAGCCCGGGCCGCAGTGAATCACGTCGGGCGTGCCCGTGGCAGATGACGCCGTCACCAGCCAATCGGTAGTATTCAGGCCTTCGCCAAAGACGGTCAAAGTGGCCTTGAGCGGTCCAACCTGGCCGGTCCAGCAAGAACCGGGAGTTGGCGGGTTGCCGTTGGGGTTGGGAAGAACCAGGGGGCAAGAGAAGGTCGCGGTGGCGGTTTGAATGGTCCCGTCCGGGCTGGTCGCTTCAGCAATGATGGCGGCGGTTCCGGTGCCGTAGGCGGTGACGATTCCTGCGCTGGCGCTCGGAGTTCCACCGCTGTTGGTGTTGACGGGGAACGTGTCAGGGAAGGATGAGATCCAGGTTGTGCCGGGCGCGTTTGTCAGATCCCTGACGTAGGGAACCGTGGCAAACGTTCCAATGGCCAGGAACTGGCCGGTGTCCTGCAGGTCGCCGACGGTGATGGCGCCCGGAATAATCGTGAGAGAGAGCAGCGGCTCCGGCGCGGAGGTAAGTGAAACCGTGATGTCGGCGGTTGCGGACTCGACGGTGGTGTCGGGGTTTGTCCACTCCGCCATGATTGTGGTCGTTCCCGCACTGACGCCGGCAACAAGCCCATTTGCGGTTACCGAGGCAATGGTGGGAACGGCGGAGGTCCACTTGAGCTGAGCGGCGTTCGTTACGTCCCTATTGAGTCCCGTGCTTCCAGAGGTGCCAAGCGCAACAAGCTGCGCTGTTTGACCGGACGCTGAAAGCGACACCGAACCTGGGTAGACGGAGATCGCGACCACCGGCTCCGAGGTTCCACCCATCACCGTCAGGGTTGCGGTCCCCGTAATCACCGAGTTGTTGGCGTGGGTGAAGATGGCGGTGATGGTGGTGGTTCCCTGCCCAAAAGCAGTGGCCAGTCCGGCGGAGCTGATTTTGGCCACTTGTTCGCTGCTCGAGGTCCACGAAACCAAGCTGGTAAGGTCCTCTGTTGCGCCGTTGGTCGCGGTGCCGATGGCAATGAACTGGCTGGTCTGGCCCGGCATTGCAACGGACTGTGCCCCAGGGATGATGGTGAGTGAAGCTGCCGCGCTGGAGCCCCCGCCTCCTGAGGCGCCAGTGACGGTAATGGTCGCCGTGGCGCTGGCGGAGCCCGCCATGCTGGCGGTGATCGTGGTCGTGCCCGCGGATACGGCAGTGGCGAGTCCTGAGGAACTTACGGTGGCCACGTCAGTGGTGCTGGAAGACCATGTGACCAGGTTGGTGACATCCTGAGAACTGGTGGGATGAGCGCCGTGACCGATGACGCCGGTGGCAATAAACTGGACAGTCTGGTCTGCAGTCAGTGCCTGGGTTGAGGGGGAGATCTGGATGGTGCCCACCTGTGTGTTGCTGCATCCGGTAAAGGTGAGGACCAGGCCGGCGATCAGAATCGATCCAAGGCTAAAACGGTTCAACATGCATCTCTCCTCAGGTTTTGCCACGCAGAATTGCCAGGCGCGCGCGTCCAGTCCCTGCTTTTCAGTGATCTAAATGCATGTTGAATGCCGTTTCAGATTGCTCCTTTCTTATTTGGAATCAGCTCATTGCGGGGAAGGTAAAGAACGGCCGCGTAATCACCCGTATCCGCGAACGGCAGGATGTATACGTTTGTTTGCATGGCGGCGGCGGCGCGATGGGGAGCTGATCGGATGCAACCGAACGGAAACGCACTTCCTCTTGCATCCCTTAAGCCGTCTCAGGACGCAACGCCAGGCACAGTTCCCTGACGCTGGAGGATTCGGCGCCGCATTTTGCTTCACCCGCCGCCAACCGCTACACTTCTCGCATCATGGCCATCGCGCACGACAACACTCCGGAACGGCTGGTAAGCGCCTCGCGGGCTGAGGAAGAGCAGGTATTTGAGCTGAAGCTGCGCCCCCGCTGGCTTAAGGAGTTCATCGGCCAGTCGAAAGCCAAGGAGCAGCTGGCGATTGCGCTGGAGGCCGCCAAATCCCGCGGCGAGGCGCTGGATCACGTGCTGCTGTCAGGGCCTCCGGGGCTGGGCAAAACCACGCTGGCCACCATTATTGCCAATGAGCTGGATGTGGGATTTCAGCAGACCTCAGGGCCGGCGCTGCAGATTCAGGGCGATCTCACCGCCATCCTGACCAACCTGCGCGAGCGACAGGTGCTGTTTCTGGATGAGATCCACCGCATGCAGCCAGTGCTGGAAGAAAAGCTCTACACCGCGCTTGAGGACTACAAGCTGGACATCATCATCGGCCAGGGCCCTTCGGCTCGAACCCACGTGATGGAGATTCGGCCGTTTACTTTTATCGGCGCCACTACGCGGCCGGGGTTGCTTTCGTCGCCGCTGCGTTCGCGTTTCGGGATTCTGCTGCGGCTGGAGTTCTACACGGAAGACGAACTGCGGGTCATCGTACAGCGGTCCGCCGAAGTGATGCAGGTGCCAATCGACCAGGACGGCGCGGCGGAGATTGCGCTGCGCAGCCGGGGGACGCCGCGCATTGCCAACCGCCTGCTGCGCCGGGTGCGCGACTTTGCACAGGTGCGCGGCACCGGCGTGATTGACCGGCCCACAGCCAACGCCGCGCTCACCATGCTGGAGGTGGACGCGCACGGCTTCGACGAGATTGACCGCCGCCTGATGCTGGCCATTATTGAGAAATATGACGGAGGACCGGTGGGCCTGAGCACACTGGCCGCAACGCTGGCTGAAGAACAGGACGCGCTGGAAGAGGTCTACGAACCATTCCTGATTCAGATTGGTTTCCTTGACCGCACTCCGCGCGGGCGAGTTGCAACGCGTTTGGCCTACGAGCATTTTGGCAGGACCATGCCGGGCCGGCAAACGCCGCTGTTCTAAGTTATTTTAAGATTCATCGAGTTATCGGGAGAGAGGTCATGGCACTTACTGAATCGACCATGTTGGAACTTGGAACGATAGCGCCGGACTTTGCGCTGGCTGATGTAGTTAGCGGCAAGATAGTACGCCGCGACGACTTGCGCGGAAACAAAGCGCTGCTGGTTATGTTTATCTGCACTCACTGCCCGTATGTGAAGCACATTGAGAGAGAACTCGCGAAGGTGGGCAAGGACTATGAAGGCAAATCTCTCGGCATCGCAGCCATCAGCAGCAACGACGTGACTACGCACCCCGCCGACAGTCCCGCGGGAATGAAGCAGCAAGCGCAAACGATGGGGTTTTCATTCCCTTACCTGTATGACGAGACACAAACCGTGGCCCACGCCTACAAAGCCGCATGCACACCGGACTTCTTTCTCTTCGACGGCGACATGAAGCTGGTCTATCGCGGAGAGTTTGACCGCAGCCGGCCCGGCAACGGCGTCGCAATCACCGGCGAAGATTTGCGCGCCGCCATTGACGCAGCACTTGCCGGCAATCCACCGCTTGAAGATCAGCGGCCATCGATCGGCTGCAACATCAAGTGGAAGGCGTAGAGCCGGTCAGCTGGTCAGCGGGTTAGCAAGTCAGCGCGTTGTCTGGTAAGCGGGCTGACATGCTTTGTCTAAAGCATGATCCTTTTCAGAAACTCGCTGAACTTCGGCCCAAGGTCAGGCCGCTTGAGCGCGAGCTCTACGGTGGCCTGCAACATGCCCATCTTGTTTCCGGCATCGAAGCTCTTGCCATCAAACGTATAGCCGAAAACCTTTTCCTCCTTCAGCAGGGCTGTGATGGCGTCGGTAAGTTGAATCTCGCCGACTGCGCCGGGCCTGGTTTTCTCCAGTAACTCGAAGATTCGCGGCGTGAGGAGATAGCGGCCGATGATGGCCTGCGCTGACGGAGCCTGTTCGAACTTTGGCTTCTCCACCATGCCGGTGCAGTTGTAGATGCGCTTGTTACCCGGGTCCTGCGAACCGGCCAGTACCCCGTACATGCTTATGCCCGGGCCTTCAACGGTCTGCGTGGCCACCACCGAACCGCAGCGCTCATCGAATACGTCGATCATCTGCTTAAGGCACGGCACTTCTGCATCGATCAAGATATCGGATAGCAGAACCGCGAACGGTTCGTCGCCGACAATCTTTCTGGCGCATAGCACGGCATGGCCCAGGCCAAGGGGCGCGCTTTGAGGAACGTAACTGATCTGGAGTGCCGGAGACGAATGGCGGCACGGAGCTATCGAATCGTTGCTGCGCCGGCCCTCGAATGAAGCTTGCCATCCGCCGCCCTCGAAATACGACTGGACAGCGCTCGCGGCACCGCGGGTGACGAGAACGATGTGCTCAATGCCCGATGCGAGAGCCTCTTCAACGGCGTACTGAATGAGCGGTTTGTCCACCAGAGGGAGCATCTCTTTAGGGATGATCCGGGTTATAGGCAAGAGGCGCGTGCCACGCCCACCTGCTGGAATGACCGCCGTACGAATGCGATTGCTCATTCCTTTTCCCTCACCTCAATGACACGCTCCATTCCGTGCCGCGCAGATGCTGGATTCCCCAGGTCCCGGGGTCCCCAGCGACAGATTTTCGTCGCTGGGGTGAGGATTCGATTTTGAGACCTGGAAAACCACATAGCTTAGAGCGTTGGCGAGCCATCGCCAAGCATTGCTTCGCGCACGATCTTGATGGGCGGAAAACCCTGGCGCAAGAAATCGTTATGGAACTTCTCGAGCGAGAATGCCGCGCCCTGCTTCTTCATCATGTCGGCGCGCAGTTTCATAATCTCGAGTTTGCCGAGGGTGTAGTAGAGATAGGTAGCGTCGCTGGTGCCGCGCTTGGTCTCAACCACCGCCGTTTCCTTTGACTGGTAGCCCTCCTTCTGGAAGAACGCAACTGCTTCGTCGTAGCTCATTTTGCCGGAGTGCATCTGGATGCCGACGATGAAACGCGCATTGCGCAGCAGTGCATCCTGCAACTGGCCTAGGCGCAGAAACTTCGATTCGCGTTCGTCTTTGGCGCCGGCGCCAGGCTGGCCGTAGCCTTGGTCGAGCATCATCTGCTCGGTGTAATGCGCCCAGCCTTCGGCATTCGTGTTGGCTCCGAGCAACTTACGCACCCGGCTCGGCGCTTGCGGCACCCAAAGAAACTGGATGTAGTGTCCCGGGTACGCCTCGTGCACCGCGGTTGAAATCACAGTGCCCACGTTGAAGGAATGCATGAAGCCTTCGACCTCTTGCGGCTTCATCGATGGATCGGGCAGCGTCACGTTGAAGTAAGCCTCGGTCGCATGCGTCTCGAACGGCCCCGGCGTGTCCATGCTGGCGAACGTTGTTGCGCGCATGAAGGGCGGTGTCTCTTCAACAATGGGCCGCACATCGGAAGGGATCGTGACAATGTGGTGAGACTTGATGAAGCCGACCAGACCGTCAAAGGTTGCGCGAAACGCATCGAGCAAATGATCGGGCGCCGGATGATTCTCGCCTAGTTCCTCAAGCACCGCGGCGGGCTCCTTCGTCGGCTCAAGTTCCTTGGCCACCTGCCTGAAGTGCTCCTGGTTCTTGCGCATGTCGGCCCAGCCGATTTCGAGTAGCTTGTCGAGAGGGATGTCTACCATCTCGTCGTATGCGAGCTTCTTTGAGAAGGTCTCCGCACCGATGCGATAGTCCCCGTTCGATTTTGGCAGCAGGCCGGTCTTGAGCCAGCCTAGGTAGCTGTTCAGCGCCGCAATCACGGCGGCGTTCGATTGCGCGAACTCGGCCTTGAGCGCGGGATCTTTGGCGTCGGCAAAGGCCATGGGCACGTCGTGCTCAAAGAAACTGACAATCCCGGGTAGTTGCTCAATGGCAATTTCGGTATAGATGTGCGGCGGATTTTTCAGGTTCACGCGCGCGTTGTCGAGGAGCACGGGCATCTGCTTCTCCCGCGCAATCAGCGACCGCAACCGCTCGTCAGGCGAGGCGAACTTGCGTTCCATCAGTACAAATGCGGCGTTGGCGCAGGCGCCCGAATAGTTATCGGCGTTCTTCTCCCAGGGACGAATTGTCTCCAGCGTCAAGAGCGCCGAGCGGATGTTGCCGAGCACCATGGCGCGATCGCCGCGGGTTGTCTCGTCGAGCACTGCCGCATCTGCGTGAATGGCCTCGACCCGCTTTTCAAATGTCTTGAGCGCCGAAATCTCTGCGTCGATGCTCTTGCGTGAGAAGTCTTCCAATTGCGCGTCGTATTGGTGATAGCCGGCCAGTGTGCCGCCGGTCGGGCCATAGTGAAAGTACACCTGGTCGAGATACTCGTCGGATACTTTCTGGAATCGCTGTTTCCCGTTTTCGTTGGCGGCATAGCCGGTGATCGCAGAAGACATACAGGCTCCCAAGGCAAGTAACGTGATAACTCTTTTCATTGTGCCTCTCTTGGTTGGAGATCTTGATTTACTTTGTTGCTTGAACCATCGAAGTGCAAATGCAGGTCCTTCGACTTCCCACCCCATCGACGAAGACCTGTCGCTGGGGACCCCGGATTCGCTGCGCTCCGCTCAGGATGACAGCTACTAGGGTTAAGGGACCACAATCTCATGCATTGGCCGGCGCGGGCGCCAGGCTCGCTAATAACTCGTGAATCTCAAGCAACACTTCATCGCTCCGCGCGGCCGCCAGGGGAAGCTTCAACAGGCCCTGCGGCGTGAACTGCGCGCCGCGCTTCGCGTTGCGGGCCACCAGACGCATTAGATGCTGCGGATCGACGGCCGCGTTCTCCATAAATCGGATTTGGACTTCGGTGCGCTTGCGGTCGATTTGCGCAATGCCCATCTGTTCGCACTCCAAGCGGATCAGCGCCGCTTCAAGCAGATAAACGGTGGCGTCCGGCGGCGCGCCGTAGCGGTCTTCCATCTCCGCGCGCACCTCGGCCACCGCCGCCTCGCTGGTGGCGCCGGCGATTTTCTTGTAGAGCCGCAGGCGCTGGTTTTCTTCCGGCACATAACTCTCGTCGATGCGCAGCGCGATGCCCAAACTAAGTTGCGTGGCCGGACGCTCTTCGCTGCTTTCGCCTTTCATTTCCTTTACTGCAGCCTCGAGCATGGAGGTGTACAGTTCAAAGCCGACCGCCTCGATGTGCCCGCTCTGCTCGCCGCCCAGCATGTTGCCCGCGCCGCGCAACTCGAGATCGAGCGCGGCAATTTTGAAGCCCGCGCCTAGGTCGCTGAACTCCTTGAGCGCTGCCAACCGCCGTCGCGCAATATCGGTCAACTCATTCTCGGGCGGAATGAGCAGATACGCATAAGCGCGGCGATTGGAGCGGCCAACGCGGCCGCGCAACTGGTATAACTCGCTGAGGCCATGCCGGTCGGCGCGGTTGATGAGCATGGTGTTGGCGAGCGGAATGTCCAACCCGTTTTCAATAATCGTGGTGGCTACCAGCACATCGTATTCGTGCGCCATGAACGCTAACATCACGCGCTCAAGTTCGGTCTCTGCCATTTGGCCGTGGCCCACGGCAACGCGGGCGGCGGGCACCAACTCCTGAATGCGCGCGGCAATTTCGTAAATCGACTCGACGCGATTGTGGACGAAGTAGACCTGGCCGCCGCGCTCCAACTCCATTTCGACGGCGGAGCGGATGATCTTCTCATCGAACTTGGCCACCACGGTTTGAATGGCCATGCGATCTTTGGGCGGAGTCTCGATGACGCTCATGTCGCGCAGGCCAACCAGGGACATGTGCAGCGTGCGCGGAATGGGCGTGGCGCTCATTGCCAGCACGTCGATTTCCTTGCGCATTTGCTTCAGCCGCTCCTTGTGGCGCACGCCGAAGCGCTGTTCTTCATCGACCACGAGAAGGCCCAGGTTCTGAAATTTGATATCTTTTGACAGCAGGCGGTGGGTGCCGATGAGAATGTCTACCTTGCCGGTTTCTACGCGCGCGACAATGTCCTTCTGTTCCTTGGCCGAGCGGAAGCGCGAGATCATTTCTACGTTAATGGGGAACTGAGAGAAGCGCTTCTTGAATGTCTCGAAGTGCTGAAAGCTGAGCACCGTCGTTGGCGTGAGGACGGCTACTTGTTTTCCGTCCTGCACGGCTTTGAAGGCGGCGCGCATGGCCACTTCAGTTTTGCCGTAACCCACATCGCCGCAAAGCAGGCGGTCCATGGGCAGGGTGGATTCCATGTCGTGCTTGATGGCGCGGATGGCCGACAACTGGTCGTCGGTCTCAGTGTAATCGAATGAGTCTTCGAACTCTTTCTGGAATTCGTTGTCTTTGGAGAAGGCGGTTCCCTGCACCGTTTCGCGCTCGGCGTATAACTTCAATAACTCGGCGGTCATGTCCTGCATGGCCTTGCGGACACGCGCCTTGGTCTTTGCCCATTGTTGCGAGCCGAGACGATTGAGCACCGGCGCGGGGCCGGCATCGGTGGAGCGGTATTTCTGGATCAGATCGAGCCGAGTCAGAGGCACATACAACTTGGCCGCTTCTGCGAATTCAAGGATCATGAATTCGACGCTGAGGCCATCCTGCACGATCTCTTTGAGGCCCTGGTACTGCGCAATGCCGTGGTCCACGTGGACGACGTAATCGCCGATGGTGAGGTCGCGGAAGTCGGAGACAAAGGCCGCCGTCTTGGAGCGTTTGGGCTCGGGGCGCGCAGCGACGTCGGCATCGTCAGAGAGGTCGTTGGCTCCGAAGAGAACAAGGTTCGAATCAATAAAACTGACGCCCGCCGAGAAGTGCGTCCGCACGATAACCGGCACGCGCATGTCGCCGGCGAGGTAGCTGGCTTCGTCGAGCACGGTTTCGCCGCCGGGATGGAAGAAGCGGCTGCCCAGCCGGTAAGGAATCTGATACTCGCGCAGCACGGTTGCCAGCCGCTCCACGTCGCCCTGATTGGGCGCGGCCAGAACAATGCGGGTCTCGGCCGCGATGAGGGTGCGCAACTGCTCGGTGAGCGCGGGAATGGAACCGTGGAAGCGCAGCGTGGGGCGGGTGTTCAGCTCGATCTCGCCGAGCGTGTTGTCTTCGTCGAGCACGTCCACGACGCCAAGCTGGTCGATATCGAAGCCAAAGTGGGACTCAAGCTGCGCCTGGAGCACTTCGGGGCGCAGGTAGATGTCTTCGGGCGTAACAAGGGATCCGATGCCCGAGCGTTCGTGACGCTGCTCGACCTTGTTCCACCAACGGTCGATCTGATTGCGGACCATGGCCGGCTCCTCAACAAACAAGGCGCACTTGGGCACCAGTTTGAGCAGGCTGCTCTCGGCGCCAGCAACGGAACTGAAGAACTCCCAGCCGGGAAAGACGCTGACGCCACCGGCAGCAGCCATTTGGGCAGCCATATCGGCGTCTTCGCCGGCCTGATCAACTTCGAGCCGCTGGCGGCTCAGGCGGGCGTGCACGGCGGCCAGCAACCGCTCGGTCACCGGGGTTTCAGTTAGCGGCAGCAGCTGCGCTTCGTCAAGGCCGGACTGCGAGCGCTGCGTCTCGGGGTCGAATTTGCGGATGGTCTCGATTTCGTCGCCGAAAAACTCAATGCGCACCGGACGGTCGGATTCGGGCGAGTAGACGTCGAGAATGCCGCCGCGGCGGGTGAACTGCCCAGGCATCTCAACCAGATCCATCTGGGTATAGCCCACGCTGGCCAGGTGGCCGGTGAGCACTTCCACGTCAACTTCTTCGCCGCGCTTGAGGGTGACGGCCAGGCCGGCATAGTAGTCGCGGTCAAAGAGCCGGAGGGCAGCCGCTTCAACCGGGGCGATGAGGATGGAGACCGCCCCGGTGACGAGCTTGTAAAGCGCTGCGGCGCGCTGCTCTTGCACGTCGGGGTGGGGCGAAAGATTTTCGAAGGGGAGGACGTCGTGGGCGGGCAGCCGGACCACCTGCGCGGGATCGATTGCGCCGGTAAGATCGCAGCCCGCTTTGAGCAGCGGTTCCAGCGCTTCGGCGGCCTTGTTGTCGGCCACCACCACCACGACTAATTGCTTGGCGGCCCGCGCCATCAGCGGCAAGTAGAGCGCCCGCGCCGTGGCGGTCATTCCAGAGACACGCCTACGCCCCGCACCCAGGCTCAGATGCCTTCGTACGCGCTCAAATGCGGAAGAGTGCTCCAGTTCCGCGAAAATTTCGCGGACAAACGGGAGAATCATGTAATGCCAGTTTAGCAGCGAGGGCGGGAAGCTTTTGGACGATGCGCCAACCAAGCGAGGTGCGTCTCAACGGTCGACTTTTACGTCCATTCAGCAATTGCCCTCCTATTTGGCCTATAATTCGGGGCGACAAAATATTTCCACTTGCGAGGAGCCCTGTAGAGGGCACCCGCATGTGAGGAGGCTTCAATGTTTAACCCCATGATGCTGGTTACTGCGCTCATTCTGTTTATCTTCGCTCCGTCGCCGGCCCTGAGGCCCACGGCCCAGGACGCGGCTCAGACGCCGACTACGGCTCCGACCCACAAGGCCGTGAAGCCCACCGCCGAGTCGCAGGCAAAGGCCAAGAAACTCTACGAAGTGGACTGCGCGATGTGCCACGGCGATAACGGCAACGGCAAGACCGACCTGGCCAGCGGGATGGGACTGAAGCTCGGCGATTGGTCCAATCCGTCTACCCTCGCCGGAGTAACGGACGAGACCCTGTTTGCTACCATCCGCAACGGCAAAGACAAGATGCCCTCGGAGGCCGAAGGCCGCGCCAAGGACGATGACGTGTGGAACATCATCATCTACATCCGCAAGATGTCGCAGCCCACGACGGCAGCACCCGGCAAGTAGGGCAGCCGGCGATTAAATGTTAATGAGACAGTTCGCGCCCCAGGTCCCGGCTCCGGGACCTGGGGCCGCCATATTTATTTTCCGCCTACCGCTTTCGAAAACTCATACATAAAATCCAGCGACTTCCAGTAGGAATCCACGGGCAGGCGCTCGTCGCGACCGTGCGCCCGGTCGTCGTCCCGCTCAAGCGCGACCGCGGAGTAGCCGTAGCACGGGATTCCTGCCAGGGCGAAGTAGATTGAGTCGCTGGCACCGTTTTCCATGACCGGGGTCACGGGAATACCGGGCCAGATGGCCTGGGTGAGACGGACGAGCGGCTCAAAGACTTCGGGAATCGGCGCGGGAGGCGTCATGGCTTTGCGCTCCGGGGCGGTATCCGTCACCACGTAAGAATCGGAGATGTATTTCACGGTCAACTTGGGATCGGCGAAGAGGGCCGCCAACTGCTGGCGAATTTCTTCAGGCGAGTGGCCGGGGAAGATGCGGCAATTTATCGTGGCCTGCGCAGTTTGCGGCAGGGCGTTGTTGGCATGGCCGCCGGCCAGTCGAGTGGCCACGCAGGTGGTGCGGAAGTTTGAGTTGAAGCTAGGTTCGGCGCTGAGGCGGGCCGCGGCAGCCAGGTCGGGCGGCGAAGCCAGGATGGCCTTGATGTCAGCCGCTGTCTGCCCTGTTTCCTGCCTGGCGAGGCTGGTGAAGTAGGTGCGGGTCACCTCGTTCATCTCGAAAGGGAAGGTGTAACCGGCCAGCTTGTTGAGGGCGGAGGTCAGTTCGTAGATGGCGTTGTCTGGCCGGGGCAGCGAGCCGTGACCGCCGCGATTAGTGGCCGTGATCTGGAAGTCGGAGTAGATTTTTTCAGTGGCCTCGACGGTGCCCACCAGCGCGCGGCCATGGTCAAGAACCACGCCGCCGGAGTCGGGATTGATGACAAATGCCGCATCCACCAGCTCGCGATGCTCTTTGACCAACCAGGCCGCGCCGTTGAATTGGCCGCCCTCCTCGTCCGCAGTAAGAGCCAGGATCAGGTCGCGGCGGGGCTTATAGCCCTCGCGATGGAGGCGCAGGAAGGTAGCCACCAGGCCGGCATCGGATACTTTCATGTCCTGGGTGCCGCGGCCGTAGTAGTAGCCGTCTTTTTCCACGAACTGAAACGGGTCGGTAGACCAGTCCGTGCGGAGAGCCTGCACCACATCCATGTGGCAGAGAAACAGCACCGGCTTTTGCTTGGCGGAGCCGGCGGCGCGCAGGCGGACTACGAGATTCATCTTTCGCGCGTCGGGGCCAACCAGCTGCACGTCTTCAGCCGGAAAGCCCGCAGCCAGGAAGCGCTGCCGCATGGCTTCGGAGCCGGCGGTTACGCTGCCTTGCGGCGTGTCGGTGGTGTTGATCTCGATGAGTTGCTTGAAGATGTCGCGCGCTTCGGCGCGATCAGCGGGCGAAGCGGTGGGCAGACCAGCCTGCGAGGCACCAATGAGCGAAAGCGACGCGGAACAGACGACAACCGGCAGGATACAGCGAAAGAGAGAGCACATGCCGGAATTGTATAAGGCGGGCAGGGGCGGCAACCTTGCCGGACCGCAGTCAGGCCGCCTTCTTGGTGAACACTGCCGCGCGGCAACGCCGCACTACGGTGCGTTCTCCCTGTTCCAGGCCGGCCTGGCGCGCAACGTTGATTTGATGCGCGAAGCGTACCGGATCAACATGCCCGGCAGGTTCGACAAGCAGCAGCGTGCCGCCTGTTTTGAGCGCCGCCGCGGCCTCGCGGAAAAACACTTCGGAAGAAGGCATCTCGTGGACGACGGCACAGGCCAAAACAAAGTCCACTTTGCCATTCAAATCGCCGACGCCAAGAGAGCCGGACTGCGCCAGGCGCGCGTCCAGACGAGGCAGAAGGTCGGCTTTGGCGGCACGGCGGCGCAGTCCATCCAGCATTTTCGGCTGGACGTCCACGGCCACTACGCGGCCGGACGGGCCCACCAGTTCGGCCATCGGCAGGGTGAAGAAACCCATTCCCGGTCCCGGCTCCAGCACCGTCATTCCCGGTTCCATGAAGGGGCCAACCACGTCTTCAGGGTTTTGCATCCAGCGCCGGAACGGGCTGGCCAACAGGTAACCCATCCACCACGGACAAACTCGATCAGCCATTTCGCTTCCTCCTGGACTCGTGCGTATTGAACGGATTGCCTTGCTCGGATATTGCAAAGGAACCGGCAACATCGCATCCTGTAAAGTCTTACGCTCCCAAATGCAATACGGTTCCCTTGAGCGTCGCGGCCGCGACAGCCCGGGCACTGAGCGCGCTCTCAGCTTGCGTAGGCCGCTCAATCGTTTTATCGTGGAGCGGCCACTACTTTCGAGGTGCTGAATGCTTTCCAGGTTTGTTTCCGCCGCTTTTCTTGTTACTTTTGCTGTCTCCGCAGCCGCCCAAATGCCGGACAAGCCGATCACGCGCCCAAAGATCACGGGCATTTCACACCTGGCCGTTTACACGTCTGACGCCGCGGCCACGGACCACTTCTACCGGGAGTTGATGGGCGCGGCCAAGCTGCCCGACCCCGAAAACCCGAAGGGTGTCCGCTACGCGTTCAACAGCGTGCAATTTGTCGAGGTGTTGCCGCTGCCGCCGGGCCAGGGCATCAACCGGCTTGACCATACCGCCTACAACACCGACGACGCCGAAGGGCTGCGCAAGTTTCTGAATTCCAAATCCTGGAAGACGCCGCCCACCGTGCAGAAGGGCGCGGACGGCAGCTTCTGGTTTAGCGTGAACGATGCCGAGGGCAACAAGGTGGAGTTTGTGCAGCCGCCGCGCCTGCCCAAGGCTGTTCTAACATCGGACGTGATCGGCCGCCACATCATGCACATGGGCCTGCTGGTACATAACCGGGCCCTGGAAAATACTTTCTACCTCGACCTGCTTGGATTCAGGCCTTACTGGTGGGGCGGCCAAAAGGATGGCGAGATAGATTGGGTGAGCCTGCAGACACCGGACAGCCACGACTGGGTTGAGTACATGCTTGAGGAGACACATGGCGGCGCCGCAACGACAGGCATCCCGGCGGGCATGTCTCAGAAGACGCTGGGCGTTCTGGACCACCTCTCGGTAGGCGTAATGTCGGTTCCGGAGACCTACAAGAGACTGAAGGCAGCCAAACGGCTTGAGGGACGCTACGACGACGGACCCAAGATCGGCCTGGACGGAAAGTACCAGTTCAACCTGTACGACCCAGACGGCATTCGGCTTGAACTGATGAATTTCCACGCAACGGAGAAGCCCTGCTGCTCGCCGTTTACGGCGGACGATCCGACGGAGTAAGGCCGAACCGCCAGCGTCGAGATGTGCGTCCAGCATCATTGGCAGCCATTGTGAAGGGAGCAGCGCGGAAACGGCGCTCACCTTTGCAGTGGCTGTCCTTTTGTTCGCGCTAGAATTCCAATATGCCCGCCGCCGCGCTGTCCCCTGAAGTTATGGCCAAGTACGAGCCCGTCATCGGACTCGAGGTTCACGTGCAACTGCTCACCGCGACCAAGGCCTTTTGCGGTTGCGCCAACCACTTTGGCGCGGAGCCCAATACGCACATTTGCCCGGTGTGCCTGGGGCTGCCCGGCTCGCTGCCGGTGCTCAACGCCAAGGCGGTGGAGTTTGCCACGCTGGCCTCGCTGGCGCTGAACTGCGAGGTGCGCGAGCGCTCCATCTTCGCGCGCAAAAATTACTTCTATCCCGACCTGCCCAAGGGCTACCAGATTTCGCAATTCGACAAGCCGCTGGCCGAGCATGGATGGATCGAGGTGCCCACGGCGGGTGGCTCGACCAAGCGCATCGGCATTACCCGCCTGCACATGGAAGAAGACGCGGGCAAGAGCCTGCACGACGGCTTCGCCGACTCGGCGACGCGGACGTATGTTGACTTGAATCGCTGCGGCACGCCGCTGGCCGAGATCGTCTCCGACCCCGACATCAGCACGCCGGACGAGGCTTTCGAGTACCTGACGCGCATGAAGGAGATTTTGCTTTACTGCGGCGTCTCCGACTGCAACATGGAAGAGGGGTCGCTCAGGTGCGATGCCAACATCAGTGTGCGGCTGAGGGGCGAGACCAGGCTGGGCACCAAGGCCGAAGTGAAAAACGTGAACAGCTTCCGCTTTGTGCGGGCCGCGCTGGAGTACGAGATTGAGCGGCAGATTGAGGTCATCGAGTCCGGCGGGCGCGTGATTCAGGAAAGCCGCCTTTGGAACTCGAATGAGGGCCGCAGCTACTCCATGCGCTCAAAAGAGCAGGCCCACGATTACCGCTATTTCCCCGAGCCTGACCTGCCGCCACTGATCGTTTCGCCCGAGTTCCTGGCGGAGACAAAGAAGAATCTGCCCGAACTGCCTGAAGCGCGGCGTGCCCGCATGGTGGCCGAGTACGAACTGAACCGGCAGGACTCGTTTACGCTGACCGCTGAGCGGGAGTTCGCCGACCGGTTTGAAGCCGCCGCCAGGACGGCGCGCAATCCCCGGCGCGTGGCCAACGTGCTGCTGAGCGAGGTAGGCGGACGGCTGAAGGCGCTGAACCTTGAGCAGGAGCAGTCGCCGGTGTCAATGGCCGGCATTGTCATGGCCGCCGACCTGCTGGACGAGGGCAAGATCAGCTCAAAGCAGATGAAGCAAATTTTCGACGTGTGCTTTGAGAAGGGCGAGGATTTCCCCGCCGTCTATGATCGCGAAAAGCCGGAGCAGATTACCGACGCCTCGGCACTTGAGAGAATGATCGACGAGGTGATTGCCGCGAATCCCAAGCAGGTGGAGCAGTACAAGGCCGGCAAAAAGACGATGGCGGGATTTTTTGTGGGGCAGGTAATGAAGGCGTCAAAGGGGCAGGCCAACCCGGCGCTGCTGAATGAACTGGTGACCCGCAAACTGGAAGCGTAGTTTGGGCAGCGGCGCCGATCAGGTGGCGCCGCAACCGCTTTTCTATTTGCCGATCTTTAGTTCAACCTCAAATTCCTTGCGCGTATCCCAACTGCTGATGGATTTTGGCGCGCTCTTCTTTCCGTCCTTTTCAGCCCAAAGCTCGTGGTCTTCAGCCATGTTTACCTGGGCAAAGCGGAACTTGCCGTCGGCGACCGAAGTGAAGCTGCGGATGGACTTGGTCTTCACATTCCTGAGGAAGACGGTGGCGCCGACCAGCGGCGTGGCACTTGCATCCACCACGTAGCCGGAAACAACGCGCTGGCCGATGTTCTGCGCCTGCGCCGTGCAAGGCCCAAGAAGGCCCGTATTTGGCGCAATTGGAAGCAGGCCAGCCGCCAAGGCGGCAAATGCCACCCAGGCCACCCAACTTGTGCGATTCAACTTCACTCTTCCTCCTCGTCCTCTTCAACCGGTTCGTCGTCTTCGTCTAGATCGTCGTCAACTCGCGACAGTTCCAGCGGTTCAACGCCGACAACTTCGTACTCAGTGCCGCATTCGTCGCAGGCGACCACATCGCCTTCTTCTACTTCGTCCAATTCGACGTCTAGTTCATTCTCGCATTCGGGGCAGGTGGGCATGGCAGCCTCCTCTCTTTCCAAGGCATTTCGTTTCGTTCAGTGACTGCACTTTTGGGTGCGACAGCGTTAGTTTTAGGTCAAAACCGCTCACAGGTCAAGTGGCCCAGATCACACTTGTGAGACGAATTGCAGCCCGCGAAGGATACGTGGCCGATTTCCGCAGATCGTTTGACTCGGCAGAACCTGATTGGTCCCGCGAAGCAGAACCGCCCCTGGCAATGACACCCAGCCCTTCTACGGGTTAACCTGAGACTGACGATGCCTAGAGTTGGCTCCAGTCCGTTCGCCCTCCCCGACTTCAACGGCGCTACCCGCCGCCTGGTGCTGGTAAACCTGTGCGGCTACTTTGCGTTCCTTCTGATTGGGTTCACGTCGCCGAGGTTCGCAGCCGGGCTTTTTAACGCCTTTGCCTTTCAGCCCCAGCTTTTTCTGCATGGCGGCGTGTGGCAGCCTTTCACCTACAGCTTTGTCCATATCACCCTTATCGGCACCCTCTTCGAGTTGCTCTCGCTGTGGTTTCTGGCCGGGTTTCTTGAGAACTACCACAGTTCAAACTGGGTGATGGGCCTTTATGCCTCCTCGGTTCTGGGGACAGCCGCCGCCTCAACCGCGATTTATGCCTGCGCCGGGACGCTGGGCTTTTCTGCCACCGCGGTCCCGCTGGCCGGCTGCATCGGCGGCATCTTTGGCCTGCTAGTGGCCATCGGCACCCTTTACGGCGACACGCAGTTCCTGCTGTTTTTCACCATCGGCGTCAAGGCGCGCTACATGGCGGCCATTTACGCGCTTATCTCCATCGCCATGGTCTTTGGAGAGCAGCGCTGGTACGCCTTTGCCCAGTTAGGCGGGGCGCTTGGCGGGCTGCTTTACATCCGCCTGGCCCCGCGCCGGGGCGTCAATTTCATGCTCAGCGAGAGCTGGTATGGCCTGCGCAACCGCTACTACCGCTGGAAGCGCCGCCGCGCATCGCGCAAGTTCGAGGTGTATATGCGCTCCCAGGGACGCACCGTCCGGTTTGACGGCCAAGGCCGCCCACTGGATGACGACCCCGACGACAAGAAGCGCTGGAACTGAACCTTGAAACTGAACTGACCTCGTGAGTGGAGTCAGCCGTGGCTTACGAGTCGAAGAACCTGCGTCTAAGTTTTTTTGAGTGGAACCGGCAAGCCGCTCACAGCGCGATCACGCCCCCTTCCGGTAAAATCTCTCTGAAATGTCAAAAAAACTAGCCTTTCTCTTTCCGGGTCAGGGTTCGCAGGCGGTTGGCATGGGCCGCGAACTGGCCGAGCGTTTTCCTGTCGCAGCGCAAACCTTTGCCGAGGCCGATGAGGCTCTCGGTTTTTCGCTTTCGCGCCTCTGCTTTGAAGGTCCTGAAGAGGACCTGAAGCTCACTGAAAACACGCAGCCGGCCATCATGACGGTAAGCGTTGCCGCATGGCGCGTACTGGCCGAGCACGGCATTGAGCCGGTGCTAGCCGCCGGACATTCTCTCGGCGAGTGGAGTGCCCAGGTGGCCGCAGGGACCATCTCCTTTGCCGACGCTTTGCGCTCAGTGAAGGCGCGTGGGCACGCCATGCAATTGGCCGTTCCAGCCGGACAGGGCGCCATGGCGGCGGTGCTGTCACTGGCTCCGGAACTGGTGGTGGAGGCCTGCAAAGAGGCCGCGGCTGAAACCGGCCTGGTGGTGCAGGCTGCCAACCTGAATTCGCCCGGACAAACGGTGATCTCCGGCGCGCTGGCGGCGGTTGAAAAGGCCTCGGCTCTCTGCAAAGCCAAGGGCGCACGCCGCGCGGTCATGCTCCCGGTAAGCGCACCCTTCCATTGCGCGCTGATGCAGCCGGCACAGGAAGAAGTGGCGCGCGTGCTTGCGGCGTTGACGCTTGCCGATCCGCGCATCCCGGTTGCCGCCAACGTAAGCGGCGGCCTTGTAACAACCGCAGCCGCCGCGCAGGATGCGCTGACCCGCCAAGTGACCGGCGCGGTGCGCTGGATGGATTGCGAGCAGGCGCTGGTCGGCGCGGGTGCTGAGGTCTTTATTGAAGTAGGACCGGGCAAGGTGCTGTGCGGCCTGCTCAAGCAGATCGATCCGGCGCTCAAATCGCTGAATGTGGAAGATGCGGGCAGCCTTGAGGCTGCGCTGGCCGGCTTGGCTGACGCTGAGTAGAGAGCGCGGTCCCCGGGACTGTGGCATCCCTGGTCTCAAAATCGAGACCAGGGGCACCCGGCTTTCTCGCTTATCAGGCTTTGGCTGCCTTTTGCTTTTCCTCGGCTAGCTGTTCGGTGTGGCGGTGGGCGTTCTCTGAGAGTTCGCGAGCTTTCTTGCTGAGTTCGTGGGCGGTCAGGTGATCTGCTTTGCCGTGGGCAGCGGCGGCAGCGGCGTGCGCATGGGCAGCCAGATTGTGAAGTTCAGCGGATTGGCTGTGCGAGCTCTGGGGCATGGTTTTTTCCTCGGCATGTTGGATGCAGGCCGTCGGGGCGCGGACTCGGGGAAGCTTGCAACATGCCGGGAATCAACGGAAACTCTCCAACGGTGTCGCAAACCCCGCCGACTCGGTGCCAGGACCGCCGAACGGCCTAGGGCGCCATGTAGTACTCATCCACTGAGAAGTTCAACGTGTGCGCGCGGCGGTCGAAGTCGAGGTAGAGGGCCTTGTCTTTGCGGCCGTTGATCTGGACGCCCACGGCGAGGACGTTGCCGTAGACATGCGCCATCTTCAAAACGTGTGTCCGGATAACGCCATAGTCGTTTTCCTGGCCGTTGGGAGCCCAGTCACGCTGGAAACGGTCAAAGGTGTAGGCGTAGCGGGCAGGATGCTGCTGCCAGTCCTTATCGTTGTTCCAGACGGCATACGCTTCCCGGAGATCGTTCTTCTCGACGTCGCGCAGAAATTGATCGACGGCGATGGTGCCGGCGCGATGGCTGCTCCAGGTCCATGGCCAGTCAAAGGGCGCGCCGGAGGCGAGCCAGAAACCGCCGAAGACGGCCCCCAGCACGGTAACAATGAAGAAGATGACGATGCGACGGCGGCGGTCCGTGGCCGTGTCGAAGCTGGGCGCACCAAAGTTGGGCACATCGGGAAGTGTCACGGGGCGCTACGGTCCGAGGTAAAGTTCAACGCCGGGCGGCGAGAAGGCCAACGTCTTTGTCTTGGGATCGTATTGCAGGTTGAGCGCCTTGCTCTTGCGGCCGTTAATCAGGGTCGCCACCAGCAGTCCGTTGCCGTAGCGGCCAGCCAGCACAATCTTGTGGCTCTGGATGACGCCGTACTCGTTGTCGGGGCTGGTGGTGCTCCAGTCTTCCTGGAAGCGCGCGAAGGGATAGGGGCCTTTCAGGTCCGGATGCTGCTGCCAGTTCTTGTCGTTCATCCAGATGCCGTAGGCCGAGGGCAGGTCGTTCTTTTCGACGGCGGTCAGGAATTTGTCGACCGTGTGCCGGCCCTGCAGGTAGCTGTTCCAATTCCAGGGCCAGTCCACCGGGCGCCCGGCCACCAGCCACCAACCCACAAAAAGCACAAAAAGCAGGGTCACGGCGCTGGATAGAATAACGCGGCGGCGCCGGTCACGAACTTCGTCAAAGACGGGAGCGTCAAGCAGAGTCATTGGAGACTTCCTTAAAGGCAGTGGTCAGCGATCAGTGGTTGGTGATCAGTTGCCCTGCGAATACAGCATATACGCATTGCCCTTTGTTCTATAGACACCGGCCCTCTGCCGATGGTTCCCAAGGACTGAAACCTCCGCACATCTGGCCGTGCCTCGGAATTCTGACCACTGATCACAAACCACTGTCCTACTCTTCGCGGCTGTAGGTGTTGCGGCTCTTCTCGGCGTACCGTTCCAGCGCAAGCTCGATCAGCCGGGTGATGAGGTCCTTGTAGCCGATGCCGGTGGCTTCCCACAGCTTGGGGTACATGCTGATCTGGGTAAAGCCGGGCATGGTGTTCACCTCGTTGAGAAAGATGCGACGCTTGCCGTCCGGCTCCATGAGGAAGTCAACGCGGGCGAGGCCGGAGAGGTCGCAGGCCTTGAATGCAGCTACGGCCATTTCGCGGATCTGCTTGGTCTGCGCCTTGGTCAGCGGTGCCGGAATCACCGGGATCGATCCCTCTGACAGGTACTTGGCCTCGTAGTCGTAGAATTCCTTTCCGGGAATGATTTCGCCCACCACGCTGGCCTTGGGATCGTCGTTGCCCAGGACGCCGACCTCGAGTTCGCGGGCTCTTTTCTTCTTGCCGCCGACGCCGGCTTCGACTACCAGCTTGCGGTCGTACTTGGCGGCCAGGTCAAGCGCCGGACCAAGCTCCTTGCGGTTATGCGCCTTGCTGATTCCCACCGACGAGCCCAGGTTGGCCGGCTTCACAAACACCGGGTACTTGAGCGTCGCCTCAACCTGCGCAACGGCCTTGCGCGGGGACTTTTCCCACTCGGCGCGGAGCAGCGTGACGTGCTTGACGATGGGCAGTTTGGCATTGGCGAAGAGGCGTTTCATCACGTCCTTGTCCATGCCTGCCGACGAGCCCAGCACGCCAGCGCCGACATAGGCGATGCCGGCGAGTTCGAAGAGACCCTGGATGGTGCCGTCTTCGCCAAAGGTGCCGTGCAGCACGGGAAAAACCACGTCGAGCATTGCGGCCGGTGGCGCGCCCGCGACAAGCGCGTGGCCGGAAGGCTCCGGAGCCATCAACGTGGGAATGCCTTCTTCAAGCAGCTTGGCGCCGGGGGTGGCGTTGGGGTCACCCGCTCGCAGTCGCTGCGCCACGGCGCCGGCCTTGCCTTCCAGAAGGTCGTGCGCGTCCGCGGCAGCCAGCCAGTGGCCTTCCTTGGTAATGCCGATGGGGACAACATCAAATTTTTCACGGTCGATTGCTTCCAGAATCGAAGCGGCCGAGAGCAACGAGACTTCATGCTCGCCACTGCGCCCGCCAAACAAAATGCCTACACGGAGTTTCTTTGTCATCTCATTTCTATTTTCACTCATCGAACCGGCTCTCGTTTCACCACCGGTGCGGCAGGATAGAATTGACACGAATCTGCTGCGCCGTTCAACCGGTGTCGCACGTGCAAATGCAGGTTTGGCTCATCAACTGAGAGAAGGATCGAGGACTCGAATATATGCCGATTCGCAGGCGGGATTTCCTGTTGGGTTCTCTGGCCGCAACCTTGGCGGCGAGAGTAGACGCGCTTGGCTCTACGCTTTCTTTGTCCGGCGTTGAGGAAGCGCTCTCCCGGCCGATCACAGGCGTCAAAGTTGGCGCCCCAATGCGGCTTGCCGACAATGCTGGCGATACGTGGGTGGCAGCCTGGGCGGGCGATGACAACCTGTACTCGCCATCCAACGATACCAAGGGATTCCACAATGCGTGCGACGCCAACATAGCCTTCAACCGGCTCGAAGGCAGCGACCCGCTGCGCCTTGCCGGAACCACGGTCAACCCGATGACCGAGTACGGCGCTGGCGTGTTCGAAGGTCCGGACGGCTGCACGTGGAAGTCGACTGGCTGCATGTGGATTGACGGGGCGCTTTACTGGGCGGTGTCGCGGCACATCTACGGCGAATACAGCGGCGACCTGATGAAGCGGCAAACCGCGCAAAATGCCAGCATCATCAAGAGCACCGATTTTGGCAAGACCTGGACGCGCACGGCACAGCAGAACTACGACCAGCCCATGTTTCCGGGGCGGCGATTTGCCACTCCATACTTTATCCAATACGGCTACGGACACCGGGAAGTGACGGAGGACGGCGCGCAGGAGTACGTCTATGCGACGTCGAACAACGGATTCTGGGACTGCGGCGACGACATGGTGCTGGGCCGGGTTGCGCGATCGAAGCTTGGCAATTTGAACGGAAAAGATTGGGAGTATTACGCAGGCGGCGATGGAATGAAGTCGGCAGCGTGGTCGCCAAAATTTGGCGATGCGAAACAGTTGTTGGTGGCCCCGGGCAAGTTCGGAATGTCTGGCGCAGTGTATTTGCCCGCGCAGCGGCGATACTTCATGGTCGGCTGGTACTATCCGGCAGGCGGCGGCAAGATTCCCGGCGCGGGAACACACACGGTCTGGGACTTCTACGAGTCTCCGCATCCATGGGGTCCTTGGAATCGCATCGGCTCTTACGATTCCACTCCGGCGGGCTGGTATTGTCCTGAGATTTGCCCGAAATTTCAGAACGGAAATCGAGTCTGGGTCATCACTGCCGGATACTGGGTGAGTCCGGAAGACTATCGAGCAACCATGGTTCCGCTTGAGCTTTCAATCTAGCCGCGGCTTGGCCGTCACTCGCAAGCTGGGTTGCCAGCGCAGCCCGCGTTTGCCTGCCTACAATATCTTCTTCCCAAACGCCGAACAGGCCAGTTCCACGGCCAGGTCGGCGGTGCGGTTGTGCTCGTCGATCACCGGATTCACTTCGACGATTTCAAAGCTGACCATGCGGCCGTGATCCGCGAGGATTTCCATGGCCAGGTGGGCCTCGCGGTAGGTGGCGCCGCCGCGCACAGGGGTGCCCACGCCGGGGGCGTCTTCCGGATCGATCCAGTCCATGTCCAGCGATACGTGATATCCAGCGGTCCCGCGGCTCGCCGCCGACAGGGCCTCTTCCATCACCGTTCGCATGCCGCGCTCGTCAATGTCGCGCATGGTGTAGACGTGGGCCACGCCGGCGCGGCAGATGTTGTCGCGCTCGGCGGCGTCAATGTCGCGCACGCCGATGAGCACCGTGTTTTCAGCGGCGATCTTGGGAGAAAAGCCGAAGATTTTTCCCAGCGAGTCCGGCCCCAGACCAACCAGCGCAGCCAACGGCATTCCATGCACGTTGCCGCTGGGCGAGGTCTGGGGCGTATTGATGTCACTGTGGGCATCGATCCACAGAACGCCGATTTTTTCTCCTCGGCGGCGGTAGAACTCTGAAACGCCTGAGACCGAACCGGCGGCTAGCGAGTGATCGCCGCCGAGCACCAGTGGGGTCATGCCGTCATCGAGGGTTTTGACCACCGCTTCCGCTGTCCGGGTGCAGGTTTCGGTGATCTCTTTCAGATAGCGCGCGCTCTTGCTGCCCGAGGCCTGGGTCTCGGCTATCTCCACCAGAATGTTGCCGCCGTCGGTCACCTGGTGGCCAAGCGCTTCAAGCCGTGCCTCAAGGCCCGCAACGCGCATGGCCGAGGGCCCCATGTCGACGCCGCGGCGGCTGGCGCCCATATCCAGCGGAACACCGATAACGCGAATGGCGCGGGGCGGCCGGGCCTGGGTGCCGCTGTGCTGCTGCGGCTGAGCATCGTTGGAGTCTTCAGTCTTATTTGTCATGCAAGCAACTCCTTGCCATGGAAAATGGGGATCAACCTTGCGCCTGACACCGCCAAGCAACATTTGCCGGATCATCCGAGCCTGGCAACCATGCTCGCCAAAATCAAGCCTTACTGCCCAAAAGAGTCATTAAAGCAGGTTTACCTTGGAGTAAGATTGCTGAATACAGACTTTCTGCGGCTTTTTGACCAGCGCAATTTGCCGGGCTGATACCGATTTGAGAACAAACGGCTTGGCGCGCTGGCTATTAAGTTGCCAGGTCCCCCAGGTCCCAGAGCCGACGAGGCCGGATTTCTTCAGATGAAGAGAGTGATATTTTTGCTGGCGGTGATTCTGGGATGGGCATTGGCTGCGCCGGCGGCTGAACCCGCATCTTTGACGAGCGTGCGCGCGATTCGCACCCTGTCAAAGGCCGAGGCAAATCGGGGCCTTTCAGTCACGTTTGAAGCGACGGTTACTTACGCCCACCCTATCTTGCGCTACGTTTTTGTGCAAGATGGCGACCAGGCCATTTTTGTTTATGCTCCGGTGGGGGCAAAACTTGGGCCAGGCGATCACGTTCTGGTGAAGGGAACCACGAGGGCGGAGTTCAGTCCGGATGTGGTTGCCGACAGCATTACGCTGCTGCGCCGCGAAGCCTTGCCGAAAGCCATCCCAGCCAACTTTGATGAGCTGATGAGCGGGCGGCTCGATTGCAGGCTGGTTGTTTTCAGGGGCCGGGTGCGCGCCGCAAACGTGGTCCTGAGACCGGATGCCCGCACCAGCGCCGCAGTCTCGCCGCACGTTACCTACCTGGAACTGATCGCCGATGGCGGCTACGTTGATGTAATCGTGAACACCACCGACGAAAACGACATAAAGGACCTGCTCGACGCCGAAGTGGAAGTGACCGGTGCGGCTGGCGGCCTATACGACGGCAAGTGGCATCAGACTGGGGCTCTGATCCGAGCCTTCTCTTTCTCCAGCTTGAAAATCCTCAAACGTGCCAGTGTGAGTCCCTGGTCCGTGCCCATCACGCCAATAGACAGGATTCTCGCCGGCCTTCATGTTCAGGATCAAACGCGCAGAGTACGCGTAAACGGCACCATTACCTACTACCAGCCGGGCTACTATCGGCCGGGCGCGGCAATTGTGTTGCAAAACGGCACCGAGAGCCTGTGGGTGGAGAGCCTGACGGACAAGCCGCTGCGGATTGGCGACCTGGCCGATGCGACGGGCATACCTGGGGTGTCGAGCGGGTCGCCTGTGCTTACCCATGCCGAAGTGCAGGACAGCATGGAGCAGGCGCCCATTGTGCCGCTTGACGTGACGCTGCGCGAACTTGCCGACGCCGACATGGCCGGCAAGCATCACTACGACCTTATCTCCATTGAGGGAAAGCTGGTGATGGAGGTCCGGGAAGCCTCGCAGGATCAGTATGTGCTGGTTAACGACGGTCAGTTGTTCTCAGCCATCTTTCACCACCCGGACGCATCCAGCCTGGTTCCTGTTCCTCCCTTGCGCGAGATACCGCTTGGATCGAAGGTTCGCGTCACAGGTATTTGCATACTGCAAGACACGACCCTGTTCGCGAACAAGGCGCCATTCAATATTTTGGTGCGGACCTTTGATGACATCACCGTCGTTGCCAGGCCCTCTTTGCTCAGCATTCGCAGCCTGATTATTGCCGTCAGCGTGCTGGTGCTGATTGTGCTTGTGGTTACGGGCTGGGTTTGGACCTTGCGAGGAAAAGTCCAGCGGCAAACTGCCGCGCTGACCGAGCGCATTGAAGCGGAGGCTGCCATGGAGCGGCGGATGTCGCAGCTTGAACAGCGCCGCAGCCGCATTCTTGAAGACATCAACGGATCTGCGCCGCTGGCCGGCATCCTGGAGCAGGTGAGCGAATTGGTCTCGTTCAGTTTGGATGGCGCTCCCTGCTGGTGCGAGGTTACCGATGGCGCGCGGCTTGGTCATTGGCCGGTGGAAGGGGAGAACCTAAAGATCGTGCGCGCCGAGATTCCCGCCCGCTCTGGCCCCGCGCTAGGCAATATTTTTGCCGGCTTCCCGCGGGAAGCGTTACCAGACGGACGCGAGGATGAAGCGCTGTCAATGGGCTCAAAGCTGGCCTCGCTGGCTATTGAAACGCGCAGGTTGTACGCAGACCTGGTGCACCGCTCGGAGTTCGACCTGCTGACTGACATTCTTAACCGCTTTTCGTTGGAAAAGAATCTGGAATCGCAGATTGATGGCGCACGCAGAAACGCAAGCATTTTTGGACTGATCTACATCGACCTGGACGATTTCATGCAGGTGAACGACCAGTACGGCCACAACGTGGGCGACCTTTATCTGCAAGAGATGGCGTTGCGCATGAAGCGGCAGCTTCGCACTCACGACATGCTGGCGCGCCTGGGCGGCGACGAATTCGCGGTGATGGTGCCTGTGGTGCGCAGCCGCGCCGAGGTAGAGGAGATTGCGTTAAGGCTTGAGCGCAGTTTCGACGAGCCGTACGCCGTAGAGGGTTATGTGCTGCGCGGATCGGCCAGCGTCGGCGTTGCCCTCTATCCTGAGGATGCAACCAGCAGGGACAGCCTGCTGAGCGCGGCCGATGCCGCCATGTACGTTTCAAAGCACACCCGCCACGCCGGGGATGACGCGCAAGACAAGCCCGCCCTTACCCCTGAAGAGGGCAGCTGAGGCGGACTCGGGCGATCACCGATACCGGGGCGCCAGACCTGCAAAGGCTTCTTTCCAGTCCGATTGGCTTCTTTGCCCAGACGATGAAACCTTCCCGAGAGTAAGATAGCGGCTAAGTGAATTTGCAGGAATCTGCCCAATGAAAAGTTCGGTTGTCGCTTTGGCAGTCCTTCTTGGATTTTGCCCGGCTGCCCCGGCATCGGCGCCCAGCCCATTGACGAGTCTGCGCGCCGTGCATGCGCTGACGAATGCAGATGCCAGCCACTCGCTGCCCGTGCAGTTTGAAGCCACAGTTGTATATTCGCGCGGATATGAAAACCTGCTCTTTGTTCAAGACGAGGATGCGGGGATTTTTGTGCGTCGGCCGGCCGGAGTTGCGTTGCTGCCCGGCGACCGGGTCCTTGTGCGGGGAACTACGACGGAGAGTTTTCGCCCGATTATCGTGGCCCACGAAGTATCCGTTCTTCACCACGGCTCGTTGCCAAAGCCTGCGCCCGCCACCTTCGATCAGTTGATCAAGTCCGAGTTCGATTGCAGGCTGGTGACTGTGCATGCCACGGTCCGCGCCGCCGACGTGGTGACGAGCACGGTCGCCCCGGTCCGAAGCGCTCTGCTACAACTCGTTATCGAGGGCGGTTACATCAAGGTTACCGTCGACAGCGACGATTCCGGCGCCGTGAGTAGGCTTCTGGATGCCGAGGTTGAAGTCACGGGAGTCGCCGGCGGAGTGTTCGACGACAAGATGCAGCAGACAGGAGTCGAACTCCACGTCTCCAAGCTGTCGGATATTGCTGTCCGCAAGTACGCAACTGCTGGACCGTGGTCACTGCCGGTAACGCCAATGGGCCAGATCCTCTCGGTCTACCACGTCCGCGACCTCACGCCGCGGGTGAGGGTTCATGGAATCATCACCTACTACCAGCCCGGCACGGCCCTCGTGCTGCAGGATGGCGCCCGGAGCCTTTGGATCGCCACGCACACGCAGGAACCCATGCAGATTGGCGATGAAGCCGATGCCACCGGGTTTCCGGAAGCGCACGACCGCTTGTTGACATTGACCGATGGCGAAATCCAGGACAGCCACATTCTGGCACCGGTGCTGCCGCAGTTGAAATCCTGGCGCGAACTGGCCCTGTGGAGCAGCAACAGTCCAGACGGCCACCAGGACGATCTTGTCTCAATCGAAGGACAAGTGACCACGGAAGTTCGCGAAGCCTCGCAGGACGAATATGTTCTGGTCGCGGACGGAAAGCTCTTTACGGCGATTTATCGCCATCCGCCCAGGCCCGCCATGCTGCCGCCGATGATGCAGATTCCGCTGGGCTCCAGAGTCCGGATCACTGGCATTTGCATCATCTTGAATGCCAATACAATCAACCCGGGAGACGAAGCGCCCTTCAATATCCTTCTGCGCTCGTTTGACGATATTGCGCTCGTCGCCAGGCCCTCATTGATGACCGTTCGGAACCTCACTCTGGTTGTCGGACTGCTTCTGCTCGTGGTGGTTGCGGCCATCAGTTGGGTCTGGATCCTCAACGGGAAAGTCCGCCGCCAGACAGCGGCTCTGTCCTCCCGCATTGAAGCTGAGGCCGCCATGGAGCGGGCGACGGCCGAGCGCGAACGGCAGCGCAGCCGCATCCTCGAGGACATCAACGGGACCTCGCCCCTGGCCGGCATTCTTGAGCAGATCACCGAGTTGGTCTCGTTTGGCCTGGGCGGCGCCCCCTGCTGGTGTGAAGTCACGGACGGCGCCCGCCTGGGGCGTTGGCAGCCAAACGCGCAGTTGCTGCGCGTAATCAGCGCCGATATCCCGGCTCGTTCCGGTCAGGCCCTGGGCAGCATTTTTGCCGGCTTCCTTGCTGGATCGCAGCCCGACTCGCGCGAGGAAGATGCGGTTTCGGTTGGGGCCAAACTCGCGACGCTGGCCATTGAAACCCGCAGACTTTACGCCGATTTGCGCCACCGCTCAGAGTTTGATCTGCTCACCGACATCCACAACCGCGGCTCGCTTGACCGCCTGCTGAATGCGCAAATTGAAGAAGCGCGCCAGCAAGCCAGCATCTTCGGGTTGATCTACATCGACCTGGATGAATTCAAACAAGTGAACGATCTTTATGGGCACCAGGTGGGCGACATGTATCTTCAAGAGGTTGCACAGCGCATGAAGCGGCAGCTGCGGCCGCACGACATGCTGGCGCGGCTGGGTGGCGATGAGTTTGCCGTGCTGGTGACAATGGTGCGCAGCCGCGCAGAGGTCGAGGAGATTGCGGTGCGGCTGGAGCATAGCCTGGACGATGACTATGCCGTGGAGAATTATTTGCTGCACGGCACAGCCAGCGTCGGCATTGCCCTCTATCCTGAGGACGCCAGCACCCGGGACAGCTTGTTGAGCGTGGCCGATGCCGCCATGTACGTGGCCAAGCACACCAAGCGCGATGCGCCCGCCGGGCAGGAATATCCTCGCGCGGGAGTTTGAAGGTTGAGAAGCAGAGAGACCTCCATTGCCCTCGATGTAGCGCACTTTCAGCGCCGCAATTTCTGCATCCATCCAACGGAGATGCCCGATTGAGGCAATAGCCTCAGCCAGCAAGCGGAGAAGGCCGTATTATTTCTACAAGGTCTTTTCACACATGATGAGGTTGATTCTTGCAGCGGTCATGATTTTCCAGGGGGCAACTGCCGCCTGGACCGAGGCGCCCGCTGCGCTCAATTCTCTCCATGCCGTTCACTCGCTTACGAATTCCCAGGCCAGCCAGGCTTTGCCAGTCGCCTTCGAGGCGACCGTCACCTACTATCGAAGCTCCGATATCGACCTGTTTGTGCAGGATGGCAATGCGGCAATCTATGTCAGCTTCAAGCCAGGCGCCGCGCTGCTGCCCGGTGATCGTGTTCTCATCTCCGGAAAAACCGAGGACAGTTTCCGCCCGATGGTGGACGCCGATAGCGTGACTTTCATTCGTCATGGCATTGCGCCGGTTGCGTCGCCTGCGAGTTTTGACCAGTTGGTCAGCGCGCAGCTCGATTGCATGAGGATCAAGGTTCGAGCCGTGGTCCGGTCCGCCGATGTTTCAGACAGCGGCGAACGCCGCGAAGTCTATCTCCAGATGCTAATGGACGGCGGCTATATTGACGCAGCGGTTGACAGCAAGGATACCAGCATACTGAAAGGGCTGCTGGATGCCGAGGTAGAGATCACCGGCATTGCTACCGCGAAGTTCGATCAGCGCATGGAGTTGAACGGCGCCAGGATCGATGTTCAGGGATTGCAGGACATTAAGATTCTCAAGCGCGCCGCGTTGCCAGTTGAGGCGGTCCCGGCAGCGCCGCTCGACAATATCCTTGGCGCCTACAGGTTGCGCGATCTCTCAAAGCGCGTGCGAGTCCAGGGAACCATCACCTACTATCAGCCCGGTTCTACCGTCGTGTTGCAGAGCGGATCGAAAAGCCTGTGGGTCATGACCTTGACCAAGGAGCCGCTGCGCATCGGGGACATGGCGGAAGCTTCCGGCTTTCCTGAAGTTCGTAACAACTACACCGTGCTGGCACTTGCCGAGGTGCGCGACCTGCAAGTGCAGGCGCCAGTCGCGCCAATCCCCATTACATGGCGGGAGCTTGGCTTCGGCGGCAACGCATTCAAGGTGGTTGCCACCGAGGGACGGGTTGTTCGGCAGGTTCGCGAAGCGGCCATCGATGAGTATGTCCTGGAGTCGGAGGGCCACATCTTCTCCGCCATCTATCGCCACCCGCCTGAGTCCGACTGGGTTCATGCTCCGGCCATGAAAATAATTCCGGTTGGCTCCACTGTTCGAGCTACGGGCATCGGCATGTTCTACACGCCGGATCCTTTCAATGGGCCTATGGCATCGGATATCCTGCTGCGCTCTGCCGACGATATCGCGGTGGTTGCGGGTCCCTCCTGGCTGAACGTTCGAACGCTCCTATTCATTGCCGCAGTGCTGTTTATCGTAGTGCTGATAGTGGCCACAAGAGGCTGGACGTTGGAAAGCAGGATGCGGCGCCAGACTGTTGCCATGGCCGCACGCGTGGAGGCCGAGGCGGCAATCGAACGGCGGCGCAGCCGCATCCTTGAGGACATCAACGGGACTGAACCGCTGGCGGACATTCTTGAAGAGATCGTTGACATGGTGGCCTTCCAGATGGAGGGCGCTTACTGCTGGTGCGAGGTAGTCAACGGAGCGAGGCTTGGCAAAATGCCTCCAGAGGAAGAGGAGTTCCGGGTTGTGCAGAAGGAGCTTGCTTCCAGGTCTGGCGAAATCCTTGGCAGCCTTTATTCCGCGTTTGACCCTTCGAAACCGCCGCAGGCTCGCGAGAGCGAATCATTACTTCTGGGAGTCCGTCTCGCCGTTTTGGCGATTGACGCTCGAAAGCTTCACGAAGAGTTGCTGCACCGGTCGGAGTTTGACCAACTCACCGATATTCCGAACCGCTTTGTGCTCGACAAGCAGTTGGAAGTGCGCATTGCCGAAGCCCACCAGAATGCGCTCATCTTCGGGTTGATCTACATTGACCTTGACGGCTTCAAGCAGATCAACGATCTGCATGGCCACAGCGTAGGCGACTCGTATCTACAGGAAGTAGCACTGCGCATGAAACGCCAACTCCGCTCCCAGGACCTGCTTGCCCGGTTCGGCGGAGATGAGTTTGTCGCGCTGATTCCGCAGGTGCGCAGCCGCGCCGGCATCGAAGAGGTTGCCCAGCGCATGGAGCGATGCTTCGATTTTCCAGTCGTCGTGGAGGGGCACACTCTTCACGGTTCTGCCAGCTTCGGCATCGCCGTTTACCCCGAAGACGCAACCAGCTGCGATGGCCTACTGATCGCGGCCGACGCCGCGATGTACGCTCTGAAGAACGCCAAGGGGCATACAGTCGCCGGGCTCACTGATTCGCCGGAAAATACCGCATAAAAAGAGGCCCGGCTTGCGCCGGACCTCTTGGTGATTCGAACAAAGCGTTGCTTTTGTGAGTGGCGCTTACTCCGCCGCCATCTCTTCGGCTTCGCCTTCCTGACGCATCAGCTCCAGTTCGCGCTCTGCCGCTTCAATCTCGGCATGCACTTCCTGCTGTACGCGGGCTGCCGCTTCTTCCAACTCGGGTGAGAGTTGAACGTTGCGGTAGTACTCCAGGCCCGTGCCGGCGGGGATGAGGCGTCCGACGATCACGTTCTCTTTCAAGCCGCGAAGGTTGTCGATTGCCCCGTTGATGCTGGCTTCGGTCAGTACGCGGGTCGTCTCCTGGAAGCTGGCCGCGGAGATAAAGCTGTCAGTGGAGAGCGATGCCTTGGTGATCCCGAGCAACAGCGGACGACCGATGGCGGGTCGGCCACCGTTGTTCAGCACGCGCTCGTTCTCCTCGCGGAAGCGGAAACGGTCAACCTGCTGCTCGAGCAGGAAGTTTGTATCGCCGACTTCGTCGATGCGGACCCAGCGAAGCATCTGCCGGACAATGACTTCGATGTGCTTGTCTGAAATAGCCACGCCCTGCAGACGGTAGACTTCCTGGATTTCGTTTACCAGGTAGCCTTGCAGCGCCTTCTCGCCCAACACGGCAAGAATGTCGTGCGGGTTCAAAGGACCGTCCATCAGCGGGTCGCCAGCGCTGAGGCGCTCGCCTTCCTGCACGTTGACGTGAATGCCGCGAGGCACAGAGTATTCCTTCTCATCGCCGTTGTCTGCGGTTACGTAGATTTTGCGCTGGCCCTTGGCTACTTCGCCGAAGCGGACCACGCCGTCGATTTCAGAGATGATGGCCGTCTCACGCGGCTTGCGCGCTTCGAACAACTCCACCACGCGCGGCAGACCGCCGGTGATGTCCTTGGTGCGTGTGCTTTCCTTAGGAATCTTGGCCAGCACGTCGCCGGGGCCGACTTCTTCGCCGTCCTGGATCATCAAGTGAGCGCCGCGAGGCAGCAGGTAGCGCTTGTGCGTCTTCGCGTTCTTCACCACGAAGGTGGGCTGACGCTTTTCGTCGGGCGCATCGGCAACCACCCAACGCGAGAGGCCGGTGACTTCATCCACTTCTTCGTTGAGCGTGATGCCTTCCTGCAGGTCCTTGAATTGCACCGTGCCGCCGATTTCAGTGAGGATGGAGTAGGTGTATGGATCCCACTCGGCCAGCACCTGGCCCAGCTTTACGTGCTCGCCGTCCTTCACGCGGAGGCGCGCGCCGTAAACCACCTGGTAGCGCTCCTTTTCGCGGCCGCGGTCGTCCTGGATGGCGATGGAGCCGGAGCGGTTCATGGCCACCAGCGTGCCGTCTTTGCTTTCGACGAAGCTCAGGTTGATGAAGCGCACGAAGCCATTGTTCTTGGCGTCGAGGCGCGACTTGTCTTGCACGCGGCTTGCAGTGCCGCCTACGTGGAAGGTACGCATGGTGAGCTGCGTACCCGGTTCGCCGATGGACTGCGCGGCGATAACGCCGCAGGTTTCGCCGAGCTCGACCATGCGGCCGGAGCCGAGGTTGCGGCCGTAGCAGAGCGCGCAAACCCCGCGGCGCGACTCGCAGGTGAGCACAGAACGGATCTTGACCCGCTCCACGCCCGCGCCCTGAATTGCAACGGCGATGTCTTCGTCGATGCCCTGGTTTACGTCGACAACGATGTTGCCGTCGTAGTCCTTGATGCGTTCCAGAGTCACGCGGCCGATGATGCGATCACGAAGCTCTTCGATGATTTCGCCGGACTCGACGATCGAACCGACGTAGATGCCTTCGACCGTACCGCAGTCATACTCGGTCACGATCACGTCCTGGGCAACGTCAACCAGGCGGCGGGTCAGGTAGCCGGAATCGGCTGTCTTCAACGCCGTATCGGCCAGGCCCTTGCGAGCGCCGTGGGTCGAGATGAAGTACTCGAGCACGGTGAGGCCTTCACGGAAGTTTGCCGTGATAGGCGTTTCAATGACTTCGCCCGAAGGCTTGGCCATCAGTCCGCGCATGCCGCTGAGCTGGCGAATCTGCTGCTTCGATCCGCGGGCGCCGGAATCGGCCATGATGTAAATCGGGTTCATGGCTCCCTCTTCGTCGGCGCGCTTCATGTTGCCGAACATCTCGTCGGCCACCTTGTCGGTAACCGCAGACCACATCTGGATAACCTTGTTCGAGCGCTCGCCGTTGGTGATGGCGCCGTCCATGTACTGCTTCTGGACTTCGATCACCTTCAAGTCGGCGTTGCGCACAACCTCGTACTTGGTTTCCGGAATCACCATGTCGTCCAGGCCGACTGAAAGTCCCGAGCGCGTGGCGTAATAGAAGCCGAGGTCCTTGATGCGGTCGAGCATGCTGACCGTCACTTCAAGCCCGAGGTTCTGGTTGCAATAGTTCACCAGCTGGCCGATGCCCTTCTTTTTCATGAGGCCGTTGACGAACGGCATTCCCGGCGGCAGCTTGTCGTTGAAGATTACGCGACCGACCGTTGTGGAGATGTACTGCTTGTTGAATTCCACGGGCTCGGTATGCGTCAGGTCCTGGTCGTCATAGGCGGTGGTCATGTCAAGCACTGTGCCGGTGTAGCGCAGCCGGATGGGCGAGAGCGTTTCCACTTCCTTGGCTTCCAGAGCCATCAGAATCTCTTCAGTATTAGCGAAGACGCGGCCTTCGCCCTTGCCGCCCTTCTTGGCCTTGGTCAGGTAATAGAGGCCGAGCACCATGTCCTGCGTAGGCACGGTGATGGGCTGGCCCGACGCCGGCGAAAGAATGTTGTGCGAGGCAAGCATCAAGACGCTGGCTTCAATCTGCGCTTCAGGTGACAGCGGAATATGCACTGCCATCTGATCGCCGTCGAAGTCGGCGTTGAACGCCGTGCAGACCAGCGGGTGAATCTTGATGGCCTTGCCTTCAACCAGCACCGGCTCAAAAGCCTGGATGCCCAGGCGGTGAAGCGTAGGTGCGCGGTTCAGCAGCACGGGGTGATCCTTGATGACTTCTTCAAGGATGTCCCACACCACCGGTTCCTGCATTTCCACCATTTCTTTTGCCTGCTTGATGGTGGTGCAATGGCCGGTCTGCTCAAGGCGATGATAGATGAAGGGCTTGAACAGTTCGAGCGCCATCTTCTTGGGCAGCCCGCACTGGTGCAGCTTGAGTTCCGGTCCGACAACAATGACGGAACGACCGGAGTAATCGACGCGCTTGCCGAGCAGGTTCTGGCGGAAGCGGCCCTGCTTGCCCTTCAAGGTATCGGAGAGCGA
>CAIWFH010000039.1 GCA_903911925.1 uncultured Acidobacteriaceae bacterium
CGCGTTGAACTCCAGCGGCGTTGCGACACTTACGCCCACCACGCTTCCGGTAGGCGCAGACAGCATCAAGGCCAGCTACACCGGCGACACAAACTACGCGGCTGCTACTTCCACTGCGGCAACGGTCACCATCGGCAAGGCGTCGCAGGCAATAAACTTCACGTCCCCCGCATCGCCGGTTACGTACGGCGCAGCGCCCATCACGCTCGTTGCCACGGCAAGTTCTGGACTTGCAGTGACCTTCACTGCGGCCGGTCCGGGAACCGTGAACGGAAACATTCTAACCATTACCGGAGCCGGTTCGCTCGCGATTAAAGCGAACCAGGCCGGCAACGGCAACTACTCGACAGCCACCGCGGTTTCAAAGACCATCACTGTCAGCAAGGCCACGCCCGCGGCAGGCCTGCAAGCCTCAGCCCTCACAGTAATAAAAGGCGTGTCAGACACATTCACCGCGACTATTACCGGCATCCCCGGCGGCACGGCGCCCAGCGGCACGGTCATTTTTCTGGATGGGACTGCCACACTGGGAACGGGGAACTTGGCCAGTGGTGTGGCCACCTATTCAACCACCAAGCTGACGGTAGGAAACCATAATGTAACCGCAAAATACAGCGGAGACACCAACTACATCGCACCCACCTCCGCGGTCGTGAGCGTTTCGGTAACTGCAAATTGATCTTGCGGCGCCTTCTCGGCTCAACAGAGTTACCGCAGTAAATTTATCGCCGCGGCGCCGATTGCGAGATTTGAAAATACCCCGAATGTGTCCAGCAATCCGCGCATGGCAGTGGGACTGAATGTCTTTTCGGGCACTACAAGGGTGTCGCCGGGATTCACCGGCAGATCTTTGAAAGCGTTCCCAAATGCGTCCTTTACGTCCATACGGGCAACAACCGAACCATCGGCGCGAATCAAGAACGCGTGCTTCACATCGGCCCCGCGATGAGGTCCGCCTGCAAGCCGCAGGTAGCTGCCCACCCGCCGCGATTCTGCGTACAGAAATGCGCTTTGGACGTTTACCGCACCGACTACGTTCACTGTCGACGGAATCGACGGCACCAGAAAGCCGTCGCCATTCTCCAGCTTCAAGTTCGGAATGCTCTCCAGGCCCATGCTGTCATGCTTGAATTCGAGAACGATGCGCCCGGTGGCGCGAACCTGGCGCAACCGAGCGATCAAATCCTGCTCCATCTTCTGTGAGGCTGCCGCACTCGTCAAATCTTTGTCTGAACTGAGGACGGACGCTGCGACACCCACGGTTTGGCTTTGAATCTGCATCTCGAGCTTTTCAACATACTCGTCGATCCGCTTCTGCTGCTCGATCTGGGTCGAACTCCGGGAGAAAACCGAACCGTAAAGATACACATCCGGAGTCAGGCCGCCTGCTTTTTGGATTACATCCCGCAATGACTCGCCAGGTTTCACACTGTAGATTCCTGCGTGAACAACCTCACCCTCAATCCGGATCAATTTGGTTTGCTGCGCCAACGGCACATGAATATCTGCCTGGGAAAAGATAGTTACCATATCTCCAGGCTGCAACTCGAGGTCTTGCGATGAATCGTTTTGCTGCACCAGGCCGCCCAGGTCAAATGGAACAACGGAAGTCTTGAGGGTCTCCGGGTCGAATCGCTCAATTGCGGCGTAGTCCCAATCGATCTCGGCCACATCCAACTGGATGTCGTTCTCACGATGAAATATCGCTGGCGTTTTCCGACCGTTCATCTCGTTTTGCATCTTCTGGATTTCTTGCAAGTCCTGCGTTTGCTGGGCCGCGGATTGGGGTTGACTCCCTTGCTCGCCGGCGGCCGCGCCGTGCTGCAATTGCTGGCTCGTTGCCACGCTCGCATCGCCCGAGCCCAATCCTGCAAGCCCGTTCGGGAGGCCCATCGCCGACGTCTGTAGCTGTTCGGTAGTGAGCGGCAACTCAACGGGCGCCTTGAACTGATGAAGATTGAGAAACGGCTCCAGCGGTTCAAATTCGGGCGCGGGAAGACCGAGTTGCGTCCGCTTCCACCAGTAGTTCCGAGTGACAAGGGAACTGCGGTCGGGAGTGATGTCGCTCAGGCGCATTCCCTTGTGCCATGTGAAGCGGCCGGGGCTACCCACATTGCCGCGCAAGGTTAGGTTTTTCGCAAATCTTGGAACGATGGACAGAACGCGCAAGACGTCGCCGTCGTCGACCGCTGCGGTCAAGCTGGTTGGGTCGCTTGCGATCTCCATCGCTATTCTGCGGTGATCCTCGACCCGGTCGATAGAGATGCGCGCATCCGAGGCAATTGGCGAAGTGCCTCCCGCATCCTTCAGCAACTCGCCTATGGTTTCTCTTCCTCGCAATTCATAAATTGCCGCAGTGCCAATGCTCCCGGCGGCTGCGGCCACAGGGCCTTCCGGCGGAATGAAAAGGATGTCGCCGGAAAGCAGCTGGGTGTCCTTTGACTTGTCGCCGCACAGCAAGAGATCGTACAGATCGAAATCTACAAGCCTCTTGCCGTCCCGTTTTAAGAACCTTGCAGGAGAGGGTCAGAGCAATCCTGCGATCCTCCGTTGATCGACTGCCCTTTTGCCTCCAAGGCAAAACACAGCAGCACCATGGATAGAAAACTAAATAGTCTCTTATTCATCTCAATAGCAGTTCGGCACATCTTGCCGAGCCTGCCCTCTCCTGGTCAATGTCGAGCGGTAAATGCAAAATGACTAGCCGTCTTAAGCCGGGATTGTAGCATTCCCCTGATCCTGCAGAGAACAAATCCCGTTCCTCTCGTGTGCTTTGCGAAGTGACCGGTCAATCAACAGCAAAAAACTCTCAATAGCAAAATTACTTTTACACTCCCTCCACATCCAAGATCTGTAGTTCGGCATCCACTTGAATTCAAGTGCCACAGCTGTTCTGTGGACGACAACTGATGCTGGAGCGGACGCAAATTCATAAAGTACATACCTGAGTAACGGCCATTGCGATCAGGCCATTAAGGAGTTTTATACTATGATGCCATTGTCCGTTCAGGCGTCGGATAGGGATCGTGTAGATTCTTGGGAGCATCTGCAGTTCAGTCTTCCAATTGAATCCAGAAAAGCAGCCGTCCAAGTATGCGGTGCGAGCAAATGGTCGCTAAGGAACCTCTGCACAAGTCCGCTACCTGCTTCATTGTTGATTAAACTAGTCGTATGAAGCGAATGGCGCGGATTCAGCAGACACTGGCATCGCAGGCGAGTTTTGCAAAGTATGGCCGCAAGAGCAAGCGGGAGCTGTTTC
>CAIWFH010000040.1 GCA_903911925.1 uncultured Acidobacteriaceae bacterium
ACGGCCGCGAGCTTGCCGCTCCAAAGTGCGACGGATCCCTTCTTCCAAAACTATCGGCTCTGCAACACGCATATCGAGGCCCTCTCATCATAAGATGACTCTCGATACATAAGTGAATCTATTTATGACGGACTACACTAGGCTGTGATGCGAAGCCACAATCAATTCCACCGCCGCAAACACCGCCGCGCTCGATGTCGATAGAAAATTCACTGCATCGTTGTTCAGCCAGCCGCGCCGCTCCAGGGTTGCTCCCAGCAGGCTGTCGAAGAAGAGCCCGAAGACTCCTCCAGCCCAACTCACCCAGAGCATCGCCGGTCCGCCTTGCAGCGCCCACGCTCCGGCGCCCGCAACCGCTGCCGCGGCAAGCACCCCGGCCAGCGTGCCTGCCAAACTGATGGCGCCATCCGCGCCAGCGTCAACTTTCCGCAGGGAAGTCAACATGCGCGGACGGCCGCCCAGCACCTGGCCTATTTCAGAAGAGACCGTGTCGGCAGCGGCTTCGGCCAGCGCCGCCAGCCCCAGGGCAAACAACGGCATGGGCACGGTTCCCGTGGTGGCGAACCAGCCGGTGCCGCCCAGCCAATCTTGCGTCAGGTCCTGCGAGACCAGCGCGGCCAGGCCCAGGTTTGCCGCCACCTGGGAAGCAGAGCGTCCTCCGCGCCTCTCTGCGGTGCCCAAGCGCTCCTTTTTCCCGCGGCCAACGCGAGTGGCAAGATGCGAGAGCACGACGACGGCTAGCAGGGGAACCAGTGCGGTTTGCCAGGGATGATAGGGAACAAGGGCCGTGGAGAACATGAGGCTGGCGGCGATGACCGCACCGGTAAAGGCGCCTCCCGGTGTGGCGGCGCGCCACTGGTAGACCACCAGCCCCAGCGACAGGCTCAGACCCAGCGTCCAGATGGAGACGGACCGCATATTCACTGCGAAGAATCGCGCTTGAAGCACAAGGCCCGCCGCCGCCGCAGGCAGCACCAACAGCAGTACGGTCTTCGATTGCCAGTACAGTTTGATGTGGGCCACGCTTCATCGTAACCCGCCGAACCGTCCCGCTATTCCATCTCAGTGAGTGGCACTTTAAGCACTAGTTTGTATTCGTAGTCCTCGGCAATCCACTTCCGTTCAACGTGCGATTCAAAGCGGGAGACGCCGGTGAGCAGCTGACATTGTTCCCGAGGCTGTGCCTCGCATACCGGGCAAATAAAATCCAACGAACTTGGGCGCATTTTCGTATTTTATCGCCTCTCGACAAAAAAATAATGTTCAATTCTGGACGCTTCAGTCCAATGCCGGAAACGCGAATCGAGGACACGGGCGATAGAACCTTTGTCGCCAAAAACTTAACGCGTTCCACCAACCAGAAAAATTTTCGAGTGAATCCATTTACACTCGATTGCGCGGCGGTTTTACTCGCGCACGCGGCACCCAATGGGAGTTTCGTATGATCCGGCCTTCAGCTTCGCTAGCAGTTTTCACAGGAATCGCTTTCGCCACAGCATCCGTTTTGGCGCAAAACCCGGCGCAGCGGTTGGTACTCGACCGCGCCGGCGAGACCATCGTGCTGGAGCCCTATGCGCCCAACATTCTGCGCGTAACGCTGGGCCTTAAGCACGATCCGGCGCTTGCCGGGCCAGGCTACGGACTGATCGCTGCGCCCTCAGCAGACGGCTGGAGCGCCAGCCAGACGGCACAGGCGGATATTTACCAATCAGGGCGGATTGTGGCCACCGTGGACCGCAACCAGCCCAGCACAAAACCCCGGCTGCAAACGCAGGTGGATATCGGCAAGTTCTTCGACGGCTCCGCGCCCGGCGCACACATTACGCTACGCACGCCGGAGGGCAAAACCCTGCTGGAGATGACCGGCTGGCAGCAGGCTGTGCCCAACCGCAAAGACGGCACGTTCGATGTGGCCTACGACCGGCGTCCCACCGATGCCGAGTTCTACACAGTTGGCGCGACTTTTGTTTCTCCCGACGACGAGCACTATTACGGCCTGGGCCAGAATCACGAGGGATTCCTCGACCACCGCGGCCACCCCGTGCGTTGCTGGGCCGACTATCTGGCCACAGCGGCGCCCAGCTTCTGCGTGCCGTTTCTTGTTACCAACAAGGGCTACGGCCTGCTTTGGGACAACCCCTCGAAGACCACCATCGAACCGGGCTTCAACGAACAGACCCGGTGGACGAGCCAGGTTGGCGACAGGGTGTCGTTCTTTGTAATTGCCGGGGCAACGGCCGACGAGATTTATGCAGGCTACCGCTTGCTGACCGGGCCAACGCCCATGCTGCCCAAGGCCGCTTACGGCTACATCCAATGCAAACAGAGGTACGCCAGCCAGGAAGAACTGCTCTCTGTGGCCAAAGGCTACCGCGACCGCCATCTGCCCGCCGATGTTCTGGTTGTGGACTGGTTCTACTACACGAAGATGGGGCAGATGGACCTGGACCCCAAGTTTTGGCCAGACCCGGAAGCGATGAACAAGCAACTGCACGCGATGGGCTTCGAGACCATGATCAGCGTGTGGCCGCGCTTCGTTCCAGAGAGCCGATACTACGATGAGTTGCTCAAGAAGGGCTGGTTCATCGAAACGGCCAACGGGACACCGATTGACGGGAAGCCCTACGACCGCGCCGGGTCGGACATCGACACCACCAACCCAGAAGCTGCCGCGTGGTACTGGAAGACCATCCACGAGAACATCATCGCCAAGGGGTTTGACTCGATCTGGGCCGACGAGACTGAGCCCGACCTGCCGCCGAACGGGGCCTATTTCCACATCGGGCCAGGAACACAGTTTTTCAACGTTTACCCGCTCTTCCACACTGCTGCGCTGTACGACGGATTCCGCAAGGACGAGCCGGGGCGGCGGGCGCTGATTCTTTCTCGGGATGCCTACCTGGGCGCACAGCGGAATGGGACCATATTCTGGTCGTCCGACATTTACCCCACCTGGGATGCGTTCAAGCGCCAGATTCCGACCGGGCTGGATTTTGCGGCTTCCGGGATTACATATTGGGCAAACGACACCGGCGGCTGGCAGTACCTGCCCGCGGAGCATCATCCGGCTCACCCGCCGCTGCTCGACCCCTCTGACGCGCGAGCCAACGTGGGCGGCTACGACGACTACCCCGAACTCTATACGCGCTGGTTTCAATATGCCTCTTTCCTGCCCATCTTCCGCACCCACGGCAGCCGACCGGCAAACGAGGTGTGGTCGTACGGCAGCCAGGCCGGGCCGATTCTGGAGAAATACCTGCGCCTGCGCTACCAACTCATGCCGTATATCTATTCGCTCGGCTACAAAACATGGATGACTGGCGCGCCCTTCATGCGCGCACTGCCGCTGGATTTCCCCGGCGACCCGAAGGTTGCGGATTTGCGTGACGAATACATGTTCGGCCCCGCCTTCCTGGTGGCGCCGGTCACCGAGCAGGGCGCCACCAGCCGCCAGGTTTACCTGCCGGCCGGGGCAGACTGGTACAACTACTGGACCAACGAGCGGCTGAAGGGCGGCCAGACCGTCACGGTGGCCGCGCCAATTGACACGATCCCCCTGTTTGTCCGTGCCGGCTCGATCGTACCGATGGGCGTGCCGGTTGAAAGCACGCACCAGGCGCAGGCAATCTCAACCATTCGCGTCTATGCGGGAGCGGACGCGGACTTCACGCTCTTTTCAGACGACGGCATGACCTACGCTTACGAAAAAGGGGCTGGCTCCATTACCAGGCTGCGTTGGGAAGAAGCCAGGCAAAAGCTGACCTACGAGGGAGATCCCGCCTGGACCGGGGCGGAGAGCGACGTGGTGAAGGTTGCCGGAAAATGAACGCGAATCCGGAATCTGCCAGTTCGATTGAACGACAGGGAAGCGGGCGTGGACCTGGGGGCTGAGAAGCTATTCTATTGCAAAGAGGGATCGGACTTTGCATCCTCGAAGAAGTTCGAGGCAGCAGCGTGGATGCCTTGTTCCCAATCGCCTGATTTACAATCACAGGGTAGGCAGGAAAGAACTGAATGACGCTTTTTCCAATTGTTTCAGGCCAGGCGCGTGCGCGGTTGGTAGAGGCGGGCGCGGTGTTTGCGGCTGTAGCCCTGATTGCCGGTTGTGGCAGTAATTACCGGCCCGTGGTAACGCCCATCAACCCCAGCGGCCCCCCGGCCCAGCCCAATTCGTTGGCGGTGGTGATTTCGTCTCCTTCGCCCACGAAACCAGGCATCGCCACCATCATTGACTACTCAGGCGACGACATCATGGCCCAGCAGCCCATCGGCGTGGGGCCCGTCGCCTTTGCCGTGAACCAGGCGGGCACAACGGCTTACACCGTCAACAGCGACACGACGGTAACCAGTTTTCCTGTTTCCACAAGCCTGGAGGCAAAACTGGTCCAGAACACCACCCTGTTTCCGACCACCAGGATCACCGGCCTGTACGCTCCTGCGAGCGGACTGTGGACCTCTGACCTTGACCAAAACGTTGTCGATATTCTGGGCGGGAATCCCCCCACATTTAACCTGGCGATCCCCGTGGCGACTACGCCTATTGCCATTGTCGGGCCCAGTTCAACTTCGCAGCGCAACTACGCCATCAGCCAGAACAACAACAATACACCTGTTGGCAGCGTTATCCCCTACGACACAACCTGCAACACCCCCTCCTTATTCGCTGGCCTCATAGCGAATCACCAGACGGGCGAAGCAGACGCGCTTGAGTTTTCAAGCCATACGGTTTCGGCGCGCCTTTCGGTTGGAGTTTGCCCTGTTTTTGGAATTGAAAACACTGAGGCGGACCGCCTGTTCGTGCTGAACCGCGCCGACGATACCATCACGGTGATCAACAGCCTGGCCAACACGCTCGACAGCTGCGTGTGTCCTCCAACGGGATGCGTCAACCAGAACGGAAGGTCGTATTTCTGCCATCCCACCCTTCCGCTTTCGCTCAATGCCGTTACAAATACGGGTATTACTCCGCCGAATGGAACCAGCCACATGCCCACAGTGGCGGGCCCCGTTTATGCGGAGTTCAACACGGCCACCGATCAACTCATCGTGGCCGATTATGACGGCGGCACCATCTCGGTCATCGATGTCAGTCTGGATCAATACCAGAACGACAGCCCGACCTTTGGCACCACATTTACGATTCCGGTGGGCAACAATCCCGCCAGCGTGACGGTGCTGTCCGACGGCAGCCGGGCATATACGGCAAACCAGACCGACGGCACGGTAACCATTGCCAACCTGACCAGCCATACGGTCCTGAAGACGATTCCGGTCAACGGCCATCCGCGCACCGTGGTGTCCACCGCCAACTCGCTTTACGGCAAGGTCTATGTTGCCTCGCCGGATAGCCCGCTGCTCTCCATCATTCGCACAGACCTGGACGTTGCGGATACGACAGTCAATGTGCAATCGAACATCGTGGATGTGCGCGTGAGTACGCAGTCCGGGACGGCTGGAAACAACAACAACACCAGCCGCATACCGGGAGCGGGCCAGCCCTGCTACCTGCCGCCTGGCCTCGAACCGGCGCCCGCCGGCTCCCAGACGGCGATCCAGGTGTGCCAGACGATGCCGTAACCCAAAAACAGAAATTTACTGCTAAACAGGCATGGGACCATTTTCCGCAGAGGAAATGGTCCTTTCCTTTTTGTGGGGTGATTTGCGGCACAGACCCCGGGTGCCCGGCGCATGAACATGGTTCGCACAGGACTCCCATCGAGATTCGGCGCAGGCGGCTGGAAAGCCGCGCTTGAAATGGGGCTCCTTTTGAGGGTTTTGCCAATGCAATCAAGCACAAAGGGCGGCGCTTTGACCCGGCGGCAGTTTGTGGCCGCGGGCGCGACGGGAAGTGTGGCCGCGGTTATCGGCTGCAAATCGGGCAGGCAAGGGAACTGGGAATTTCTGAGCGACGAACAGGCCGGCACCCTGGGGGCCATCTGCGACCAGATCATTCCTGCGGACGGCTTTCCCAACGCCACCCAGGTCGGAGTTCTCAATTACATTGACAAGCAACTGGTGCGTCCCTACCGGCGCCATCAAGACGCTTACCGGGACGGCCTCCAAAAATCGGATGCAAGCAGTCGAAAGCGCTTCGGCAAGGGCCTTGCGGAACTGGCGCTCGCGCAGCAACTCGAGGCGGTTACCGCAATCTCAAGCGAGCAGCCCGAGTTTTTCGAACTGGTGCGCAGCCACACCTTCCAGGGTTATTACGGCTCGCCGCGCCACGGCGGCAATCGCGATGCCGTAAGTTGGAAGATGCTGGGCGTGCCTGAACCGCCGGTGCGCGGACGCGCGCAGTACGACCTGGGAAAGGGGCCGCAATCATGAAACGAGTGAATGCAGTGATTGTGGGAGCGGGAGCGGCAGGCGGAATCGTCGCCAAGGAATTGGCCGTCGCGGGCCTGGGCGTAGTGCTGCTGGAGCGCGGCAAGTGGTACACGGCCAACGATTGCCGCAAAGACGATCTGCGGAACCAGCGCACAACGTTTCTGGGCAACGCATTTGGCCCTGAAGATGAAGGCAATCCACGTGTCTGGGTCGATGGCGATGGCGGCTTGCACAACGTGATGCCCAGCGAGGGCCCCTACCAGAACAACGCCGCCTGCGTTGGCGGAGGAACTTTCAGCTACGGCGCGCAGGCCTGGCGCTATATGCCGCAGGACTTCAAGATGCGCTCGCTCTATGGCGCGCCCGAGGGCAGCTCACTCGAAGACTGGCCCATCACGTACGACGACCTGGAACCGTTCTACGAGAAGGCCGAGTACGAAATCGGCATCTCTGGCGACTACTCCGGGACGCCCTATCATGGGCTCCGCAAGCGCCCGCTTCCCATGCCGCCGCTGCCTCCGGGGCGCGAGTTTGGGGTCCTTGGCCCTGCTGCCAGGCGCCTGGGTCTCCACCCCATCCACATTCCCATGGCGCGCAATAGTGTGCCGTACAACGGCCGTGGCCCTTGCATGCGCTGCCGCTGGTGCTGCGGGTTTGCCTGCGAAGTGGACGCAAAGAACGGCTCGCAGAACACCGTGATTCCCATTGCCCTCAACACCGGCAACTGCGAATTGCGTACCGAATGCATGGTAAAGGAAATCCTCACCGACGACCGCGGCCGCGCGACCGGTGTTTCATACTTCGATGAAAACGGTCATCTGCAACAGCAGCTTGCCGACACTGTGATCGTCTCCGGCTGCGCCACGGAGTCGGCTCGCCTGCTGCTCAATTCCAAAAGCCGCCTCTTCCCCAACGGCCTCGGCAACCGCTACGACCAGGTCGGCCGTAATCTGCAAGGCCATCAGTACACCGGGGCGCTTGGCTACTTTGACTTTGACACCTACGACGACATCGGTCCCGGCGCTGACATCGCCATTTGCGACTATAACCACGGGACACCTGGATTACGCGGTGGCGGCATGCTGGCCAACGAATTCATTCGCCTTCCCATCCACACCCTCGATCGCCTGCCGAACGGCACCCCCACCTGGGGCCCGGCCCACAAGAAGGCCATGCGCGATTGGCACCGCCGCACCATCGTCATTATTGGACCCACCCAGCAGATTCCCTCTGCCGAGGCTCGGATAACCGTCGATCCCTCGGTCAAAGACAAGTGGGGCATGCCCGTTGTCCGCATCCAGGGCAACTGCCACCCTCACACCTACGAGATCGGCGACGTGCAGGCCGAGCGCGCCCAGAAGTGGCTCCTCGAGGCCGGTGCCATCGACACGCGCCTCCTCAGCCAGGCCCAGAATGCCGAAAAGGCCACGCATGTGCCTGACGCCAACAAAGGCGGTCCCCACAAACCCCACAGCGGGCTCATTCCCGCGGCCCAGCACCAGGCGGGCACCTGCCGCATGGGCGACGATCCGAAGGGCTCGGTGGTGAACAAGGTTTGCCAGGTTCACGACGTTGACAATGTCTTTGTCATCGACGCCAGCGTGCATGTAACCAACGGGGGCTTCAATCCGGCGCTGACCATCATGGCCGTTGCCTTCTACGCCTCCAACGCACTGGTTCACAACTGGAAGGGCACGGGATTCCGGTCATGACGAGATATCTGAAGATTGCTGCACTGGCGATTGCGGCCATGGCTTTGCTGGCCGTTTGCGGCACGTTTGGCGCGTCGTATTACTACACCTCGCAGTATGGCCAGGGTTGTGCAAGCTGCCACGAGATGGTCAACTATGTGACCGTGGTGCATGGCTCTCCACACCGGACCACCAACTGCATGGATTGCCACGAGGCCAGCCTGGGGACCAAGCTGCGCCACATCCGGGTGCATCTTTTCGGCACGGTGCCCGAAGCCATCCGGCTGCGCGGCAAGGATGTGGTGGCCATGGTGCCCGGCTGCAAAAATTGCCACCAGCATGAATACGCAAGCTGGCATGCAGGCCCGCACAGCGCCACGTACCAACAGATTCTCGCAAACCCGGTGCAGAACACCAAGCAGCACCTGATGAACGACTGCTTCCGCTGCCACGGCATGCATTTTGACGGGGCGATTGGCGAAATCGTGCAGCCGCTGAACGCGCAAGGGCCATGGCGCCTGATGCGCCCCGAACTGGCCGACCAGCCCGCGATCCCATGCCAGGCGTGCCATCAGGTTCACAGCCAGGGAGCACAGGAGGCCCGGCCGGCATCGCGCATTTCGGTGGCTGGCGAGCCGGTCGAGAATTCGCTGGCATTCTTCGATCGCCGCGACCGCATTCATTTCACCGCGGCTTCGCTCGCCGTTCCGCAGTTGCACGATGGAGCGCGCGAGGTGAGGATGAACCAGGATCCGCGGCAGGCTCTCTGTTACCAGTGCCATGCGCCGCGGAATCCTGAGGCCACCACTGCAGCTGCGGAGAATCACTGGGGCTCGCAGGTTGGCTCCGGCGACGATCGCACGCCGATGGGCGTGCATGAGGGCCTGAGCTGCATCTCCTGCCACGCAGGCCATAATATGAACGCACGGGCATCGTGCAAGAACTGCCATCCGCAGATGTCCAATTGCGGGCTGGACGTGGAGAAGATGGACACGACCTATGCCAGCGGCGCCAGCAAGCACAACATTCACTGGGTCAAGTGCGCGGACTGCCACCAGCATGGAGTGCCGAAGATGAAGACAATCCAGCCCGTTAAAGCGGGGCTATGACGGCAGGCGTTGCCAAGACACGCGTCGACCTTCTATTGGTGGAGCGTGGCCTGGCGCCAAGCCGCGAGCGCGCGCAGGCCATGATTCTGGCCGGGCGGGTGCTGGTCAGCGAACAAAAAGTGGAGAAGCCCGGCGTCACTGTGCCTGCGGATGCGCCGGTCCGCATTCTCGGCGACGACCCGCCTTACGTCAGCCGCGGGGGACTCAAGCTTGCCGGCGCGTTGGAGCACTGGAAGATCGCTGTAACCGGACGCAATTGTCTCGACGTGGGCGCCTCGACCGGCGGCTTTACCGACTGCCTGCTGCAGCACAGCGCGGCGAGCGTGACCGCCGTCGATACCGGCTTCGGCCAAATCGCCATGAAACTTCGTACCGACCCGCGCGTCCGCCTGGTGGAGCGCACCAACGCTCGCTTTCTGGCTCCCGGAGCGTTCGCAGCTGACCAGGGCGGACCGGAACTCACGCTGCTGGTGATGGACGTTTCTTTCATTTCGGCCACCTTGCTGCTGGGACCGGTCTTCGCAGCGGCTCCTGCTCTCACCGAGGCCGTCATCCTGGTAAAGCCGCAGTTTGAGGCCGGCCGCGGGCACGTGGGCAAAGGCGGCATCGTCCGCGATCCCGAGGCACACAAACTGGCCGTGGACAAGGTTGCCGATTGCGTTCGCTCTCTTGGCTGGCAGGTCGTCGAGACCATTCCGTCGCCGATTACCGGGACCGAGGGGAATGTGGAGTTTCTGCTGTATGCGCGTACGGCAGGAAATTAACGCCAGGGTGGGGCGAAACTTCCCAATTGGCGACATCCATGTAAGTCATTGTCAAGGAAAAAGCACGAGTTTCCTGGGCGCGCTTGGGAGAGCGCGCATTGCATGTCTGATAGTCTGCAGCCGCAAGCGTTCACGAACTGCCCGGCGTGCTGCACCGGAGACGGAGCGAAGCCTTGCTGAGCGGAGCGGAGGCGCAGCACGCTTCCACTACTTTCACTTTGGCCTGAGCCTGTCTGAGCAACACCCGGGGATCAGGATCTTCCTTACGCAAGTGTGCCTCTCGGCTGGTGGTCCCTGCATCCCTGCAGGACCGGACATCCATTTGCTGTCTAAGACTCCGAAGAGCCCGCACAGAAGATTGAGTTTGTGTTCTCTGCCAGTCCCGAAACAATTCGTAGTGAGCCTCGGGAGTTCGATTTCCTTCGCTCAGTCGCCAAACGGCGGGACCTGGCAATTCGTAGTGAGCCTCGGGAGTTCGATTTCCTTCGCTCAGTCGCCAAACGGCGGGACCTGGCAGCCTGCGCACCGGAATAATCCTGATGTTTTTTCCTTCTTAGAAAGGGCTTTTCATGCTGCCGCGGTGGCTTTGAATTGCTCGGCAGGCACGAAATCCTGCTTCCTGCGGTCCACCGCCAGAAGATATGCAACCAGTTTCCTGGCCACTGCAAGTGTGGCTCGATTCGCGTTCCCTCTTTCTCGTTTCTTCTCGTAGACCTCCGCCAACTCGTGGTTGTATCGGATCGCCAGTTTGGCGGCCTCGATCAGTGTGCGTTGAATGTGCTTGTTCCTCTGCTTGGATAGCGGCATGCGCAGCACCTTGTCGGCCGAACTGCTTTCGTCTCCGCAGAGCCCGCAATAACTGATTGCTTCCTTCACCGATGGGAAGCGAGTGAAGTCTCCGATCTCCAGTGCCCAAGTCAGCGCGGTGATCGGACCCACGCCGGGAACTGTTCTCAGCCGCTTCAGCCGCTCTGCCAGCAGCGGGTCTCGCTCCAGCGAGGTGACCAGTGCATAGTCCAACCGCTGCGAACGATCAATCGTTTCCCGGCTCAGCTTCAGCAAGGGCCGGATACTTTGGTTGACCTCTTTGTTCGTCGATAGCAGATCCTCGAAGTAGCCCACCTTGTGAAGCCGGCGTTTGTTGTAATCCACCCCGGTCTCCATCAGAAGCCCCGATACACGGTTCTTCATCTGCACCATCTGCTTGATCACCAAGCCCCGGTAGCGAAGTACACGGCGCCGGTCTCGAATCTCGGTCGATGCCATGTGGCACTCGGGAAGAAAGTCACAGCGCAGGCAGTCGGCAATCTTGCGTGCATCGATCTTGTCGTTCTTCTTCTTGGCCGCTGCAATCGCCCGCAGCATCAGAGGATGCGCAACCTTCACCTTTTCCGCATGCGGGAGCAGATGATCGTAGATCCACCCGGTAAAGATCGTCGCTTCCATGGCGATCATCCGGGGCTGAGGCAACGTTTTGATCCAGGCATCCAGTTCGCGCCGGGTCGATCCGACCTTGCCTTCCTGGTGGACATGACCAGCTGCATCCTTCACGCAGTAGCTGATCGTCTTCTTGTGAACGTCAAGTCCTATGTAGTACATATCGTTTCTGAGGAGCCTCCGTGGTGTTCTCTGAATCAGCGCCCGCTGAGTTCAGCTTTTTTGTAACACCTCGTGCTCCTCATTGACTTACATTCAAACAATACGGGCGGGCGAGTGGCAATACGGGCGGGCGAGTGGCATTTGGCGCTTGTAGGCGCGACGTGACGACATTCGGGACACATGGGGGTCCCCCCTTAAAGGGCGGATTCTTGATGAAAGTGGCCTGGTTTCAGCTAGATACGGCAGGTGCAGCGCGGTAACTCGTTGATTCTGTTCCAGTTGCGCGCAGATTATTGGCAGCAAAGGGGTTATGCGTGTTCACTCTTGTGACTCTTCGAGGTTAAGTGCCGGGAAGAAAACCATGAGATGATTCTGCGCCAAGAGACCCTAATTATCTGCAAGTTGGCCGGAGGATTTTTTTGTGAGGTAGGGAGCAGGGTGGCGCGGGAATTGTAGCCGCTGAGGCGGTCTCGCGCGGGTAAAGGCTGGATAGGCGAAAACACAGGAGGAGCCTATTCTCGCGCCGGACTTCATGATGCAAATGGAACCCGGTGCATCCTCGGGCTATGTCAATTCAGCTTGACGGCGTGCGTGCCAAACTTGATGTCCAACCAGAACTTTCCGTTCTCTTTTTCGCGACGCTTGAATGGGACGGCATAGGCACTGCAAACGGCAATGAAGCCATAGAATGCTCTTTTTAGGGCCAATATCAAAGTTAAATGTCCTCCTTCATCGGGAATGATCTGGTAGCCCATCATGCAGCTGCCGGGAGAAGGTCGGCCAAGAATGAGCGGCAAAGCAAAGTAAAACGCCATGCAGATGAACGTGCTCAAGGCCAAGATCATGGCGAGCCATCCATCGTAAGGAGCGGACGCATCTCGCGCAAAGTTCCATTGAAAGACGCCAGTCCCTCGCCACTCCATTAACGTTGGAGCGATCCCCACAAGAGGCACGGTCGCCCCCATGAAGAAGATGAAGTCCAGCAGAAAGGCCAGAAGCCTCCGAAAGACACGGGGCATCGGCGCTCCGAGTCGGGCGGGCGGGGCATATAGGAAAAGGACGTAAAGCAGAATGAGCCCCACTGCAGCGGCGATTGCATGGGGTTCGGTTCCGCCCTCGAAATGACAAACGCCGTCTACGCAACTTTGGGTAATGCCTATTGTGAATGTCAGTTCATTGGCCCAATAGAACCAAGCCATCGTAATCACAAGAAACGGCCAGCGAAAGTGCTTCACATTCATCGCGCATCAAGCATACAGTAACGAGACCCCGCATTCCCGAGCGCCCCTATGGCCAGTTGGAGCGAGCAACCGCAAGCTTCGAGTGTAGGTACCGAATTACCGCCGACTCGGACAGAACGAAGAACAACCGCAGATGTTTCGCTGCGCTCAACATGACAGTGCAGCGGGGAATTTGTTTAGTTGCGGTTGAGTCAGCGGCTAATCGAAAACTGCTCGCCGCGCCCTTCCAGGGCGCACATTCTCATTTCTTTTGGGGGCGCAGTTCCCCGGGTTTTCCCCGGGGCTATTATCGGTCGTCCCTCCGGGACTAGAAACGAGTATTGCGGACGAGTCACCGGCGACTCGGACATAAGGAAGAACAACCACAGATGTTTCGCTGCGCTCAACATGACAATGCTGCCGGGAATTTGTTCAGTTGCGGACGAGCCAGCGGCTAATCGGAAACTGCTCGCCGCGCCCTTCCAGGGCGCATATTGTTTTTCGGGGGGGCGCGGTTCCCCGGGTTTCACCCGGGGCTATTTTCGGTCGTCTCTCCGGGGCTAGAAACGAGTATTGCGGTCGAGTCACCGGCGATTTGGAGATAAGGAAGCACAACCACAGATGTTTCGCTGCGCTCCTGATGAACGGGGTTGAAAACGGTGTATTTCGCAGCGACCCTACGGGACGCGAGGTTGTTTCCTCGTCTTTCCCAGGGCTGCGCTTCGCTTGCCCTGGGCTATTATCCCCGCCTCCCTCCAGGAGGCGCCTGCGGCGTTTGTCTGTGGGCGTATCTCGCTTTCCGCGAGTAAGGATGCTCAACATGACAGCGCTGTGGGGAGTTTGGTTGGGCGCGGTCGAATTACCGACAAACCGGATGCTTCGCCCCGCTTGGCACCAGGCATGTTGATCTAGAATTAGGGCCAATCCGTTACACTGGGACCGCATGGTACGCGTAGCGATCATCTGCAAACCGCACAAGGAAGAGCTGGCACGGCTTTTGCCGGAGCTGATTGCGTGGCTTCGCGCACATGGCTGCGAGCCGCTGCTTGACCGCGAGGGCGGTCGGTACACCGACTGCGCCCCCAGCATGGATTGCGCAGTGATGCCTGCTCTGGCTCCGGGGCTGGTCATCGTACTAGGCGGCGATGGCACGCTGCTGGCCGCGGCGCGGACCTTCGCTTCAACGGGCACGCCGATTCTGAGCGTGAACCTTGGGTTTCTCGGTTTCCTTACGGAAGTGCGGCTTGCCGACCTCTATGCCACCCTTGAAGGATGGCGTAACAACTGCCATACCCTCGATGCGCGGGCGATGCTTCACGCCGAGTTGTGGCGCGATGGTGCGGCGCGCTGCAGCTACGAGGCGCTGAACGATATCGTGGTCTCAAAAGGCGAGATCGCCCGCATGGGTGAGTTTGCCGTAGAACTGGACGGCAAGAGCGTGGCCCGATTCCGCGCCGATGGCGTGATTGTTTCCACGCCTACCGGGTCCACCGCCTACACGCTGGCGGCCAACGGGCCCATACTGACTCCGGATGTGGATGCTCTGGTGGTGACGCCGGTGTGCCCGCATCTGTTGACGCTGCGGCCCATCGTGGTGCGCGGCGATGCATCGCTCACCGTACGCGTGGAGGCGGTTCCCAACCAGGCGCTGCTCACCGTGGACGGCCAGAAGGCGGTTTCGTTGCATCTTGGCGACGAGGTTCGCTGCCGGCGCAGCAGCAACACTGTCAACCTGGTCCGGTTGAGCGAGAGCGGGTTCTTTGAGGCGCTGCGCAGCAAGTTGAGCTGGGGCGAGCGGTAGACGAGATTCTTAAGAGTCCGATTTCTATTGGCTGAGTTCGGCCAACAGCACTTTGGCCTTGGCGGCCAGGATGCTTGCCCCATCCACGTCGCCCGCGGCAAGCGCGACCCGCGCCTGCTTGATGAACTCGCGAATGTGCTCGGCGGTCTTCTTTTCCGCATCGCTCAGATTGCGATTGATGCCGTTCAATCCGCGTTCCGTCACCGAGATGGAATCCGAGGTCTTGCGGAACAGGTCAGAAGGTTCTCCGGAGGAAAGCTGGCCAATGGCGCTGACGCTCGGGGTCGCAGGCGCGCCTGCTTCCGGAATCTCGTTGGCAGCCTGTTCGGTCGGCTTCTTATGCGATGCCCTGGGCTTCTTCGGCTTTTGCGCTTCCGAGTCGATAACGACCACCGGCTTGGGAACCGATACCGGTGGAGGCAGCGGCTCGGAAGGTGGTGTGACGGGCTTGGGTGGCGCCTCTTGTACGGGCGGAGCGGTCCGCCGGGGCGGGGGCTGCTTTTCCTTGTGGAAAGGGAAGTGAATGCATGCCGTTAAAAGCAACGGCAGCAGCAACACAGCGCTCCTGGCAGGAATCCTCATCCCGCAAGCCCTTTCTCGATTTCGGTACTCACCGGCTGAAGATGCCGGCGTCCCCAATCCGCGGCGGCTAGAGGAATTCGAAGCAGGAACTCCGTGCCACGGTCTGGTCTCGATTGTACTTCGATGCTGCCATGATGCAACTGAAGAATTCGATAGGTCATGGCCAAGCCAATTCCGCTGCCCTCGTTGCGGGTGGTGAAGTAGAGATCGAAGATCTTCTCCTTGATTTCTTCGGGGATGCCGGGCCCCTCGTCGGCGATGCGCAGCACGGCGAATTTTCCTCCCGGCGACGAAGGGAACTCCTCTTCAAGCACCACGTCCAGTTGGCCGCCGTCGGGCATGGCCTGGGCGCCGTTCTGGATCACATTGAGCACCGCCTGCTTCAGCAAGTCCGCATCCACGTTGGCCACCAGGGGCATTCCCGGCATGCGGCTGATGAGGGTTACATTGCGCGTCGAAAGCTCTTCGGCGGCCAGCGCCAGTATGTCGCCGATTACCGGACGCAGGTCCTGTTCGCGCAGCTTGAGGTCTACGGGCCGAGAGAAGTCCACCAGCATCTGCACCACGCGATCGAGGCGGTGAATCTCCGCGTCGATGACTTCGAGGTGGCGCAACCCGGGGGCGTTGGCGTCGCCGAGTTTTGTCTTCAGCAGCTCCAGATGCACGACGATCGCGTTGATGGGGTTCTTTACTTCGTGGCCTACGCCGGAGGTGAGCCGGCCGATGGCCGCCATGCGGCGCGAGAGTTCGAGTTCCGACTCGATTCTCTCCACCGATTCCAGGTCGTGCAGGGTCACCAGTGCGCCCAGGCCCTGGCCCGTTCCCTGGCTCGTCTTTTCGTCGCGGATAAAATGCAGCGATGCCTGGATGCGCCGGCCCATTTCAGTGCGAATCTCCTCAAGCGTCACACTGACGCCGGCCTGGAAGGCTTCTCCCAGGGCGAGGCCCAGCACCGTGGAACTGTCGAAGATTTCAACCGCATGAAGGCCGAGGACGCTTTCCTTTTGGACGTGCAGAAACCGCCGCGCCGACTCGGAGACCAGCACTGCCTGCCCGTCGCCTGAAAAGAGGAGGATGCCGTCCTGAAGGTTGCCGAGGATCTGGTCGAGGTTCTCTTTGAGCGCAGAGAAGACCTCCTCGACATTTCTCATGCGCTGACCGATGCGTTCAATCTTGTGGGAGACGCGCGTTGCCAGTTCCTGTGCGGGAGCCTCTTCTTCCTCGGTAACGGGCGTTCCGGCAGAGGTCCAGTAGTCGAGTTGCTTGCTGATCTGCTCCATGGGGCGCAGGGCCAGGTTACTCAGCAGGAAGGCAGCCACCAGGGCGGTGCCCAGCGCAAATCCCATCAACGTGAACGCCTCGCCCAACCACGGCGCATAGACGGCGCGCAGCAGTGTGGTTCGCACCCCCACGTGGACTGAGACGAAAGGCTGGCCGTTGCGCTCAAGGGGCACCACTACATCAAAGACGCGCGGCTGGCCAAAGACCGTTTGCATCAGCTCGATTGGTCTTGCGTTGAGCAGTTGGCTGTAATTGGGGCGCGGAGGCAGAGGCTTGTCTTCGTTTTCGGGATTGGTGCTGAGCAGCGTGCTTGCCTGGCTGTCGGCGATGTTGATGTCGTACACCGTGAGCGAATAGCGGTTGACCGAGTCGATAAACGCCTGCAGAGGCGCATCGCTTCGCACGGCTTCAGCGGTAAGGTTGCGTAACTCGGAGGGATTGTTGGGATCTACCTGCCGGTCTTTGAGGCCCGCCTCGAAGGCTCTCATGAGGGCGAACCGGACTTGGTTGGCCACCATGCGGTTGGTGTCGTAGGTCTGCTGAACCGCGGCATGGAGCAGTTGGGTGACGTACACCAGCGACAGCACCCCGGAGATGAGAAACACCAGGAAGGTGATTGCCAGGACGAGTTTTGTCTTCAGGCGCATGGGCTAGGGTCTGATCGCACTACTGGAGTGGCTCGTCGCCCGCAAGGCGGTACTCCTTGAGCTTGTTATGCATGGTTTTCAGGCTCACGCCGAGGATCTCGGCGGCCCGGGTTTTATTTTGCCCGGTGACCTCAAGCGTGCGCAAGATCAGCATGCGTTCCGCCTCATCCACGGTGGTGCCCACAGGCACCGCAACGATGCTCGCGTCCTGCGGCTGGGCGGCATGCGACTGCGTTTTGCCAAAGCCCGGGGGCAGGTGCCCGGCATCCAGTGGCGCCCCATCCTGGCACAGGATGACCGCCCGCTCGATTGTGTTGCGCAACTCGCGCGCGTTGCCCGGCCAGTCATGTGCCATCATGCGGTCAAGAATTGACGCTGCCACGCCTGCCACCTTGCGGCCGTGCTTCTGGTTCATCTGTTCCAGCATGGCCTCTGCCATGGGGGCCAGGTCCTCAAGATGCTGGCGCAGCGGCGGCAGGTGGATGTTGAAGACATTCAGGCGGTAGAAGAGGTCGGCGCGCAGATGGCCCTCGGCCACGGCCATGCCGGGATCGCGGTTGGTGGCGGCGAGCACGCGAACATCCACGTCCTGCTCGGTGCGCGCGCCCAGCCTGCGGAGCTTGCGCTCTTCAATGACGCGCAGCAGCTTGGCCTGGGTGCCGGCGGGCATCTCGCCGATCTCGTCCAGCAAAAGGGTGCCGCCATTGGCCAGCTCAAAGCATCCGGCTCGCCGCTCGACGGCTCCCGTGAAAGCGCCCTTCTCGTGGCCGAAGACTTCACTCTCAATCAGCGTTTCAGGGATTGCCGCGCAGTTGACGGCGACGAAGGGCTTGGATTTGCGCGGGCTCAGATCGTGCAGGGTGCGCGCCACCAGTTCCTTGCCGGTGCCGCTTTCGCCGGTGATGAGCACGGAGACATTGGAAGGAGCAATCTGCTCAATGAGCCCGAAGATCTCGCGCATGGCCAGGGAACTGCCCACCATGGAACCCAGTACGCCGGTCTCGCGCAGCCGCCTGCGCGCCACTTCAAGCTGAATCTCCGTATCGCGCTGACGGGTGGCATTGGCCAGAATCGTGCGCAGCCTTGTGGAGTCAACGGGTTTCTGCAGAAAGTCGTAAGCGCCCAGCTTCATGGCGTCGACGGCCAGTTGAATGGAGCCCATGGCGGTGAGCACTACCACGGCCAGGTTGGCATTCAGGCCCGAACCCGCATCGGAGAGCTTGGTCAGCAGGCCGATGCCATCCAGGCGCGGCATTTTCAGGTCGGTGACCACGATGGCCGGGTCCCAGGCCAGAGCCTTCTCCCAGCCTTCAATGCCGTCACGTGCCGTCTCGGTCCGGTAACCCCAGCCGGAGATCAGCTCTGCCAGCCCCATCAGCGCGTGGGGCTCATCTTCAACGATCAGGACCTTGACGCCATTCTCCATGGGGCTTCCCGCTTCCGTCGCAAATTTCGTACTACCATGAGGCAAAGGCGCTTCAGCCCACTTTTTCTGTCAGCTCAGCCCAGCGGGCGTAAAGAGTGTCATTCTCATGCTGTGCCGCGTCCAGTTCTTTCAGGGCTGCCTGGAGCGCTAAAGCATTGGATGCAATCTCCGGGTCATCGACGCTTGCGCGGGCTGCTGCCAGCCGGGCGTCGGAGTGCTCTACCCGTTCTTCGATGGCCGCAAACTCGCGGGCTTCAAGATAGGATAACTTCTTTTTGGCGCTTGAACCCGCATCGGACCCGGTTCGCTGTCCGGGGCTGGAGCCGTCTGCCCGGCGCTGCTGCTTGCCTTGTTCCGCCCCATTCTGCTCGGACTGGTCCTGCTCTTTGAGCCAGTCTTCCCACTGCGCGTAGTCGGCAAATCGCCCGGTGTGACCGCGACCGTCAAGGCCCAGCACGGTTGAAGAGACGCGGTTAAGCAGGTAGCGGTCGTGGGTCACCAGCACCAGCGCTCCGGGAAAGTCGAGCAGGTTTTCTTCAAGGATTTCCAGGGTCGGGATGTCCAGATCGTTGGTCGGCTCGTCGAGCAGAAGCACATCGGCAGGCTCCAGCATCAGCTTGGCGATGAGCACGCGCGCCCGCTCGCCGCCGCTGAGGTTGCGCACCGGCTGATTCAACTGCTCGCTGGTAAACAGGAAGCGCGCCGCCCAACTGGCCACATGCACCACGCGTCCCTGGTGGATGATGGAGTCGCCCTCCAGAGCCAGGGCGCGGCGCAGGGTGAGCGTTTCGTCCAGTTCGCGCATCTGGCTGAAGTAAACCATGCGCAGCGCATCGGCCCGGCGAATGGTTCCCTCGGCTGGCTCAAATTCGCCTTGCATCAGGCGAAGCAGGGTGGTTTTGCCGCTGCCGTTGGGACCAACCAAGCCTACTTTCATGCCCGCGGTGAGAATGAAGTTTAGCCCGGTAAGCAAGCGGCGGGGGCGCCCTTCATTTTCTAGACCGGGCTCCGTGGAAGAGGGCACATCGCAAGCCACATTTTTGAACTCCACCAGCCGCTTGGTCTTGCGCTGGCTGGCTTCGAAGTCGATGCCGGCGGTGTTGACGGTGGTTCGCGAGTCCATGGCTGCCAACTGGCCAATCATGGCGTTGGCCGTGTCGATGCGCGCCTTCGATTTCGTGGTCCGCGCCTTGGGGCCTCTCCGAAGCCATTCAATTTCGGTGCGGACGCGGTTGCGCAGGCTCTCCTGCTGACGGCCCTGCGACTCGAGATAGGCTTCCTTCTCTTCAAGAAAATGGCTGAAGTTGCCCTTCACCCGCAGTAGCCCGTCGGCGTATACGCGATTGAGCTCGATGATCTCGCTCGAAGTGCTTTCAAGAAAGTAGCGGTCGTGGCTCACGGTAACGGCAGCAAATGGAGAACTGGTAAGCAGCTCTTCAAGCCACTCGATGCCGGCAAGGTCAAGGTGGTTGGTGGGCTCGTCCAGCAGCATCACTTCAGGCGCGGAAACCAGGGCCTCGGTAATGGCAAGCCGCTTGCGCCAGCCGCCGCTGAGCGAGGCGGCCTCAGCCTGTAGATCGAGAAAGCCTGCCCGCCCGGCCAGTTCGCGCAGCCGGCCTTCGCGCTCAGTCTCCGTTCCATGCGAGCCCGCCAGGGCATTCTCAAGAACCTTGCGGATGGTCAGGCCGGCGGCAAAGCGCGAGTCCTGCGGCACGTAGGCTGCACGCGCGCGCTTGCGAACGGCCACTTCGCCAGAATCCGGCTCAACCTGCCCGGCAAGAACCGCAAGCAGAGTGGACTTGCCCGCGCCATTGGGACCGATGAGGCCAATGCGTGCGCCGTCCTCCACAGTGAGCGAAATATTCAGGAACAGGGGCTTGGCGCCGAATTGCTTGGTCACGGACTGGGCATTGAGAATCGGGGGCATTTTTATCCTTCTCTCTAAATCTACAGGTTCTCGGCGTTAAGAACCTGAATGACAAAGACCTTGCCGGAGCCGGCGCGCGAATCCCTGGCGTGAAAATACCCGCGCTCTTGCCAAAGGGATCGGAAACCCGGCTGGTGGTTAACGCCGCGTTGAATTGCCGCTCTGACGTTTGCGAACTCCATCTCAAGCTCTGACATACAAAAAAAACGAAATCATTCACAGGGTCGCTTTTGCGTAGTAGACTGCGACAGTCACCAGCGGCGCACGCACTTCCCCTATACGTCAGGCTCCGCAAAAGACGCAATACCCGCACGCGTCCCCAAAACTTTCACCAACTGAGAGGTCCCCCCATGCGAGTTACTCGACTCAGCAAGTCCCGCCCTGTCTCGACCACGGTTCGTGCAAACCGCCGTCCAAGTATCGTGCTCAGCCTCTTCTCCGCGCTGCTGTTAACCGTTGGCGCGGTTGCAGGGTTTGCCCAGAACGCCGCCCAGGCTCTGAATTACACCTCGATTGTGGTTTTCGGCGACTCGCTCTCCGACACCGGCAACGTGGCAAACCTCACCCAGGCCAAGTATGGGTTTCGGGTTCCGGGCGCTGCGGCCGACTATACCGACGGCCGGTTCACCGATGGGGCCGACACGCTGCCGCCTGCCGAAAACTACTTCGGCGTGTGGATTGAGCAACTGGCTGCATCGCTGCCGGCCAAGCCGGTGATTAAAGACTCGCTCGACGGCGGGACGGACTATGCGTACGGCTTTGCCACCACCGGCAAAGGCACCGGGCTATTCACCTTCGGACCTTCAAACGTTTACTCAGTCGACGTGAAGAACATTGGCCAGCAGATTACCGACTACCTAGCCACGCACCCCAAAATCACCAGCAAAACGCTCTTTGTGGTTTGGGGCGGCGCCAACGATTTGATCCAGGCCACCTCGCAAGACGACGTGATCGACGCGGGCATCAATCAGTCTCTCAACATTCAACGTCTTGTTGATGCCGGGGCTACGCAGTTCATCGTTCCCAACCTGCCTCCGCTGGGGGCGATTCCACGGCTTAACGGCTCTGCCGCCACATCGGTTCCGGCAACACAGGCAGCCGCGCTTTACAACGAAGTCCTCACCCTGGGCCTCGCGCTGATTCACGACTTCAATTCGCGCCGGCACCTCCACATTGCCGAGCTTGATGCTTTTTCCCTTTTCAACCAGATCATCGCCGCACCGGCAACTTACTCTTTCGCGAATGTGACTGCCAGTTCGCAGGGTGAGCCGGTCGATCCGGATACTTACTTGTTCTGGGACGATCTGCATCCTACGACCCACGGGCATAACGTTCTGGCCACCACCGCGGCTAAACTGCTGGCCCGGAATGCGGCTGCCGGGAAAGCGCTCTGCGCGGCGGGAGAGGCCTGCACGGTTTCAAAGTAGATTGCAAAATATGGCTGGTGTCTTGAGGGCCTCCCGGCCCTCAGAGACATCGCCAAACCTCGGAATCTCCGTTGCCGCGCGCCGGTGAGGGATGCAGGCCTAAACTGGAGCCATGCTGGATTACGAAATTTCTGCCAACGAAGCGGCGATTTTGCTGAAAGAAAAACAGGCGAGGCTTATCGATGTTCGAGAGCCCTGGGAGTTCGAGACAACCCGCATTGACGGCAGCCTGCCCATGCCCATGGGCGAGGTGGCTGCCCGCGCCCACCAGGAACTGGAGCCGGACGAACTGCTGGTGGTGTTATGCCATCACGGCATTCGATCGATGAACGTGGCCGTCTGGCTGCGCGGCCAGGGGTTTGAGCAGGCGCAGTCGGTGCGCGGGGGCATTGATGCATGGTCGGTTGAGGTCGATCCGACGGTCAAGCGCTACTAGGTCTTCGCCCCTTTCGCTTCCTGGTGACATTGAGTGTTGCGGAATCCCAGGTCTCAGGACCGAGACCTGGGGCACCCGACCCCAGCACAAGATCAACGATTCGCAGAATTGGAATCGGCACCGTTTCAGTGGTTTGCGGTTTGGGCCGGGCGCGCCTCAACGGTCTATACTCGGTTCTGTCTGTTTTTTGAAGGGAGTTTTCCGATGTCTTCGTCCGCCGTAGCTTACGCCAAAAAGAACCATTCCCGTTTTCTCGATGAACTCAAGGCCCTGTTGCGCATTCCTTCTATCTCCACGCTCCCTGAAAACAAGGACGATTGCCGCCACGCCGCTGAGGTGCTGGTGGCCGAACTGAAGCGCATCGGCATGGAAAATGCGCGGCTCATCGAGACCGAGGGCCACCCGCTGGTTTATGCCGATTGGTTGAAGGCTGCAGGCAAGCCGACCGCGCTGATCTATGGGCACTATGACGTGCAGCCTACCGATCCGATCGAGGAGTGGCTGAGCCCGCCCTTTGAACCCACCGAGCGCGATGGCAACCTCTACGCCCGCGGCTCAGCCGACGACAAGGGGCAGGTGTGGGCGCAGATCAAGGCGTTGGAGTCGCTGATGGCCGCCAACGGCGCTCTGCCACTGAACGTGCGCGTCCTGCTGGAGGGCGAAGAAGAAGTTGGCGGGGAGGGAATTGCCAGTTTTGTGGCCTCAAAGCCGCCCGAGCTGAAGGCCGACTTTGCGCTGGTCTCGGATACCGAGTTGTTTGCTCCCGGCCTGCCCACCCTGTGCGTGGGTTTGCGCGGCATGATTTATACCGAGCTTGAAGTGCGCGGCGCCAAGACCGACCTGCACTCGGGCATGTACGGCGGGGCGGCGCCCAATCCATTTGTGTCGCTGGCGCAGATGATTGCCAAACTCAAAGACGAGAACGGCCACATTCTTATCCCCGGGTTCTACGACGACATTATCCCGCCCAGCTCCGAGGAACTGGCCGCCTGGGAGAGCCTGCCCTTCGACGAAGAACACTATCGCAAAACCGAAGTGGGTTCTCGCGAACTGGTGGGCGAGGCGGGCTACAGCGTAATGGAGCGGACCTGGGCCAGGCCCTCGCTGGACGTGCACGGAATTCCCGGCGGCTTTATCGGCGCCGGCGCCAAGACGGTAATACCTGCCAAGGCGCTGGCCAAGATTTCAATGCGCCTGGTGCCGGGCATGACTCCGGCCAAAGCCTTTGCGCTGTACAAGGCCTACATGGAGAAGGTTGCGCCTGCGGGCGTTGACATCGATGTGCGGCTGATTCATGCCGGGGACCCCTGCCTGATCCCGGTGAATAACCGATTTGTTCAGGCGGCCACCAAGGCTCTGCACGAGGTTTGGGGCAAGGATACGGTTTTCATCCGCTCCGGCGGCTCCATTCCAATCGTGGGCGACTTTGACCGTCATCTGGGCGTGCCCAGCGTGATGATGGGCTTCGGCCTGCCCGACGACAACATTCATGCGCCCAACGAGAAGTTCCACCTGAAGAATTTCGAATTGGGCATTGAGTCGATTGTGCGGTTCCTGGAGGAGTCAGCCAATTAGGCGGAGTGTGGGGTGCGACTGAGGAAGCACTTCCGGATTTGTTCTAGAAACCGCCTGGCGGTGAGTTGCCGCACGTTTTTCGCGTAATCTGATTCCACCACCATGCTGGAGCCCTCAGCCAATCCGGAGCTTGCCAGGACGCAGGAAGAAGCGGGCGCCCTCGTGCCTGCAGGGCCGATTATTACCTTCGACGACGTATCGATCTCGTTCGATGGCCGATCTGTTCTGGAAGATGTGAGCTTCTCGGTAAACCGTGGCCAGACGCTCTGCATCCTTGGCCGAAGCGGGGTGGGGAAATCCGTGGCCCTGCGCCTGCTGATGGGGTTTCTCATGCCGGATTCAGGCTCAATTACAGTCGAAGGCCAGGAGATTACCGGCCTCGGTGAAGAGGGCCTGAGGGAGATCCGCAAGCGGGTAACGATGGTATTTCAGAACGGCGCGCTTTTCGATTCGCTCAGCGTGCGCGAAAACGTCGCGTTTCCGCTGCGCGAGCGGGGCGGACTGGAAGAGGATCAGGTTCAGGAAATCGTCGTCCGGCTTTTGGGCATGGTAGGGGCCGAAGATGCCTCCGATGCATTTCCCGCGAGCTTGTCCACGGGGCGAAAACGCGCGGTGGCTATTGCCCGGGCGCTGGCCGCGCAGCCGGAAGTGGTGCTTTACGACGAGCCGACCACCATGGTGGACCCGATCATTGCCCGCCGTCTGGGGGACCTCATCCAGCGGTTGAAGCGCCAGCTTGGCTTTACCAGCATCGTGGTTACGCACGATATGCGTTTTGCAGAGCGCCTGGCGGACCAGGTTCTGTTCCTGCACCAGGGCCGTGCTTTGTACTTCGGGCCCCTCCAGGCATTCCTTGCCTCGCCGGATGAGCACATTCAACAATTCTTAACGCTGGATGCCTACCTATTACCTTCGGCATAGGGAAACTGCCTGTAAGCCTATGATTTTTCTTGCCATCGGGCTTTAGGAGGACGATGCTTTAGGGACTGCTCGTTGTCAGAAAACCGCCTGAAGAGTGCCACCAACCACCGGCTCCTAAGACAAATCTGTTGAAGACACTGCGCAGTTTGGTATGATGGCTGTGTCCTCACCATTATTCAGTGTTGTCGGAGCGTTTTCCAGGTTCCGGGATGGTGGAGTCGTCCTTCATTGGTTGCGCCGCATCCAGTTTGCGGTCACGGTTGATTGTTGTGGATCCCTTGAAGTGAAGGATAATTGCCGCCTGTTTCTTGAAGATGGCGGCGGACAGCGCAGATTCAGAAACCTGTGCCGGCAACGGATGACCGGCACGGCTCGACCCGGGCAACGGGCGTGTTGCATTTCGAATAGCAGCGCTTGACCACAAACAGACTTCAAGACAAGAAAAGAGTCTGACTCGCAGTTGTACGAGATTATTTCTCCTTGAATTTTCATGGGGATGTAATCTGCTTTTTCTCCTTGGCGTATCAAACGTTTGAGGTCTGCGGAACGTATATGGCGACATCGGAATTCTGGCAACGGGTATCTGCTTCCGTTTCTTCGGCCCCGGAGTGGGCGGGTGGAATGCCAAACGGTCCCGCTCGCAACGCGCGCGGCGCGGCCAAAATCTGGATGGTGTTGGACGCCGTTACGATTGTCGGGTCGGCGGTACTGGCAACACTTTACGAATTTGGCACAGGGCCCGTTGTTGGGGCAAGAGGTTTCTGGCACGGTACGCTGTTTTACGGGCGCTCGATGTGGATATTGCTTGGGCTGCTTTGCGGATTCACGGCCGCGCTGATCATCACCAGCCGGCGTTTGCATCTGTATTCTCCGGCGCGGCTGGCCAGTTTTCTTCATGAGCAGAGGCTCAGCGTGCAGGCTTGTTTCACCTCAGGCCTGCTGCTCACCGGCACGCTTTACCTGGTGCATGCCGACGACATTCCCCGAAGCATTGTGCTGATCACACTGGGCCTGGTAACCGTAGCGCTCAGCCTGCGCAGGATGATCTATCGCGTCCTGCTCTATCGCCGGTTCGACCGGGGCATTGGGACCCGCAATGTGCTGGTTGTAGGCACCGGTCCCGAGGCGCATGCCCTCCGTCACCACCTTGAGAGCATTCGCCACCTCGGCTACACATTCAAGGGCTTTATCGACCTGCCCGGCTCGAGTTCTCGTTTCACTGCTACTTCGGGAGACGTAGTGGGAAACCTGGAAACGCTCTTTCAGCATGCCCGGCAGCAGTTTGTGGATGAGATCTTCTTCACCACCCCCTGCGAGAGAGGCATCGTACAGGATGTTCTGGAGCAGGCCCGGCATCACGGGGTAGATTTGCGCGTGGTGCCCGACATGTACGACGGGCTGGCATGGAGCAGCCCCATCGAGTACATCGGCCAGTTTCCAACCATACCGCTTCATCGCGGCCATGTTCCAGAGGTCGGCTTGCTGCTGAAGCGCGCCCTCGACCTTCTTTTCTCGACCATGGTGCTGGTGTTGCTTTCGCCGGTGATGGTGGTCCTCGCCATCGCCATCAAGCTCGACTCGCGCGGCCCGGTGCTCTACTACTCAGAACGCATCGGAAAAAAAGGCCGGGTATTCCGCTGCACCAAGTTCCGCACCATGGTGCGCGATGCTGAGACGCGGCGCGCCGACGTGATGCATATGAACGAACGGGACGGGGTGCTTTTCAAGATTTCCAACGATCCCCGGGTCACCAAGCTTGGGCATTTCCTGCGCAAGTATTCTCTGGACGAACTGCCCCAATTCCTAAACGTGATACGCGGCGACATGAGCGTGGTGGGCCCGCGCCCGCCGCTGGCCAGCGAAGTGCGCGAATACAAGCTCAGCCACCTGCGCCGCCTGGACGTGATGCCCGGCGTCACCGGGCTATGGCAGGTACAGGGCCGCCAGGATCCCTCCTTTGACAGCTATATCTCGCTGGATGTGACCTACATCGAAAACTGGAGCATCTGGCTGGACCTGAAGATCATCATGCGCACCATCGGGGTAGTTTTCTCGGGAACCGGCTCTTGAGTAGATATTGAGCGTCCATGGTCTTGCTCGGCCGCCCTCCCAAGGGCGGCCTTTTTTGCTGAGATCCTGAGGGCTGAAAGGGACGACGGTCAAAGCCGGGCAACTGCTCTAAACTGGATATGTGAAGATCGCACTCGCCCAGATCAACCCCACAGTCGGCAATTTCACTGCAAATATCGAAAAGATTGTTGCGGCCAGCCGGCGCGCGGCCGCGCAAGGCGCTCGGCTAACCGTGTTTTCAGAACTGGCCATCTGCGGCTACCCGACGGCGGACTTTCTTGAGAAGCCCAGTTTCCTGGCTCGTTGCCAGCAAGCCGTGGGCGAACTTGCCGAGGCCACAAGCCAGATGTCTACAGCTGTGCTGGCCGGCGTCGCCCTGGCGGCTGCGCCGGAAACAGGCAAGCCTGCCGTGAATGCCGCTGTACTGCTGGACGGCGGCCGACTGCTGCTTGAGCAGCACAAGCGCCTGCTGCCCTTTTACGATGTGTTTGACGAGCAGCGCTACTTTGCGCCGTCCAAGCCCCAGAAAGTGGTTGAGCTGGACGGCACCCGGCTGGCGATTACCATCTGCGAAGATGCGTGGAACGACAAGGACTTCTGGCCCCGGCGGCTTTACAGCATCGATCCCATTGAAGAGCTGATGCGCCAGCAGCCTGTGCTGCACATCAACCTTTCGTCCTCGCCCTTCTGGCACGGCAAGCGCGCGCTCCGCCGTGAGATGCTGGCGGCCATTGCGCGCCGCGATGGCGTGCCGGTGCTGATGTCAAACCAGGTGGGCGGCAACGACAGCCTCATCTTCGACGGTTCCTCGCTGGCCCTGAACGCGCAGGGGGAATTGATTGCCCAGGCCGCTTCGTTTCGAGAGGACCTGGTGATCGTGGAGCCCTTCTGTGCGCCGGCCATCCCGGTTCCAGAAGATAACGCAACAGAGGCGGCTTACCGCGCCCTGGTGCTGGGCACGCGTGATTACGTTCTCAAGTGCGGCTTCCGCAAGGTGCTGGTGGGCCTAAGCGGCGGCATCGACTCGGCCCTTGTGGCGACGGTCGCAAAAGACGCCTTGGGCGCAGAAAACGTGCTCGCAGTTGGCATGCCCAGCGCCTATTCGTCCGCGGGATCGATTGACGACAGCCGGCAACTGGCCGCCAACCTTGGCATCCGGTATGAGGTTATCGGTATTGGCGGGCTGTTCGATGGCTACATCGGCGCGCTGGAGCCGCTTTTTGCGGGCGCCAAGGCTGACACCACAGAAGAAAATATCCAGTCACGCATTCGCGGCGGCCTGCTGATGGCGCTTTCAAACAAGTTCTCAGCCCTGGTTTTGACCACCGGCAACAAGTCGGAGATGGCGGTGGGCTACTGTACGCTTTATGGCGACATGGTGGGTGCCCTGGCGGTCATCGGCGACCTGGTAAAGACCCGAGTCTACGCTGTATGCCGCTGGCTCAACCGGGAGGTCGAGGTCATCCCCCGGGCCATCCTGGACAAGCCTCCCTCGGCGGAACTGCGTCCGGACCAGAAAGACACCGACTCACTACCCCCTTACGAGGTGCTCGACCCCATTCTCGAAGCCTATGTCGAGCGCTATGAGACGCCGGAGTCCATTGCCCAGGCAAACGGATTTCCCCTGGAACTCGTCCATCAGGTGGTTGCCCTGGTCGAACGCTCCGAGTACAAGCGCCAGCAGGCCGCTCCGGTTCTGAAGGTCACGTCCAAGTCATTTGGCATGGGGCGCCGGTTTCCCATTGCCGTCAAGGTCGAGGTTTAGACTAAATGGTGAGAGACTCCCGGCGGTTTTGGGAGCCTTGCCGCAATTTAAGGAGAATCCGCTTGATCCGTCAGTTCGCCCGTTTCGCCAGTCCACGTCTTTTCGGCTTTGCAGCGCTGGTTTGCGTCTCTCTCTCCGCATTGGCAGCCGCTGCACAGCAGCAGGTGCCGCCGGCTTCGGCCCCGCAGCCTTCGGCTTCGCAGCCTTCGGCCCCGGCTCCTTCGGGCCCTCCCGTGTTTCCCAAGCCTGACCCATCCAACTTTACTGCTGCCACACCCACCAAAGAGGTCGTGAACGGCTTTCTGCAGACTACCTGGGGCTTCGACGATACACGCGTCTGGCAGGTTCAGGGCATTGTGAAGACGCCTGTGGACGGAGTCAGCAAGGTTTACGTTATGGTTGGAGATAAAACCGGAAAACAGAAGGCTGGTTCGCTTCAGTTCTTTGTATTGCCGGACGGCAAGCATGCCATTGCCAACGAAGACATCATTCCCTTCGGCGAACACCCGTTCGCCGACGACCGCGCAGTCTTGGCCAAAAGGGCAGACGGTCCGTATCGCGGCTCGGCCTCAAAGGACCTGGAACTGGTGGAATTTGCCGATTTCCAGTGCCCGCATTGCAAAGATGCGCAGGCCAACATGGAAAAACTGGCAGTCGATTTCCCCAAGGCCCGCATCGTCTTCCAGAGCTATCCGTTGACCAGGATCCACCCAGCGTCAAAGAAAGCAGCCGCCTACGGCGTGTGCGTGGCCAAACTGGCCGGCAGCGATGCCTTCTTCACCTTTGCCGGGGCCGTGTTTGATGGCCAGGAGGGACTGGCAACCGCCGATGGCGCCACCCTGACCCTGAACAGCGCCGTAACCAAGGCAGGATTGGACCCGGCCAAGGTTGGGGAATGCGCTGCAACTCCAGCCACGGGAGAGACGGTGGATGCATCCGTGAAGCTGGCGGTGGATCTGAACATCAATCAGACGCCGGTCCTGATGGTCAACGGCCGTCCGGTTTCAGTCGGCGGCCTTCCCTATGACACCCTGAAGCAGATTGTTGCGTTCGAAGCCAAGATGGACGGTGTAACGCAGTAGAGCCTGCGTAAATTGGCGGTAGAAACCGCAGCCCCACAGACGGCGTCCTTAATTCAAGAGGCGCGCCGTCCGTGGGGCTTTTCATTGCGCCTACAGCGGTGCCAGAATTGTTGGACCCAGAAGCCGCAACCGCTGAGCGCCATTTTCCCTCAAGAAGATCGGCTCGACGCCAGCGCCGCTGATCCGGCCTCTGCGCCAGCCCTTCTTCCTGCAACCCCTTTAGTTCGCCGCTGCGGCAAGCACCTTGAGACGAGTCTGCGCCAGCGCGTAAGTACTTTGAGGCGAAATCCTGCCGAGCGGCTTCTCGACCTTCGCATAGGCCTCCGTCGCCGCATCGTTTAGCCCGTATTTTTCATAGATGCTCCCAAACACGAACCATACATCCGGGCTCGGTTTTGTCTCGCTGTCTGCCGCCATGGCTTTCAGCAGGGCATCGCGTGCCTCGGTCGTCTTCCCCTGGTAGGCATACAGGCTCGCAAGCGTGTGCAGAATGGAGAAGTTCCAATTGTTGGTCATCATGTCCGCCTGCCGGGCTTGCTTCAAGGTGTCGTCATCCACCTTTCCGTCGAACAGTCCCGTCCACGCATAGCTGTTGTAATCCTCTGCGGTTGCTTTTCCTAAATCGAAGATCTTTTGCAACGCCGCCCGCGATCCAGCCCAATCGCACTTCTCCTCGAGGAACGACGACTCCAGCCGAAGTACACTCTCATCCTCTGGGTGCTTTGCGATCTGCCCATCGAACATCTTCTTCAGGTCGTCCCAGTCCTTCAGCAGGGTATCTGCATTACCGGCAAGGGTCAGAGCCACATTCGAATCCGGATAATCCTTCATAATCCCAGCGGCCATCTCCTTCAGGTGGACGCCGTCCTGCAGGTACATGTAGCCATTTGCCAATACGATTGCCAGGTTGAGCTTCCGTTCTCCTGTGGCCGTCTCCCACTCGCTGCGCAGCGTGGGCAGCTGCTCTGAAATGCCATCGTTCCATGACAGCAACGACCCGGCGGCCAGCCGCATTGCCGCCGCATCCCCCTTGTCGCCTGCGGTCCAGAAGTGCGGAAATGACGGACCCGACAGTGGATCGTCACCCCCGCCTTTGTGTGTCATGCCCCGTAGCCAGTCGAGCAGGGCCCGTGCTTCCTTCTCCCGGCCCGATTTCAGCAGGTACAGCACCTCGTTGCCCGTCTCTGAGAACCTCCCGCCGCTGGTCACAACCTTGTAGGCGCCGTCCTGCTTGATCACAAAATAGTGACTGGGCCTGGATCCCTCCCGCTGGCAGGTAATCCTGTGCCCACTTTCGTCATCTCCCTCGTCGGTCAGCTTTATCGTCCCCACAAGCTGGTCCAGCAGGGCCGTTGCGGACTCTCCCGTCCTGTTTGCTCGTGGCCGATACCAGCCCGATTCACGCACGGTGCTTTCGATTGTGCGCCGCCAATCCTCGTCGGAGCTGAATGCCTGCCGTGTCAAGTATCTTGCCGCTATTGCGTCGGAATACGATCCTGAAATCTCCGCTACCAGCAACTGCTGCACCGGGCTGCGCGGATCCGTTGCGGGCAGGAACTCGCCTTTCCATTGCGTCAGTTTCTTGTAGAGATCAATCTTCTGCGCTATGTCGGATGCATTCTGCTGCCCCTCCACCGCCGCCGAGAAGATCCCTGCCGCCTCCGGGTAAATTCGCAGCCGCACCAGCTCGTATCCCGCTGTTCGCAGTGCTGCATTTCGTTCTTCGGTCCCCCCTGACAAGTGATCGGCGCGGTCGATTCCCGCTGTGACGCCCTTCTCGCCGCCAACTTCTGCCACATTCGCGGCCACCGCCAAAGCCCGCCGCGCCGTGGTCATCGACACCTTGCCAAGTTCGTCCAGCAGTTCCTTTTCCCGCCCTCCATAAAACAGATCGAAGAACACATTGTCGTCGTATTGCTCGCCTACGGATTTCTCCTTTTCCTTCACCGCCCTGAAGTACGCCACGGCATCCGACAGGGTCGCTTTCGGCGAGTAGCGTTCCCCATCCTTGTCGTATTCGTTCAGAAACCCCAGGCTGACCGCTGTGTTGGTATCGTCCGGCTCCAATGCCAGTGCTTTCTTCAATGCATTCGCTGCGCAATCCCAGTCGAATCCGCGGGCAAATTGCAACCCGATTTCATTGAACTCGCACATCCAACCCAGCGTCCTGTATCCCACCGGGGACTTCTCGTCGAGCTTGATTGCCTGCTCCGCCTCCTTGCGTGCCAGGTCGCCCAGCCCGGCCTTCAGGTAAACAAAGGCCATCTGCGAGTGGTGCAGGCTATCATTGGGGCGCTTTTCAATCAGCGCGCGATCGGCCGCCAACGCCGCGCGTATCTTGCCCTCGGCCAGCAACCCGGCCCCCACCTGGTCGAACCAGATCGCGATCATGTCCTGCTTGTAGCTGCCCAGCACCGCATCTCGCAGAGCCAGCACCTCGTCCACGGTATATCCTGGCTTGCCGGTATCGAATTGCAGTGTCGCTTTGATGACTCCCTGCGGGTCAACCTCGTAGTGCTGAGTCAGCTTTGCCGGACCCATCTGAGTCGTCTTGTTCTCTGGCAGTACCCGCAGCTTGAACCCCTCCGCCGGAGTAATCGTATAGCGCCACTCGGTTACGAATGGATGGACATCGTATTGGCTCACCCGAGCCGCCACCGCCCGCTTGAGGTTCTCTTTCTCTTGCGGAGTCAGTTTCTCTCCATCGACCCTCGGATCCGTCCGAAACCACTCCGGAAGCCGCGAGAAGATGTCGCCGTAAGGAACTCCCACCACCGCATCGTCAATCACCGTATTCGCGCGCTTTGCTTCGGTCATAACCAGCTTTAACGCAAATGGTTGGGTCAGATCGTGCGCATCCCCATGAGTCACGGCCCCCAGAGCCTTCGCCTTGTACACGTTCTTGGCGTAATTCTCGATGGCCTCTCTTTTTTCACGAGTCAGCTCTTCTCCGTAGAATGACCGGTAGTTGGCATCTGAATCTCCGTGCGTCATTGAAGTTTCGGTGATGTTTGCTCCGCCATATTCCGCCATCGCCACATCTCGCAGCTCGGTGACTTTATCGTCCTCCGGATTCGCCGCCGGCGTTTCCTTCAATCCTGTCGTCTCGTCGGCAACAATTAGCGCCAGCCGTCCGCGGTCCATCGCGGGCAGTGTCCCAACCTCAAAGTATTCTGCCGTTGCGTCGATCCATAGCGAGTCTCCGCCTTTTCCCGTTGCCGGGACGTAAACAATCGCATGGTCAAACAAGTTCATTCCGGGCAGATCCTTCTCGATGTCGAACCCCGGACCGGTTTGCAACAGAGCCATATCAGCCGGTATCCCCGCCGCCCTCAGCATTGCCACCAGCAACGCTGCCTTGTCTTTGCAATCGCCGTAGTGCCGTTTCAGCACTTCGGCCGCACTTGTCGGCTTGAGACTCGCCTCGCCGAATTCGATTCCTGTGTAGCGCACCTCTTTGTGCAGTTTCGCGACAATCTTCATGATCGCTGCCATGCGGTCGCTTCCCAGCTTCGCCGGCAACAGGCTCTTCACCTTATCCGGTTCGATGTTGGGTTCGGCAAGCTGCCGGTAAGTCTTTGCCACTGCCTCCCATGAAGCGCCTGTCGAGAATGAAACGATCGGGGCATGAGTCTCACGGCGCACAAGCCGCACGTCCGACTCAACGTATGCCGGCACATATCCCTGTTCCACAGTGAAATGGCGAATCCCGTTCGTCACTTCGTTCTTGATCTCAGCCTTGGGCATGTTTTGCAGCTTGTACTGGAAGTTGGTCGACTCGGGAACGTCGATCAGGATCTCAGCCCGCAACACCGGGTTGTTCCTTGCGAAGCCATCCCAGTACACCTCGCCGCCGGCGAAGAACGGCTCCTTGTCGCTGAGCTGAATTTCACACTCGATAATTGCGCCCACTGCGGCTCCCGGAACCGGAGCCTTGCGAACGCGCGCGTCCGTGTAGGTGTCTTGCGTATCTTCTTTTGCAGGGCCATCCGTGACCGTTTTTGGATCGAGCGTGCTCACCTTGCCGTCGGACCCAATGACCCGCGCACGGAATTCCGGCGGATTCTGATACCACGGAGCCCACGGCATTCTCATTTCCGACAACTGATCGACGCCCTCCTGGGTCTCCAGCCGGTAGACGATCAGGTGGGTAAATGTCTTTCGTCCCGATGCATCGATCGAGTAATGATCCCGTTCGAAGAAAACAGTTGCCCCGGCGAACGGCTCGGCGGGCACCTTGGCTGCGGCCGTCTGCATCTCGGCCGCCATCGCCGAGAAAGCGGGACCGGTGATTGGCCAGAGTGGCTCTTCACTGATTGCCAGGTTAAGAGGAGAGAAGCCGAGAAATAACAGGAAGGCGAACGAACGGGCTAACCTTGAGAACATGGTCCACGGCCTTGCAGATGATTTGAGTTGGCTCCCATCCTAGCACGCTGTTTTGCATCGCCGCCTGCTGGCAGGCTCGATGACCGGTCCTAACCAACCTGAGGGTGTCACCGGTCCCTCGCAGTTGGGGACCGGTGATGAAAGCTGGAACACAAACAAAAGGCTGCGTCGCGGACGTGTCACCGGCTACTCGTCCCCAACCCGGTTCGGGGCTGCCTTGGAACAACTCCCCACCGATAGCGAAAAAAGTCAAAGGGACGAGTTGCCGGCCATCCGCCCACAACCGCTTATACCCCACTCCCTCCCCAACTTTTGCCGCAAACCAAAGAAAATAAAGATATTACATCGAAAAAACCCGTTTTTACTCCACTAAACAAAGGACTTAACGGCCAGCCAAGGCCTCGACGGGCTGGTCTGAACCCACAGGGTGGGCACTTGAAGTAATCACTGGCAGTGTAACGAAGGGTTCAGACCGCCTCAGGAACCTTTACGGCGCTGGCGGCATTCACCATGTCGCGGATGGCATCGATCACCAGGGCTGGTTCGTCCAGGTGGATCCAGTGCGCGCTGGCCGGCGCAATCACCTGCTGCACGTTGTCGCCGATGCGGTCAAGTTGCTGGGCCGATAGCGGGGTAGATTTCCCCGGGGTCAACACCATGACAGGGATGTTGTGGATGGGCTCTGCATCCTGCATCTCTCTTACGGTGTCTGGAACTGCGTCGACATGGCTCCGCATGCCGGAGTAGGAGCCGGGGCGCGACCAATGCGCCGCGACGGCGGGCCAGGTCTCCCGGGGCATCTTGCCGACTTCTTCCGTAACCCTTCCCAGCACGTGGCGGCCGCCTGCTCCGGCGGCTCCGGCAAGCTGGCCAGAGAGCCGGCCCGAGCGGCAGAGCGCCGAGGTGACGGCCAGGCGCGCCAGCCCCACGCGGGCAACTGGAATCGCGACGCGGAAGAGCTTTTTGCCCAGGTCGATCTGGGACTGCTTGCTGGGGTCGAGCGGCGGCCACTCTTCGCAGCGCATGGGATCGACGAGCAGCACGCTGAGCACTTCTTCGGGATAAAGCAGCGCGTAACGGCGCATCACCAACCCGCCAAACGAGTGGCCGACCAGGATATAAGGCGGCTTGACCTCAGCGCCCTCAAGCATGGCATGCAGCTCAACCGCGATGTTGGTGGGCGTGCGAGCGGTGCGGCAGGGGCTGCTCCAGCCGAGGCCGCTGCGATCATAAGAGGCCGTGTAGGTGAAACCCGACACCGACTCCTGAATCCGAAACCAGTTAAGGTTGGTGGCCGCAATGCCGGCCTCAAAAAGCACGGTTGGACCGCCCGATCCTTTTTCAAGCAGGTAGAGCCTGCTTCCGGGCGCAATCTCAATCCACCTGCCCTGACCGGTGTAGCGGAGCCGGTCGCGGCGTCCGCCGTTCAACTGATAGAGATACCCGGCCAGCGGGAGGGCGATAACAACGCAGAGAATCGAGAAAAGCAGAATCATGGAGCGTCCTGGAAATGGGAGATTTGTGCTGCGCTGAAGTCCTTGGGGCCCAGATTTGCCTTTGCGCTTCCGCGATCGATAATCAGCAGCGTTGAACCGCTGTTGCCGCGTACCTTGGCCTCCACCTGGCCTGCGGACCAGATTCCGCCGTTGTGGCGAAGCCCGGAGTAGGTGAACTCCTTCACCGCGCCCGATCCTTTCATGGTCTTTTCAGCGTATACAGGAAAGCCGATGGTTTGATCGAGCCAGGTGCGGACTTCAGCGTAGTGGGTCTTGTCTGCTGCTGCGGGCGTGCTCTTCAAGACATCGCATTTGCGGCTGCCGCGCATGGTCGTATCAAGAACAGCTTGCCCCGGCCAGAAATACTGCGGCTCAAGAAAATCCTCGTAGCTGAATCCAGAGCCGAGCGGGCCGTCGCTCCACTTTTCAAACGGCAGGATAACCGGGGCCTTGTCTCCCGGATGTACAATTTCGATCACATTTTGGCCATTGGGGCGCATTTCAAGCAGGATGTGAGAGAGTATGCGTGCCCGCACCAATGAGTCCGGTCCGGTCTTTGGAGCCGAGGCAACCTCTACGAGAATCCGCAGGACGCCGGGAAACCAGTGCGCTTTGATGGTGATGGGAACGCTCACCCTGGCGCCGTCGCCGTTCACACGAACCAGATGGCCGCTGGCGCGAAAGTCGGCGGTCTGCATTCGCTCACACGGAGCCCTAAGCACAGCAGGCGCTTCTGCAGCGCGCGCTGTCATCACGAAGAGAGCCACTGCCCCTGCTGCGCAAAGGAGGCGTTTCATCCCTGGATCCTTCCGTCGCGAATGCGAATGTGCCGCGGCGCGGAGCGGGCAATTTCATCCTCATGGGTAATGACCACCAGCGTCATGCCCCGCTTCTGCTGAATGCCGATGAGGATTTCCATGATTCGCGCGGAGTTTTCGCTGTCGAGGTTGCCGGTGGGCTCGTCGGCAAGCAGAATCGTGGGGTCGTTGGCCAGCGCGCGGGCAATAGCCACCCGCTGGCGTTCTCCGGCGGAGAGCTGGTTGGGATACTGGTTCATCCGCTCATCCAGGCCCATCTCGTGGAGCAGCGCCTCGGCTTTTTGCGCGCGGTGGTTGGCGTTCTCGCTGGTGGCGAGCATGGGCACCTGCACATTTTCGATGGCCCGCAGCGTAGGCAACAGATAGAAAGCCTGAAACACGAACCCCACCTGGCGGGAGCGGTAGGCGTCGAGATCAACGGCGGAACCGAGCAGAGCGTTCTTATAGAGCACCTGGCCACTGGTGGGAACATCGAGTCCGCCGAGAAGTTGCAGCATGGTGGATTTGCCGCTGCCGCTGGGGCCGCTGATGGTGACATACTCGCCGGCCGGAATGGAAAGGTCGACACCGCGCAGGGCTTCAATGCGTCCCTCGTCGTAGCTTTTGCGCAGGTCGCGCACCTCAAGCAGGGGGCCAATGCCAGTCATTGAATCTCCACTAGTGAGAGGCGCTCGCCCGGCAGCGCGGTGATAAGCCCGGCGGCCAACGCTGCATCGCAGAGACCTTTGATTGAAAATGGGGAGATGAACACTTTAGCAGCCATTCTGTTGGGTTAAATCCTCGCGCGGTCGGAGTGGAGGAAAGGCCCGCGAAGGCCAGTCTAACCAGCAGCAGGCGACCTGTCACCCTCGATTTTACAGCGTTTCTGTTCCGAAGCCGTCAGGGGCTTTCAATCGTTGGATGGATTTTGGAGCAATCTATTGGCAGACGCAGAAAAATGCGCCAATGGCGTTTATGCCCTGGGCAGGGCCGGCCAAATGCGGATAGGCAAACAGGGATTAGGCCGCCTAAGGGAATCAGCTGCGAACTTTGCCGGAGCCGATGCTGCTTTGGGGCTTTGCTTGTGACTTCGTGAAGCGGGATGCAGTCTGAATCTCGATTGGGAAATTCAGACCGCAAACGAATAACTAGCGTCCACGGCCGCGAGAACTGCCGCCGCCGCCGCCGCTGCCCTTGCGCGCCTGGTAGCAGTCCCGGCAGAATACCGGGCGGTCGCCACGCGGTTCAAAAGGCACTGTTGTAGGCTGGCCGCAACCCGAACAAATCACAGGTGTACCCTGTGCCGGAGCCGAACGGTAGCCGGAGCCCCCCTGATCGTTCTTCTTTGCCATACGGCAATTCTTGCAACGCTTCGGGGTCGAGTAACCGCGTTCCTGGAAGAACGCCTGATCAGCAGCGGTGAAGGTGAAGTCCTGCCCGCAATCGCTGCACTGTAATGAAATATCTCCGGCCATGGGTCTCCTCGTGGAGATTGTACAGCCCAATATGTCGTTTGCGCACAAGGATTCTGCGGAATTAAGAAACTAATAACGGGCCGGCACCTGCGAGGGAACGAATTGCACCCGCCTGAATTCACGCAATTTATCATTTCCTTATCGTTTCTTTGATATAGAACCGAGCCATGGAAGTGGATCGGCGCCAGGATTTGCTGGCGTGGGGTGAAGAGTTCAACCTCATCCGTCGCGTTCCGGGGGGCAAGAAACAAGACGCGGGGCCAACCTTCCCACCGGAAGCGGTATCATCGTTGCACTCGAATTCCTCAAGGATTGCGGATAGGTATGCGGATCGTTTACGTGCTCACTTCGCTGGGCATGGGCGGGGCGGAGCGGCAGGTGGTTGCGCTGGCCAAGCGGATGGCAGCGCGTGGCCATGCAGTCTGCATTCTGGTGCTGCGGGCTCAGGTGGCAGAGCAATGGGCCACTGACCTTACGATCTTTCACCTGGGGATGCGCAGGAACCCTGCAAGCTTTGTTACCGCGATGGCGCGGGGGCGGCGCTTCCTCGTTGAGTTTCGTCCCGACCTGGTTCATAGCCACAGCTTTCACGGGAATCTTGCGGCCCGGCTGCTCAAAGCCGGCATGCCTGCGTTGCGGGTTGTGTCTACGGTGCACAACGTGTATGAAGGCGGCTGGGGGCGGATGCTTGCGTACCGGCTGACCGATAGGTTGGCCCGGATCACGACGGCGGTGAGCCATGCGGCCGCCGATCGCTTCGTCGAATTAAAGGCTGTCTCGCAGGAGAAGTGTGCGGTTGTGCCCAACGGGATCGACCTCGGAGAATTTCATCCCAGCACGGAACGCCGGGAGCAAACGAGAGCCGCGATGGACGTGGAGGGGGAGTTCATCTGGCTTGCGGCGGGACGCATTGCGCCCGCGAAGGACTATCCGAACCTGCTAAGGGCCTTTCAGCGGATTCTTGCGTCGCGGAGTAGTGCGCAGTTGTGGGTCGCGGGCGAAGGCGAAACGGAAGAATCATCCCGGGTGCGATCCCTGGCATCGGAACTGGGGATGGATCAGGCCGTTCGCTGGCTCGGACTGCGCCGCGACATGCCTGCGCTGCTGGATGCGGCGGACGGATTCGTGCTGGGTTCGGCTTGGGAGGGAATGCCGCTTGCAGTGGGCGAGGCTATGGCGATGGAGAATCCCGTTGTCTGCACCGATGTGGGCGGCGTGCGGGAACTGGCGGGAGAGGCGGGAACTCTGGCGCCGCCGAAGAATCCGGAAGCGCTCGCCGAAGCCATGCTCGACCTTATGCGTTGGCCGCCAGAAGACCGCCTGACGCTGGGTCGGGCCGCGCGCGCACGCATCTTGAGGGACTTCAACATGGATGCGAGAGCCGATGACTGGGAGACGATCTACTTGAAGTGCATCCGGGATTGAATAATGGGCTCTGAATGGCCGCGAACACTCCCCTTTAACAACTCCGGTCCGATCGGCAGTTGCCGAACTCGCCCGAGGCTTGATGGTAACCTTATCAGCGGTTTTTCAAGCCGTTTTTTCTTGCGGTGAATGGGGTCGAGGCAGGCGTATTGGAGGAGGAGCAATGCGGAAGGCAATTGCGATTGGGGTAGTCAGTTTCGGAGTAATGGGAATGGCAGCGATCGCCTCAGGCCAGGCGGCGAATGCGCCGGCCAAAGAGCTGCGGAATGCGGTTGTCACGCTCGATCACGGCTGGCAGTTTCGCCAGGTTGCCGCGGAACAGACTGAGGACAGCGGATGGCTGGCGGCCACAGTTCCAGGCGACGTTCATCTTGACCTGCTGGCCAACAAGAAGATCCCCGATCCGTTCTACCGCGACAACGAATCGAAGCTGCAATGGATTGAGAAGGAGAGCTGGGAGTACAGGCTCAATTTCGACGCAACGCCGGAGTTGCTGTCGCGCGTCAATGTGGACCTGGTTTTCGACGGACTCGACGCGGCCTGCACGGTGTACCTGAACGGTGAAAAAGTGCTGGCCGCGGACAACATGTTCCGGCTGTGGCGCGTGCCTGCGAAGGGTTACTTGCACGGAGGAAAGAACGTGCTGCGCGTCGTGTTTCCCTCGCCCATCAAGGCTGCTGCGGATGCCGCGGTCAAGGACCCGATGTGGCCCAAGACTCAAAAATGGGTTGTGGCCGATTCCTACATTCACAAGGCGGCCTACGAGTACGGCTGGGATTGGGCGCCGCGCTTTGTCACCAGCGGCATCTGGCGGCCGGTGCGGCTGGAGGCTTGGGACAAACTCCGCATTGCCGACTTCCACATTCGCCAGCGCGACGTGAGCAAGGACGTGGCTCACCTCGACGCCGAGATGGAGATTGAGGCCGCGAGCGCCGTCCCGGCAAAGTTGAGCGTTCTTTACTCCGATGGCGGCAGGCCGGTGACCATTGCCCAAACGTCAAGCCTTCACGCCGGGCTCAACGTGATCAACGTTCCCATCGAGATTAGGCATCCGAAATTGTGGTATCCGGCAGGCTATGGAGACCAGCCACTTTATGAGTTCACGGCCCAGGTTGGGCCATTCGCTCAACCCACGGAGGTGCGGAAGGTCAAGACGGGCTTGCGCAGCGTGGTTCTACGCCGCGAACTCGACCAGTGGGGCCGGTCGTTTGAATTTATAGTGAACGGCATTCCCATCTTTGCCAAAGGCGCGAACGTTATTCCCATGGATAATTTTCCCAATCGCGTCAAAACAGCGGACTATCGCCGCATGCTCCAGTCTGCCCGCGACGCCAACATGAATATGATCCGCTACAACGGAGTCGGCATCTATGAGCCCGACGAGTTTTATGCCATCTGCGACGAATTGGGCATCATGATCTGGCAAGACTTCATGTACGCGGACAGCCTGCTGCCGGGCACTTATGCGGCCAAACTGGACATTGAAGCCGAGGTAACAGACCAGGTGCGCCGCCTGCGCAGCCACCCCAGCATCGTGCTCTGGTGCGGCAACAACGAACTGGAAGGCCTGTTCGATTGGGGCGGCGCCGGCAAGGCCCCCGCCGACCTGAAGACTCAGATGTGGCAGGATTATCTCACCGAGTTCAGCGGCATCCTGCCCCGCGTTGTGGCGCGGCTCAATCCTGAAACGCCGTACTGGCCCAGTTCGAAAAGCGCCGACTACGAGCGAGTGAGCGACGCATTCCAGTCCGGCGACATTCACGACTGGTTGGTATGGCAGTGGCTCAAGCCCTTCGATGTCTATGAAAAAACCAACTACCGTTTCGTTTCCGAATACGGCCTGCAGTCCTTTCCCGAATGGCGCACTATTGAGAGCTTCAGCCTGCCTGAAGATCGCACCAGCTGGAAAACCCCCGTCATGCTAGCCCACCAGAAGTGCTACCAGGGTCCCGACCGGCTGCACGATTACGTTGTCATGTACTACCCCGAGCCCAAGGATTTCCGGAGTTTCGTTTACGTTTCCCAGGTGCTACACGCGGAGGCCATGAAGATTGGCGCCGAGTACCACCGGCGCAGCCGCCCCCGTATCATGGGCTCGCTCTTCTGGCAGCTCAACGATTGCTGGCCCACGCCATCCGGCGCTTCCATCGACTACTACGGCCGCTGGAAGGCTTTGCAATACTACGCTCGCGATTTCTTCGCTCCCATTCTTGTTTCGCCCCATGTCGAAGACGGCTCGGTCAAGGTCTACATTGTCTCGGACCTGACCGCCGCCAAGCAGGCCTCGCTGAAAGTGCGGTTGATGGACTTCGACGGCAAAGTGCTGATTGAAGAATCGAAGCCTGTGGATGTTTCTCCGCTGTCGAGCAAGGTCTTCCTCGACTGGCCGATGAAGAAGATCACCGATGCGGGGGCGGCAGATACTACGCGCGTCTTTGTGACGGCCAGTTTGATTTCCGGAGGTAAAGAGATAGCCAGTAACCTCATCTACCTTGCACTGACCAGGGAGGTTCACCTGCCCGCAGCCACGCTCAAGGTGGAGACTACTGGTGCGGGCGGCAAGTACAAAGTCCTATTGACTTCACCGGTGCTGGCGCGCAGTGTGTATCTCTCGTTCGGCGAACTTGACGTTGAAGTCTCTAACAACTACTTCGACATTCTGCCGGGAGAAACAGTGGAGATCAAGGCGACCAGCGCGGCCTCACTCGATGCTCTGAAAGAGCAATTGAAGGTCATCTCGCTCGCTGACGCATTTGAGCCCGGAGTGGAGGCTGCCCCAGTGGCAGTAAACAAATAGGCAAAAAGAATGGGCCGAAGCATTGCGCTCAGGCCCATCCTTTGTTCTGCTCCCCTGTTTAGAACGAGAACACAGCCTGCGCAAAGATGCGTCTCGCCGCCGAACCGGTGCTGAAGATGCCGCCGGCAAGGTTGGTGGACTTTCCGAACTGGCTTCCTGGAACGACCTCGCCGGAAACCGGGTCGGTGGTGGTGGTCAGGGTTCCATTCGGCATTCCATAGTTGATGTTGTTGAATACGTTCAATGCCTGCACGCTTAAGTTCAGCGAGTACTTATGACCGGTGCTGACTGAGCCGCCCATGCCGCCCGGTCCACGTCCGCCTCCGCCGCCAAGTCCGCCCGGTCCAAGTCCGCCTCCCGGTCCGCCAATGCCAGGACCGCCGCGTCCGCCGCCGGGTCCGCCGCCACCTGAAGGCGGTCCACCCTGAGGCGGTCCGCCATCAGCCTGAGGGGTAGTTGGGCCGAGCTTGGGGCCGAAACCGATGGCCTTGCTGATGCGCAGGTTCACCGCAACCGCGGCTGGGCCGTTGCCCAGGTTGATGGGAGCCAGCTGTTCGCCTGAAACCGGATGGGTATCAAAGCACCCCAAGGTCGTCGTCACATAGCGGCCGGTGCTGGATGCGCAGTCGCTCGACGCCGCAACTCCGGGGCGCTGGTTGAACAAGTTGTTCAGCGGATCGGTGGGCAAGGTTACGTTGAAGGGCCTGCCGGACTGGGCGATGATGAACGGGTTGAAACGAATGCCCCAGGGACCTGTGTAGGTAGACATGAGGAAGAGCATATTGCGCGAGACAAACGATGCGCGCCCGTAATCCTGATCGAGGTTAAAGGCGTTGGATGCCGTGCCGCCCGCGCCATTGGTGTTGGCCCGCGCCAGCGTATATGAACCCATCACGTTCAGAGTCTTGCTCAGCTTGCCGTTCACGCTCACAATCAGCTGATTCTGCTTAAAAACAGCCTCTGGATAGTACTGGTAGAGGTAATCGCCCGCATCGCCTATAACCACTCCGCTTGTGCCTTGGTTGGCGTTTCGCGTATTCATCTGGTGTACGCCGAACGAGTGGAGATAGGTCCCCGTGACGCTGGTTCCGGGAAACAGTTGCCGCTCAATGCTGGCACCCGCCTGCCCTGTGTAGGGAGAATGATAAGTGGAAGATACTTCATATTTCACCGGCGCGGAAGCGGTTGAGCCGCCGGTACTGGAGCAGGTGCTCATGTCAATTAGGCCCAGGGATGTGCCCGAGCTGCCGCAGGTTGGATTGGTGAACACGGTTTGCTCGAGAATGTCGGACCGGTTAATGGTCAGCAGGTTGTTTGAGCTGAACCGGTCGTAGAAAAGTCCGTACCCGGCCCGCAGAACCGTCTTGGTCTTCTTGTTGTTTTTGCCGCCGTCCACTGCCCAGGCAAGCGAGGCGCGGGGAGCCCAGTCGCTGTGATCGGAGACATGATTCTGCGTCTCCCAGCGGAGTCCACCTGAGAGAGTTAGTCGCGGACTCACCTTCCAGTCATCCTGTGCAAAAAGGGCCAGGTCAAAGACGTTGGAAAGCGACTCCATTTTCCCAGGCGTGTAGGTTGTGGTGTAGCTCGCGGATGCCGGGCCATAGCCTTCGCCGACCAGCGTATTGAAGGATGTGCCGTTGCCCAGGCCGTTGGCCATGTTCAGATATTGGTCGTACGATCCGAAGGTAAATGTACCGTTGAAGTTTGTATTCGTCTTGTTCGCGTCGCGGGTGTCGCGGATGCGGGTGCCAAACTTGATGGCGTGACTGCCGTGGCTCAGCGTGGTCAAGTTCTGGAACTCGAGGCGCGTGGTGTGATCGAGGCTTTGCTGTCCGGGAAATCCGCCGCCTGTGAAATCTCCCTGGACAATGACGGTACGGTCGGTGGAGTCGGGGTAGTGGTTCTCGTTTTGCCGCTCGTATTGGAATCGGCTTTCGTTCACCGCATGTTCGTTGATGATGAAGGCGTCGCTCATCTGCACGGTGTGGTCGGTGTTCGATTCATGAGTTGTAGGATTCATCGCCGGTGTGGAAGCAATGGCCAGCGAACCCTGGTTCAAATCGTCGTGCTCCGACTCTGACCAGAAGCCGTAGCGCGCCGTGAATGTGTTCTTCGCTCCGATTTGCCAATCCACGCGAGCCGACACGTTGTCGCGAATGCGCTGATTGACCAGGCTGACCGGAAAGCTCTGCGTGGCCACGTACGGGTTGGTTATAGCGTTGAAGGGTTGGGTGGGGTCAGTAAGCAGCACCGCCCACGGAATCGCCCAGGCATTCACGTTGTTGGTGTTGCGCTGCTCCGCGCTGACAAAGAACGAGGACTTATTTGTAATGGAGCCATTCATGGTTCCATTGAACTGATAGCTGTAATACGAAGGGATGGTGGGAGTGAATGGGTTGCCGGTGTTCAGGACTTTGTCGTTGCCCTGGATGAAGAACTGCCCGTGCAGCTTGTCTGTGCCGGGCTTGGTGAGGATTTCGATGCGCCCATAACCGAGCCGGTCAAACTCCGCCGAGAACGGATTCTGGTTGATGCGGATTTCGCGAATGGCCGACTTGGGCGGCAGTTGCCCGCCGCTGAATCCATCAATATAAATTTGTCCGCCGTTGGGCCCGGCCGAGGGACCGGCTAAAGCCGTCAGTTCGCTCTCCAGTTCATCGGGATCGTCTGAGAGCGCATCCAGGTCTTTGTCTTTCAGCACGATGGCGCTGGTATTGGACCCGGCTTCAATGCCCACCGATGGCGCGTCTTCAGTCACCGTCACGCTTTGTTGCTCTGCTTCCACGGCCATTGAAATATCCACGCGCTTCGACTGGCCCGCAGTGAGCGGAATGGGCTGCGAAACAAACGGGGCAAAGCCTTCAACCGCGACCGATACGATGTAGCTGCCTGGCGCCAATCCGCTCACAGCGTAAGCGCCTGCGGCGTCGGACGTAGCTGAGGCTGATTGAGCTCCCGTCGAGGTGGCAATGGTGATCTTCGCTGCGGGAATCAACGCGCCAGTGGGGTCGGCCACGTGGCCGCGGAGGATAGCGGTTGCTGCAGGCGCGGAGGCTGGAGTTTGCACGGGTGCGGTCGCGGAAGTCTGCGCATGCGCCGCGACGATGCTGGCTAATGAAAGTGCCAGTGCAATAACGAAATGAATAAGCCAGTGCATTTTTGAGTACACGATTCCCTCGCTTGTGTTCAATGAATGAATAATTGCGGTTACTGAGCGGCTGCATCCGCCGAGCCGGAACCCAGGCTCCAGTTGTTCAGCATGTTCTGGCTGGCGGCCGGCGCTTCAAGCAGAGGCTCAACGCCGGCCAGCAAAATTATGCCAGTCACTTCCGTTGTGCCGTCTGTCGAAACCAGCATTACCGCTTCGCCCTTTTGCAGATCGGAGAATTGTATTGCGGGCAGACGAGTGAGCATTTGCTGCGGATCTCCGCCACCCGTCCCGCGCCCGGCTCCGCCACCTTGGCTGCTGCCCTGGCTGGTCCATTGCCCTGTAGGGTGTTGCGAACCTGAATCAGCAGAGGGTGGGGTCGTCGCCGAAGTTGCGTCACCTTTCAGCCGTGTTGCGAGCATGCGCGCCATTGTCTCCGGCAGGCGCCGCATCTGGGCATCGGCCGTGATGCGCACGGTTACTGTTTTCTTGGTGGCCAAATCCTTCACTGCGAATGTCGAAGCGGTCGCATCCAACGAAGCGATGGTTCCAGAGATGTTACGGAAAGTGCCTGAGACCACTTCTTCCGCGTCGATTGCGGTTCCGTCGGCATTCTTCGTGCCGCGGGCGCGCAACTGGTCTCGGCTGTGGATTGCGTCGATTGGCGCGGCGACCGCTGCATCGAATCGCACCGATGCGGGCGCATACCGCTTGAGCAATGTCGCTTTCGTGGTGTGGACCGTGACCGTCTTCGCCGTTGTGCCGATGCCGCTGCTGAGAACAATGTCGCCTGACTGCGCATCGACGCTCTTGACCAATCCGCCCACGCCGCGGCGCTGCCAGTCGTCGCGATCTTTCTGTTGCTTGGCCGCAACATCGGTCTGCTTGATGGCGAAAATCTGCAACGCCTGCGGCTCTGGCGCGCCGGGATCGAGCTTCATTAAAACGCGGTCGCCGACGGCGAGATCGCTGAACTGGATTGTCTCCGCGGTGCTCAGGTCTTTCTGGCCGGGGGCGACGCGCTTGATCGGCGTTGCCGCAGGCACCGCGACCTGGCGTGAATCGCCGGCGTCCGGTTTCACCGTGAGCGTGGCGCCTGAAATGGCGGTGACGGTTCCAACCAATCGCGCGGGTGCTTGTGCGCAAAGCTGAGTCGTGATTGCCACCAGGGAGGTTAACAGCGCAATCCGCGCCATCGATGCTGAAATTCGTAATTCATTCCTTGCCTGCATAAACGGATTCTCCATCGGCCGTGAGTTGTCGATGTTCAGAGTTGTGAGTGTCATCTAGTTCAGTAGACGAGATAATGGACCAAAAGGTTGAGCCACTGTCCCAGAGTGCGCCTATCTTGCTTAAGAACCAATGAAGCCGCGAATAGAAATAAGAAGACAATCAAGCGAAGGCAGAGAAACCTTAAGGCAACCTTAACGTCGAGAGTGATTCAATATTGCGAGATAACAGGCACTAGTGTAGTCCGCCAAACAGATGTTCATTTATTGAGGACGGCCTGAGCGCGAGTGACCTTTTCGAGGATGTCGTTTGCTTTTGCGGTCCATATGAATGGCTTGGGGTTCTTGTTGTGACCGTCGATGTATTCTCC
>CAIWFH010000041.1 GCA_903911925.1 uncultured Acidobacteriaceae bacterium
ACGGCCGCGAGCTTGCCGCTCCAAAGTGCGACGGATCCCTTCTTCCAAAACTATCGGCTCTGCAACACGCATATCGAGGCCCTCTCATCATAAGATGACTCTCGATACATAAATGAATCTCTTTATGACGGACTACACTAGTCTGCTATTCATGATCCTACCCTTCACCGTCTGGCTTCTCTTTGCCACGAGCCACGTAACGCTGCCAGAGCGGAGCATTGACCGCTGTGCTCAGGACGGAGCCTACTTCTACGCCATGAGCGATGATCCTGCTCGGCCTGTGCAGGTCGAGCGGGACGGCGTGGCGGTCCGGATTGAGCACCCTGATTCGAAAAGTGCGGATGCTACGATCAGCTTTTCGAAAGCAAACCGCGTCCTAGTTCAGAAGCATAAAGATTTCGATGCTGCGCTTGGTTGGTTGGCGGTTTCGCCGAACAGAGCGTTTGCTGCAACTTGGAAAGTGAATGCTTCCAGCGCAGAGACTCAGCTTTTCCGCGTTACGTCGAACGGCGAGATCGTAGAGGACACTGAGCTGATCAGACTGGCAGAGAAGAAATTCGCCATAGACGCCAAACGAATCTGCAAGACCCCTGGGTCGAATACGACGGCGATCAAGTGGATAGATGATGATCACCTGCTACTTGCGATTGATGCTTGGTCATCAGGCTTCTGCTCTTCAAACTTCACCGAGGGTTTCATTCTCTCGCTGTCAAAGCGAGAGATCGCTAGGAAGCTGTCGGAACGGGAACTCATCAATTTGCCAGCCGTCTGCACCTGGAATCTCGTTCCAGTTAAGCCGCGTTGAAATGGTTGCGGTCGAGTCGTCGCCTATCCGGACATTGACTACCCGCGCGAGACCGCTTCGGCGGCTACAATTACCGCGCCACCCAGTTCCCCACCTCACAGAAAAATCCCCGGGCCAACTTGCAGATAATTAGGGTCCCTCGGCGCAGAATCATCTCATGGTTTTCTTCCCGGCACTTAACCTCGAAGAGTCACGAGAATGAACACGCATAACCCCTTTGCTGCCAATAATCTGCGCGCAACCAGAACAGAATCATAGAGTTGCCGCGCCGCATCTGCCGCATCTAACTGAAACCAGGCCACTTCCATGAAGAATCCGGCCTTTTAGGGGGGGACCCCGATGTGTCCCGAATGTCGTCGCGTCACGCCCGCACACGCCAAATGCCACTCGTCCGCCAGGATGGTCGCCTATCCAGTCATTCCCTCTGAAAACTCTGTCCACGCCCGTCCCATTGCTGCAATTTCCAGCGCGGCGTCCGTGAAGCCGGTCAATTCGATTTCGAAGCCAAAGTCCTCTGGCCGGAAACGGCCCACTCTCATCGTCCTGCCCCCTGCCCCATTACAATTGCCCTATGGTTCGCGTACTCCGCCCTATCCCAGTGGAACAACTTAAACTGCTGGTCTTCGACCTCGATGGCACCCTCATCGACTCCGCCCAGGACCTCTGCAACAGTGTCAACGAAGCGCTGGTCCACGTCGGCCTGAAGCAGTTGCGCAACCCGGTGATTGCCGGTTTTGTGGGCAACGGGGCGCAGGTGTTGATTCGCCGCTCGCTGGCCACCAGCCGCAACATTCCTCTTGACCAGGTCAACGAAGACGAGCACGCCGCCGCCTTCGCTTTTTTCCTCGACTACTATCGGGCCCACAAGCTCGACTTCACCTATGCCTACGAGGGCGTTCTTGAGGCGCTCAAGGCGCTGCGCGAATTGCACGACCTGACCGACGGCCCAGCCCGCGCCATGGCCGTGCTGACCAACAAGCCGGTGCGCCCCGCCCGCGGCATCTGCGAGGGCCTGGGCATGGCGCCGTACTTCCTGCATATTTACGGCGGCGACAGCTTCCCGGTAAAAAAGCCCGATCCCTTCGGCCTCCTTTCCCTGATGAAGGAAACCGGCGCGCGGCCCGAAGAAACGGTGATGATCGGCGACAGCAGGGTAGACGTGGAGACGGCGCGCAACGCCGGGGTATGGTGCATCGGCTGCGCCTTCGGCTTCGGGCCCCAGAATCTGATGGAGATGCCCCCGGACATCGTGGTAGACACGGCCGCGGAATGGACCCAGGCGCTGAGCCCCGCCACTTCGCCTTCCGTTTTAGAATAAGGGGTGCCGGCACCCTCAGCGGTCGCCGCCTCTTGAACGGAACTTGTCGCTCGTCTTGTGCGTACCCTCAATGGAGAGACCCGATCATGATGATGAAGAAGCTTGTTCTCTGCCTGCTCGCCGCTGCCTTTGCCGTAGGCGTCACCCCGGCGCGCGCTGACAACGACGCGGTTCAGTTAGGCACCAATATCCACGTGGCCGCCGGCGAAACCGTCCATGACGCGGTCTGCTTCTTCTGCAGCGTCAATGTAGAGGGCAAGGTCACTGGCGACATTGTGGTCTTCTTCGGCAACGTCCACCTGAACGGCGAAGCCCAGCACGACGTGGTCAACTTTTTCGGAGGAGTCACTGCCGGCGACAACGCCCTCATCGGCAACAGCCTCGTAAGTTTCTTCGGCGGCGTCCGGCTGGGAGAGAACGTTTCGGTGGGCAGAGACCTGGTGGCGATGTTCGGATCTCTGCAGGCTCCTGAGTCGGCGAGCGTGGGCAACAACCGCGTTGTGCAGCCGGGATGGGTCCTCTTCCTGCCGCTATTCTTTGTCATCGCCATCGTGTTCTTGATCGTCCGCGAATACCGTGCTTACCACCGGCGTCTCATTCTGCGCGGCTACAACTTTCCTCCAAGGCAATAATCGACGCTTCGACGCCGTGGTCAGGCTGTAGCCTTAAGCCATGCACATCGTTTCGCCCTTGAGCCCGCGGCCCTTGCGCGTTGTGCTGCCCGGCGGCAGCGGGCAGCTAGGCCAGGTGCTGGCGCGGCACTTTCAGGAGCGCGGCCACCACGTCACTGTGCTGACGCGCGGCCCCTACACCGCTCCGTGGCAAACCGTTCACTGGGACGGCGAAACCGCCGGCCCCTGGGTGGATTATCTTGAAGGCGCAGACGTCTGCATCAACCTTGCCGGGCGCAGTGTCAATTGCCGCTACGACGCGGAAAACCGACGGGAAATCTACAACTCGCGCATCGGACCTACCAGGCTCCTGAATTGGGTGATTGCATCGCTTGAGAGTCCTCCGCGGGTCTGGATGAACGCATCGACCGCCACCATCTATCGCCACGCTCTCGACCGGCCCGGCATCGACTGGGAGATGGACGAAGCCACCGGCGAGTTGGGCGGCGGCGAGCTGATTTCAAAGCGGCGCCACGCGCCCGAGACGTGGGACTTCTCAGTCGGCGTGGCCAAGGACTGGGAGGCGGCGTTTTTTGAGACCCGCACACCGCGCACCCGCAAAGTGGCCCTGCGCAGCGCCATTGTCTTCAGCCCTGCGCCGGGCAGCGCGTTTGCGGTTCTATCGAATCTTGTGCGACTGAGCCTGGGCGGCAAGCAGGGCAACGGCCGCCAATTCGTCTCCTGGATTCACGAAGACGATTTTGCCCGCGCAGTCGAGTTTCTCATCGGCTGTGATTTTCTGGCAGGCCCCGTCAACATCGCCGCGCCCAACCCCATCCCCAACCGCGAATTCATGGCCGCGCTACGCTATGCATGGGACGTGCCCAACGGCTTCCCAATCCCATCGCTGCTGATCAAACTGGGCGCATTGCCTTTGCGCACCGAATCTGAACTGGTGCTGAAAAGCCGCCGCGTCGTCCCCGACCGCCTGCTTGAGGCAGGCTTCACGTTCAACTTCCCCGACTGGCCCGAAGCCGCCGAAGACCTGGTGCAAAAATGGCGGCGAAGGAACGATTGAGAGCAGCTCTCAGTGATCAGTTGTCAGTTATCAGTCCGTGTGAAACTGGAGGCTGAAAACTGACCACTGATCACTGAAAACTCGCATTCACTTCCCCGGCGTAATATCTGTCACCGGCAAATCCTGGTGAGCCAGGATGATTTCGAACCGCCGCTGTTCTTCCTTCTTGTAAGTCTCCTGATCGGGCCAAAGCTGCTTCTTGAACGCTTCTTCGTCGGGATTCGATGTCGTAGCCACAGTCGAGTTCTTGTACGTGATGGTCACGCGATAGTCCCAGCGGCCGTCCTCGGTCGTGTGATAAGCCGGCGACTCAATCTTCAATCCAATAATCCGCCCGGTGGATTTGACCTTCTTGAGCAGCGGATAGTGGTTCTTGAGGAAGAGGTCGAGAAACTCCTGCTGATGGCCCCACTGGCACTTGTAGTAGTACTCCACCGTGTATGGCTGGTCGGCCCCACCCTGTGGCGGTGCGCCCTGCGCCAGAAGCGGCATGGCAGCCGAAGCTGTGAAAACGAATGCGAATACGGCGAGAAGAATCCTGCGCATGAAACCTCCAATAAGTTGCTGACTGCAATTCTACCGTTGAGGGCTTTTCTTCCCTAGTCCAGGCGTCATGCCGCCGATGTTCGCATCGGAAATCAGGGCGAAAGAAACGCAGATTCTTCGCTCACCACCCCCAAACTCCACCCCACGGACGAAGACCTGTCTGCGGGGACCCCGGAACTGAACAGCGTTTGTGGCCCTGTTCGCTCAGATGGGATGAAAAGGGGCGTACCTTCCTAATACGTGCTCAAGGCG
>CAIWFH010000042.1 GCA_903911925.1 uncultured Acidobacteriaceae bacterium
CCTGGGCCACCCAGCATTCGTTGCAGGTTTGGCCTGCTCGCGAAGAGCATGGGGAAGCACTGAGGCCAAAGGAGCGGCAATGGCGTTGAAGATCAAGCTGGCAATGCCCACCGGAAAGTATCCATGGGCTACGTTGCTGCTGCGCGGGGCACTGCTCTCGGCTGCAGCCGTGGCGCTGGTGGTCCTGGTGATGGGCTCCTGGTACTACATCAAGTACGGTCGCATTGTGGACGAGCGGCTGAAGCAACCCATTTTTGCCAACACCGCAAAGATATTTGCCGCGCCGCGCGAAGTGCGCCCGGGACAGAAGCTCAGCGTCAGGCTCATCGCCAACGAATTGCACGAGGCTGGATACTCTCTCGACGGCGCCTCGGAAATGGCGCCGCTTGGCACCTACAGCGAAGCCGGTCAGGCTATCACTGTGCGGCCCGGGCCGCAGTCGTACCACTCGCAGGACAGTGCGGTGATTCACATCGGCTCGGGCGTAGTGCAGTCCATTACCGACGATCATGGGCAGGCCCTGTCAAGCTACGAACTGGAGCCGCTGCTGATTACCGGCCTGAGTGAGGACGCAAACCGCACCAAGCGCCGCCTGATTACCTACGACGAAATTCCGCAGAACCTTGTGCAGGCAGTGCTGGGCATTGAAGACCGGCGCTTCTTTGAGCACAGCGGGGTGAACTACTGGCGGCTGATCTCGGCAGGCATCCAGGATATTTTTACCGGCCACAAGAAGCAGGGCGGCTCTACGCTGACCATGCAACTGTCGCGCGGTTTCTTCCTTACGCCGGAGAAAACATGGAAGCGCAAGCTGATTGAGATTATCATCACCTTCCAGCTTGAACACCGCTTTACAAAGAAGCAGATCTTCGAGATGTATGCCAACCAGATCAACCTGGGCCAGCGCGGCAGCTTCTCGATCGACGGTTTTGGCGAAGCCTCGCAAGCCTACTTTGGCAAGGACCTGCCGCATCTCACCCTGGCCGAATGCGCCATGCTGGCCGGAATGATTCAGCGGCCAAATTATTTTTCGCCCTTCCGCCATGCGGACCGGGCCATCGAACGGCGCAACCTGGTGCTGGATTCAATGGTGGAAACCGGGGCCATCACCAAAGATGAGGCCGAACACGCAAAGGCCGAGTCGCTGCATCTGTCGCCCGGCAGCGTGGACGCCAGCGAGGCGCCGTATTTTGTCGACCTGGTGCACGAACAACTGATGCAGAAGCTGGGCGAGCGCGACTTCAACCGCGAAGGGCTGCGCATCTACACCTCGCTCGACCCGGACTTGCAGCGCGAAGCAACGGCAGTGGTAGAGTCCACGATTCACGTAGTCGATGAGCAGGTTGACAAGCTGCATGCGCGCGACAGAAAGCTGGGAGTCGCCTACATCTATCCGCAGGTGGCGCTAGTGGCGCTCAATCCCCACACGGGACAAGTGCTTGCGTTGGTGGGCGGGCGCAGCTATGGCGCCTCGCAGGTAAATCACGCAGTTGCGCATCGGCCTACAGGTTCCATTTTCAAACCTTTTGTTTACGCGTCGGCATTCCAAACCACTGCTGAAGGCACCATGCTGACGGGGCAAACCAAACTGTTTTCGCCGTTGACCATGCTCAGCGATGAGCAGACCACATATGGCGCGGGCACGGAGTACGAATACACCCCGCGCAACATGCACGGCGAGTATCACGAGGAAGTCACGGCTCGCTTCGCGCTGATGCGTTCGCTGAACAACGCCACCATCAGCCTGGGGTCGATGGTAGGCTTCGATCGCGTTGCGGCGCTGGCCCGCGATTCGGGTATCAAGAGCGCGCGCGGCACTCCGTCGGTGGCCATTGGTTCCTACGACGCGGAACCGCTGGAGATGGCGGGCGCTTACACCGTGTTTGCCAACAGCGGACTGCACCTCGACCCATGGCTGCTGGCCAGCGCACGCACTCCCGAAGGCGACGTGATTGCCGACTACACGCCGACATCCAAACAAGTGCTGGACCCGCGCATTGCTTACCTGACCCTGAACATGATGGAGCACGTGCTGAGCAGCGATGTCACCGGCTCCGGAACCGGCGCGGGTGTGCGCAACATGGGATTCCACGCCCCTGCCGCGGGCAAGACCGGTACCAGCCACGACGCATGGTTCGCCGGCTTCACCACTAATCTGCTGTGCGTGGTGTGGGTGGGCAACGACGACTACACCGACATCAAGATTGAAGGCGCGCATGCCGCAGCGCCGATCTGGGCGGAGTTCATGAAGCGCGCGGTGGAGTTGCCACAATACTCCGACACCAACGCATTTTCGGCGCCGGAAGGCGTGGAGATTGTGAAGATCGACAAGAACAGCAACCTTCTGAGCGACGAAACCTGCCCTGAAAGTTTCGAGGCGGCGTTTCTGGCCGGGACCGCGCCGATGGAAACCTGCGACCACCCTGCCGAGCATCGCAACCTGCTGCAAAAGCTCTTTGGGACGGGCAAACCGTCGAATTGATTCGACCAACGGCGTAGTACTGTGAAGGCTTAGATTTGCGGTCTCCCAGGTCTCAGAATCGAGACCTGGGGCACCCAGCCTCACGGGCACGACTACGAAATCGCCCGGTCACGGAATTAGCCGTCTACATCGGTTCCGTCAGGCATGGGCTGGCATTGCGGGCACCAGAACGTAACGCGGGCATCGGGGCCCTGGACGCGCATGCGGATGAGTTTTCCGCAGCGGCGGCAAGGCTCTCCGCGGCGGCCATAGGCCCACAGGCTCTCACTGAAATCGGATTCATGCGTGGTGCGGCGCATGCGGCCGCCGTAGGTGACAATCGTGTCGCCCGAGTCTTCAAGGACGTTGGCGGCAATCAGCTTTTGCGAAACCGCGATAAGGGCGCCCGCCTGGCCGAGATTGAGGTCGGCGACTTTGCAGAATGGGTTGATGCCGGCGACGAAACAGATTTCCGACTTGAAGACATTGCCCACGCCGGCCAGCACTTCCTGATGCAACAGCACGTCCGCAATCTCCTCGTTGCCATGTGCCAACACGCGAATCGCTGCTGCCGCCGCATCAAACTCCGCACTGAGCACGTCGTTTGCCGGGCGCGGGATTCTCGCGTCGCGGGCAAGCGACAGCGCAGTGTGCATCTGCGCAACGGGCACCTTGAAGCCCACCGCGATGTAGTGGCTGTTCTCAATCACGATGCGCATGTTGAAGCGGGGCTGCTGCCAGCGCTCGCCTGGGCGATAGATGTGCCAACTGCCGTTCATGAGCAAATGAGTCGCCAGCGTGGCGCCGCCGGAAAAGTGAATCAGGAGCCACTTACCGCGCGATTCGATGCGGTCAACTGTCTGGCCGGCAAGCGGCGTGTCGTCGTTGAAACGCGTAAGCAGAGGGTACGTCGAGCGGAATCCAATAATGGGTTTGCCGATGAGGGCGCGGCCCAATGCGCGCGCGGTGCGGAAGATGGTGTCGCCTTCGGGCATGGGGCTACTGCACCTCGCCGCTGTGCGATTGGTGCGAGTGCGCCCCGACGGGCAGAAGAATCCGCCGCACGTGCATGCCGAGAGGGCCGGGCTGGAAGCCTGCATCCATCAGGAAAGTTGCCATGGGATGCGCGGAGACCGGCTGGCCATTGATGGTGGTGATAAGCATGCCCTGGTGGGTTGAGGCGCGCATGCGCTGCTGGCCGCGGGCGCAGAGAAAGTGGGCAAGGCCTGAGGCGACTTGCGACCGCTCCGGCTCTTCGACGGGCAGAAAGACGAGCAGGTTGGGATTGCCGCGGCGGAGCCACGCCACCAGTTGGCCGTTGCGGAGGATCACTTCGGCATAGGCGGCGCGGGTGAGGAGACGTGGCGCGGACTCCGAGTCCTCTTCCGCTACAGGCAAGTCGGGCCAGCGCAGAACCGAGCCATAGGGGTTGGCTGGATCGGTGGCGGCCAACTGCACAAACTCCGGTTTCTCCTGCGGCGGCTCGCGGCGCAATTGGCGAAGCAGGTCAACGGCGGCAGGGAGCGCGAACTGGGTTGCGCCGAGGCCGGCTACAAAATAGCCGCGGCGAATGCGGCCGCTTTCTTCAAGAGCCTTGAGGACGTCATAGACGGCGCTGAATCCACCGGGGACATTCTCCGCCGCGACCGACTCGCGCATGAGCACGCCGTAGCGGTTGAGAAGTTGCAGGGCGAGGGCGTGGCTCGCCTCCGTCGCTGTCGGTCCATCGTCACTCCCCTTTTCTGCGCGCAAAGGCAGCAGCGACCAGCGGCCTTGTGCGGTGGGCGGCGTGGTGCGGCGGCTGCGGAAGACGCTTCCGGTTTGCAGGCGGCGCGGGGTGCGCGTGCTGTCTGGCTTAGCGGTATAGGCACGCAACGCGTGCAGGGAGTCATTGGTGACGAGGCCGCGCCAGACCAGGCTCCACAATGCGTCGATGGTTTCGCCGGGATAGCCCGCACCGGCGGCCTGGTGAAGCGGATCGAAGAAGCTGGCTCCGGTGGACTCGAGTACGGAAATCAACTTCTCTTCGCGCTCGGTGAGCGGCTCCGCCTGCGGCCGGCGCTGCGCCAGCAGAGGAAGCTTGTCGGCCAGAAACAGTGCGATGCGGCCGTCGCGCTCGCCCAGCGGTTCGACGCCGGCCCAGGCCACTTCGCCGGCGGCGATGAGCGTGTCAAGCCCGGCAGGCGCGTACTCCGCAATGCGCGCTGGAAGGATCGACGTCTCAACCAGCGAGGCCACGAGCGGCGCGCCTTGCAGGCTCTCGACTGTGTCAAGCAGCGCGTCGAGACTTGTACCGCGGCGGGGAGCCAGCAGGCCCTGCCAATGCGTGAGAAACCGCGCCAGGGTGTGCTGCTCCACCGGTTCGACTTCGCGGCGAAGTTTTGCGAGAGATTTGCGGCGAATCTGGCGCAGGATTTCGCCGTCACACCACTCCTGATGGAGACCGCCGGGACGGAAGCCGCCTTCGAGTATGCGGCCCTCATGGGCGAGACTGCGCAGCGCCGTCTCCACCGTTTCGGAGTCCAGTGCGAAACGGCCGGCAGCCTCGCGCAAGGTAAACGGCCCGTGAGTGCGCGCGTAGCGGCGAATCAGTTCCAGCACCGGCTGCGCCACAGGCCCAAGCAGGGCTGCGGCCAGGCCGGGAGGAAGTGGAATCCCCAGCGCGTCGCGATAACGCGCAGCATCTTCTGCGGCAATCAGACGCCGCTCGCCCGCGATGCGCAGTTCGAGAAGACGGCGGGAACGAACAAGCCGGTCAATATGTTGCAGCAAATCGGGAGAGGTAACGCGGCGCGCAAGTTCTTCACGGCTGAGATCGCCGAGGCGCAGGCAGAGATCGTGGATGCCGTCGGCGGAGCGCGCACGATAATTTTCGGCAAGGCATTGCGCGGCGTCTTCAACATCCGCAATGGCGTCGGCGTCGAGCAACTCGCGCAGATCGGCCTCGCCAAGCAACTCGCGCAACTGGTCCTGATCGATGGTGAGAGCTTGCGCGCGGCGCTCTGCCAGCGGGGCATCGCCGTCATAGAGGAAGTTGGCCACATAACTAAACAAGAGCGAGGCGGCAAAGGGCGACGGCGTGCGCGTCTCAACGATATGCACGCGGAGCTTGCGCTGTTCAATTTCCTTGAGGATCTCCATCAGGGCCGGCATGTCGAAGACGTCGCGGAGGCACTCGCGATACGCCTCGAGCAGCAGCGGAAACGACGGATAGCGCGCGGCTACTTTCAACAGATCATAGGACCGCTTGCGCAACTGCCATAGCGGAGAACGAATATCTGCGCGGCGGCGCGGCAGCAGCAGCGCGCGTCCGGCGGCCTCGCGAAAGCGCCCGGCAAACAAAGCGGTTGAACCAAGCTGGCGCAACACCAGTTGCATCACCTCGGCAGATTCGACCAGAAACCAGTCGGGATCGGGAGGCTCATCGGTGTCAGGGAAGCGCAGTACAAACCCGTCGTCGCCCCACAACGTTTCAACCTCCGGCCCGCCGGCGGCGCGGATGCGCGCCGAGACCGCCATGGCCCAGGGAATATGGATGCGGCTCCCGAAGGGCGTCAGAACGCAAACACGCCAGTCGCCGAGTTCGTCGCGACAGCGCTCTATAACAATGGTCCGGTCATCGGGGACCTGGACGGTCGCGGCCTCCTGGTCGGTGAGGAATTGGAGCAGATTTTCAGCAGCGCCGGGGTCGAGGTCATGCTCGGTTACGAGGCGCGTAAGGGCGGCCGGTTTGGGCAAGGCGCGCAACTCGCGCACGAGCGCACCAATCTTTCTGCCGAACTCGAGCGGGCGGCCGAGACCATCGCCCTTCCAGAAGGGCATTTTGCCGGGTTGGCCGGGGGCGGGCTCCACCAGAACGCGATCGTGGGTGATTTCGACAATGCGCCAGGTGGATGCGCCGAGGATAAAGGTCTCGTTGGTGTGCGACTCGAAGACCATCTCCTCGTCGAGTTCACCCACGCGGACGGCCTTGCCCTCGCTGTGGGCCAGAAAGACGCCGTAAAGGCCGCGGTCGGGGATGGTTCCAGCATTGAGGATGGCAAGACGGGCTGCGCCGTCGCGGGCGGTCACTACATTGCGAATGCGGTCCCAAGTGAGGCGGGGCCGCAGTTCGGCGAATTCGTCGGAGGGATATCGGCCGCTTAGAAGGTCGAGCACACCTTCAAAGGCGGAACGGGTGAGAGCGCCGAAGGGGGCCGCGTGACGGACGAGTTCGAAGAGGGCACCTACGCTGACTTCGGGATTTGGGTCCTCGGGTTCAGCGTCTGGGCCGTGGTTGAGGGTCGTGGTATCCCGGGTCTCAAAATCGAGACCTGGGGCACCCGGCTTCGTGCGAAGGGCAGCGCGCTTGAGGACCTTTGCGCGGCGGAGGGGGGTGGCGACGCCGGGCGGATGGGCAATGATCGCCACCAATTGTTGCGCCAACACGTCGAGCGGGTTGCGCGGGTAACGGGTGGACTCAATCTGGCCCTCATGCATGGCGCGGGTGACGGCGGCGCAGGCCACAAGATCGGCGCGGTACTTGGGAAAGAGAATGCCCTCGCTGATTGCATCAACATGGTGGCCGGCGCGACCGATGCGCTGCATGCCGCTGGCCACCGAGGGCGGAGCCTCGATTTGAATCACCAGATCGACGGCGCCCATGTCGATGCCCAACTCCAGCGTTGAGGTAGCGCAGAGAGCGCGAATCTTGCCGGCCTTCAACTGCTCCTCGATGATGAGCCGCTGCGGAGCGGCGAGCGAGCCATGGTGTGCGCGGGCGATCTCTTCGCCGGCCAGCTCGTTTAATGCTCCAGCCAGGCGCTCGGCCACGCGGCGGCTGTTGACAAAGAGAATGGTCGAGTTGCGCTCCCGAATAATCTCAAGCAGTCGCGGATGAATCGCGTTCCAGATTGAAACGCGGCGGGGCATCTGCGAGGCGGGGCCGCTGGGCAACTCTTCCATCTCGGTGAGCCGGGCCATGTCTTCAACCGGGACTTCAATACGGAGCTTGAGTTGCTTGGGATGGCTGGCGTTGACGATAGTGACGGGGCGGTAGCGAAGGGGGGCTTCAGGCAGGTCGGCCGACCAAACTGCTTCCCGATCACCGGGCGTTGGTTCGTGGTCTCCCATCCTTGCGTCAGAAAGAAGACGCAAGGATGGGGCACCGGACTCTTGTGGAAGGTTCGGGTCGGGGCCAGTGGTATCCCAGGTCTCAGATGCGAGACCTGGGGCACCCAGCTCTTTCGCTGAGTCTGGTACACGAATGGCTGTGGCCTGCGGAGATTCGACGCCGCCCAGGAACCGCGCCACTTCTTCCAGCGGCCGCTGGGTGGCGGAGAGGCCTATGCGCTGAATGCGTCGCCCGGTCAGCGCTTCAAGCCGTTCCAGCGAGAGAGCAAGATGGGCGCCGCGCTTGGTGGGGACCAGGGCGTGAATTTCGTCGATGATCACCGTGTCGACTGTGCGCAAGGCCTCCGATGCCTGCGAGGTCAGCAGCAGGTAGAGTGACTCCGGCGTGGTGATGAGGATTTCGGAGGGGTGGCGCTGGAAGCGGGCGCGCTCGCGCTGCGGCGTGTCGCCGGTGCGGACGCTGATGAGAGGTTCATGAAACGGCACGCCCATCCGTCGCGCCATGTTGGCCATGCCCGCCAGGGGCGAGCGGAGGTTGCGCTCGACATCGACGGCCAGCGCCTTGAGAGGGGAAACGTAGACGATGCGGCATCCCCTGGAAGAGGGACGAGGGACTGAGGGACTAGGGACTGGGCCTTTCCCCGTTTCCGGATGGAGCATCAGGCGGTCGAGGCACCACAGGAAAGCTGTGAGAGTCTTGCCGGTGCCGGTTGGGGCCAGGATGAGAGCGCTCTCTCCGCGGGCGATGACCGGCCAGCCCATCCGCTGCGGCGCCGTGGGAGCCTCAAAGACAGCCTGAAACCATGCAGCCGTCACCGGGTGGAAGCTGGCGAAGGGATCGTGCGCCGGGTCCGGGTTGGGCGGGCGGGGAGGCATGCGTGTTTTGAGAATAACGCGGCTGGCGGCGAATAGGAAGCGAAAGCGTAGATGCCAATGCTAGCCCTAAAAACCTGGGCATCGACGGAGCTTCCCGGCTGGACTCTTCGATTGGATAAAATTCGCAATCTGCCGCATTCTGGCCACCGCTTTTGGGTCGGAAGTTCGCGATGCGGCCTTCCACGTCCCGGGTCTCAGCACGATCCTAGATCTCGTCGATCTTCGAAGTAGTGTCTTCGTCGCGGAGGGAACATCAAAAAGCAGAGCCGGCACGTTCATCCCCGCATCAATCAATCAGCGACCATCCAGGCGAGTCGGAGCTCACCGTGGCCTCAAGCTTCACGCTGCTACCATGAACATGCCTGAGGACCCATGCGAGACCACTTGGCAACACTGATTGACGACTTCCGCCGTTACGATCGCGAGGTTGCAGTGGTACGGTACCAGGGCAATCGCAGGAATGTAACGACCTATGGAGAGGTGGCTCGTCTGGCTGGCCGCTTTGCCACGCTGCTGGCCAGAATGAGAATTCAGCCCGGCGACCGGGTGGTGATTTGGGCAGAGAACAGCGCCGAGTGGATGGCTGCGTTTTACGGCTGTGTGCTACGGGGTGTCTTGGCAGTTCCACTGGACGCGTATGGAACGGGAGAATTTGCCGGCAGGGTTTGCGCGGATGTAAAGCCGAAACTGGTGGTTGGCGACGGCCTGCTACTGCACCAACTTCCCGCTGAGTGGCCTCGACTCGAGTTTGCAGACTGGCCCGGCGCGGTTCCGATGGAAGAGGCAAGCGCCATCGCGGGTCTTTCGCTCGAAACTCCGCTGGAAATCCTGTTTACCTCCGGCACCACCGGCGATCCCAAGGGAGTAGTGCTGACCCACGGCAACGTGCTGGCCAGCGTGGCGCCCATTGAGGCGGGCATGCAGCCTTATCTGCGCTACGAGCGGCCGGTTCATCCGCTGCGCATCCTGCATACTCTGCCGTTAAGCCATGTCTTCGGGCAAACGATGGGCTTGTGGGTTCCTCCCATGCTGCGAGCCGAGGTTCACTTTGAGAGCCGGCTGGTGGCGCAGAGGCTGATTGAGACCATCCGGAATGAGCGGATCTCGGTGCTTGCGGCGGTGCCCAGGGTGTTCACGCTCATGAAGAATCACCTGGAGGCCGGCGAGCCCGGACTTGCAGAGAAGATTGCCGCGTCAGAGGGAGTTGCCGCCTGGAGGCGATGGTGGAGGTTCCGCAAGATTCACCGCGCATTTGGGCTGAAGTTCTGGTCGCTGATCTCGGGCGGCGGAGCGCTGGCCGGCCACGTTGAGCGGTTCTGGACCGCGCTCGGCTTTGTGGTGGTGCAGGGCTACGGCATGACGGAGACTACCGCTTTGATTACCCTGAATCACCCTTTCCATGTTTCCGAGGGAAGCATAGGCAAGCCGCTGCCGGGGCGCGAGGTAAAACTGGGCCCGGACGGCGAGGTGCTGGTGCGGGGACCAATGATCTCCAGCGCCACTTGGAGCGAGGGCGCCTTGAAGCAGCGCACCGGCGAGTGGCTGGCCACCGGGGACCTGGCGGAAACGGAGCCGGGGGGCGACCTGCGTTTTCTGGGCCGCAAAAGCGAAGTGATTGTGACGGCGGCCGGCGTAAACCTGCATCCGGAAGACATGGAATCGGCCATCGAACAGCAGCGCGGCGTGGCGGCTTGCGTGGTGGTGGGAATGGAAACGGCTGCGGGCATGGAAGCGTGCGCGGTTTTGGCCATCCGCGGCCCTCAGGAAGCTGCCGCGGCGGCCATTGAACACGCCAATGCGCGACTGGCGGATTTCCAGAAAGTGCGGCGCTGGGTGTTGTGGCCCGAGCCGGACATGCCACGCACACCTACCGGCAAGGTGAGACGCAAGGCGGTTGCAGCGTGGCTTGAAGGCATTCAGGCGGCAGCTGCAAAACCGTGGACTCGCGGCACGGATAGCGCCGGAAATGGCTCCTTCGGGGCTCGATCAGACTGGCTGCTGGCCCTGATCGAACAGATCACCGGCGAGGGCCCCCCGGGAGTTGGGGATGAACTGCGACTGGAAGAGGATTTGCATTTGGACAGCCTGGGGCGGGTGCAGGTGGCCGCAGCCCTTGAGGAGCGGCTGGGATCGACCGCGGGGAGCGCGCTGCTTGACGATATTGAAACCCTGGGCCAGCTGCGCGAACTGGCGGCAGGGGAGCGGAAGCGGGAACGGGCGTCCCGGCGTCCCGCACGATTTGTACCTGGCAATGGAACCGTCCGGGATATCCATGGGGCAACGTCCCCAAACGGCAGCGGCACGGCGGAGTTTCAAGTGACTGGGCCGGGCCTGCCCGTTGCTGAGTCTGAGGCGCACATTGGCGCAGGGCGGCAACCCTATCCCTTGTGGCCGTGGAGCATGCCCTTTCGATGGCTGCGGTCAGCGTTTGTTGAGGCGGTCATGCGGCCGCTGGTGTGGCTGCTGGCACATCCCCGGGTGGCGGCGGCCGAGTTGCCCCCCGGCGCAGCTCCGATGTTGATTGTCGCCAACCATGTCACGGCATTCGACGGACCGCTGATTGAATACGCCCTGCCGGGACCGGTTCGGCGAAAAATGGCAGTGGCCATGTCCGCGGAAATGCTCAAGGACTTCCGCCATTTCCGCAATCCGGAAAACGGATGGTTCTCCTTGTTCGGCCCTTTGGCCTGGCTGCTGCTGACAGCGCTTTTCAACGTGTTTCCACTGGCGCGGCGAAGGGATTTCTTGGCCAGTTTTGCGCACGCCGGCAAAGCCATGGACCGGGGATTCAATGTGCTGGTATTCCCTGAAGGCACGCGATCGGCTGCCGGCGAACTGGCGCCCTTTCGCGGCGGAATCGGAGTGCTGGCCAGGCAATCGGGAGCGCCGGTGCTGCCGGTGGCGATTCGCGGGCTGGGCGAACTGAAGACCGGACAGCGCCGGTGGTTCCGGTCAGGGACCGTTGAGGTGCGGATAGGACATCCGGTACGGTTCGCTCCGGAAGAAACCGAGGCGGGAATTGCATTGCGGCTGCGCGCCGAAGTGGAGAAACTGCTGAACGATTAGCGTCAGTGGCCTATCCCAAAAGCCAGGCTGTCATCCTTGGAGGGCCGAGGTCCGCAGCCACGGAGCAAAGACCCGCGTTTGGAAAAGCCGGCGCGGCGCTATTGCGCTTTCTTGACAAAGGCATCGGCGGGAATCAGCCTCTCTGCCGGCTCGCCTTCCAACGCCACAAGACTATGATCGAAGACCTGCATTCCAGCTTCATCGGCCTCCATGGCCATGAAGCACACACCACCCTTTTTCAAGATGCTGCACACGATCTCGATGACATACGCCGCCTCAGGATTTTTCTTGGGCACGCTTTTCACCCGCTCCGCCCACATGGTGTGCGTGCCGATCGGGTACGAGGCATACACCGGGCTCTCCATATCGAAGGTCTGCTTCAACCCTTCCGAAGCTCCGGAAGCGAAGCCAGGCAAGTCCTTCGCAGTCAGCGTCTGGCCAAAGCAGTCGTCGGGCAACGCTTCGGCCATAATCACAGACGCCGGCAACCCGTGGTGCGCCGTCAGCGCCACCTGAACGCACGCAGCGCCCTTCTTCTCAACCCCGCCCGGGGCGTCCTTCCCTGCCTGGCCGTGCGCCTGCGGCTGCGCCGGATTCGCGTTCGTCACCTCCCAGTCGGCTGGAAGTGTATATGTGAATCCGATGTCGCTCGAGAGAGCCTGCAACGCCGGGGCCTGCGCGGCTAGAGGTATCGCCATCCATACAATCGATCCAATAAAAATGCTGGTTTTCATAAGGTTTCCTGGGAAGTCCCAGCATACTACTCCTGAGCCAAAAAAGCCCCTGAAGGGTGTAGGCACCTCCGACACAGGCTCTAACTCGGCTTGCGCGGCCTGAAGTGGCAGGTGCCGCCGGCGAGAATGGGGGTCCAGATGGAGGGATCGGCTGGCTGCTCGCAGGAGCCGAGGAAGAGTACGCCGTCGGGCGCCAGCAGGCGGTGGATGCCGGCCAGCAGCGTCTTGCGTGTCTCCTGCGAAAAATAGAGCATCACGTTGCGCAGGAAGATCACATCGAATCGGTCGTCGGCGCGGCTGAAGGGCAAGGCCGACTGGCACAGGTTGGCTTGGCGGAAGTTGCACATCTTGCGGATTTCAGGCTTTACTTCCCAGTCCTCGCCAACGCGGTCGAAGTAGCGAACGATGAAGCGGGCGGGCAGGCCGCGATTCATCTCGATACGGTGAAAGCAGCCGCCGAGAGCGCGCTGCACCACTTCTGCGCTTATGTCGGTGCCCTCAATGCGGATGTTCCACGAGGACAACATGGGGAAATGCTCGGCCATCAGCATGGCCAGGCTGTAGGCCTCCTGCCCGGTGGAGCAGGCAGCGCTCCAGAAGCGCAATCCGCGGCTGACGTGGCGCGACGCAATCAGCCGGGGCAGCAGGTCGGTGCGCAGCAGTTCAAAGGGGCGGCCATCGCGGAAGAAGCTGGTCTCGTTGATGGTCATTGCTTCGGCGATGGAGCGTTCGAGAGTTGGATCCTTTCTTGTTTTCAGGTGCCGCACCAGTTCTTCAAGGCGCGTCATGCCCTGGTTGCGCAGTAGCCTGGTGAGGCGGGTTTCGAACAGGTAGTCGCGCGACGGGTCAAGCACGTTTTGCGAGAGGGAAAACACCAGTTGGCGAAGGTAATCAAAGTCGCTATTTGAAGATGTCTGCATGACTAACCCACCGATTCCCGAAGCGCGCGGGCTTCGCCACAAGTCTGGCCTGCGATGCGGAGGATCTCTGGCGCGATTGCACCGAGGGGGAGCACCTTGTGCGCGAGGCCGGCGCTGGCGACAGCGCCGGGCATGCCCCAGACTGCACTGGATGCCTGGTCCTGGGCCAGCACGCTTCCCCCCTGGCTGCGAATGATGCGGCACCCGGCCGCGCCGTCGGAGCCCATGCCGGTGAGCACCACGGCCAATACTCCGGCGCCGTACACCGAGGCCGCGGAGCGGAAAAGCACGTCCACCGCGGGGCGGCAATGATTCTCAAGCGCGCCTTGACTGAGATGAAGTGTGGGCGGCGAACCCGGGTGCGTCGCGGCCATTACTTCAAGATGCCAATTGCCGCGCGCAATGTGGATGGTTCCGGGACGAACCGGGCCTCCCTGCTCGGCCTCGCGTACGGCCAACGGGCAGCGTCCATTGAGGCGGTCGGCAAACAGCCTTGTAAACAGTTCCGGCATGTGCTGCACAATCAGGACAGGCAACCGAAAGCCGGCAGGCAGCAAGGGCAGCAATTGATCCAGGGCCGCGGGCCCCCCGGTGGAAACGCCTATGACCAGGACGGCGGGGTTCGCCGAGATCGGCTGAGGCTTGAAAGGCGGAGCCGAGGGCTGAATGAGCGGCGAACGAACGAATGGCACGCGCGCAGAGACAGCGGGAGGGAATGGGGACGAAGACGGGAGGCAAACGAGGGCATGAATCTTCGGAATCAGGTCCTGGGAGAGCGCCTGCGTGGCAGCCTCCCGGCCCGGCTGCCCGGCGGGCTTCGCCACATAGTCCGAGGCGCCGCAGGCCAGGGCTTCAATCGTCACCTGTGCGCCGCGCCGGGTGAGCGAACTGCACATGATCACCGGCATTTTGTGTCCTCGCGCGCGCAATTGCCTTAGAGTGACAAGTCCGTCCATCACCGGCATCTCCACATCGAGCAAGACCAGTTCGGGGCGCAGGGTGTCGAGTAGGTTCAGTGCCGATGCGCCGTCGGCTGCGGTTCCGGCCACTTCAAGTGCGGCATCGGCGCTGACAACGGCCCGCAGCAAGCTCCGCATCACGGCCGAGTCGTCCACGATGAGAATTCGAGTACGGCGACCGGCCGCCACGGTTCAGTCCTCCACCAGGCCCAGCATGGCCAGCTTTTCAGTGAGAGCCTCGTTGTCAAAGGGCTTCATCAGGTACTCGTCGGCGCCGGCATCCAGGGCGCGGACGATGAAGTCGCTTTCCGCCTCGGTGGTCACCATCATCACTTTCATGCCGCTGAAACCATCGGCGCGCAGTTGCCTGAGCATTTCAAGTCCGTTCATCACCGGCATGTTCCAATCCACCAGCGCAAAGTCAAAAGGCTCGCCGGCAGCAAGGTGGTCGAGGCCTGCCCGGCCATCGGCCGCTTCCTCGCACTCGATTCCCTTCACTTCGAGCAGGCCCCGCAGGTAGCCCCTGACGAAACGGGAGTCATCGACGATCAGTGCACGCATCACAAGCCTCCTGACTGGATTGAAACTGGCCCGATGTGGCCTATGTCGCCTTAGCCTCTGCCAGATGCATGGGGTCAAGCCGCTCGGGATCAAGCATGACCAGCAAACTGTCTTTGAGTTTGTAGGCGCCGGCAAACAAGGCTCTGCGACGCTCGTCCAGGATGCTGGGGTTGGCTTCATAATCGGCCGAAGAAACGGTGAGCACTTCGCCGACCGAGTCAACCAGCAAGCCAAAACATCCGCCGGAACTCTCCAGAACCAGGATGTCCTGCGGTCCGTCTTGGGGCGGCAACCCAAGCAACTGGCGCAAACTCACTGTGGTGAGCACGTCGCCTCGGTAGTGAACCAGCCCGCCTACAAAGGCAGGCGCAAGCGGTACGGGCTGGGGACGGGTCGAGCCCACAATCTCAAGAATGTGGGTGATGGGCACGCCAAACAGTGACTGGCCGAGGCGCACAGAACACATTTCCACCAGGGCCGCCGCGGCCTTGTCTTTCGGAGGGAATTGCGCTTTGGGGCTGTTCATGCGACTGTCTCCGGAATTTGCTCCCATTGGCCGGGAACGTTCTCTGCCACCGGCAGCGGGGGTATGGCGCCCATGTCAACAATGCCGGTAACCCGCTCTTTGAGCAGCGTCACCCCATCGGCGGGCAGGTTGGTTCCGGCTTCAAAAAGTTCGCCGCCGCCGGCTACGTCCAATACCTGCGAAACGGCTATGCCCACATGCCTGCCGCCTTCGCGACAGACCACCACAACGATCCTGGCCTCGGGATTGTCCTGTGCCGCGGCCAGTACGCCGCCCGAGTCTTCAACCGGCAACAGCTGCCCTTCAAAGTTGAGCACCGGGCGATAGCCGATGTACTCGATCCGCGAAACCGGAACCTGCTCGATGCGGAGTACGCTTGCCAGAGGCACCGCGGCCCTTCGCCCCGCAGCTTCAACCAGCAGGTAGTCCATACTTTTGCCCTCATCGGCGTCGGATTCGCTTTCAGAGGCGCCGGACGCCTCTTCCTCGGCCCGAAGGTTCACGCCGGCCTTGAGAGCAATAGCGCCGGGATCGAGAATCAACGCCAGATCGGCATTGCCCAGCACGGTTGCGCCAGAGTAAAGGCCGATAGTCTTGAGCACTGCCGACAGCGGTTTGACCACGATTTCTTCCGGATCGGCCAGCCCATCGACCACCAGGCCAAAGCGGCGTCCGTCCGCATCGAGAACGGCGATAAAGTTGTCGCGTTCGTTGGTCAGCTTGTGCTGCCCGCCGGGCATCAGCAGCTTCTCAAGAAAAACCAGCGGCAGCAGCTTGCCGCGCAGCCGGTAGAGCGGAGCGTCTTCAATCCACTCAATGGACGCGGCTGCCTTCTCGGGAGGAATATGCACCAGCTCGGAAAGCGCACCCTGCGGCAGCGCAAAGCTCTGGTTGACGCTGCGAACGATGAGCGCAGGGATAATGGCCAGTGTAAGCGGAATGCGCAACCTAAGGGTGGTGCCCTTGCCGGTGCGCGAATCGATCTCGACCTTTCCGCCGATCTTTTCCACGTTGGTCCGCACCACGTCCATGCCCACGCCGCGGCCGCTCACGCTGGTGACGGCCGCGGCAGTGGAAAAGCCGGGCAGAAAGATCAGTTGCAGCAACTCCCGCTCGGCAAGCTGCGCGGCACGCTCGGGGGCGATGAGGCCGCGATCGATCGCCTTCTGCCGGACTTTCTCAACCGCAATACCGGCACCGTCGTCTGAGACCTCGATGATGACGTGGCTGCCTTCCTGGGCAGCGCGCAGTTTGAGCGTTCCTTCCGGGTCTTTGCCCGCGGCCTCGCGCACCTCGGGCGGCTCGATGCCGTGGTCGAGCGAATTGCGCACCGCGTGGGTAAGCGGGTCCTTGATGGCCTCAAGAAGGCTCTTGTCCAGTTCGGTATCCTGGCCCTCGACCTGCAACCGGACGCGCCGGCCGAGCGACTGGGAGAGATCGCGGACGATGCGCGGCATCTTGGAGAAGATGTTCGAGACGGGCTGCATGCGGGCCTTCATCACCGACTCGCGCAAGTCCGCGGTGACCATATCGAGGCGGCGGGAAAGCAGGGTCAGGTTGGGATCGGCCGCAGTGGCCTGCAGCACCTGGTTGCGCGTGAGCACCAGTTCGCCCACCAGATTCATCATGCGATTGAGGAGCGTGACATCGACACGCAAGGAGCTTTCAGCAGCCGAACCGGCAGCTGCGCGCGGCTTCACCGGTTCTCCTTCTGCCTGGACGGGCATTTTTTGGGCCGGCGCCGCGGACTGCGGAATTTGCGCGCTCGGGGCAGTTACGGGCGTTGCGAGTTCAGCAGGCGCGGCATCGGCCTTGACGCGTGCATGCCGCGTGGCCTGCGCATGGGCCGGAGCCTGCAATTCCTCAAGCCAGCCGATGAGCACGCCGTCCGCGCCTTCGCCTTCGCTGTTGTCGGCTTCAATGGTCTTCAGAATCGAACGCAGCCCGTCAAGCAGTTGCAGCAGGCCGGTAATGATGGGCTGGTTGGCGGTGAGCTTTCCTTCGCGAAGAAGGCCCAGCAGGTTTTCTCCGGCGTGGGCCAGTTTCTCCAGCCTCTTGAACCCAAGGAATCCCGTGGTTCCCTTGATGGTATGCACGGAGCGGAAGATCTCGCCGATCAGGCCTGCATCCTGCGGGCGCTCTTCCAGATCGGTCATGCAGCGCTCCATGCGGTCGAGACCTTCCTGGCTCTCGATCAGAAATTCCCTTGTCAGTTCATCCATTGTGTCCACTCATGAGGCTGGCCGGGATGGAGTTCCCCCGGCGCGGCAAGCGTTCAAGTCTCTTATCGGTGGAATGGGAGGCAACTTGAGAGCCAGGGATAGGGGATTAGGGGACAAGGAGCGCGCGATCCCTGCCTATGCAGATTTGCCTCGAATGCTTTAGCCTCTAATTTTGTGCTGCAAGGAAGATGGAGTTGCAATGAAGACTGAAACCGAATTGGCCGCGCCGCTGGATGCGCTGTTTGAAGCAGCGCGCAAGGCCGCCGAGAACTCCTACTCGCCTTACTCGAAATTCAAGGTGGGCGCGGCGCTCTGGCTGACCAACGGCGAAATCGTGACCGGAACCAACGTGGAGAACACCAGCTTCGGTCTCACGATTTGCGCGGAACGGTCCGCACTGGTGCGAGCCGTTTCCCGATTCGGGCCCGCGATTCGCGTTGAAGCAGTCGCGGTGACCAACTTGAATGACTCGGCCAGCCCCCCATGCGGCGCTTGCCGGCAGGTGCTGGCCGAGTTCGTTCTGCGTGACGCGAGGGTCGTCTTCCCCGCCGCGGACGGCGTGCGGGTGATGCCCTTCTCCGAGCTTCTCCCGTTCGGCTTCTTCCTTGAAATCTCGTGAGTCGCGCGGAGCCCGCTACCTGGCGTAGAAGCGGTAGCGAATGTTCCAGTACGCCGTCTCGCCCGGCGCGATCTTGAGGTGAACGTAGCCCTCCGGGCAGACCGTGGAGCGGATGGACCAGAAAACAACGCGTGAGAGCGGCATGTCTGCGGTTTCCTCCACGCCCACACCCGTCTTGCGGTTTTCAACCGAAATATCGAAATCGGAAACAGCGCCGGAGAAGCCTGACAGGTGGGTGTAAGCGAATTCGCTGCCCTGCAGTTCGCGCGCGTAGCCGAGTTCCTTGCCTGCGATGCTGGCACCGTTGGTCAGCGGCTCTTTCACCGTGGGAGTGAAGGGGAACCGGACCACCATGTCCGGGCCCGTCGGCGCGTTGTCGAGCATGTAGAAGTCGTGGTTGTAGACCTGGGTATCGATGGTCTCGGTGCCGGTGTTTTTCAACTCATGCTCAAGGATGAGAACCGGCTCATGCGGATCGAGCTTCAGGGTCTTTTTGTAAGCGTAGGCTATGCCGATGGGCGACTTCAGAACTTGCTGAAATGAGACGCTGCTTGCCGATTTGCGGACCGTCCATTTGCCCGAATCGATCATGGGATAGGTGAAGGAAAAAGTGAAGGGCTTCTCGTCTACACGGCGCAGTACGCCCACGCCGAGCTTGACGAACGGATCGCCGGGCTTGGCCTGGTCGTATCCATTTGCACTTTCGGCGTCGCTCGAACGGAAATCCTCAACCGGGCCGGAGATGGAGTCGTTCAGGTACGGATCGTACTTGGGAAACCAGACGCCAAAGTAGCTGTGCCCCTTGTAGGCCAGGCATCCCACCACGCCCGACCAGTCAAAGCGCGTGCCGCGATAGTAGCCGGTCTTTGCATCGGGCAGGTAGACAACGGCGTTGACCTGGCCGTTGGAGATTGCGGCCTTGGGATAGCTGGTTTGCTCGTTGGCATTGCAAGTGGAGGATGCGGCGTCCGGTGCGGCCAATCCAGATCTGGCCGAAAAAACGAAAATAGAACAGGCCGCAAGGACCAGTGCGAAGAACTTTCCGCTGACAATTTTAGTTTCGATCATTTTCGAGATAGGCTCCCCTTACTGAAGAACCATTATCTCTCAACGCGTGTGGTGTCCCCCAGAGTTCCTCGCTCGGGTTGGATATTTCAACCGCAAATGCTGCGCTCTGGCTGACAGTAACTTCTTACTGCGAACTTTGAAGACCGGGCGTTCCGGAGCAAGAACGCGCCACTCGATTACCCCGGCTTGCGATAATTCCATCAGTCAACAGATTGAGGTCGCATTGGTTATGTCGAATTCTGCCCCCGCCCCGCTGCATGTCGTCGACCTGATTCGCAAAAAGCGGGATGGCGGCGCCCTCAACGCGCGCGAAATTGGATTTCTGGCGGCCGGGGCAGCGAACGGCTCCGTTCCGCTGGAGCAGCTTTCAGCGTGGCTGATGGCGGCGTGGCTGCGCGGGCTTTCGCTGACCGAAACACAGGCGCTGACGCTGGCCATGCGCGACTCGGGCGAGAAATTCTCGACTGCTCGGCTGGGCAAGGTGGCTGTCGATAAGCACTCGACCGGCGGGGTAGGCGACAAGACCAGCTTCCTGGTGGCTCCGCTGGCCGCGGCATGCGGACTGGCAGTGCCCATGATCAGTGGGCGGGCGCTGGGGCACACAGGCGGCACCCTGGACAAACTTGAAGCCATCCCTGGTTTCCAAACAGCTTTGACACTGTCTGAATTTGAGACAGTTTTGGAAAAGTGCGGCGCTTCTATCGTGAGCCAGACGTTGGCGTTGGTTCCGGCCGACCGGGTACTTTATGCGCTGCGTGACCGGACGGCCACTGTTGAGAGTCCGGGGCTGATTTGCGCATCGATCCTGAGCAAGAAGCTGGCCGCGGGGCTGGACGCGCTGGTGCTGGACGTGAAAACAGGGTCGGGGGCCTTCATGAGCAAGCGGGAGGATGCTGAATACCTGGCGGCCCTGATGGTGGCCACGGCAGAAGGCGCTGGAACGCGCACCGTGGCGCTGATGACCGACATGGGGCAGCCGTTGGGGCGCATGGCCGGCAACTGGATCGAACTGGTCGAATCGGTCGAATTGTTGCGTGGGCAGCGGAACCCGGAGAGCGAAGACCTGCGCGAACTGTCGCTGGCCCTTGCTGGGTGGATGATTCACTTGGGCGGGAAGGCTGCAACCCCGGAAATGGGCCGCCAACTCGCTGATACTGCTCTTGCCAATGGCTATGCGCTCCGCGTGTTTCTTGAAATGGTGGCCGCGCAGGGAGGCGAGGTTTCGGTCTTTGACGACATCGGTGCATTCCACAAACCGGGCGCGACGATGGTAGTCGAGGCCTGGGCAAGCGGATTCGTCGCGGAGATGGACACCACAGCGCTGGGCTGGGCTGTGCAGCGGCTCGGCGCAGGCCGAGAGAAGGCCGGCGAGCCTGTGGATCCGTACGCCGGGATCGAGTTCCGCGCGCGGCGCGGGGCGCGCGTGAAAGCAGGGCAGCCTTTCGCGACGCTGTATGCAACCAGCGAGGATATGCTTGCAGAGCCTGCGGAATTGATACGCGCAGCAGTCACGATTCAAGATGCTCCCCCGCGGCCCGTGCCCCTGGTAAGCCGCATTTTTACGCGCGAAGCAGCCGATGCTTACCTCAAGGATGCTGTAAGGTAACCGAAGAACAGTGAACAGAGAACAGCGGACAGCGAGCGTGATCTGGAAGTGTCCATTCCTTGAAACACAGCCCGCGCCGGAGATTGGCCACTAATCACTAACCACTGATCACTAACCACTGTTCACTAACCACTGTTCTTCAAGGAGTTTGACTTGGATCGATTTACGGGGGTGCTGGGGATTCTCGCCGTGCTGCTGGCGGCGTGGCTGGGTTCAACCAACCGCCGGCAGATTCGCTGGCGCACGGTCGGCTGGGGACTGGGGCTGCAACTGCTCTTCGCCTTCTGCGTACTGCGCTTCGACTACGGACAGCGAGCGATGGCGTGGGCCGGCGGCATAGTGAACACCATGCTCGGCTCTACGGCGGCAGGCACCAGGCTGGTGTTTGGCGCGCTGGGCACGCCCAATACTTCGCTCGGCTCGATCTTCGCCTTCCAGGTGCTGCCCACTGTCATTTTCATCTCCGCGTTTTTCGCCGTGCTCTACCACATCGGCGTGATGCAGATCGTGATACGCGCGCTGGCCTGGGTCATGCTGAAGACCATGCGCATCTCGGGCGCCGAGAGCATGAATGTGGCGGCAAGCATCTTCATGGGCCAAACCGAGGCGCCGCTCACGATTCGGCCGTTTTTGAAAGGCGCCACCCGCAGCGAACTGATGACCATCATGACCAGCGGAATGGCGCACGTTTCTGGCGGCATCATGGCCATGTACATCGCCCAGGGAGTGGAAGCAAAGCACCTGCTGGCCGCGGTCATCATGACCTCGCCGGGCACGATCCTGATGGCCAAGATGCTGGTGCCGGAGACGGAAGTGCCGGCCACCGAAGGGCGCGTCGTCATGCCCAAGGACGAGTTGCACAAGGACGAGAACCTGATTGGAGCTATCGCTCGCGGCACCATCGATGGCGGCAGGCTGGCCTTCAACATCGCCATCATGTTGATAAGTTTTCTGGCGTTGGTGGCGCTGCTTGACAGTGTGCTGGGCTGGACGCACGGGCTCTATTACATGCACTGGGTTCCAGGTTCGCTGGGACAGATTCTGGGATTCATGTTTGCGCCGGTGGCTTGGCTGATCGGCGTTCCGTGGCGCGATTGCGGCATCATCGGCAACCTGCTGGGCACGCGCATGGCGCTGAACGAGGTGATCGCCTATATTTCGCTGGGTGCGCAGCGCGCCGCATTGTCGCCGCGTTCGTTTACCATCGCCACCTTTGCGCTATGCGGATTCGCAAACCTGAGTTCCATCGGCATTCAGATCGGCGGCATCAGCGCTCTGGTCCCAGAACGGCGCAACGAACTGGCGCAACTTGGCGTGCGCGCCATGCTCGCCGGCACCATGGCCAACCTCATCTCGGCGTCGATTGCCGGGATGTTTCTGGGATAGAGGGGAGCATGCCAATTGCGGCGGCGGCTCGCATTGCATCCATGTCCGGCGCGTGATAGATTTTTCACGATCTCCAAAACAATGAAGCGGCGCTGCAAATAGTCTCGCTGGACACTGCCCGGCCGCGCCATTTCAGGAGAGAACTCCCGCACCATGGAGTCTGTATGTCGCGCCTTCTTCTGCCTGGCGGTATCCTAATTGCCGCCTTCGCAGCTTCGCTTGCCGCTTGCGGGCAAGATCAGCCCCAGCAATCCAGTTCCGGGAATTCCGCCTTTACCGCAGATTACCCAAAGTACCGGCCGGGAATCTTCATCCAGGGGGCGTCATGGGTTGAAGTCCATAACCAAATGCCGGCCAAGACCAGGGTCGCTCACGGAGTGGCTGCCTCTCTTTCCTACGGCATGGTGCCAGCCAAAGTTGTGGCAGAGTACGACGGCGAGCACGCGGCCGCCCAGGTAGATAGCGGACAGATCACCATCTGCATCTGCCATATTCTGTCTCTGCCCGGCACGCCGACTATTGTTCAGCTTCATGCAAAGAAAGGTGCTCGCGAACTCGATGGCGGCAAGATGATCGTTTATCCCATCGTGGGCGGAAGCAAGATGGCAGACGCCAAAAAGAGCGACCTTGTCCCTGTCATTCAGGAACAGCCCGAGAATCAGGTTTGGCTCGTTCGTCCTCAGTCGCCGCTTGAGCCCGGTGAATACGCCCTGATGCTCGGCACGCAAAACATTAACATCTACCCGTTTACCGTTGCCGCCCCGCCTGCTGGTGCCGCTCCACCGCAATGAAGCTGGTTCTGCTTGCGGACCTGTTTCTGGGTTAGCATTCTTATCGGAGGATCCCGCCGATGAGCGACCCGCAATTGCAAAACCTGCTTAAGGAATTTGCGAACGGACGCACGGACCTGGTTTTTGATCTTGTCGCCAAGGGTTGCGGCACGGGCTTCAAAGACGAGGATGGCGTTTCGCTGATGCAACATTGCGCTTACTACGGCGACGTGAGCGCATTGCGCTTTCTTCTGTCGAAAGGGGAATCTCTCGACACGCTGGAAGAAAACCTTGGTCTCGAGGGCGTGTGCTTCCACGGCCATTGGAGACTATGTAAATTCCTGCTGGAACAGGGCGCGGACGCGAATCGCCCGTCGCCGGACACAGGCGAGACTCCGCTACACGCCGCCTTGTGCAACACCGACCGCTTGCTCTACGACCGCGTACTCACAGTGCTTCTGGCCCATGGAGCCAGCCCGAATGCCGCAACAACGCCGGGCGCCGAGACGGGCGGGTTCATGCGCGACTGCAGAACCAAGGGCGAAACACCGCTGCATCGCGCCGCGGCCTTCGGCAACGTGGAAACCATCCGCATGTTGAAGGATGCCGGGGCCGTGGTGGATGCCAAAGACGCCAACGGCGATACGCCGCTCTCGTGGGCCAGTTGGTATGGGCGCCCGACTCCGATCCTGCGCGAGTTGCTTTATGGCAACTTTCGCATTCGTCCGGAGAATCAGCCGATGAGGGCCAACCTGCTGGGAAAACCGATGGCGTAACAAATGGGCCGGGGAGCCCCACCCTCGCCGCATCCTTGTTTTTGCGGAGAAAGTGGGACACCCCATCGGTCCGTTTCAGCAGGCTTCCGTCAGTTCAAAGCGCTACCGTGACCGCCTTCACCTCGGTGTAGTTGTGCAGCACTTCTGCGCCCATTTCACGGCCCCATCCTGATTGCTTGTATCCGCCGAACGGCAGCGACGCGTCGAAGACATTGTGGCAGTTGACCCAAACGGTTCCGGCGCGCAAGCCGCGAGCCACCTTGTGGGCCAGGCTGATGTTTTGCGTCCACACTGAAGCCGCGAGGCCGAACACCGTATCGTTGGCGCGCTTGACGATGCGCTCCACATCTTCGTCCCCGAAAGGCACGGCGCACACCACGGGTCCGAAGATCTCTTCCTGCACGACTTTCATATTCGAGTTGGTGTTTGTGAGCACGGTCGGGCGCACAAAGTAGCCGCGCTCCACGCCCGAAATCGGCCCGCCTGCCGCGACGTGCGCGCCCTCGGCGATGCCCGACTCAATGTAGCCCACCACTTTGCGGTACTGCTCGTCGCTGACCAGCGGACCCATCTGGCACGAGGGGTCGAGGCCCGGCGCCATTTTGATCTCCGCGGCTGCGCGGCTGACGCCTTCCACAACCTGATCGAAAATTTTCTCGTGCGCATAGAGGCGCGAACCGGCGCAGCAGCACTGGCCCTGGTTGAAGAAGATGGCGCTGGCCGTGCCCGCAATCGCCTCGTCGAGCTTCGCATCCGGGAAGACGATGGCCGGAGATTTTCCGCCCAATTCGAGTGAGACTTTTTTGAGGTTCCCGGCTGCGGCATGGACGATTAGCCTGCCCACCTCTGTCGATCCCGTGAAAGCTATCTTGTCAACAAGATCGTGGGCGGCCAGGGGCGCGCCTGCGCCTTCGCCGAAGCCGGTCAGCACGTTCGCAACCCCAGGCGGGAAGCCTGCTTCGGCAATCAGTTGCGCCAGGCGCAGGCCACTGAGCGGAGTCTGCTCGGCCAGTTTCAGGACCAGAGTGCAGCCGCAGGCCAGTGCCGGAGCGATCTTCCAGGCAGCCATCAGCAGCGGAAAGTTCCACGGGATGATCTGCCCAACCACGCCAATGGGTTCGCGCATGGTGTAGGAGTGAAAATCGTATCCCGCCGAGAGCGGCAGGGTGGTTCCAGAAATCTTGGTGGCCCAGCCGGCCATGTAGCGGAACATGTCCACGGTCAGCGGCACATCGGCAACGCGCGCAACAGAATACGGCTTGCCGTTGTCTACCGACTCGATTTCAGCGAATTCGTCGAGATGCTTTTCTACCAGGTCGGCGAGTCTCCACAGCAGGCGGCCCCGCTCTGAGGGCAAAATGCGGGGCCAGGGCCCCTCGTCGAAGGCGCGGCGCGCCGCAAGAACCGCGCGATTTACATCCTCGGCCTCCGCTTCGGGCACATGAGTGATCACGTCGCCGGTTGCGGGATTGTAAACGGGAAAGGTCTTGCCGGAGGCCGATTCCACAAAGCGGCCGTCGATGAAGATGCGATGAGCTTGGGTGACGAAGTCAGCTGTTCTGCGACTGACCAGGGGGTCGACAGTAAGAGTAGCCATGGTTTGACCTCGGATGCGGCCGGTCACGCCGAAGCGGGGATACTGCTGGGAAGCGCTTCTAGCCGCTCTCCCGGGGACAATTGCTATCGGGGAAGATTGTCCAAATCCTGGAACGGCGCGTGCCGAGTGTCGCACCAAAGAACACTACCACCAGGAATGGCGGATTGACCAGATGCCGCCAGGTTGTGGTTTCTGCAAGCCATCAAAACAAAGGGTTAGCGCCGGTCACAACCGCAAGCTATGCCCCTAACTCCGCGCGAATCGCCTCTGCAATCCCGTCCGCAAGCCGCCGCATGGCTTCTTCGCTTTCCGCTTCGATCATCACCCGCGCCAGCGTCTCGGTGCCGGAGTAACGAATCACCACGCGTCCAGAGTCCTTTAACTCTTCCTCAGCCGCGCGAATCCGCTCAGCCACCGCCGGAATTCCCTCAAGCGGCCGCCTCTCGCGCACCTTCACATTCACAATTACCTGCGGAAAGACCTTCAAATCCGCGGTCAGTTCCTCAATGCTCTTCCCGGTGCGCGCAATCAGGTCCAGCACCACCAGGGCAGTCAACAACCCGTCGCCAGTCGTCGCCAGGTGCGGCAGCAGGATGTGCCCGGACTGTTCGCCGCCCAGCGCGGCATTGTGTGCCAACATCTGTTCCAGAACGTAACGGTCGCCCACCGGAGCGCGCAGCATTTTAATGCCGGAGCGCTTCAGCGCCGCCTCCAGCCCCATGTTCGACATGGTGGTAGCCACCACCAGGTCGCCGGTCAGCAGTCCGCGCGCCTTCAAATCGCGCGCCACCATCAGCAGGATCGCGTCTCCGTTGATGACGTTATTGTGCGTGCCGGCCAGCATGCAGCGGTCTGCGTCGCCATCGAAAGTCAGCCCCAGGTTCGCCCCGCGCTCCACCACTTCAGTCGCAACCAATGCCGGATGCAGCGCCCCGCAGCCATCGTTGATGTTGCGCCCGTCGGGCCCAATGTTCAGCAGGGTTACGTCTCCGCCCAGGCGGCGAAATAGCGCCGGCGCAACCGCCGCGGCTGCCCCATTGGCGCAGTCGGCCACTACGCGCAGCCCTGCAAGCGAAAGCCCCGGCACGCACCTGAGCAGAAACTCGATGTAGTCCGCCTGCAGCGCCGCGTTGCCTTCGACCGCCGGCAGGGTCTCCACATCGGGAGCGGAGATTTGCGCCGCATGGTGCTTTATCTCTTCCTCCATCGCCAGTTCCAGCGCGTCCGCCAATTTGAAACCGTCAGCGCCAAACAGCTTGATGCCGTTGTCGCGCCAGGGATTGTGCGATGCGGAGATCACCACGCCGGCCTGGAACCCATGCGTATGGGCCAGGAACGCCACCGCCGGAGTGGGCACAACGCCCGCACTTTCCACGCGCGCTCCCGCTTCCCTCAATCCCGCTGCCAGCGTTGCCGCGATCCAGGGGCTCGATTCGCGGGTGTCCCGGCCCAGAATCACCCTCGGTGTCCCGGCATCTCTCGGCAGCGAATGGCCCAGCGCCAGCCCACACGCGTACACCGTGGTTGGGTCAAGAGGCGCCTGGCCGGCAACGCCTCGAATGCCGTCGGTGCCGAAGAGTTTGCGTGCGTTCGCAGTTTTCATAAGCTCATTTCTTGCTTGTCTTTTTGTGTGCGGTGCTTTCAACCCGGCTTGTGAATGTGCCGTCGGCCAGGCGCGTCACCAATTTGTCGCCCGCAGCCACCTGCGCTGTCGAACGTACCAGCCCGCCCGCGGCGTCGAGCACCAGCGCATAGCCGCGATCAAGCACCGCCAGCGGCGAAAGCGAGTGCAGCCGCGCGTCCAGCGCGCTGAGCCGCGCAGCGGAACCGTGCATCATGCGCTCCAGAGAGCGATCCAGCCTGGTTCGACTTGCCGTCAGCCGTTCGCGCGCAAGGCCGAGATTTTGCCGCGGATCGTGGCGCAGAACGGCCGCGGTCAACTCCGCCACTTGTCTTTGCCGCCGGCGCAGTTGTTCGCTTACCGCCGCTTCAAGCCGAAACGAGAAATCGTCAAGCCGCTGCTCAAGCCGATGCAGCAGCGCAGCCATGCGGCCTTCGGTGCGGCTCACCGGCAACCGCGTCAGCCGCTGCCGTGCTTGCAGAACCTGGAAGCGAGCCGCGCGTTCCAGCCGGTGCGACTGTTCGGCCAGGTGCTCGGCAATCTTGTGTTGCGCCTCGGTGATCAGTTCTGCTGCGGCCGAGGGCGTGGGCGCCCGCAGGTCGGACACAAAATCGGCGATGGTAAAGTCGGTTTCATGACCCACCGCGGATACTACCGGAAGGCTGCTCGATGCAATCGCGCGGGCTACGCGCTCGCTGTTGAACGCGGCCAGGTCTTCCAGCGACCCTCCGCCGCGCGCCAGCACAATCACGTCCACCAGGCCTGAGCCGTTCAACTCTTCCAGTGCCGCCTCAATCTCGGCCGGCGCGGAATCACCCTGCACAGAGACGGGATACAGCATCACGCTGAGTCCCGAGTGGCGACGGCCGACAATGTTCAGAAAATCGCGAATCACCGCGCCGGTGGGCGAGGTAACAATGCCCACGGTTCGCGGAAATGCGGGCAGCGGCCGTTTGCGGCCGGCATCGAACAGCCCTTCGGCCTTCAGCCGCTCTTTCAGCTGCTCAAAGGCCAGTTGCAGCGATCCTGCGCCCACCGGCTCCATGGTCTCGGCCACCAGTTGCATCTGGCCGCGCTGCTCGTACACGCTAACGCGCCCGCGTACCAATACGTGCAGGCCGTCCTCGGGCCTGAAGCGCAGCAGCATCGCCTGGCGGCGAAAAAGCACCACGGGAAGTTGCGCGTCGGCGTCCTTCAGCGTGAAGTACACATGGCCTGAAGGAGCCGGGCGGAAATTTGAGATCTCGCCTTCCACCCACACGTCGCCATATTCAAGTTCGACAAGCTCGCGCACCTGGCCCACCAGTTCGCGCACCGGCCAAATGCGGCGCGTGTGCCGGGGCTCCTCGAAACCGAGGTCAAGCTGGGGCGCGAATGGGTCCTTCGGAGTCACTTCTATGAAGTGTAACTGGTGGGCTTACTTCCGGCTTTCCACGATGACGCGCAACTGGGCGGCAATCTCGGCAAGCCTCGCGGCCGCATCCGGATCGGTATCCGGTTCGCCCGAGTAGATAATCTCCGCCTCGCGAGCCAATACGGTGCCTTTCGTCAGGCCAAAGGTGCCCAGCACGCCGGCCAGTTTGTGCGCGGCAGAGTTGGCATGTTCGCGCTGGCTCATGGCGAATGTCCCGGCTGCCAGCGCGGCGCTCGCGGCCTCAAGCGTCGCTACCCGCTCTTCCATCTGGGGCAGGAACTGCGCCCACAGGCGGTCGAGAGCTTCGGCGATAAAGGGTTGTTGTGTCGGTTCCATGCCCTGCGCGCCTTTCAACTCCAGCCCAACACGCTGGCAATCTGGTTGGAGAGGGTAAGCGGGTCAAAGGGCTTGAACAGCACTGCCTCCACGCCCAGGTCGGCAAAACGCCGCTGATCGTTGGCCTGCACCTTGGCGGTCAGTAGCAGCACCGGAATGCGAGCCGTCGCGGGATTTTTGCGCAGTTCGCGGAAGGTTGTCGGACCATCCATTCCCGGCATCATCACATCCAGAAGAATCGCCTCAGGCTGGCTCTCAACTGCGCGGGCCAGGCCCTGGGCGCCGGAGTTGGCGGTAATCACTTCCCAGCCGGCAACGGTTTCAAGGCTCAGCGCGGCCACCTCGCGGATATCGTCTTCGTCGTCAATGATTAAAATGCGATGTGCCACGGATTGAAATTCCTCCATCGTCCCTTAACCACAGGAAATGCCGCTCGCCCGGCCGATTCATGGCCTTCTTGCCGCCTACGCCGTGGGGGTCGCTTCTTCCATTCGACGCGAACTGCGCAGCATCGTCAAGACCAGCGCCTCCAACTGCTGCGGCTGGACCCGCGCCTTGGTCAAAAAGTGCGTCGGCCCCAGGGTCAATTGGGTCCGTTCCAAAGCGGTTAACTGGCGGCCGGAGTAAACCACCAGCGGCAGGCTGGAAAGGCTTTCCTGCTGGCGCAGCCAATCCACCACGTTGAATCCATCGCCGTCCGGCAGCCCAATGTCCAGCACCAGCAGGTTGGGCTGGAAGGCGAAGCAGGCATCCAATGCAGCCTGGCGCGTGTGAGCCAGTTCCACTTCAATGCCGTCGCGCGTGAACACGGCGCCGATCACGTGTGCCAGATCAACATCGTCCTCGACAATCAGGATGCGCGCCTTTTCTCCCGGCAAAGAGAGTACCCGTGCCAGCTCGCACAGCAGCGCATCTTCCTGAACTGGCTTGGTGACCAGTCCAGCCGCGCCGTCAGGCAAGCGCGATGCACTATTTTGATTTGCCACGCTCAGCAAGACCACCGGGGTGTTTGCTTCGGGCTTCAACCTGCGCAGCAGCGGCAGAATCTCCCAGCCATTCATTCCATCCAGCGTGGTGTCCAACAGGATGGCCTCAACGCCGGCATGCGCCGCGGCCAGCGTCTGGTCAACATTGCCGGTCTCTACCACGTTGTAGCCATGCCGGCTTAGCTGCGCAGCAATCATCGGCCTCTCTGCGGCATTGGAATCCGCAAGCAACACCGTTCCATGCCCAAGCTCCGGATCGAACTTTCCGGGTGCGACGGGGGTAGTAGACGGCTGGTATGGGAGAAAGACCCTGAACGTAGAACCGCGCACCGGGTTCCGCTCGGCCCAGATGCGTCCCGAGTGCTGCAATACGATGGTGCGGCAAATGGCCAGTCCCAGGCCGCTGCCACCCTTTTGCCGTGAGTCTGAAGCATCCACCTGTTGGAACCGCCCGAAGATGGCCTCCAACTTGTCGGCCGGAATACCCCGCCCATGGTCGATGACCGACAAACCACGCCGTTCACTTCAGGGCGCAGCATCACTGAAATCGTCGAGTTCGGCGGAGAGAATTTCACCGCGTTCGATAGCAGGTTGGTCATTACCTGCAGCAGGCGGTCCGGATCGGCTTGTATCTCAACCTGCGTAGCGTCGTGAATCAGTTGCACGCCGGCCGCTTCAGCCACCGGCTGCATTCCTTCAATGGCCTGCCGCACAATTTCTGCCAGGTGCACCGGGCGGAAAGTCAGCGGTTCGCGCCCGCTCTGAATGCGCTCCAGGTCAAGGATGTCGTTGATTAACCGCACCAGCCGGTCAGAGTTGGTGAGCGCTATGCGCAGCAGGTTGGCCGCCTTGTCGTTCACCTCGCCCAGAATCCCTGAAGAAAGCAGGCCCAGCGCGCCGCGGATTGAAGTCAGCGGAGTGCGCAGTTCATGGCTTACGGTTGAAATGAATTCATCCTTCAGCCGGTCCAGCGCATAGCGTTGGCTGATGTCGCGGAAGCTGAGCACCGAGCCGGAAAACCTGCCCTGTTCCATGATCGGCGTCAGCGCGTACTCCGCCGGGAAAGAGCCGCCGTCAGCGCGATAAATGGTGTCCTCGCCGGCCACCGGCATCTGGTGCCGCGTGGCCCTGCGCAGCGGGCAGTCTTCCGCGCAGTGAAGGCCCGTCCCATTCGTGCCGTGCAGCAGTTCGTGCACAGGCATTCCAGTCAGGTTGGCGGCGCTGGCCCCCAGCAGGTGCGCCGCGGCCGGGTTGGCAAAGCTCACCATGCCCCGCCGGTCCACGCCGCAAATCCCGTCGGCTACCGAGTCCAGCAGAATCTCACGCTGGCGATAGAGTTCCTGGGCCCGCCCACTCTCCTGGGTCCGCGCCAGCATCTGGCCCAGTGAGGTCGCCACCGTTTCCATGGCAGCCAGCGCCTCGCGGTCTTCACGCAGATTCAGGTGGCAATAAAACTCAAGAACCGCCAGCACCTTGTTGCCCACCCGCACGGGGACGGCCCATCCGGAAACCATCTCATGGTGCAGGGCTAACAGAATTCTGGGGCTTGAAGGCATTGCGGCCAGGTTCTTCACCCATATCGGCCGTCCATCGCGCCATACCCGCCCAGGCAAGTCGACGCCCAGGGCCATGGTCAGCCCCATGCTCTCCTGAATCAGTTCCTCCGTCCGTCTTCCCGGCGCGCCCCAGGCAGTCGAGAACTCCAGCCGGTTCTCCTCCGTGTTCACTTCCCACTTCAGGGCCACGTCCCAGCCCTGCGAGGCGCAAAGAGTCTCCAGGATGCGCATCGCCGCCACATCGGGCGAAGCATTTTCCCCAACAATCTGGCTCACCACCAATTGCAGCGCCAGCCTGTTCTCGCGCTGTTTCTGTTGCGTTACGTCGCGCAGCAGGCATCGCACCGCAAGCGGATTGCCTGCCTTTTGCCGCTGGCTCAGGGTCAACTCCAGTTCAAGAACTCGTCCGTCCGCCCCATGGTTGCGCAGCGGCGCACGGTCTACCACTTCTCCATCAAGCGCGCGGCGAAACAGGCCAGCCGCTTCACTGCGGCATGTCACTCCAAATACTTCTTCGAACGAGCTCAGGCCTAGCAGGTCGCCATTGTTCAGGCCGAAGCACTGCTTCCATGCTGGATTGGCGTAGAGAAACTTTCCGCCCGGGCTCAGCGTGGCAATCATCTCGCTGGAGTTCTCAAACAGGTCCCTGTATCTCTCCTGCGACTCCCGCACCGCCTGCTCCTGGCGAAGCACGGCACTCTGGTCAAGCGCCACGGCCACCAGACCTGTAAAAGCGCCGCTGCTGCCCCTTATCGCCGAGATGTGCAGCGTGACAGGGATCAGCAATCCGTCTTTGCGGCGCAACTGCGCCTCAAAACTCGGAACCTGGCTGGGTGGCAGAGAGCTTACGCTCTGCATAAAACCTGCCAACTCTTCTCCGGACTGAATTGGAGAAGCCTTGGTACCGGCGCGCAGCCTCAACATCTCCTGAATCAGGCGATCCCCCTGCCCAGGCGCCAGAATTTCGCCCGCGTGAGGCATCTGCATCAGTTCTTCCGCGTTATAGCAAAGCATCCGCTCGGCCGCCGGATTCAGGTAGGTGAAGCGGCCGTCAAGACCCACGCCCATCACCATTGGCCCGGCCGAGTCCAGAAGCTCTTTCAGGGGTTCGGTGGCCAATGCCGCTGACACCTGTGCCGCAGCCGGCCGCAGCAGCATATCCAGAGCCAGCAGCCCCGCGGCAACTGCCGCACCCAGCATCAGAAGCCACTCCAGACGCGGCCCGCCCATCAGGCGCACGCCAATCGCTCCCAGCGCAACAACCAGTGCAAGCACCGGCAAGACCTGGCAAAGGCGTTCCCGTACTGTCTGTGCGGTTCGTTTTGCTTCCCTGCCGGACACGTCCTTGGCCCCGTCCCTCATCGATCTCCTCTGGGTTGTCTTCCAGGCCTCAAATCCCCGAGAGGCACTCCCTGCCCCTCATCGCGAAGCAATCCGTCAGCAGCGGCCGGCATTCCAATGCGCCTGTTCTGCCGCAATCCGAGCAATCGCCAACTGGCGACCCTCGCATTTCGAATGAAAGCTCGCCTATTGTCCATAACCTTACACCCTGTAATATCTATGTTACTGAAAAACCGCTTCATTGAACCTTGAAACGCACACCTGTCCTCCGAGCGCGCCCAAGCGGCATTTCGCCGAGATTCGCCGGGTTGCGAGGGGCGCCCCAGGTCGCATTTACCACCTTGTGCGGATCAAGGCCTTCTCGCTTGAGGGAGATAACTATCTCATTTTATCCGGAGCAGAGTAATAGGCTGGCTTGAAACTGTCCTGCTTATCCCGAAGCTGTAACTGATTGCAGGTTCAGAAACGGCCGTTTGGTAGGGGTGAGCGAAGAATCTGCTTTTGCTCTCAGGTAGATCTGGTTTGAACTTTTTGGACGCAGCCCTCAGGCCCCTACATCGGGCGCCGCCAGCGCCAGCACCCGCCTCAGCACCACGGTCAGCATCGCGGTCATCAGCGCCACGGCGGGCACAGCAATCAGCAGCCAGGCCAGCAGCGCCTGTCCGGCCATGCCGCCCAACTGCGAAACGACGGCCATCGGCGAAGAGTGCAGCAGGGTTCCCGCCGCCAAGGTCTGCCGGGGGCCGAAGGCAAACAGCCATCTGCCCAGCCGCACAAACGGCACAATCAGCGCAATTTGCAGCGGCATCACCGCATAGTTTGCCGCCTGGATGGCAGGCAGATTCAGTCTCAAAAGCAGCGCCAGTCCCGCGCACACGGCAGTCGGAATCCCCACCACCGGCAGGCAGCCGATGGCAAACCCAAGCGAAAGCGTGAGCGCCAGCCGGCGCGGCGTGATCCCCTGCCGCAGCCACACGGCCGTCTTCCGCTTTGTCGAGTCCAGGAATCTGCTCATCGTCACGCTCACGTTATCAATACGAAGCACAACCCTTGATGGTTCTGCCGTGAAACCTTGGTGAATGCATTAAATCGATGAGCAAAAATCAAAAAAAAACACAATCGGGGATGTCATCCAATCCGCCCCGGGCCCACCAAATCCCTACTTTCAATCAATCCAGCAGCTAATTTCGCTGCCTGCCACGGCATCCGGGTAGTTGCCCATCCGCAGCCGATGAGTGAACCCCAGGGCTGCGAACTTGAGCCCCGGGGCACACCGCTTGCCTCCCCCGCCAGCCAACGCATTCCAAACTTCCGGAATACGAAGGGTCGAACTCCGTTCCCACGTTCAAGACCGGTTTCAGGCGCCCAGGTCCGAGCCGGAAGTCCCTATCGTCTGACCTGGTAATTCACATATCGCAATCCGCAGGATTTTCCATTTTACAAATCTTGCATTCCTGAACCGCGAAAAGCCCTCCACCGTTCACGACTTCAGAATCGAAGCAATCGCCGGCGCAAGTCGTTTGAGCAGTCCTGCCAGCCGCTGTTCCACCTGCCGCCCGGCTGCAAAAACCTCCTCGTGGCTGAGTTCCGCCGTCCCAAGTCCAGCCGCCAGGTTGGTCACGCAACTCAGTCCCAGCACTTCAAGGCCCATATGCCGCGCCACAATCGTCTCAGGAACGGTCGACATGCCCACCAGCGTCGCTCCCATGCCGCGGAACGCCCGAATCTCGGCCGGTGTCTCAAAGCTGGGCCCGCTCACCGCCAGGTAAACGCCATCACCCAGCGCAAATCCCTCTTCAGCCGCCGCTTCCCTGGCCAATGCCAGCAGACGCTTGCTGTAGGCCTCGGTCATGTCGAAAAACCGCAATCCCGCTCCAGGCCGGTAGCCGAACCGCTTTTCATTCGGGCCGACCAGCGGGTTCCAGCCCATCAGGTTGATGTGGTCGCTGAGCGCCACCAATTGCCCCACCTGCAAACCTTCGGCAATGCCGCCCGCCGCGTTGGTCAGGATGACCGCCTTAACCCCCAGCGCCCCCAGAACGCGCATCGGAAACGTCACTTCCAGCGGCGAGTACCCCTCGTAGAAGTGCACCCGACCCTGCATCACAACCGCCGGCACACCCCCGAGAAGGCCAACGACCATCCTGCCGGAGTGCCCTTCAACTGTCGATTGCGGAAAATGCGGAATCCCGGCATAGGGAATCGCCACGGCATCGGTAAGCGACTCCGCCACCGCGCCCAGCCCGGAGCCCAACACAATGCCGATGCGCGGCGAGAGCCCGTTCAGCTTGCCGCGCAGAAAGAGGGCGGCCTCAGTCACTTGTTCAAAGTAGGTCATCGTATGCCTTGTCAGGGTGCTCTCGCCATTCTACAGGGCGATGGATTGTTCGCTTCTCGGCACGGCGGCCGCTCACTTGTGGTCGGCAGATGGCTTGGGGAGGGGTTCCGAAACAGGCGCGGCGGCGGCACGGTCGGTAGGCGCTTGATTCAGGGACTTCGGCAGCCGGCATACTGAAGGCACATTCGCCATCTGCTTGATAAAGACGCTGTAGCCCGGTTTTCGCGGCCGCAGCGTAGACCAGTAGCTCGACCGGGTCAAAAGCGGCTCTTTCTGATCGATAAGCTGCTTGGTGAGGATCTTCACTCCGCATAACAGGTTGTTTTTGGGCTGTAGAATTGTCTTCGCCGGATCCTTCTCCTCCAACTGCTTGTCATTGTCCCAATCGAAGTCGCAGCCGTAGCGCTGGGTGTCCATGTAGGTCAACTGCAGCAGTCCCTCGCTGCGCACCATGCGCCTGGATACGGTGTCTTTCACCGCTACTTCGGGCTCCGTGTGGCGCGTGTTCGCAGTCGGCGTAAGCCCCGCCTCCGCGCCTGAAAGGGCTTGGAAGAAATAAGCCCAGAAGGCGCGCTTGTCGCCGTCGCCGAGCGAGTTGAAGCGCGGGCAGAAAGGCTTCACATCCTTCGCCACCCGGGGCGAGAGCATCTCGGGCGGCGGGGCTTCCTCCATAACTTTGTCCCACCCCGGATTCCAGGCGGGCTGGCCAAGTTCTTCCTTCTTTACCGCGATGGGCGTCTCCGGGGCAGCCTTGATCTCAGGCTGTGCAGGCATTTGCTGTCCGGCCTGCGGCTCGCACTCCGCCGGCGCCCAAAGCAGCGCGCAAAACACCAGTCTTGCCGTCACTGACCTTGTCATTGTGACCGCCTCTGTTCATCAGATGCGGCAGCGGATACCGCCAGTTGAATGCCCCGGCCAAAATCGAGCGAGCAACGATCACGATTGAACGCCCAGGGCCTGCGGGGCGTTTACCAGACTAGCGTGGGCCGTCGTGTCTGCGTGAGAACTGGATTTCTGCGCCGACTTGCTAACTTGCCACGCCGCGAAGCGGCGCTAACTTGCTGCTTTTCAATACAACCGTCATCACCTTAACGTCCATTGTTTCCTTCGGTGGCTCGTGGAAAGCGGTTCTCACGCACACACCGTAGGCCCATGCGCAAGTCCGATGTAACGCCCTTTGACACTCTTAAAGTTATCCGCGGATCCTTCACTGCGTTGAGGATGCCACTGCTGTAGGTAGAGGATCATGGCGCCACGACGGACACTGTGGCCGGTTGGTCTCTCCCAGGGTTGGATTTGTGATTTCCCACCCTTTCCGCAAAAACCCGGAAAGGATCGGCCACGGGGGATGGGCCGGAGAGGGCGCGCGATATTGCCGGACCGCCCCGAGCGGGGTGATCGGGTCGTTATTTGCTTAGCTGCTTGACGAAGAAGTCGGCCATCAAGTGGTTGGCTTCAATGGCTTCAGGCAGGCGCGGGTCGTACCAGAATGCGTGGGGCAGGGCGTCATAGACCACGAGCCGCGCATCGACGCCGGCGTTTAGAAATGCGCGATGCTGGTTCACCGTTCCGCTGAGCAGCAGATCGCGGCCGCTAGTGACAAACAGAGTGGGCGGCAGGCCGCGGAGATCAGCGTAGTTGGGCGAAATCACGGGATCTTTGGGATCGGCGCCATTGAGGTAGTCTGGATCGTGCGAGCCTGTCCCCGGCGGGTCGAGGTGGCCCGAGAGGCCGCGCAGGGCGTATATGGCCATTGAGTCGCCCTCATGGGCAAAGTCGCCGAGGCCGCTGAAGATGCCGAGGGCCGCGGGGAGGGGCAAGCCGAGCTGCTTGAGTTTGACGGCCACTTCGCCGGTGAGGATGGCCCCGGCCGAGGTGCCATAGATGACGATGTGCTCCGGCTTGTAGGTCTTCAGCAACTCCTTGTAGACCGCTACCGCATCTTCAACCTGCGCGGGATACGGATGCTCGGGGGCGAGGCGATAGAGCACCGCCGCGACCTTGAATTTCGAGTAGCCGGCAATTGGAATGGACTCGGTGTAGGAGCCGGAATCGGAATTGAAGCCGCCGCCGTGCAGGTCGAGCAGCACCTTGTCCTGGTTGGCCTCGGGCATCCCGTCAGGCGTAACAATGCGCACGGGCACCCCGGCAATCTTGTCTTCGACCAGTTGATTGGGACAGAGGCGCGTCCAGGCCACGCGGGCTTTGGCGGTATAGGCGTCGGTGTGGATGCGGCGCTCGGCGAGCGACTCCGGCGGTCCCTGGTCAGGCTCAGCATGGCCGAGTGCAAGCTGCGCCTGGGGGCTGATGGTCTGCGGGACGGGGACCACCCGCGTAACATGCGCCGTGCCCTGGGCGTCGATGTAGCTGGTGTCGCTGTTGGGGGCCTGGGCAGCGATGGTCGGCGCGGGAGCGGGCTGCTGGGCGGCCATCGCAGCTGAAACCAGCAGGAATGAGATTGCTTGAAAGAGATTTGGGCGCATGGAAATCGGCTCCTCTGAATGAGAGCCGATTTTAGCGCGCGGGTCGCGGTGTTGAAAAACCTGGCGGGGCGCTGCTTGTTAACAGGTTTGACCCTAGACAGCCGGCCAGTCTTCCGGAGAGAGGGTCACCACGCAACAGCCCATCGAATAGTTGAACCAGAAGTGATCCGTTTTGGGATTCGCGAAAAATCCCTCCAGGCCACGCCGCCGGACCATCTCCGATACAAATACGCGGGGTCCGTAGAAGAGGGTAAAGAAGCTGTCCCAATCAACCGTGAAGAGAAAGGACCCATCCGGAGCTACGAGGCTGCCGCGATTTGGAAAGGCTTCCTGGCCGCACTTGAGCCGGGCAATATCGAGTTCCTGCACAGGCTCATCCTGCGGGAATTCCGGAACGTGGACCAGCTTCCCGTTGCCGGCCAACTCGAACGCATCGAGAAAATCCGCCCGCAGCAGAGGCTCGAATCTGCCCTCTGTCGGCATCCAGACGGAGCCGGCAGTAAGTGCGCTTTGGAGAGCCGAACTGCCCGCGAAATCGCTCAGTTCCTCGTCGATTGACCGGATCGAGGTGAGCAGCGCCTGGTTCAGTTTGGCGCACGTTTTGAGCCCGGTTTGTGTGGCTATCGAGGACCACTGAAATTTCGCCGATTTGGACAAAATCAGTTCGTCATCGGGGTAAGTTTTTGTCGCTTTCCATGAGAGATTGTCCGGAACGGCGACGAATGGGTGCAGGATGACGTAAACGGACTCGAAGCGGCCGCCATAAGCCTCGGCCAGCGGCGCATCGTACGGTGGATAGGTCAAACTTTCGTATTCCACCCAACAAGGATAGCAAAGCGGGAATATTCGACAATTTAACCCGGGTAATATTGACAATCGAATTTTATCCGGGTAAATTTATGAAATGAACGAGAATCCAACATATTCCGCATTCGCGGGCCAGGCAATGGTTGTTTCCGGTCCGCTCTCTCAGCTGATCCCGGCACTCAAAAGCGCCTCAGAACAGGCCGAAGATGGCCCGGTTCTTGTTTTTGAGGACCGCACCGGCCGCCAAGTGGACTTTGACCTCCGCGGCAGCCCTGAAGAAGCGCTTGCTCGGGCGCTGCCACCCCCGCGAACCGGCCCCGGCCGGCCCAGGTTGGGCGTGGTAGGCCGCGAAATCTCCCTTATGCCGCGCCACTGGGAGTGGCTCGAAGAGCAGCCCAACGGCGCTTCAGCCGCGCTTCGGCGATTGGTCGACCAGGCCAGGAGCCAGGACCAGACAGCCAATCGCGTACGTCTGGCAGTGGAAGCGGCGGGGCGGTTCATGAGCGCCATGGCGGGCAACTTTGCCGGTTACGAGGAGGCTACCCGCGCCCTTTACGCCCGGGACCGAAGCAGGCTCGAGGCGTTGACCGCGGAGTGGCCGCGGGACGTGCGGCGGCATATGCTGCAGTTGCTGAGCGACTGCATTTGAGGGTTCGCGTCAAAACTGCAGGCGGTAGACTAGCGTCAACCGACGGAGGTTCCGGAAGATGTGCCGCAATATCAAGATGCTTTTCAACTTCGATCCCCCGGTGACGGAGGAAGAGATTCGAGCGGCGTCGCTTCAGTACGTTAGAAAAGTCAGCGGCTTCAACAAGCCCTCAAAGGCCAACGAAGCCGTCTTTCTCGCGGCGGTGGACGAAATCGCCGCTGTCTCCGCGCGGCTGCTCAACTCGCTCGAAACCAATGCGCCGGCCAGAACCCGCGAAGAGGAGGCAGCCCGGGCCAGGGCGCGCAACGCTGCCCGATTTCGCAGCGAAGGGCAGACGGCATGAAAGAGATTGTCGCGGTCATCTTCGGGCTTGGCCTGGGTTGCAACGCCCTGCTTTTTGTGCCTCAAATCATCGCCGTCTGGCGCAAGAAGACCGACGAAGGCATCTCGCTGGTGACCTTTGGCGGCTTCAGCATTCTGCAGGCCATCGGCATTGTGCACGGCCTCTATCAACACGACCTGTCGTTGATTCTAGGCATGGCCGCCAGCCTGCTCACCTGCGGCACGGTCACCTTCCTCACGCTCTACTACCGCGTGCGGCGACTGCGGGCTGCGGCCCAGAAAGTCCAGGCCATCTCTACCTCAATTCGCGAAGGCTGATCGGCGGATGGTGCACGGCGGAGAGTTCGTCGTAGGTGGCTTGCGGAAGTTGAAGTCCCGCAGCGGCAATGTTCTGCTCAACGTGCGCAACCGATGAAGTTCCAGGGATGGGCAAAATCACCTTCGACCGCTTGAGCAGCCATGCCAGTGCAACCTGAAGCGGCGTGGCCTTCAGAGCGGCGGCGGCCTTCTCGATGGCCTGATGGGCCTTCAGTCCCTGGCCCATAGGCGCCCAGGGCATAAAGCCGATGCCATTCTGCTCGCAGTGATCCACGATGAAATCGGACTCGCGATCAGCGAAGCTGTAACGGTTCTGCACTGTGACTATAGGAACGATGCGGCGCGCGCGCTCAATGTGTTCGCGGGTGACGTTGGAGAGTGCAACGTGCCGTATCTTGCCCTGCTCACGCAACCGGGCAAGCGCTTCAATCGATGCTTCAAACGAGGTGGCTGGGTCGGGAACGTGGAGTTGGTAGACCTCGATGCGCTCCAGGCGCAGGCGCTTGAGACTCCCTTCCAGCGCTGCAGCCAGATGCTTCGGACCGGCATTGTGAATCCACTGGCCGGGCCCGACGCGCTCCCATCCGCCCTTCGTCGTGATGACCAGGCCGGCCGGGTAGGGATAGAGCGACTCGGCAATCAGCTCCTCGGAGATGTGGGGGCCATACGAATCCGCTGTGTCAATCAGGTTGACGCCAAGTTCAACGGCGCGGCGCAGCGTGGCAATGCAACCAGCCTTGTCTGCCGGAGGGCCCCAGATGCCGGGCCCTGTAATGCGCATAGCTCCGTAACCGAGACGGTTGACGGTGAGGTCGCCCCCGATTGCGAAGGTGCCGGCCGCTGCGGCGGTAATGGCTTGTGTTTCGCTCATGTAGATCACTCCAGAAATCAATGGCAAACGCCGCGTTCAGCTTCGATGATAACTCCGGAAGCGGAATGCGCTACTTCATGTCGCGCCAGTTGGGGCCGCGCTTCAGTTCGGCAATCAGCGGAACATCCAGTTTCACTGCGGCTTCCATCTCCGCTTTCACCAGCGCCTCAACTTCAACCGTCTCGTCCGCGGGAACTTCAAAGAGCAGTTCGTCATGGACTTGCAAGACCATGCGAGTTTTGAGCTTGCGCTCGGTAAATTTGCGATCAATCTGAATCATGGCCAGCTTGATGAGGTCGGCGGCGGTGCCTTGCAGCGGAGTGTTGATGGCGGTGCGCTCGGCAAATCCGCGCTGGTTGGGGTTGCGGCTCTCGATGTCGGGTATGGGGCGAACGCGGCCAAACAGAGTGCGGACCGAACCCTCGCGCCGCGTGGCTTCAAGGGTCTTCTCAATGAAGGCCTGCACTCCGGCATAGCGCGCAAAGTAGCGGTCGATATAGGCGCGGGCCTCGGCCTGCGGAATGCCTAATTGCGCGGCGAGGCCGAAGGGCGAGATGCCATAGACGATGCCGAAGTTGACGGCCTTGGCGCGGTTGCGCGTCTCCTTGTCCATGCCTTCAACCGGCACTCCGAAGACCTCGCTGGCCGTAAGGGTGTGAATGTCCACTTCGTCCTGGTAAGCGCGAACCAGCAGCGGGTCGGCGCTGAAGTGGGCCAGGAGGCGCAACTCGATCTGCGAATAATCCGCAGACAAAAGTTGCGATCCCGGCGCAGCTGTAAAGGCTGCGCGGATTTCGCGGCCCAGTTCGGTTCGCGTGGGAATATTTTGCAAGTTGGGATTGACGGAAGAGAGACGGCCGGTGGCGACGGCTGCCGCGTTGAACGTGGTGTGAACGCGCGAATCGGCGTCGGCAAGCAGGGGCAGCGCGTCAATGTAATTCGATTTGAGTTTGGCCAGGTGGCGGTATTCAAGCACCAGCTTCGGCACTTCATGCTGTTCGGCGAGTTGCTCAAGCACGTCGACCGCCGTGGAAAGAGCCTTGCCTTTGCCGCGACTCGCTGGTGGAGTAAGGCCCAGGTGAGTAAAGAGAACAACGCCGAGTTGCTTGGGCGAGTTGATATTGAAGCGTTGACCGGCCAGCGAAAAAATGCCTTCGCCCACGCGCGTCAACTCCCCACCGAACTTCTCTGAAAGGCTGCTGAGCGCAGCTTTGTCGATGCGTACGCCGGCCCGCTCCATGCGGAACAATACGGGGGCGAGCGGCAGATCGATTTCGGTGTAAACGCGCGTGAGGCCGGCTTTTTCCACGTCCGCTTTGAGCGCCGGGACAAGCGCGTTGATGGCCGCGGCGGCGGCAGGCAGCGTGGCCGGCGCAGGTTGCGAATTGCGCGCGGCTACATCGGCCAGCGACTGCGTGGAGTGGGTGGGGTTGAGCGCGTACGACAGAAGCATGGAGTCGTCAATCGCGCCGCGCAACGCGATGCCCTGCGCCGTGAGCAGATGGAGCGCAGACTTCCAATCATGAGTGCGCTTGGGAACGGCAACATCTTCAAGCAGCGCTCGCAGTTCTTGAGCCAGAGGCAGACAGAGGGCCGTGGCCGGGTCGGCGCTTACGCCGATGCAGAAGCCGATTTGCTTATCCTTCTCCTGTTTCTCGACGGCCTCGGCAACATCGAGCAGCGACATGGACTGCTGCCCTTCCTCTTCTTCCACTTCCGGCTTGGGCGGAGCCAGATCCAGGGCGAAAGCAAAACCTTTCGCGGCGGCGGTATAGAAGGCCGCGGATTGCTCGAAGGTCGGCGCGTCAATCAGCTCAACCACAGCGCCGCTGGTCGCAGGCGCCAGATCGCGCAGCATGGAGGTGAATTCGAGTTCGGTAAACAGTTCGCGGCAGGCCTCGATGTCCGGCTCCTGGGTCTGCATCGCGGCCAGATCCAGAGGCAGAGGAACATGGCAATCGATGGTGACAAGTTCCTTGGATAGCAGGACAGCGTCACGGTTTTGTTCCAGCGACTCGCGATAGGTTTTGCGCTTGACCTCGGCGGCGCGATCGAGGACGGCTTCGACTGTGCCGAATTCGAGAATCAGATCAACGCTTCCCTTGTCGCCGATGCCTGGCGCGCCGGGGATATTATCGACCGAATCGCCGCGCAGGGCCATCACATCGACAACTTTCTCAGGCGGGACTCCCAGCACTTCGAGGACCTTGGCGGAATCGAGGATGAGGTTGTCTTTCTGCGGATTGAGGATCTTCACCGTGGATGTGACGAGCTGCATCATGTCCTTGTCGCCGCTGACGATGAAGACCTCATGCTGCTGCTCGGCGGCCTCGCGGGCCAGCGTGCCAATGACGTCGTCGGCCTCGAAACCTTCAGCCTCAAGGATGGGAATGCGGAGAGCCTCGAGGGCACGGCGGATGTAGGGAATCTGGCGGCGCAGGTCTTCGGGCATCGCCGCGCGGTTGGCCTTGTAACCGTCGTAGCTCACCTCGTCAAAACTCTGCGTTTTGCCGTTCCACTTGCGTAGCGGGCCCATGGTGCGGGCGCGCTCGTCGCGGAAAACCTCCCCGCTGACGTCAAAGACCGCCGCGAAGTAGAGCGGCGAGAAGTCCTGGCGCAGCTTCTTGATCATGTTGACGAAGACGTAAATGGCCGCCGTGGGCAAGCCGCCGCGCGTGGACATGGGGCGCGAGCGCTGCATGGCGTGGTACGCGCGAAAGATGAACGACATAGTGTCGAGGAGGAAGACAGGCGGTTTGGCTTCAGTTGGCACGGTACAGAGTTTAACAGGGAGCGCGTTCTTCAATCTGCTAAAGATTCCGCTAAATGAGCCTCCGCTTCAAGTTGGGATAAAGTGGTTTTCCTGACGGCTTATTGAGGCAGGCTATCCACGAAAGCCCGTAGCTCCTTCAGTACCTGTTCCTGCCGTGCGATGAAGAGATAGTGAAAGACATGCGGCCAGAGAAGGACACGCGCACCAGGGACATCGCTTTCCAGCGCTTTTGCGCGCGCCTGACAATCGGCTTCTTTGTAGGCATCGAACTTCTCCCGCAATATGGGGTCTTTGTCGATCAAAGGGCCGAGGTCGGGCGGACAGGCAAAGATGGCAAGAACTGGAACGGGCAGAACCGTGAATTTCTCCCATTTCGCATCTTCAACACTGATGGCCGGATGCGGCCGAAACTTGCCCACGCTGCCGTCTGCATTCGCCTCAAAACTCTGGTGTAGTTCAATTTCTGGCGGATTACCCCCAATCATGTTGACCGCGTACCAGGACCGCAGTGCCGCAAAACTTGCCATATCGCCCTTGGAGGGCAGCGCTCGACCACTCCCGATTTGCGCAACCAGCTCAGAACCTCGTTTCTGCTCTTCCAGTTCTCGCTCGAACAACGGAAGGTCCGTATGCAGCAGTTCGTCGATAAGTTTCACATCCGCTCGCGAATCGTTGAACAGCTCGATCTTCTTCTGCAATTCGGGAAGGTCGAACGCCAGGTCGCCCACTTTTGCATCGTAAAATGCGTACCCGTAGGCGGCTTCAAGATACACCGCGCCGGCGATTTTGCCAGGGAACCGTGTAGCAATGGAACTCAACTCCTGCCCGGCAAAGGAATGCGCAACAATGACCGGGCGGACGATCTTCAACGCTTCCAACACTGCGGTCACATCATCGCTAAGGCGACGAACAGAATAACCGCTGGCCGGAGAACTCGACGCCCCGTAGCCGCGCCGTGTAATTCCATACACATGGTAGTTCTCCGCAAGCTTGGGTGCAAAGTCATCATAGATGTGAGCCGTGTTTCCTGAACCTGCCAACAAAACGACCGGTCGTCCCGTTCCGCCCCAATCAAGCACCTCAAGCTGTACACCTTGATCGACCTTTACCATCTGAACTCGGTGCGGCGACAGATCGGGAACGATTGTCATATCCCGATCAGCAGAAGCCGTCATGGACTGTGCGGCGAGAAAAGTTGAAGCGCAGCACAAAAGATAGAGAACTCCTAGATTTGGCCTCGTTCGCAAGGGATTTCTCCTGGATTGGATTGTCAATCCGCATTGTAGTCTGCAGAGACGATGAAAGCGTTCGACCGTCCTATCTTGAATGGATTGCAGAAGCGGATTTCAGACCAGAAACATGCAGTCCCCGTAGCTAAAGAAGCGGTATTCATGCTGGACGGCGTGGGCGTAGGCGGCCAGGACCTTTTCGCGGCCAGCAAAGGCACTGACGAGCATCAGGAGGCTCGATTGGGGCAGGTGAAAGTTGGTGAGCAGGGCGTTGACCAGGCGGAATTGGAAGCCGGGGGAGATGAAGATTTCTGTCTCGCCGGAGTGGGGCTGAAGGGGGCTGCCGGCGGCTTGAAGCGCGCAATGCTCGAGGGTACGGACGACCGTAGTTCCGGCGGCGACGATGCGGCGGGCACTGCGTGTTGCGGCATTGATGGCCTCCGCTGTTTGCGGAGAGAGCGTATAGCGCTCGCGGTGGAGGCGGACGTCTTCAAGCCGATCTACACGGAGCGGGGCAAAGGTGCCCAGGCCTACGTGGAGCGTGACGCGGGCGATTTCAATGCCGCGGGCGTTGAGGGCTTCGAGGATCTGCGGTGTGAAGTGGAGGCCGGCGGTGGGGGCGGCAACTGAACCTCGTTCAACGGAATAGACGGTCTGGTAGCGCTCGCGGTCGGCGGCTGCATCGTCGCGATGGATGTAGGGCGGCAGAGGCATGTGGCCGATGCGGTCGAGGACGGCGTAAAAGTCGGGGACCGGGTCAAAGCGGAGGAGGCGGTCCCCGAACTGGCCGCGTTCCAGGACTTCGGCTTCGAGTTCGATGGTGTCGTCTGGTGAGGGAAATTCAAGACGCTCGCCAATGGCTACTTTTCTGCCCGGGCGGACTAGGGCGCGCCAGAGGTTTTCAGAGGCAGGAGGCCGGGCGATTTCAGTGGCTTCCCAGGTCTCAAAATCGAGACCTGGGGCACCCAACGTTTGTGGGAGAACCGGCTCGGTGAGCATGACTTCGATGCGTCCGGTCGGCTTCTCCCGCTCGCGGCGCAGGGTGCGGCGGGCATAGAGGCGGGCAGGAATGACGCGGCTGTCGTTAAGGACCAGCAGGTCGCCTGCGCGGAGCAGTGACGGAAACTCCGCGAAGGTGGTGTCACGCAAAGCTCCGGTGGCGCGGTCCATGGCCAGCATGCGGCTCAGGCCGCGCTCGGCGGGCGGCTCCTGCGCGATCAGTTCCGCGGGCAGGTCGAAGTCGAAATCGGCGACACGAAGATCGCTTGCCGGATGACCTTCTCCGCTCACGATGCGGCCTTTCCAAAGTGGGCCAAGGCACTGAGACGGGCGCGCTCCAATGCGGCGTTGAGTTCTTCGCGCTTGGGTTCGAATTGGTCTGGGGAGAGATCGGCTGGGACTTGAACCCATTGCGCCCAACTGACGCAAATGCGCGTAAACGGCTTGGGCACCAGGAACCGATCCCACGAGGGCAGGGTCCAGGTGCGCTCCGGCAACAAGTAAAACGAGCCGATGGGAGCGCCGGTCATCTGCGCCAGCTTGATGGGACCCATCTTGGTTTGATAGATGGGGCCTCGGGGGCCATCGGCGGTAAAGATTGCGGTGCGGCCGGTCTCAAGAATGTTGGCCAGGCCCAGCAGCCCCTCGCGCGCGCCGCGGGAACTGGAACCGCGCACTGCGTCGAAGCCCCACATGCGCAGGGTGCGGGTAATCAGTTCGCCATCGAAGCTCCTGCTGATAAGAATGACGGCCTTGGAGTAGCGAAAGTAGACCGTGCAGGGGAAGACGCACTGGTGCCAGAAGCAGAAGATTTTGTTCGGCGACTTTTCGCCGTAAACGATGGGGACCACGCCCTCTTCAGCGATGACCTCAAAACGCCAGGTGCGGCTGACGATCCACAACATCACGGTGACCGCGCGGGGAACCACGGCCAGGATGAGTCGCTGGAAGAAGGTGAATCTGAGTGTGGGTTCGGCGGTCACTGTCTTGATTCTAGCGGAGCTAGCGGAGTTCGCGGGGTTAGCGGAGTTGGCAGGAGGGTTAATCGAGATTCGTGGTACCCCGCCCATGAATCATAAAGCCGATTCAAGGATGGGGCACCCGCCGTGTCTAGCTCCGCTAACCCAGCTCTCTCAGCTGTAGCGAATCCAGCGAATCAGTTCCGGCAGCGTGGCGCGCTTGCCGTACATGAGAATGCCGACGCGGTAGAGGCGCGACGAGAACCAGAGCGTGGCCCATATGGCGAGGAGCATGCACAGGATCGAGGCCGCGAATTGCCAGAAGGGCGGCATCTGCGAGCCCATGCGCAACATCATGATGATGGGCGCGGTGAACGGGAACAGCGACGCTGCGATGGAGAGCGCGGAGTTGGGATTGTTGACGATGAAAACGATGAGGCCAAAGCTGAGCCACACCGGCACGGCAGCCAGCGGCGTGTACATCTGCAGTTCCTGCTCGGTTTCGCAGGTAGCGGCGAGACCGGCGAACATCGATGCATTGAGCAGATAGCCGAGAACGAAATACGTGGGAAAGACCAGCGCCTCGACCCATGAAAAGTGGATGGAGAGAGTGCCCGAGAGAATGGGCCCGGCAAGCGCGGATCCGGCGAGAATGCCTGCGGCAATGGCCCAGATAAGAATCTGGGTCAGCCCCACGGCGCCAGCGCCAATGAGCTTGCCGGCCAGCATGTCGCTGGGCTTGGCGATGGCCAGCATCACCTCAAAAATGCGCGAGGTCTTCTCCTGGATGATGGAGCGAGCCACGTTTAGACCGTAGATCATGGTGCTCATGGTGAGCAGGATGGCCATCAGGTAGCCCTTGTAGAACGAGCCCATGGCGTTGCTTTTCACTTCCCTGCCCTCTTTATCGACCTGGAGGGTTTCGACGTCGATGTCTTTGAGCAGGGCGTCAATTTCTCCGGCTTTGACGCCGGTGGCGGTGAGGCGCTCGCGCACTACTGCGTGGTTAAGCGCCGATTCGAGTCTGGAGTCGGTGATGAAGTCGCCTGAAGATTGCGACTCGTAAACAGCGGTGGGCGCCTGGCCGGGGGTGGTTTCAATCCACAGGAATCCGTCGATGGCCTTGGTGCTTACCTGGTGAACCAGGTCGGGGCGGTCCGCAGCCTTTGCGGGGGCCAGCACGTCCACGGTCGATCCCGCGGTTTTGCCATCGAGCAGGCGAGCGCGAACCGCATTGGCGAGCGCGGCATCGGAGGAGGCGACCACCAGGTGCTTTCCGCCCGCAGAGCCGCGGCCGGCCATGTACATGATGCCGATGATGACGCCGAACAGCAGCGGCACAGCGATGGTGGAGAGGCGGAAGGCGCGGCCGCGTATCTGCTCGAGGTATTCGCGCCGGGCAATGAGGGTTATGTTATTCATCGGATTTGCCTCCCACGGTCTGGATGAAGATCTCTTCAAGCGAAGGCTCGACCAACTCATAGCGGTAGATGGTGGCCATTGCTGCGGCCTGGTGCAGCAGTTTCTGCGCATCGCCGTGGGGCTTTAGCTTGATCTCAGCGTGGCCTGAGAAATTATTGGCTTCGGCAATTTCGTCGCTCTTCAAAAAATCCGCGCATCCTTCAAATTCGACAATCACCCGGTTGCGCTCGTAAGTGGCCTTGATCTCGCGCATCTTTCCGGCCAGCACTGCCTTGCCGTTGTTGATGAGGCAAATGGTGTCGCAGAGCTTTTCAACCTGGTCCATGCGGTGGGTTGAAAACAGGATGGCTTTGCCTTGCTTCTTGAGGTCCAGAAGAGTTCGTTCGACGAGGACTGCATTGACGGGATCAAGGCCGGAGAAAGGCTCGTCCATGACGATGAGGCCGGGATCGTGAAGCAGCGAAGCGATGAACTGAATTTTCTGCTGCATGCCCTTGGAAAGCTCTTCGGTTTTCTTCTGCAGCGTCTCGGCAATCTCCATGCGCTTGGCCCAGTCAATGGCGCGGCGGCGCGACTCTTCCGGCGTGAGGCCGTGGAGCTGGCCAAAGAAGACAAGCTGGTCCTGAACTTTCATCTTCTTGTAGAGGCCGCGCTCTTCGGGCAGGTAACCGACTTGCTCAAGGCTCTTGCGGGTGAACGGCTTTCCAAAGAGGCTGATGCTGCCCGAGTCGGGAATGGTGATGCCCATCATCATGCGAATGGAACTGGTTTTGCCTGCGCCATTGGGGCCAAGCAGGCCGAACATCTGGCCCGCTTCAATGGAAAGACTCAGGTTGCTGACGGCAACCTTGTTCTCGTAGGCCTTGGTAACTCCCGCGAGTTCGACAACTGGCATGGAATCTCCCGCCGCTCAAATTTGCGATTCTGGTCAACTTAAACCGAAGGGGCCGGTCTTAAGGAAAAGTGTAGCAAAAACAACCCCCGCGGCCATTTGATATGTGTCATTTGCCGCTTCTGTGGCTAAAGGAAAACCCCCTCCGCATGCTTTGCGGAGGGGGCTCCCTGGTTAATGTGCGAGGTTCAGGTACCTAGACGACCTTCATGTTTTCCGGGTCCCAGTTGATGACGGCGCTCTTCTCAATGCTCATGTTGCTGAGCAGGGCGGCGCCGGCGGCGCGGAAACCGAAGACGGCGTCTTCCGTCACTGGCTTGCGGCTGCGGACCGATGCAAAGAAGTTCTTGAAGTGGTCGTAAGTGTCGCTGTAGCCCTCCGGAGCCACGTACTTCTCAAAGCCCACCGGCGGCGCCTGGTCGGGATGCTTGGCCGGATACTTCTTGTCGTGGGCCTCGGTGAGCCGCTTCTGCATGTCGAAGGTGTACGAGCCCATGGCCAGGCCGGGGTCGGTCTCGCGGGGCACGCGGTTTACGCTGACGAAGTTTCCGCCGATCTCCATGGTGCCTTCAGAGCCGGTGAAGACCAGGCCTTCGCTCTCTTCGCCGCCATCCACAAAGTTGACGCGGAGTGCCAGGTTGAAGCCCTCGTTGTAGTCAAACAGGCCCAGCATTACGTCGGGAGCGTCGCGGCCGTCTTTCCAGAACCGCAAGCCGCCGGTGGCCATGCCGCGCACGGGACCATGCGAACCGGTGATGAAGTGGGTGCCGCTGAAGAGATGCACGAACAGGTCGCCGGCCACTCCCGATCCGTAGGCCTTCCACTTGCGCCACTGGAAGAAGTGCTCGGGGTTCCATGCAATCTTGGGGGCCGTGCCCAGAAAGCGCTCCCAGTCACAGGTTTCCGTCGAGGCGTCCATGGGAATGGTGTAGCTCCATGCGCCCATGGTGGAGTTGCGGTCCCAGCGGGCCTGGACCATGTTGAGTTGGCCGATGGCGCCCGAGGCAAGTAGTTCCTTGGCTTTGCCATAGATCAGCGAGCTGACGCGCTGGCTTCCCACTTGCAGGATGCGGCCTGTGGACTTCGAAGCCTCGATCATCGTCGGGCCATCGCTGTAGAGGTGAATCATGGGCTTTTCGCAATAGACGTCTTTGCCGGCCTTCATGGCGTCAACGGCCACCTTCATGTGCCAGTGATCGGGCGTGCCGATGATGACCGCGTCGATGTCTTTGCGGGCCAGAATCTGGGTGTAGTCGCGCGTCGTAAAAAGGTCGTTGCCCCAGAGTTCTTTGCTGTGATCGAGGCGGCCGTTGTAGCAGTCGGCCACGGCCACCAGCTTGACGCCGGGAACCTGGACGGCTTCGGCGGTAATTCCCTGGCCCCGCCAGCCCGCGCCAATCAGCGCGACCTGGATTTTGTCGTTTGCCGAAATCCGTTTGGCCGGCTCGGCCTGTCCCGCGGCCAGCGCGAAGAGCCTGGGTCCCAACATGGTCCCGGCCGTTGCCGCGCTTGCTGCCCTCAAAAATCCCCTGCGATTCAATTGGTTCACTTTTAGCCCCTCCGGCGTGGTGTGTTTTCCGACGCATACAACGATACACGGCGGGGGCGGCAGGCTGCCGGGGCGAATGGTGGGGCGGGAACCACGCGCTAGCAGCGGATCGTCTTCTTCTTCTGCCCCACCCGCCCCATGGCTTCAATCTTCTCAATGTATTCGGCAGCCAGCGGGACTTTGCACGCGGTTTCGCCCATGTCCACTTTGACCGCCCCAATCTGCCGCGCGGCGGTTTTGGCCTGCTTCAGCAGCGGCTTCACATATCCGCCCACCGAGATGACAAAGGTATTCATGGTGTAGCGTACGCGGTTCGGCGCGGTGTGTGCTTGCTTCACTGCAGTGTCGAGCAGGCTCTGGATTTCGACGAGATCCAGTTCCTCGTCCGGCCGCAGCGTCACCAGTCCGGCGTAGGTTGCCCAGCCGGCCGCGGCGATGTGCTCCTTTTTCGCCTTCATCCATTTGAGCGCCAGGGCGCGGGCGTGGGCGCTATCCACCGCGACCCAGGGAACGGTGTACTCGGCGATCATCTGCAGCCCCTCCGCGCTCTCGGCCCACCGGTTCAGCTGGTCGCGGGTCAGCTTGGCTCCGTCCGCCACCATGCCGGCCAGGTACATGGCTTCCATCATGCCGGTGGAGTAAAGTTCACAGGCCAGGGCCTGCTGGCCCTTGATTGTTTTGGCGATGGTCTTGAGGTCCGCGGTGCTCACCCCCAGCACCCGCTCCGGGTCCATCCCATGCCGGGAATAGATCTTGCGGGTCTGCTCTTTGCCTTTGCTTTTGAGAGAGGCCATGATCTCGGTTGCGGTGGGGACGGCGGTTGCAGTGGGCATAGGGTGCTCCTATTGGGAATCAATTAGCGGCTGGGCGGTCGCAGGCATAGCCACCCAAGAAAGTATAAGAGCAACATCCGTTCAGGCTTTGCCGATTCGCAAAATGATTGAGCCGGCGAAGACGTGACGCACGTCCAGCAGCCAAATGCTTTAGCATCCTGAGTGTGCCCGCCCTCGACACTCCGGTAATGTACGTCCGCGGTGTCGGTCCGCGAGTGGCTGACATGCTTCTCGCCAAAGGCATCCAGACCGCCGAAGACCTGCTTTACCACCTTCCCTTCCGCTACGAGGACCGGCAGAACCCGCGCTCGCTCGACGAACTGGTGCCTGGGGAGACGGCCAGCGTCATCGCCGAGGTGCGCGGCTCGGCGCTGCTGCGCACTCGGCGCATGCCGATCTTCGAGCTGACCGTTGGCCAGGGGAACCGGGCGCTCAAATGCATCTGGTTTAACGGGACCTATCTGCAGGGCAAATTTCTGGCCGGACAAACGGTGGCCGTCTACGGCAAGGTCGAGCCCTCGCGGACTACCAGCAATTTGAAGATGATTCAGCCGCAGTTTGAGGTGCTGCCTGACGCCAGCGACGATGCCGAGACGCGGCTGCTTGAAGTGGGCCGAATCACGCCGGTTTACGAGTCACTGGGCGGGGCGCGGCTGGCTTCGCGGTGGCAACGGAAGACGATTTTCAATCTTCTTGAGGCCCTGCGCGGCACAGTTCCTGAGTGCCTGCCCCGCGACCTGCTGGCGCGCCTTTGCCTGCCTGACCGCGAGACGGCGCTGCGCGAAGTCCACTTTCCGCCTGAAGGCACGCCCTTCGCGCAGTTGCAAAGCTGGGCCGCGCCCTCGCACCGGCGGCTGATCTTCGAGGAGCTGTTCTTTCTGGAACTGGGCCTGGAATTGAAACGCCGGCGCATGCGCGAGCGGCCGGGCATCGCCTTCTCGCTCGGCGACAAGGAGCGCGAGGCCATTCGCGAGGTCCTACCGTTTCATCCCACCCGCGCGCAAAAGCGGGCGCTGGGCGAGATTGTGGGCGACATGCGAGCCGCGAGCCCGATGCGGCGCCTGTTGCAGGGGGACGTGGGTTCCGGCAAGACGATTGTCGCCCTGCAGGCCATGCTGGTGGCCATGGAAAACGGCTACCAGGCGGCACTGATGGCGCCTACCGAGATTCTGGCCACGCAGCATTTTCTGGCCGCCCGCAAGCTGCTGGAGAAGTCGTCGCGGAACCCACGCATCGTGCTGCTGACCGGATCGCTGGACGAAGACCGCAAGAGGCGCACCCGCAGCCTGATCAACCGGGGCGAGGCGCAATTGGTGATTGGCACGCATGCGCTGATCGAGGAAAAGGTCGAGTTCGATCGCCTGGGTCTCGTTGTCGTGGACGAGCAGCACCGCTTTGGCGTTCTGCAGCGCTTCAAGCTAATGAAAAAGCCCAACCAGGCAGAGCCGGACGTGCTTGTAATGACCGCAACCCCCATCCCGCGCACGTTGGCCCTGACCCTCTACGGCGACCTTGAAGTGAGCGTACTGGACGAACTGCCGCCGGGCCGCACGCCCATCGTCACCCGCCGCGTGGAGGGCGAGAAGGCCCCGGAGGTGTGGGAATTTATTCGAAAGCAGGCGGCGCAGGGCAGGCAGGCTTACATTGTCTATCCGGTGATTGAAGGGACCAAGGACGACCAGCCGGAGCTGGACTTTTCTCGAGACGACGCGGGCGGGGGAATCAACGTTGAACCCGGCCTTCAATCCCAGGTCTCAAAATCGAGACCTGGGCCACCCAAATCTGTCCGCAAAGGCAAAACAGCGGAGCTCTTTCCGAAGGCCGCTCAAGAGGCCAGTCCAGGCGCAAAATCCGGGTTAAAGTCTGCCGTGGAAATGTACGAAGAGCTGCGCACCGGACCGCTGAGCAGCTTGCGCGTAGGCCTGCTGCATGGCCGCCTCGACGCCGATGAAAAAGAGATCATCATGCGGCGCTTCCAGCGCGGCGAGATTGACGTGCTGGTGGCAACCACGGTGATTGAAGTGGGCGTGGACGTGCCCAACGCCACGGTGATGGTTGTGGAGCACGCCGAGCGTTTCGGCCTGGCGCAGTTACACCAATTAAGAGGTCGCGTAGGCCGCGGCGCGGCCAAGAGCTATTGCGTCCTGATTACCGGGCCGAAGGTGTCAGAACAGGGCGAGGAGCGGCTGAACGCCATGGTTCGCACCCAGGACGGGTTTGAGCTGGCAGAACTGGACCTTACATTGCGCGGCCCCGGCGAATTCTTCGGCACCCGGCAGGCAGGATTGCCCGATTTCAGAGTGGCCAACCTGGTGCGCGATAGAAAGCTGCTGGAACTGGCCAAGCAGGAGGCGGCGCAGTTTGCCACCGCTCCCGACGCCGCGGTGACTGAGGCCGAGCGGGCGCGGGTGTGGGCGCAACTGAAAGATTCCTGGCAGCGGCGGTATGGGCTGGTTGAGGCGGGGTAGAGGCTTCAGGCAATTTCGCGGGGATGGCCGGCGTGCAGCATCTCCACCGGGAAGGTCTGAATTTCGAGGTCGATGCTGGCTATCTCTGTGCCGCAATCGTGCTGGTGGTTGCGGGTGCATTGGCACAGCTCGGTAAAACGGATATGACCGCTCTGGCTCAGTTCCAGGCCGGCGGCAATCAGCAGGCTGTAGATCTCAACGCATGCCTGGCGCTCGAATTCGAACAGCATGTTTACCAGGCCGGTATCGTTTGCTCCGCGGCTCAGCACCCAGCCCCCGCAACCGAGGATTGCGCCTGTGAGGGTCTGAACCAGACGCGACGGGTCCTCGATAGAGATCGCCTTCATCTGCATCGCCCACGGAATGTTCATGGTTTGTGGCGCCTCGAACTCGGGCATGGTCAGCCTCACATTGGTCTTATCGGAGTCTGCAGGGAGAGCTTAACGAATGTGCAGGAGTCGAACGGCCTTGACCGTCTTTGACACACCCCGGGGGCGCTGCGAGCCAGCGGTAACCGGCGCTGGTAATTGGAGATGCGGGCCAAAAGATGAAAAGGCACTTGAATGATGTAGCTTGAAAGACATCATGATTGTCGGCTCCGGTATCGACATGGTTGAAATCCCGCGCATCCAGCAATCGGTGGACCGCTACGGGCAGCGCTTTCTTGACCGCGTTTATACGGCGGCGGAACAGGCCTACTGCCTGCGCAAGCGGAAGGCCGCCGAAAGCCTGGCCGCCCGGTTTGCCGCCAAGGAAGCAGGCGCCAAGGCGCTGGGAACCGGCATCAGTCATGGCGTGAACTGGCTGGAGATTGAAGTGGTCCGCGAGCCCAGCGGCAGGCCGACGTTGCAGTTTCACGGGCGCGCCGCCCAGATTGCCGCCCACTTCGGCGTAGCCCGGGCAGCCCTCTCCATTACCCATACCGGCGACCTTGCCATGGCCAGCGTGCTGCTCGAAGACGGGCGTTAGCCCGCTCATTCTGCTATCCTCTAGGCGTTGGAACGGACGTTCCAGCAAAGGAGTTGCGTGCCAAGCCGCAAAGAGATTCAGTGGTCGCAATTGAGGGTTGGAGCACTGGTTCTGGCCGCCACGGCGGTTCTGATCGGGCTCATTTTTCTCATGTCCGGCTCAACGGGCGGGCTGTTTGCGCGCAAGCTGGCGCTGCGCTCGTACTTTGGGAATGCGGCGGGCCTGAAAGATGGCGCGCCGGTCACGCTTGACGGCGTGACCATCGGCAACGTGGTTCATGTGCGCGTGGTGCCGGAACGCAACCCCACGCCGGTTGAAGTAGCCATGCGGGTAGACGCGAAGTACGCGCGCGCCTTGCACCTGGACTCGACCGCCATGATCGCCCAGGCCGGAGTTTTGGGCGACAGCTATATTGACCTGAGTTCGACCCGCGCTTACGGCCCCCCCCCGCACAATAACGATGAACTCAAGGCATCGGGATCGCCCAGCATCCAGGACGTGATTCGCACCAGCGACGAATCCATTGCGATGTTGCAGGATTTGATACGAAAAATCGGGACGCTTGTGGATACGCTGAACTCAAAGCGCGGCACGGCGGGCATGATCCTCAACGATCCCCAGCTTTACGCCAAGCTGGGGCGCATTGCAGACAATCTTGGTGTGATTACGGATAACCTGGCTCAGGGCAAGGGCTCGCTGGGCAAACTGGCCACCGACGACACGCTTTATACGCGCGCCAATTCGGCCATCGACCGGCTCGACAAGATTGTAACCGGCCTGGACGAAGGCAAAGGCAGCGCCGGCAAACTGCTCAGGGACGATGCCCTTTACAACAATCTGAACTCCGCCGTGGCCAACGCCAATCAATTGGTGACCGAGATCAACGCCGGAAAAGGAAGCATTGGCAAGCTGGCCAAGGATCCCGCATTTGCCGCCAAGCTGGATGACACGCTCACCCGCGTGGATACGCTTCTGAAAGGCGTTGAAGAGGGCAAGGGAACGCTGGGACAACTGGTGCAGAACCGGGCGCTTTACGACCACGCCGACCAGACCCTGGACCAGGCCCAGCAACTAGTGAGAGGCATGCGCGACGACCCGAAGAAGTACCTCGTGATCCGGCTGAAGCTGTTCTAGGGCTGGTCGCGTGATGCTCTGGAACCGTCGATAACTTTCCCGCGATCGATTGCGTTCTCTCCCCATCGGAGGTCGATTTGTTTCCCAAGTTCCTCGTTTCGGCGGCGCTCTGCCTGCTGGCCGCATTCGCCGTACGCAGTTTCCTGCGACCAGTGACCAACGCCGGAGCCGCGTCCAACTCCGCACCGGCATATGCCAGCAATGGCGACCTGTTGCCGCCTGCAAACTATCGCGAGTGGATTTATCTCACTTCCGGCATCGACATGAGCTATACCGCGAAAGCTGCAGGGATGGAAGATCATTCGGTTTTTGACAATGTCTTCGTAAATCCCGAGGCTTACCGAAGCTTTCAGGCGACCGGAACTTGGCCCGACAAGACAATGATGGTTCTGGAGGCCCGCGAAGCGCGGAGCAACGGCTCCATCAACAAACAGGGGCATTTCCAGGGCACGGGGGCCATGGGGCTGGAGATTCATGTGAAAGACGAAGCGCGCTTTGCCGGAAAGTGGGCGTTCTTTTCCTTTGACCCCAGAGCGACAAAAGGGACGCTGGTGGCGCAGGGGGCGCCTTGCTACAGTTGCCACGCCGACCATGCCGCCGTGGACACGACCTTTGTGCAGTTCTATCCGACGCTGTTGCCGATTGCGCAGAAGAAGGGTACTCTGAGCGCGAAATACCTCAAGGATGAAGCGAAGTCCGGGGGGAGCAAGTAGGATTCGCGAAGCGCCGAGGACGAACGCCGACAATCAGGATGATATCGCTGCCGCAGTGCTGGGCATACCGCGGTACGTCTTCCAGAACTCAGCAAAGCTCTTCAGCCGCACCACCTGGAAGTAATCGCTGGCCACGAGATAGAAAACCGTTGCCACGGCATAAATTGCGTGCATGGCGCCCAGCCCCAATTGGTCGCTGAAAGGCAGCGGAGCGGCAGAGAGCACCATGGCCAGCACCACCAGCGCCAGGTTCACAATGCCCATCACCAGGTTGATCTCAACCAGCTTTCCGGTGAAAGCCCTTCCCAGCCTGAGACTTCGTCCAAGAGAGGAAAGCGCGGAGCGCTCTTCAAGCAACATCACGAGCGGCGCAATGGAAAGCGCCCAGCTGATGAGCGCCCAGAGAGTGAAGAACACCAGCGTAAGGAAGATGGTCCACGCGGCGTAGCCCACCAGGTCCGGTTCGCCGTCCGGCGTGATATGAGTCGCGGCTACCCACTGGATAGACCGGAACCATCCCCAACAGGCGCCGGCAAGCAGAGCCAGAAATGCGGCCTGCATGGCAATCATCTCCAGGGGGCGCAGGCGCAGGCGCGGCTCCAGGCGCTTCATCACCAGGCTGCGGCCCAATCCGGAAAAAATGACCCAGCCCAGCGCGGCCACCGGCAGCAGCCAACGCAACACTCCCATCAAGTGCGGCTGGTAGAGATCCCACGCATCGGTAAGTTGCACAACCGCTACCCAGGGATTTTGCGGGTCAAGGTTTCCGAGGCCGGCGGCATCCGGCGGAAGCGCCTCAAGAATTTGCCGCGATTGAATCCAGCAAACCAGCAGCACCGGCACGCCAAAGACCCAGCGCCAGGCGATCTCGATGGCGGTAAGCGATGGCCGTGAAAACACCCAGGCCATCTGGTCCACCAGCGATTGGGTTCCGCGCAGAGGCGCGGCCATGTTACTTCACCACCAGGTTAACCAGCTTGCCGGGAACCACGATGACTTTGACGACTATTTTGCCTGCCGTGCGCGACACAATTCTTTCGCCGGCCAGGGCCGCGGCTTCAATGGCTTTGGGCGTGGCGTCGGCGGCCACGCGCACCACCTGGACCAGCTTGCCGTTGATCTGAACCGGGATTTCAAGCTCGTCTTCCTTTGCAAGCTCGGGATCGCTCACCGGCCAGGCAGCACGGAGAATTGAGTCCTCTTCGCCCAATTCCTGCCAAAGCTCGGCGGCCAGGTAAGGCGCGAAGGGAGCCAGCAGCAACACCAGGGTGCGCAGCAGTTCATGAATCACCGGCGCTGGCACCTCGCCCGCGGCAAGCTGCGCGTCCGCGGCTTGCAGGTCGTTCACCAGTTCCATGATGGCCGCCACGCAGGTGTTGAAATGCCACCGGCCTTCGAAATCCAGCGTAATTTTGGCAATGGTCTGGTGCAGCTTGCGCAATAAGGCTGTACCGATTTCGCTGTTCTGCGTAACGGACTGGCCCTGTGCGGCGCGTGCCACCGGCGCATGCTTCATCACCAGCCGCCATACACGAGCCAAAAAGCGGCTGACTCCGGCAACCCCGTCTTCCTGCCAGTCGAGATCGCGATCCGGCGGCGCGGCAAACAGCGCATACATGCGCGTGGCGTCGGCGCCATACTTGGCGATCATGTCGTCGGGCGATACCACGTTGCCCTTGGACTTCGACATCTTGGCGCCGTCTTTAATAACCATGCCCTGCGTAAACAGGCGGCGGGCCGGCTCATCGTTGACAATCAGCCCCAGGTCGCGCATCACCTTGGTCCAGAAGCGCGAGTAGATCAGGTGCAGAATCGCGTGCTCAACGCCGCCGATGTACTGGTCAATCGAAAACCAGTACTGCGCCTTGGCCGGATCGTACGGCGCGGTGGAGTTTTTCGCGTCTGTGTAGCGGTAGAAATACCAGCTCGAATCGACAAACGTATCCATGGTGTCGGTTTCGCGCCGCGCCGGCCCGCCGCATTTGGGGCAGGTGGTGTGCATGAACTCCGGCACCCGGCTCAGCGGCGAGCCGCCCTGCTGCGTAATCTCAATCTGCGGGGGCAAAATGACCGGCAGCTGATCGTCCGGCACCGGGACGATGCCGTCCTTGTCGCAATAGATCATGGGGATAGGCGTGCCCCAGTAGCGCTGGCGGCTCACTCCCCAATCCTTCAAGCGGAAAGTGACCTTGGGCTCGCCAAAGCCGCTGCGTTCCGCCACCGATTGCATCAGCAGTTGCGCATCCTCGCAACTCAGCGCCGTAAACTCGCCGGAATTGATCAGCGTGCCCTCTTCAGAGCAGAACGGCAACTCGACCTTGACCGCCGAGTCGACGGGTTGAATCACCTGCACAATCGGCAGATTGTATTTCGTTGCAAATTCAAAGTCGCGCTCATCGTGCCCGGGAACGCTCATGATGGCGCCGGTGCCGTAGTCAGCCAAAATGTAATTGGCTATCCAGATGGGCACGGGCTGGCCGTTGTACGGGTTGATGGCAACCCGTCCGGTAAACACGCCGTGCTTCTCAATTGCGCCCAGGTCGCCGGCCTCGCGCGCTTTCTTCTGCTGGTCCAGCAACTCGGCTACCTTGACCTTCAGTTCCGGATTTGTGGCCACGAGGGAAGCCACCAGCGCATGCTGCGGCGCCAGTTGCACGCTGGTCGCACCGTAAATCGTATCCACGCGCGTAGTGAAAACGCGGATGCGGGTCTTTTCTGATCCCTGATCCCTGCCCCCTGCCCCCTGCTCGGCTTCTTCCGCAAGGAAAAAATCGACCTCGGTGCCTTCGCTCCGGCCGATCCAGTTGCGCTGCATGGTGCGCACTTTTTCAGGCCACTCGTCCAGCTTGTCCAGGCCGTCGAGCAGTTCCTGGGCGTAGGCGGTGATGCGGAAGAACCACTGCTCCAGGTCGCGCTGATCTACGATCGTGGTTTCATGCCGCCAGCAGCAGCCGTTCACCACTTGCTCATTGGCCAGTACGGTGGCGCACTCCGGGCACCAGTTCACCTTGCTCTTTTTGCGGTAGACCAGGCCCTTCTCATACATGCGCAGGAAGAACCACTGATTCCAGCGGTAGTACTCCGGCAGGCATGTGGTCACTTCCGTGGCCCAGTCGTAACCCAGGCCCAGCCGCTCCATCTGGCGCTTCATGGCGGCGATGTTTGAGAGCGTCCACTCGCGCGGCGGGGTGTTGTTTTTGAGCGCCGCGTTCTCCGCGGGCAGGCCGAACGCGTCCCAGCCCATGGGATGCAGCACGTTGTAGCCACGCATCCACATGTGGCGCGCCAATGCATCGCCAATGGAGTAGTTGCGCACGTGCCCCATGTGCAACTGGCCGCTGGGATAAGGCAGCATCTCAAGCACGTAATACTTGGGCTTGCCGCAGTCCACAGGTTCGGCCGCGTAGAGCGCGGGGTCCGCCGCCCACTTCTGCTGCCATTTGGGTTCAATTGTCGCCGGGTCGTATCGCTGTTCGATCTCGTCTGCCATAAGGCTCTAGTTTAAACGGTAACCGGCTACTGAGCGGGAGGTCACGGAAGAATGGGCTACGGAGCCGCAGAGGGATCCAAATTCTCGAAGCTGAAACACGCATCGAGGTTCACTTCTCTGTTCACGATTTCGTAGCCTGCGGGGGGCCGGAAGAACACCGCATCCGGCTCGCTCCGGCTGAAGTTCACCAACTCTTTGCTCATCTTGACCGATTGCGCGTCCTCCTCGACCTCGCGCACCAAAAGACCGGCTAATCCAGGATCGATCGCTTCCCACAACTCGGTACTGCGCACCTTGATCGTAACTGGCTGCTGCTTATGTTTTTTATTTTTCCCGATGGGCTCCACCGTAGCGGTCGTCGATAACCGGCGACCGCGCGCCAACACTCCCTGAATCGTCTTTGTACCCAGGTCTTCCTTTGTGGTTTTCTCATTCGCATAGCCTATCCCGAAAGTCGCATAACCACAGCCTTGGGGAATTGCGCCAAACAATGGTATCGCCATCACCGTCGCTTCCCGCCCCGGAGAACTCCAACTGAAACCGGCGTGCGCCACTGGATCGAAAGCCTGGAAATGTGTAATTGCCTTCTGGTCCGCCCCCATCGGAGAGACCGTCTTCGCCGTCATCTTGCGGCCCTGTGAGTCTCTGGCCGCGATTACGGTGGTTTCGTAAGGAACGGCAACTCCATTTGCGACCCTCTGCCATTGCAGAATCTTGAACTCCGCCATGTAAGGGAGCTGCGCGACCTGCGCTACATTCGGCAGGGCCAGCCCTGCCATACCTACCAGCGCCAAAACCCCACCCATGCTTAGGCGCATAACTCACCTCTTACGCCAGACTCAATGGCACACACAGTCTGACGCCGAACCGGCCAGAAAGCAAGTAACGTGATCGTCCCCGGCATCGGGACTCGATTCAGCCTCAAGCGCCTGGCCCCGGCGTTATTTTTTCGGCCGCGACTCCGGCGGCACCAGTCCGGCCACGCGGTAGTACACCACCAACTGGCCGTAATGCTCGCCGGCATGCTCAATCAGCCCCCAGGCGCCGTCAGCGATGCGTGCCTGCTGGTTGGCGAAGGGATCGACAAACAGGTCGTTCAACCCGGCGTCGCCCTTGCTCTTGATCAGGTCAGCACCATCGGCAAAGGACTTCTTCACGTAGTCCACCACCGCCGCCTTGGTCTTGTATTCGGCGCGTTTCGGGTCGCCGGCCGGCGCCTTCAGTCCCTTGGCCGGGTTGATGAAGAAGTAGTTGCCGCCGGCCGCGTGCAAAAGCTGCTCGGCAAAGGTCCGCTGGGCGGGTGTCGGCTTGAAGTCGTACTTGTCTTCGGGGAAGTCCTCGGCCATGGCAATAAGTTTGCGGCCAATGTCGTTCCAGGAGTCCAAAACAGCCTTGGACGGGCTGTCGGGCGGCTTGGGCGCCGCGTCTTTGGCCGGCGCCGCCTGCGCGCCCGCAATCTGGATACACAACCCAGCCAACAGGGGGAGAGCAAAAATCCTGCAAAGGGTCTTCATAGGGAAACCTCCGTTGAAGTAACTCAATTGAGTAAGAACATAGCTCTTCAGGCAGGCGCTTTGCTATCGGATTCTTGCGAGGGATTGTTTGCTTATGACCGAACCTACGCGGAGGCAACCAGGCTCTTCAGCACGCGCACGTTGCGCTCCTCGTCGCCCGGCTCATCTACCGGTGTCTCGGCAATAAAGGCGGCGTGTGCAAACCGCGCGTCGTTGAGCAGCCGCCGGAACGGTTCAACCCCCATCTTCCCCTGCCCGATGTGCTCATGCCGGTCCAGCTTGCTCCCCCGCTCCGCCTTCGCGTCATTCATATGCCACACTCGAACAGCCTCCAGCCCCACCGTTCCCGCGGCCTGGCGAATCGTCTCTTCGTAGCCCTCCGGGGTCACCAGGTCATACCCGGCAACGTGCGTATGGCAAGTATCCAGGCACACGGCCACCGGAGCGCAAGCCTTCAGCAGTTCCACCAGTTCAGCCACCTGTTCAAAACTGCCACCCAGCGAGAACTCCGCCCCCGCTGTGTTTTCAATCAGGATGTGAAACGGCGTTCCTTGCCACGCAAGTCCGTCGATGGCGCGGGTAATGGAGTCGGCGGCGAGTTTCAATCCTTCGTCGCGCGTCAGGCCCTTCCACGAACCGGGGTGCAGCACCAGGTACTCCGCGCCAAAAGTCAGTGCGCGCTCCACCTCGCCTCGAAAGGCCGCAATGCTCTTCTCTCGGATATCCGCGGTCTGGCTGCAAACGTTGACCAGGTAGCTCGTATGAATCACAAGGGGGCCGACGTCGAGAGCGGCGCGCTGCGCTTTCATGCGCGCGGCCTGTGCAGGGTCCACCTTGGGCGCGCGCCACATCCGCGGGCTCGAAGAAAAAAACTGAAACGTGTTAGCGCCAATCTCCCGCGCCCGCTCAACCGCGTTCGATGCCCCGCCCGCCGTGCCCAGATGAATGCCGATCCGCTTTGTCATGGGGATAGTGTACCCGCAACTGCTCAACGGTTACCCTTACATGATAGAAATCGCATATGGTCTCACCTCATCAATGCTGGAAGGTGCGCTACAAGAATCGATTTCTATCCGCGATTCTTGGCGAGCTTGCCGGAAATGCCCGCATCTCCTTTGAGGGCAAACTCAAAATCGAGAACTTTGAGCGATTCCCGGGAGCCTCGTTCGAAGAAACCAGCATCCTTAAACGAAATACAACTTGGCCTCGTCAGGATTTCGCTATTTTGCCACTTGAACCCTCAACTATCCACCCGATCATCGCTGCCATCGGGGGTACGATTCCTCGCGACGTCAGGCATATCCAAATTGAAAAAGATGGCCGCCTCGAGTTCGCAGCGTGGGACAAGTTCCATCGGGAAACCATCTACCTCGGTGAAGCGTTGAGCGCGGAGTTCATCGACTCAATCGTTTCTGCCGGCTTGCTCCATAAATTGGAGGCAAGCCCGGCGGGACCGGGATCGCCTCGTCAGCCAGCGCCTCACAACCCGAGCATATTGGTATCAGTCATCCTCGTCCTTCGTCGTCTTTTTCCTATGCTGCGTTAGCATCGCCGGCACCGGCTTGCTCCCCATAGCGTCCTTCCACAGAATCACGTTCAGCTTCTGCGCGTCGGCGCGGTCGGCGTGGCGGAAATCCATCTTCATGCTTTCGCCCGCGCCGGGGGCGACACTGGTATTCGCCGTATAGATCAGCCCGTTGTCGCGGTTCGCATAGTCGGCGCTATAGGCAGGCTGGTCTCCGGGGCCGGTAAACAGCGTCGAAATCATCGAACTGAAAGCATCGTTGTTGTTCATCGGAGGCAGGCCGAGCAGCGTCTCCATGGTCCGAACCACACTCACCGTCGAGTAGAACCGGCTGTCCACATAGGGCCCGTGCGGCGCGTACTTGCTGGCGACGATACCCAGGCTGCGGTGCGCGTCCACGTGATCGCCGCCGTCCTGCGCGTCGTCTTCAAGGATGAAAAACGCCGTCGAATTCCACAAGGGCGAGTGCGAAATGGCGTCAACCGCACGCCCCACGGCAAGGTCGTTATCGGCCACTGAAGCCCTGGGCGTGGGCATGCCTGGCCGGGTGCCGGCCGTGTGGTCGTTGGGCAGGCGCAACTGAATGAAGTTGGGCATGGTGTCGTGTCCGCTTTCGAGATCGGCCTCCCACTTCTTCAAGTGGCGCAGGAAAATCTCCACTCGTACCTGATCGGGGACGGTGAGTTCAAAGTCCGGATATTCGGGCGCGAAGTGGCCCACGAGTTCGGACTTGGTGGCGAAGTTGGCGGCCATCAGCGGAATGGCCCACGGCCACTTGTTGATGCCGCCGCCCCACTCCACCGGAATTGCTTCGCCCGGAGCGATGTCCTTGTGCGCGCAGTCGCGGCCCTGCATCAGCGGCCCCAACTTCGGATCGTTGACACGAGGCTCGTTGCAAAAAGTCGTCGAGATAAACTCGCCAAAGTGGTAATAGCTCTTGCCATGCGCGGCCAGGTTGCCCCAAAGGTAGCCAGAGGCCGGCTCGTTGACGTCGGGAATCTTCTGCAGCAGCGGATAGCCCTCTGCCACCGCGCCCTCGAAGTCGTAACCTCTCTGCGAGCCGCGATACGACTGCTGCCAGGTTTTCTCGTTGTAGTCGCTGTTAATGGCCGCGTTGGACCAGACGTGCCCGTCACCCGAAACCTCGCCGGAGTCGAAAAAATTGTCCAACACGCCGAACTGCAGCGCCAGCTTATGCAGATTGGGCGTGATCGCGTCGCCGTACATGGTCAGCCGCGGATCGCCGTTGCCCACAGGCTTGCCGTCCTGCTTGAGGTCGCCCAATATCTGATCGTAGGTGCGGTTCTCCTTGATGATGTAGATGACGTGCTTGATGGGATTCGCCGCGCCGCCGGCGAAAGCGATCTTTTCCGCAGCGGCCTTCATCCGGTTGGATTCGATCACCACCTGCGTGAACTGCGGCAGGTTCTTCTCCATCTCCGCCGCATCCAGCGTGGCCAGCGAACCGTGCAGCAGCGTTGCAATGTAGGTGGTTGGCTTGTGAATCTTCAATCGCCTTGTTGACTCGGTCTCGGCCTGCGGCGCGCCGTTGGGGCCGGTTCCCTTACCCTTGGCGGTGGCAACATAGAGCTTCCCGCCGCCCGGTCCGGAGAGAAAAGCCATCGACATGGGCATCCACTCGGTGGGCACAAAACCGATGGGCTCGGCCATCCCACTGCGTGCGGTCTTAGTCGTCAGCTTCCGGGTGTCAATTACGGCAACGGCGTCAGTAATGGCATTGGCCGCGTAAAGACGGCTGCCGTCCGCGTTAAGGGCCAACGCCTCAGGCTCCGCGCCAAAGTAGCTCTGGTGCGGCAGTCGGGTATCAAAGTAGCCCTTCACAGCGAATTGGCCGCTGCCCACGCTGATTGCGGCAACCGCGTCGCGGTTGGCAAGCGCCACATAGAGAGTGCGGCCATCGGGCGAGATCTTGAGCGCGCAGGGATGCGTCCCCGGCTTCACTGGATCTGACGGCTTGAGCAGGGCCAGTTTGCGCTTGACGGCGAGCTTGACCAGGTCAAGCTCTACGACCTCCGAAGCGTTCCACAACGCCACAAATGCGCGCGTGCCGTCCTTCGTGACCGCCAAGTCAACCGGATAGGTGCCAGGCACGGCGTCGGTTTCAGAGAGATCGAACCGATGCTCGATATTGCCGGTTGCGGCATCGATGAGTAAGACATCGTCAGAGAGATTACCGGCCACCAGCAGTTTCTCTGCGCCGGCTTGCCCGATCAAGGCAATCGCCGCGGGAAACGGCACTCCCTTGTCGCCGTCTTTCTGGCCGATCAGCCGGGTGATTCTACCTGGTGCCAGTTGCTGAAGCGGCAGAGGTATAAACCGCTCCTGAGCAATCTTGCCCACCGCGAAGCTGTAGACCACCACGCCGCTGCCGGTCTTGTCCTTGCCATCGCCAACCGGATCGGTCAACGAGCCCATGCTGGCATACAGGTGGCTGCCGTCGCGGCTGAAGGCCAAACCCGAATAGAGCGTTTGCCTGGCAGTTTGCGCCAGAGTGCGGTCGTCGGGAAAATCCGTCACCGCACCATTCTGCGTGTCGAGCACGGCCAGCGACTGCTCGTAGTTCGACTCGGCGGTCCCGAAGCCGGCATTCACCGTGACCACGAACCGCCCATCCGCGGACTCGGCCATGGACATGGGCAGGCTGTTCAGGCGCTGCGGATGGCCGGGAATCTCGCCAATCAACTGCTTGCTGGTAGGCAGATCGATCGTCTGCGCCGCCACCGCAACGGCCGCAAGTGCAAAACCCGCAACCGCAACCGACAATGATCTCTTTGTCTGCATGGCAAGACCTTACCAAACTAGGGGACCTTTCTGCTTCACGGTGCGGTTACAAAGCGTGTCCGGCCCTGGCGCTTCCGGCAAGGCATCCATTACCTTTGTGAGCCTGTCCGTAATCATGCGCTTTCACGAAAACTTGCTTAGAATCTGCTCATGAACGAGCCTGTCGATGCTCTCACGCGGCTGCTTTCCGACGTGATTCTCCCCAACCTGAAAACAGTACAAAAAAGCCAAATCGAACAAATCGCCGCCAATGACCGGCTTGAGCAGGCTATAGAGGAACTGCGGCTGCACATGGACTCGCAGTTTGCCCACCTGGCTGCGCAATTGACGGCTTGCCGGGCAGAGGTTGCCGCAGCGCAGGCGGCCTTCAAGGCGGCGCAAGAGGGACGCCAGGAGCCAGACCGGAGCACAACGATTCATTGAGCCGCTGTCGGCATCTATCTGCCGCCCATCAGGCCAAGGAGCCGGAGAGCCTGCGATAATGCCGCCATGCGTACTGCGCTCACCGCAAAGAGGCTTTGGGACGGAACCCGGTTGCTCGACGACCCGATTGTGGTCATTGAAAACGGCCGCATTGACTCCATAACCACCCGCGCAGCCGCCACCACTCCCGCGGGCGCGCAGGTCATGGATTTTCCCGGCGCCACGCTGGCTCCGGCGCTTCTCGATGTCCACATTCACGGCGCTGCCGGCCACGACGTGATGGAAGCCACGCCTTCAGCGCTGGCTGCTATCTGCACTTTTCTGGCTTCGCGTGGAACCGGCAGTTTTCTGGCGACAACCGTCACCGCCCCCTTGGACGCAACCCTGCGCTCGTTGTCCGCGCTGGCAAAGCTGTTGTCTCAAGCGCCGGTTGAGGGCCAGGCCCGGCCGCTGGGCATCCATCTTGAGGGGCCATTTCTCTCCCATGCCAAGAAGGGCGCGCACCCGCCCGAGTATCTGCTAGCTCCCAACATTTCCATCTTTGACCGCCTCCATGAAGCCGCCGAAGGCCGGGTACGGCTCATGACCCTGGCGCCCGAGCTGCCCGGCGCGGTGGAGTTGGCCGCGCACGCAACGGCGCGGGGAGTTCGCGTGTCAGTGGGACACTCAAATGCCACCGCGGCCGAAACCCGCGCCGTCATCGCCGCCGGAGCGGTGAGCGCAACGCACACCTTCAACGCCATGCGCCCTCTGGACCACCGCGAACCCGGCATCCTGGGCACGGTACTGACTACCGACGAATTGTTTGCCGAGTTGATCTGCGACGGCATCCACACCGCGCCTGAAATGGTAAAACTGTGGTGGCGGGCCAAGCGGCCGGCGCGCGCAATTCTCATCACGGACGCCATGAGCGCAGCCGGCATGCCCAACGGCGAATATCAACTAGGCGGCATGGCGGTGCAGGTGGCGGAAGGCCGCGCGTTGCTGCCCGGCAACGTGCTGGCTGGCAGCGTACTCACTCTGGACCGCGGGCTGGCCAATTTTATCGAGTTTACGGGCGCCCGGCTGGAAGAGGCGCTGCGCCTGGCGACGGCTAACCCGGCCATGATGACAGGACTTGAAGATCAAGCCGGTTCGCTGGTTGCCGGCGGCCCGGCGAATTTGATCGCGGTGGATGCGGCGGGAAGGCTGGCGGGAGCGATCACGCACGGGAAACGCGTGCTAAGCGCTTGATTGCTTGAAAGGGCGAGTTGACGTTTGCGGTATCCCAGGTCTCAAAATCGAGACCTGGGGCACCCAGCTAATGTGGCTACTTGCCGGCCGCTTTGGCCATCTGCTGCGCCCGCCACAGGGCGCCTTCAATTCCGTTCACTTCCGTTTGTCCCACGGGCATGTTCGGCGCGGCCGCCTTCAGGCCGGCGAAGAACGCTTCGCGCACAATGCGCGCCTTGCCGATAATGCTGCCGATCCACACCACCGGGACTTCCTCAACCAGTCCGTGCTTGCGGCGCAGCTTGCCGCGCACCAGCAGCACAAAAGCGATCAGGTCGGCCGCCGCCTGGTTCAAAACGCCCAGGGCCACCGCGTCGCCCGCCTCGGCCAACTCGCTGATGGCCGGCGCCAGCGCGGCAAAGTCGGGACCCGGCGTATCGTTGCCCATGTCGATCAGTTCGTCCATGCCCTTGGTGCCCCAGATCTGGCCCACTCTCTCCAGGATTCCGCAAGGCTCTTCGCGATCGTAGGCGTGGAGCGCGCGGCGCACGGCGTGCAGCCCGATCCAGTAGCCCGAGCCCTCGTCACCCAGCCGTGAACTCCAGCCGCCGGCGCACTCGCGGCTGCCGTCGGGCATGCGCCCAATGCAATTTGAGCCTGTTCCGGCGATTTGCAGTATTCCCGGGCCGCCCTTGAAGGCCGCGTCGAGAGCGATCACTTCATCGCCCACCACCTCGGTGCGCTCGGCGCCGAACTCCTGCATGGCCGCGTTGAGCCACTCCTTGACGCCGGGCAGGGTAGAACTCGCCATTCCGGCGCAGGCAGCGTCCACCCTTGTGACACCGGCCTTGGCGAATGCCTCTTTCAGCATGGCCCGCAGATTGCCATCCGCGGTCTCCTGGCCCACGCGCAGCCGCTTGATCGAACCGCCTTCAACATGGGCCAAAACCCGGTCGCCGTCCATGATGGATGCGCGGGTGCGGGTGCCGCCGCCGTCAATTCCCAGAACTAGACTCATTGCTCGCTTGCTCCTTGATTTTCTTCATCCGCTCCGCCATCGCGCAGCGTTCCGGCCAGTACGTTGAGGCTGCCGTCGGTTTTGGGCGCCTGCAGGCTAAGCAGGTGGGCCAACCATGGGTACAAATTGACATTATCAAAGGTCGCCACCGTCTTGCTGTTCACAATGTCCGGCCCGGCGGCAAAGAAGCTGGCTTTCATCTGCGGCAGCTTGTGCGGGTCATAGCCGTGCATGCCCACGCTGGGCGGCATATCCGGCTTGCCTTCCGCGGGGCCATGAGCGCGAATAGCGTAAGGCCCGGTGGCCACCACCACCGGATCGCCAGCGCGCGGGTTCTGGTCAAGGTGCAAACCGGCGGGCAGGTCTTTGCGGCGGAAAACCACGAACTGCGACGACGCTTTCTTGAGCTGGTTGTAAACGTGCTCGCGATCGGCTTCAGTCTTCCCGTAAAGCTGGGCTCCAACGGTCTCAAAGCCCGTGAGGTCGGCAAACTGGTCAAGCGTTATCCAGCCGCCTTCAACTTTGGCCATGCCATGATCGCTCACCACGACCAGATCGATGGGCAGGCCGGTGGAGTCCAGAGCAGTCTTCAGCTTGCCCACCATGGCGTCCATCTTCCGCTCGGCGGCCCGGGTCTCCGGCGCGTCGGGGCCAAACTGGTGGCCCTCGTGGTCGGGCTCGGAGTAGTACATGGCGATCAAGTGCGGCCGGTCAGCGACCGGCAGTTTCAACAAAGCAACGGCATCGTCGATGCGCGCCTGCTGAACTGCATCCGTCGCCTCGGTCTTCTGGTCGAAGCGTGCATACCAGGTTGGCTGGTAGCCGGCGATCTTGGCCTCTGAGCCGGGCCAGAACAGAACCGCCGTCCGCATTCCCTGGCTCTCGGCCAGGCTCCACAGCGGCACGCCCGAGTACCAGGAGCCGTCGGTCACCGCCTTTGGGTCGGCGATAGCGTAGCGGGCCTGGAGGGTCTCGTCGTAGAAGTTGTTGGCCACCAGCCCGTGATGCTCGGGGTAGAGGCCGGTGACGATCGTAAAGTGGTTGGGAAAGGTGAGCGATGGATAGCTGGGGACCATGCCCTCCGGCGCCCAGACGCCTTTCTTGCCCAGCGCCAGCAAGTGAGTCGCGTGCTCACGGGCGGCGTAGTCCCAGCGAAAGCCGTCAAGCGACACCAGCACCACGTAATGGGCCTTTTGAGCAGCGGGCGAGTTTGCGCCGTGGTCCACGCGGACCAGCGGAAGGGCTGGATTAAAGCCCGGCTCCTGGCCTGCCAGCGGCTGCTGAGTGAATGCCAGCGTCAGCGTTGCCAGCGCAAAAGAGAAGCGGGTCAGCGCCCGAAATCGCATGCAAACACCCCGGTTCCAGCTTAGCGCAAGGATGCGTCCAACGCGGGGCCTGTGGTATACGTTTCCACATGTCAAGACGCGCTTTGTTTTTCGTCGCTGTTTTTGTCGCCGTCGTCCCTGCCGCAACTTTGAGCCACGCACAAAACCCCGCGCCCACGCCCCCCATGGGCTGGAACAGTTGGGACGCCTACGGGCTGACCATCGACGAAGCCGATTACAAGGCAAATACCGCGGTTCTGGCCGGAATCAAGCAGTACGGATGGCAATACTCGGTCATCGACGAAGGCTGGTACATGGAGAACCCTTTCGCCGACCACCTGCTTGAACGGAAATATCTGTGGGACGGCAATGGGATTCTCATCCCCGTTGAGAGCCGGTTCCCTTCCGCCAAAGGCGGAGCTGGATTCAAGCCGCTGGCCGACTGGGTTCACGCCCAGGGGCTCAAGTTCGGCATCCACATTGTGCGCGGCATCCCCCGCCAGGTGGTGGAAAAGAACCTGCCCATTGCCGAATCCAGCTTCCATGCCGAGGAAGCGGCAGACAAAACCAGCCCCTGCCCATGGGACGAGGGCAACTGGGGCGTCAAGGACAACCCGGCCGGCCAGGCCTATTACGACTCGATGCTGAAGCTCTATGCAGGTTGGGGCCTGGACTACATCAAGGTGGACTGCATCAGCGACCGGCCTTGGCGGCCAACAGAAATCCGGCAGATTGCCGAGGCCATCAAAAAAACCGGCCGCACTATCGTGCTGAGCCTTTCTCCGGGACCGACGGCGGTGGAAAATGCCGCTGAAGTAGCTAAGTATTCGCAGCTCTGGCGCATCGCAGACGACCATTGGGACGGATGGCTCATGAAACATGAGGCCGGCGCGGGCGAGTTTCCCTTCGGACTGCGGGACGCATTCGACCGGCTGGAGAAGTGGGCGCCGTATGTGAAGCCGGGAGCATGGCCCGACGATGACATGCTGCCGATCGGTTCGCTGACGCCGCATCCGGGCTACGGCGAGCCGCGGCAGTCGCGGTTGACGAAGGACGAGGAGCAAACGGAATTCACGCTTTGGGCAATCTCGCGTTCGCCGCTGATTCTCGGCGCAAACCTGACCAGGCTGGATGACTTTACGCGTTCGCTGATCACCAATCAGGCACTTCTTGCCATCAATCAGCATGCGGTATTCAGCCACCCGTTGAAAGATTTGCCGGCCGGGTTTGGAAACGTGCGGGTGTGGGAGGCTGCTCCGCGCACCACCCTCTGTACGCCGAGGACCTACGCGTTCTTCAATCTCGACGACAAACCGGTTGACCTGAAGTTCACGTGGAATGACCTGGTCGCGTCGCGGGTTGGGCATTGCCTCATCTCGCGTGCGCATAACCTGTCAGACGGGACCGACCTGAAAGGCATAAAGCCGGTGGAGATGACGCTGCCTGCACATGGAAGCTCGATCTACACCCTGATGATCGGATTCAGCCTGTAAGAGGGTTCTCGATAACGTAGGCTAGGCAAAACGAGTAACGCTGGCCTCCCGGCCGGCTGTCGCGTGGGTCTCCTGACCCACGCGCCCAGTGCCGGATAACCTTTAAAACAACAGCCACCTCTTCTGTTCGCAAACCGCCAGGTCCGCGGCAATCCAAGCCCGGCACGCCTGGAACGCAAGTGCCATCCCGCAGACCAAGCCTCTTGTGCGAGAATGTCTGTTTGGCAAATGGGCGTTAGTTTTCAGAACCCCTGCCAAAAGGAAGACTCATGCCTCTTCTGCGTTCCACGTTCATCGCTCTTTCTCACAATCGTCCTTTGCGCCACATGGCCGAGCGCTCCCGTATTGGTGTCCGCCTCAGTTCACGTTTTATCGCCGGCATGGAAATTGAGGATGCCCTGCGTGTGGCCGAAGCCCGCAACAACGAGGGCATGGCCGTCTCTCTCGACTCCCTGGGAGAGAGCGTTACTTCGGAAAACGAAGCTCACCAGGCAGCCGAGGTGTACCACCGTCTTCTCGACTCATTATCTGAGCGCAAGCTGAACGCCAACATCAGCGTCAAGCTCACCCAGATGGGATTGCTGCTGTCGCCGGAGCTGGCCGAGACCATCACCGAGAGCCTGGCGCAGCATGCCCGGTCGGTGAACAACTTCGTCCGCATCGACATGGAAGACTCCTCGCTGACCCAGGTAACGCTTGACATTGTGCGGCGCCTGCATGCGCGGGCCGACCTGCGCGGCGCCATCGGCACCGTGATTCAGGCTTACCTCTACCGCTCCCAGTCCGACGTCGAACAACTGGTGGCAGAGGGCGTCAGGATTCGGCTGTGCAAGGGAGCCTACAACGAGCCGGCCGACGTGGCTTTTCCGCGCAAAAATGACGTGGATTCCAATTTCATTCGCCTCAGCTGCATGCTTCTTGAAAGCCCCATCTACCACGGACTGGCCACCCAGGACGAAAACATGATCGCCGAGGCCAAAAGCTTTGCCACGCAGCATGGAATCGAACCCAGCCGTTTCGAGTTCCAGATGCTCTACGGCGTTCGGCGCGATCTGCAAAAGCAATTGATTCGCGAAGGCTATAACGTGCGCGTCTATGTTCCCTTCGGCCACGAATGGTACCCGTACTTCATGCGGCGGCTCGCGGAGCGTCCGGCAAACGTGATTTTTATCGCCAAGAATTTGTTGCGGCAATAGCTGGACAGGGGCTTCCCAGGTCTCAGGAGCGGGATCTGGGGCACCCGTCATACGCATTCAAGCGAATAGCGGAAAACAAATGCAGGTCCTTCGCCTCGCTCCGCTCCCTCAGGATGACGCTTTCTTGTTGAATCAGCACCCAAGATCAATTGACCTTCAGGGCTTGGTTGCCTTCGCAAAGGTTACTTCATCCTTATAGACCTTTCTGCTCGCGGATCTGGTGGCGCACCGCCTCCGGGCCATCGGCGAGCTCGAAATCCCGCTCGGCAGGGTACATCGTGTTCTCCACGGCTGGAGCAAATCCGTTCATGTCGCCGTGTCCCCCGGTGATGGAGATGGCCGGCCCGCTGGCCACCACGCGCGGGCCGGGTATAAAGCCCTCATCGGTGGTGCGCCGCAAATCAACCGCAAAGAAGGGCTGCGAGCCCACGTCCCTGACGCTGGTAAAACCGGCCTGCAGCGTCTTGTTGGCGTTTACCACTCCGGCAAACCCGCCCAGGAATGGGGTGTACTTCACATCGTTGATGGGATCGTATTTGTCAGCGCGCCCCTCCAGATGGGTGTGGCAGTCGATGAGCCCCGGCAGCACCCAGTCCTCAGATAAATCGATCACCGTGGCTCCCGCCGGTATGGCCACGTTGGCGGCTGAATCAACCTTGGTGATGCGTTCGCCCTCGACGACCAGTACCACGTTCTCGCGCAACTGATCGCTGGCGGCATCGAAGAGATGCCCAGCCTTGACGAATACCGGAACCGAAGGCGAGGGAACAGCAGGCTGGGCAGACGCCGCTGAAGCAAGTACCAGCGCTGCCGTTGCTAAAACTGTAAAGCGAAGAAGAGATGAGATGCGGACCAAGGCGCACTCCTCGGAGGGAATTGTCAGTTCAATAGATTATAGGGATGGGGGAAGGACATCAAACCGAACCGCTCACCGGCGGCTGCTAGCCGTTGCGCTGAACTGCGAAGGATTGAGGTTGTACGGCCTGTACGCGGCCGGCTGCGGTCAGTCGACGTATTCCGGGTCGGAAACTCTGCGCTGACCATACCGCTTTCTGAGGATAAAAGACTCCTTGCACTGCCGGCATTCCCATGGATAGTACCCAAAAGCGGAGAGGATGACCCTCTGCCGGAATCCAACCCGCGGTACGCGGCGCAAATAAGAACTACCGCACATTGGACAACACTTCACGCCGTTGATCATTACTGGTTTCAAAAAGCTTCTTTGCGACACAGCCTACCTCAGCATCCATCCAAACCTAAAACGCAGGCGATGCAATCGTCTTTGCCTTTTGCTGGAAATGCCTTCTTTCCCTTTTCAATCCGGCCTGCTGGTGCTTTGCCCGGGCAGAACACTCAACTGATCGGCACAGCGAGACCTTCGATTCCCTGATTTCGCATTCAATCTGAAACCATTGTAATGAATTGTCGGCGCATGTCCCAAGCGCCCACCGGGTCAGGGTCAAAAAAACTTGGTGTACGAAGCCAAAGTCAGCCTTGAAGCCGCTTCAGCCCCTGAAGGGCCAGTTCCGCCACCGCCCGCGCCAGCGTATCGGAGCCATTCAGCGACTCCGGCCGCTCAAGCCGAATACCTAGTTTCAGCGCATAGCCGCGAAAAAGAATGTCCACGTCGTAGAGAATCTCCACGTGGTCGCAGAGAAAGCCGATCGGCTCCAGCACCAGATTCCTGATGCCGTCGGCCGCAAGTGCATCCAATGTCTGCTCCACCGTTGGCCCGATCCACGGTCCGCCGCTGGCGCCCTGGCTCTGGAACGCAAAAAACCACCGCGGAATCTCCGGGACAAGAGCCGCGACCAAAGCGGCGGTGCATTTGGCGTCTTCGGCGTATGGGTCCGCCTCGCCGCCAGGCCATAGACGAGGCTCGGCCTGCTGACCGGCAGGCGGAGCCTGAATTGTGCGGCACGGCACGCTGTGAGCCGTAAAAAGCACCGGAACCGGCGCGCCAACCTCGCCGCTCAACTTGGCTAGTGCAGGACGCAGCCGCTCGGCAAATGCCTGGATCAGGAGCGGATGCTGCGCCCAGCCCAGGGTAAAGTCAATGCGCAGTCCCGCCGCTTCTGCCTCAACCGCGCGGCGATAGAGCCCGACGCTGGTGCGCGAGTTCTGCGGAGCCAGGCAGATGACGGCGGCCTCTTCTACTCCATCTTCGCGCATGCGGCGAACCACGTCGGGAATATACGGCTTCCAATTGCGCATTCCCACGTAAACCTGGGCTGGATGACCGGAAAACGCCAATTCGGCTTGGACCAGTTGCGCCTGTTCAAGGGTGATTTCGGTCAGCGGACTGCTGCCAATCAGCGAGTAGCGGTGCTGAATCTCTTCAACCACCGCCTGCGGAATCGGCCTGCCGCTGACCACATTGCGCAGGTACTCGGGAATCTGCTCTACCGTCTCGGGTGTGCCGTGCGCCAGAAGCAGTACGGCCTGTTTACCCATTGGCCTGCTCCAGTCGAAACTCCTTAACCATGCGAACAACGGCCTGCACGCTTTCTACCGGCGTGCTGGGGACAATGCCGTGGCCGAGGTTGAAAATGTGCCCTGGCCGGCCGTTGGCCGCGCGCAAAATCTCTTTCACGCGCAACTCCAGCACTTCAGGCGGGGCGAAGAGAGTGATGGGGTCCAGGTTGCCTTGCACGGCGTGGCCGTGCCCAACGGCGCTCCACCCTTCATCGAGCGGCTGCCGCCAGTCCAGGCCGATCACCTCGGCGCCTGTTTTGGCCATTTCGCCCAGCAGGCCGGCGGTCTCAACGCCAAAATAAATGACGGGCACGCCCATCTGTTGAACCGCCCGGACCAGCCGCTGTGAGGCTTCAAAAGCGTAATCGCGATAATCGGCCAGGCCCAGCGAACCCACCCAGCTGTCGAAGATCTGAATAACGTCGGCACCCGCCTGCACCTGCAAGCGGCAATACTGCGTGAGTACAACGACAAGCTTGTCCAGCAGCAGGCGCCACGACAGCGTATCGCGATACATCATCTGCTTGGTGAAGATGTAATTCTTTGACCCACCGCCCTCGATCATGTAGCTGGCCAGCGTATAGGGTGCTCCGCAAAAGCCGATGATGCCCAGCCGGTCGCGGAAGTGGGCGGCCACCTTCTCAATCGCGCGGGCAACGTAAGCCAGATCGTCTGCCCGGTCGGTGCGCAAGGCGCGGACATCCTCCGCGGTGCGAACGGGGTGGTGCACAACCGGCCCCTCGCCGGCCTGGAACTCGAAGGGCAGGCCCATCGGCTCAAGCGGCAGCAGCAGGTCGGCAAAGATAATGGCCGCGTCCACGCCCAGCTTTTCGGCCGCGGTAATGGTCACCTCCGCGGCAATCTCGGGCTGCTTGCAGATTTCAACCAGCGTGTGGTGTTTGCGGACATCGCGATATTCCTGCATGTAGCGGCCGGCCTGGCGAAGAAACCAGACCGGCGTGCGGTCCACAGGGCGGCGCAGGCAGGCGCGGACAAAACGGCTGCCATCGAGAATGGTGTCGGGAACGGCCTCGGGGATGCCGGAGGGGGAATTGGGCTTGGCTAGATCCATATAGAGTTGATTTTAACGGGCAGCGGGCGACTGAGGCTTGCGGTTACGCAGAAATGAGCCTGCTGCGAAATCCTGTCGTGGCTTTGTGCTTTCCTGCGCCAGTCTGCGTCCGTCATTTCCAGCACAACCGTGCCGTCGTCGCCGATCCGCGGTCGATGAAACACGTTTCACCCCTCAGACCTGCCAACTTGCCAACTCGCCAAGGCACGCAAAGCGCGCGCCAACTTGCTAAAAAATGTCCGGATTTCCAAACCTGGGAAACCTCCGAACAGAGTTGAAAGAGAAGCTGCGTCAAGCCTCGTTCCGGTCATCATAACCGTATCTCCTTCAACATCAACGTCTTACGCGCGAAGACTGATTGCCGATTATCTCTCTTGAAAGCGTAACTTGTCCTTGAGTGCTGTGTCTTCTGCGAAGGCGCGTGGCGTCGCCCCCGCTCCATGGCGCGCAACGGTCCGCTTAAGTTGTCTTTTTTCAGTAATTTAGCTTCAAGATTACTGAAAACAATCCGCTTACAGTAGAACACCGCCGCCAGCTCATTGAAAACAGCCATTTTGCTCCAAACACACCACGTGGGGGTGGTAGGACCCTCTCACCCCCAAAGAAGGGATTATATGTACAACGAATGTCGTCAAATCATGCCAAGCGGACTCCATTGCCAATCTCCCGCCATGCGCGGCAGTTCTTTCTGTTACTTTCACGCCCGCAACCAGCGCCCTGCAGGGCAGCGCGAGGACCGCATTGAAATGCCCGCACTGCTCGACAGCAAAGGCACTCAGGTCGTCGTGCACCGAACCCTTGAAGCTCTTGCCGCCGGACGCATCAGTACCCGCCGCGCCGCCGTCCTCCTTTACGGGATTCAGATCTCCACCGGCCAGAAGTCGAAGACCCCGATCCTGGAACCCTAGTCGCCGGAACCGGATTTTGCCTCCAGACAAAAAACGGCCCCCGTCATTAACGGGGGCCAAGTTGCCTTGGTTCTCTCGCGTTACGAGAGCTTTTTTGGCGGCCAAGCGGCTGGGGAGCCGCCGGCGCGGAAATGAGCCTCGGGGGAGGAGCTGCTCGGCATTACGGCCGCTCCGCACCAGTCAGGGAAGCGTCGCTATGGGGTGGCACGGCTCCCTGGGCCGCCAAACTGTTTTCCATCAACCGGATATGCACGATCCTGGTCCTGATCGGCTTGTTGCTTTCATCGCCCGAGGAGGAGGAGTTTGAGGCCACCTGGGCATTGCCCAGCGCCACGGCGTGCAACCGGAAGACGGGAATCTGGTGTTCAACAACAAGGTAGCGCTTCACCGCGTCTGTCAGCCGGCCTGAACTCTGAATGCCGACCGGCCCTGCGCCGGGAGAGTGCCCCTCGATTTCAACGATGTAACCCTGGCGGGCGATCAGGCCTGAAGCCAGATCGTCCAACTGCTTGCGGGCCGACGGCGTCAGAACCGGCTGGGTCCCGCGAAACACCACGTCCATTTCGGTCACCGGCTTGTATTGATCCAAACCGTTCACGGTGGTGTTCAACTGGTCAACATGCCCGGCTGCCTGCTGCGCGGTTCCATTGGCCTTCTGGGCCTGGTCGCCGGCGGCTGAAGCAGTCTGGTTGGCGGCCTCTGCGGCACTCTGCGCCTGGTGAATGCCTGCCTGGGCGCGGCTGTCCACATCCTGGATGTCACGCGCATTCTTGGCGTTTACTTCATCCAGCTCCGTAAGCCGGTCCTTGATAGGATCGATCCGCTTGTCTACCCATTTCTTGTGGGCAAACACGTTGACTCGCCCCCAGAACCCCTCCTTCGACGCATTATTCAACTGCGGCGCGGGGGAGGCCGGCTGCTGTTGGGCCGCTGAGGGAGGGGTGTTCTGGGGCTCCCCTGACGGCTGGCTTTGCAGAGCCACCGCAGGGATTGCAATCGCAGTCGCCAGAAACAATAGAGCCGTCCGGCTGGGGCACAAAATCCGTGTTGCAGCTTCGGTTTTCATTTGGTCTACCACCTCATGAATCGTTCTCCGCGACGCATTGCGGGATGAGCCGAATTGTCTGCTCGCTGTTCAATAGAGCAATGCGCATGCCAAAGCTCAGCTCATGCCGCCGAAATGCGCATTGTGTTTTAGTTTGTTTGCTTTGGAGGATGCTGAGACAACAACGATAGCCGGCCGCGCCCAGGGCCGGGCCGCGCGGCGCGTAAGTTATTCGAGGTCCATGTAATTTCTACCGGGTAAAGCCGAGCTACTTTGAATCGACGCGGATCACGCGGAGTTCAGGATAAGCGCCATTCCAGTCGGGTGAGACCGCGTCGAAAATGAAGCGGAAGTCGTGCTCGTCACCCGGCTTGAGAGGCGCCGCCGAGACCGATTCGAGATCGACATAAGGCTCGCGAATGCGGATCAGTTTGAGCTGCTGGGTTTCATTCTGCGCAACCTCGTGGGCCGCATCGCGGAAAAGCACCTGCACGGCGACGCCGGTTACAGTTCGCGGACCCTGGTTGGCAATATGCCCATCGAGATAGGTAACCTTGCCGCCGGCAAGGTTGGCTGACTCGCTCATAACCAGGCCCGTAATCGGCAGGCTGGCCGCATAGGGGGCGGTGGCCGCCGAGATCGGCGTCACTTCCGCCGCGGGCTTGCGCTGTTCAAGGACCAGCACCATGACCGCCGCGATTAACAGGACCACCGCGGCCGCAATCACCAAGGGGAGCCAGTTGCGTTCCCCCGTGTCGGCGGATGAGACAAGTTGCTGGTCACTTTGAAGATCGGGGTTGGTCATCGTGCTCTCCTGCGGTGGCGTTCACCTGCGAAATTTTACACCTGTTACCGAAGGAATAGTCGCGGATACCCCGTTCTGGTTATTGAGGCGATGATTTGTCGCCGTTTGCCGATATGACTGTTGGGACGAGCATTTTGTTCAGATCTACATCTCTTGATTGAAATACGCGGCCAGTCATGAGCGTCTAATGATTCAGGGAGCAAAAGGAACCGGCCCACCATCGATTTCGTAACACAGCCGAAAGGCAGAGAAAGGCAGCCCGACGATGCAGCCCTCCCCCAGTTCCGCATCCCCTTCACTGCCAGCCGACTCCATCCCCTTCGCCCCGGCAGCACATTCGGCCGAAGACAGGATGTACCAGGCCATGACCATTGCCGCCATCCTCACCCTTCTGGCAAGCCTTTGGGTGTTTTGAAAACCCTCAACTGAGGATGGGTCCGGCCCCGCCGGTTACCCGTCAGCCGAAGGTCGCCCTCTTCACCGACTGGCGGAAGTCTTTCCCGGTCATCTCAACCAGGACGCACATCTCAGAAAGGCGGGAGCGCATGCGGTCGCCGATGCGGTCGCCAAGCGTGTCCTCGCTCCTGGCAGCCTTGCTCCCTTTCTCGTCGGTTCTGAAGCCGGTGCCGGCCGGCAGGTCAAGGTAGTTGGTGGTAATAATCGTCGTCTGCTTGTCGTTGTAGCGGGTATTGAGAATCAGTGCAACCGTGTCCCAAACCCACTCATTGGGCTTTTGCGCGCCCAGGTCGTCCAGCACCAGCACCTCGGCCGCAAACACCGGCTTCAGCAACTCCAGTTCCGTGGTCTGCACCTGCGGGTTGTAGCTGTTTTGAATGCTCTTGAGCAGTTCGCGATAGTCACAGAACAGGCCCTTTACGCCTCGCTCCTGCACCAGCCGGCGAAGAACGCCAACGGCGAGGTGGGTCTTGCCCACGCCGATGGATCCGGCAAAAAGCAGGCCCTTGCCGGCCGTATCCACCGGGTAGGCCTCAACAAATTTTCTGGCCGTCAGGTGCGCCCGGCCCAGCGAAGCGTCTGCTCCGCGAAATGCGGTCTCGTAGCCGTCCAGCGTGTAATGCCGGTAGCGTTCGGGAATGTGCGCGGCAGCCAGGCGGCGCTGTTCGCGCTCCATCTGCTGGCACTCGCATCCGCGCGAGACCCAAAGGCCTTCAGGGTTAACCACACGCACCAGGCCGATTCCACCGCAGATGGGGCACTCGCTCATATGTCTCCAAGCCTAGCGCATGGGGCGGCCGCGCCGAGCGGTGGACGTCCGGTGACCGAATGTGGAAAAGCCTTGGCCAGCCTGCGGCAAGGTTGCCTACAATCGGAACCGGGTGCGGGCGATAGGTTTCACGCCCGCCAACCAAATGGAGACTTCCCGGTGAACCGATTGAACCTGCGCACCGCTTTTTTGACAGCTGCGGCCTTTGCCGCGCTGCTTGCTGCACCGCTTCTCGCCGCCCAGGAACCAGGAACCGTGCCGGAGACCAAGGCGCCGCCCGCCGCAACTGCGCCGGTACAGGCATTGCCGGCCGCGCCCACCGCCGAACAGATTGCCGCCTGGCAAAAGGTGCGCGAAGAGCAAATGAAGAACGACTGGCCCTGGCTGGGCAAATTCAAGGAGGCAGATTTGGCTTTGGGTCCACCCGCCCCCGGCGAGAACCGTGTGGTGTTCATGGGCGATTCGATTACCGAGGGCTGGCATTTTGCGGGCGAATTGGGTTCGTTTCCGGGCAAACCGTACGTCAATCGCGGCATCAGCGGACAGACCACGCCGCAGATGGTGTTGCGCTTCCGCCAGGATGTGATTGCACTTCAGCCAAAGGTGGTCGTGATCCTGGGCGGCATTAACGACATCGCCGGCAACACCGGCCCCATGACGCTGGAGCAGACCGAAGACAACCTGGCGTCCATGTCCGAATTGGCCGCTGCGAATCACATTCGCGTAGTGCTCTGCTCCGTGCTGCCGGCCTTCGATTTCCCCTGGCATCCCGGCATGACGCCTGCCCCTAAAGTGTTGGCGTTGAACGCATGGATCAAGTCGTACGCGGCAGAGAAAGGACATATCTACGTGGACTATCACACGCCAATGAAGGATGAGCGCGACGGACTTCCGGCGACGCTGAGCCATGATGGCGTGCATCCGGTGCCGGCCGGGTACGCGATGATGGCGCCGCTGGTTGAGATGGGAATCGAAAAGGCGCTCAAGCAGTAAAGGAAAATGAGTCGCGCAAAGGCGCGGAGTGCGTGCTGCCACTCCGCGCCTTTGCGCTTTCGGACTTTAGGTATATTTATCAGCCGTTTTATTTAACTGGCGCCTTTGGGCGGAAAGCTCTTGAACATCTTGTCTACGTCTTTATCCAGATTTCTGGTGTTCTTGTCCACGTTGCCTGAAACCTCTGAAGTGGAAGAGCCGCGCCAGATCAGGTTTTTCGAACTGCCATCGAATACGTCAATCACCAGCATCGCGACGGGCTGATTGTTTACCGTGGTTGTGGTTTCGCCCCACCCTCCGGGTCCCCAGCCGCCCCAGCCCCATCTGCCGCCCCAGCCGCCGCCGAAGCCGTTGTAAAACGTCTCAAGTTCTTTCTCGTTGTGAACGCTTCCGTGGGCAAAAACAGTCACGTCGCCGCCTGAAGCGACCATCTGCATGCCTTTGGCTTGCAAATCCCTATCGACGGCCTCTTTGATTCGGTCTACGTAAAGCGGATTGGATGTATTTACCTGGCCCCAGCTATATGTGTGGATGCGGGAGAAGTTGGCGTTATGGTCGTAGTCGGTTTTAATATCGGCTGCGAAGGCATTTAGTCCGGCAGTGAGGCAGAGTGCAGCGGCCAGAACCATCAATTTTATGGTCTTCATAGGTCACCTCCTCCGCGCTTTGACGGCTGGTGCGAAGGCCAGGTTGTCTCCCGGGAGAAGCGCTGAGCGATCCGAATAGAGAAGATAGCGCACAGAAAGAACGAACAGAAAGCAAAGTCCAAGTGCGGTCCAGGACGGACTACGATTGCTAAACCAGCCAAATCCCAATACAATAGAAAAATTGCAGGAAAGGTCTGTTTACCGAGATGCCCAAGGAAAAGATTCACCCCAATTACGCCGCAGTGCAGGTGAAATGCGCCTGCGGAAACAATTTTGAGACCCGTTCGACCCACAAGGGCGACATCCACGTGGAAATCTGCTCGGCTTGCCACCCGTTCTTTACCGGCAAGCAGCGCTTGGTTGACACAGCGGGCCGCGTTGAGCGCTTCCGCCGCAAGTATGCCAAGTCAGATGAGGCAGTGGCAGCGGCAGCAGCCAAGTAACCGGCGGCTACAAGGTAAGGTTGGTACGATTGGGCCTCCGCCAGGGCGGAGGCCCAAGTTGTGTTGCAGCACATACTTCGAAGCCCGTAAGTCAACCGGCGTCTTTCATGCATGAGATAGGAAGGCCATGGCCCGCGCAAAACGCTCGATTCAGTTCGCGATCGCCGTCGATGGCTTCAATCTCGAATGGCATCTGCACCGCGAACAGCAATGGTCTGAGGACGATGGCTGGCGAGGCGTTGCCATTCACGTGAAGAATACTGTGGGTGTGCGCCGCGAGCTTTTTCTGGAGTATCCGGCAGTCGGATCGCAGAGGCGCGGCTACGTGAGGGTTGACCCGGTGCGGCAGAATATATTGCCGGCCAAGGTCAAAGCTCACATTGAGCAGGCGATAGCGGCAGGATGGGACCCGGGCTCGCGTGGCCAGCCTTTTGTGCACGAAGTGGCTGAACTGCCGGGCTGATTGAGGAGCCTATCCCTCAACGAGCAGAGCTTCGCAGGCTACGAGCAGAGCTTCGCAGGCTACGGAGTCCCCTCGAACAGGCAAGAAGTGTCAGGGCACGACTTTAGTCGTGCCGCAAGTACCGCAAAGATGAGTGTGGGCTTTAGCCCCTGAGGGATATTTCCTGGCTTCCCGGGCGTCATTTGTGCGACCAACCTTCGGAAGCATGGACCGACTGGAAGGATTCAATGGCCGGCAAGGGCTTTACCGTAAATAAGGATTGGGACAACCCCAAAGAGCATGCCATGCCCGCCGAGGCGCGGGTGCCGGCAGAAGTGCGCCTTGGGAAAGTCCTGGTGGCTCCGGCCACGGTCCTCGCGCCCATGGCCGGGGTCACGGATACGGTCTTCCGGCGCTTCATTCGCCATGCCAGTTTGTTCACCACTGAAGCCGCATCCAGTCCTGAGGCGGTTGAAGCCGCGGTGACCAATGCGCAATCCGGCTGCGGCCTGCTGATGACCGAATTCACCTCCGCCGACGGATTAGCGCGGATGCGGGAGACCAAGCGGCGGCGTTACCTCACCTTCTACGACGACGAACACCCCATTGGCGCACAGTTGTTCGGCGCCAATGCTGAAACGCTGGCCGAGGCGGCGCGCATCGTGGAGGAGACCGGCTTCGATCTCGTTGATCTGAATCTCGGCTGCCCGGCAAAGCGGGTGGTTGGATCGAACGGCGGCTCCGGATTGCTGCGCGACCTGCCCCGCATTGGCGAGATCTTCCGCGCCGTTCGCAAGGCGGTGACGATTCCCTTTACCGTCAAGTTCCGCATGGGCTGGAATGAAAAAGAAATTGTGTGCGTTGAGCTGGCGCGGATGGCCGAGAGCGAAGGGCTGAACGCGGTTGCGCTGCATGCGCGCACCCGCGAGCAGGGATACAGCGGGCAGGCGCAGTGGGATTGGATCGCCCAGGTGAAGCAGGCGGTGCGAATTCCGGTGATTGGCAATGGAGATATACGCACGCCGGAAGACGCAGCTGCCATGGTGGCCCACACCGGTTGCGACGCGGTGATGATCGGCCGCGCGGCGCCGGCCAATCCGTGGATCTTCCGCCAGATTGCCCAGTACACGGCGACCGGCAATTACGTACGGCCAACGACAGAAGACCGCTACCGCATGATTCGAACTTATTTTGAAATGTTGCTGGCAGAGGAAGAAGCCACGCAATCTCTGCCGAGGGACGCGCGGCTGGGAGACTCATCCGGCAAGATGAAGCAGTTTGCCACCTGGTTTACTCATGGCGTAGTTGGCGGCGCAAAGCTGCGCGGAGCCATCTACCACCGGCGCACCGGGGCCGAAGTGCTGGGGGTTGTGGACGAGTTTTTCAGGATCCGGCCTGCGGGCGATGGCGATTCCGGCCCCGACCCCGGAGACGATGAGCCGCAATCGTTTCCTGATTGCGCGCTGGTTTGCGACTAAAGCCCAAACGCACCGCTCTCATTTCTATGTAGCGTCTTTGAAAAGGCGCTACAGCGTGCCGCGGTGCCGGGGCAAGGGCTCACCCCACCACAAGTCAAGCCCTGTTCTGCCTATCTTCACGTTATCTCTATGATCTTGCACGACTTCCGCTTGCCGCCCATCTGCCGATTATTTCTCTTGAAAGCGCTAACCTGTCCTCAGGAGTTTTGTTCTTCGCAGGGACCGCACCGTCGTGCTCGGCTCTGTTGCGTAATTCAGTCCGCCTAAGTTCTCTGTTTTCAGGACTGTAGCTTCCAGGTTCCTGAAAACAAGCAACTTACAGGTGAGCCACTCTTCCAACCCATTGAAAAAAGACAGTTTACCCCAAACACACCACGTGGAAGGGGGGAGGGGTACCCCTGTCACGGAAAGGGATTTATACGCCATCAAGAGAGTGGCTCCTGAAAATCTGAAAGCGTCCCTATGCAGGTCATGGAATCCTCACTGATCGCGCCACCGCAAACTTCGCAGTCCCTTGAATCGCGTCGGATGAGCCGCCAACCATCACCTCAAAGGTTCCTGGCTCCACAACCCATTTGCCTTTTTGATTGAAGACCGCCAGATCCTCCGCTTCGAGGTGAAACTTCACCGTCCGCGTTTCTCCCGGCTCGAGGTGGACGCGTTGAAATCCTCGCAGTGCCTTCTCCGGCGTTTCAACACTGGAGGCCACTGGATGGAGATAGAGTTGAGCTACTTCGTCGCCCGCCAGTTTCCCGGTGTTCAAGATATCTACAGTCACGTCGGCGCCTACTGACTGCTGCGAAGAATGAACCGTCGCCCGAACATTTGCATATTTGAACGCCGTATAACTCAAACCGAATCCGAATGGATACTGCGGCGAGCCCGGCATATCGATATAGTCAGCCCGCGGCTGCCCATAATTTACAGGCAACTGCCCAACCGACCGCGGCACTGAAATAGTGAGCCTGCCCGCAGGGTTATAGTCCCCGAAGAGCACGTCGGCAATAGCCTTCCCGCCCGCCTCGCCTGGATACCATGCGTTAAGTATCGCAGGCACACTCTTCGCTTCCCATGCAATTTCCAGCGGACGGCCTTCAATCAAAACCAGCACCACCGGCTTGCCTGTCGCGACAATTTGCTCAAGCAACTTCTGCTGAACGCCGGCAAGGTTCAAAGTCGCGCGGTCAAATCCCTCGCCCGCTTCCATATCGCTGCCATTGGCAAGCACTTCGGGTCTCGCAGCGCCGGTCCCGGCAAAGGCGGTATTGAAGATGCGCGCGCTCGACCCGCCCATCACCACCACAGCCGCCGACGATTGACGAACTGCCTCAAGTGCTTCGGCAAAGCCTGCCTCCGAAGTGTCGAGAACCCCTGCGCCCTTTGCGTAGCGGACGACGGTCTTCGGTCCTGCTGCGGCGCGAATGCCTTCGAGAACGGTGACCACTTTGCCCGGCGATTGCGGCGCGGTATAGTCACCCAACTGGTTGTACACGTTATCAGCGTTCGGCCCGATCACGGCAATCGAATCAATCTGCTTGCTTAGTGGCAGCAACCCGCCGGCGTTCTTCAACAGGATGATTGACTCACGCGCAACCTGCCTCGCCAATGCCTTGTGCTCATCGCCGTCCATTACCTTCGCCGAATGGTCAGGATCGGCATGAGTCGACTCGAAAAGGCCCAGCTCGAACTTGACGCGAAGCACTCTCGCGACGGCGCGATCAAGGGCCTGTTTCGTAACCCTCCCATCGTTCACGGCTTTGGCGAGCTGCGGAAATGCGCCGCCGCCCAAATCCGAATCCATGCCCGCGCTCAGCGAGAGCGCGGCCGCGTCTTCTAGACTTGCGGCAACATGATGGGTTCCCATCAATCCATCGATGGCGGTTAGATCGGAAACCACGTAGCCCTTGAAGCCCCATTGGTTGCGCAGCAGATCGGTCAAGAGCCATGCATTGCCCGCGCACGGCACCCCGTCAACCGAGTTGTAAGAGGCCATCACCGAAACGGCGCCCGCCCTGACGCCGGCCTTGAACGGCGGCAAAAAGACGGTCTGCAACTCTCTCATCCCCGCGTGAACCGGAGCGCTGTTGTGCCCTCCTTCGGGCTCTCCGTAAGCCACAAAGGTCTTCATCGTCGCGGCGATGGTGTCCGGTGCGCCGATGCCCGCGCCCTGAAATCCCTTTACGTTTGCAATACCCATTTGAGTGATGAGATACGGGTCTTCTCCGTAAGTCTCTTCGACGCGCGACCAGCGTGGCTCGCGTGTGGCTTCAAACAGTGGAAGGTAGCAGTTGTTGGCGCCGGACGCCCGCGCCTCCTGGGCCACCGCTTTTGCTACTTGACGAATGAGTTCGGGGTCCCATGTGCTTGCCTGCCCAATCGCAGTGGGAAAGGTCGTCGCGCCAATTGCCATTTGGCCGTGGGTACATTCTTCCGCAAGGAGGAGCGGAATATGCAGGCGCGAATGCGTCACTGCATATTTCTGTATTGCATTGGTTGCTTCGGCCGACTGGCGTGGAGAAAGCCCCGATTCGAGCGTGACCTTGGTCCAGGGATCCGCGCGAAGAACTCCGTAAAGCGACCCTGGCTCCGGCCCCTCCATCATCTTTTTGAACTGCTCGCTGACGACGACCCCATCAGGGGTCTTGCTGTACATCTCCCAACCCAAGGGCGCTTCCAGTTGCCCAACCTTCTCTTCAGTCGTCATGCGCGAAAGAAGGTCCGCAATTCTCGCATCAATCGGCAGCTTCCGATTCAGGTATGCCGGGGGCAGATTGGATTCCGCCGCCTGCGCGGGCTTTGAATCCGGTTTCTGCGCATTGCAAAGTTCAACACCGATACCAAACAGCAACCAGGCAAAGAACACTTTTCTCAACATTTCAACTCCCACTGAAATAAACATCGCCAACCAACTGAGGATAGGCAAGGGTGCAAGCTCAAATAGTTACGCTGCGTTTCTCGCATGGAGCGGACAATGGGGCCAATTATACAGTTGAATATTCTCAGGCTTGGATCGCGCCAGGTGGCGTGGTTCTTGAAGGACAGATGGCCGATCCAAGGCCACCCCGCTGCTTAGTGGCCTTGTGGAATTACTCCCTGCATACCATCCTTGCAGAATCCGTAAATCGACTCTTGCGAGTCCTGCTTAAATGCCTATCGCCCGCAGCCGTCAGCGGCGGACCACAGGACGATATGCCACCCCAACACCGCCCTCAGCGATGATCCGCCGGTAGGCGTCCACCGCCGCCGTGGGCACCCGCTTAAGTTCCGGATCGTGCAAGGCATCTACCGTGTACAGGCCGAAGCGCGGCGAATAGCTGCCCCACTCGAAGTTGTCGGTGAGGCTCCACACCATGTAGCCGATGACGTTGACGCCATCGGCGCGGGCGCGCTGCGTCCAGTAGACGGTATCGCGCAGCACGTCTTCGCGGGGCAGGCCCTCGCGCGGTTGGCCGTTCTGCGTCGCCATGCCGGTCTCGGAGATCAGCAACGGCTTGCTGGGGTAGCGGCGGCTGAGAATGCGCAATGCTCGGTAGAGGCCCGGAGGGTCGGGGTACCACTTCCAGGGGTTGACGGCACGCGCGATCTGAATAAAGTCCGAGCCGTAGTAGTCGAAGGCAATGACATCGGTCCTGGCGACGATGTGGTCGAGAAACAGCCGGTCAGTGAGGCTCTGCAAGCGACGGCTGAAGAATGTGTCGCCCATCCACACGATGTTCGAGGCAACGACGGCGTCCGGCCTCAGCGCGTGGATCAGGTCGTAAACCTGGTTGTGGGCGCTGACTATGTGGTCGCTCACCACAAGGGCGCCGCGCAGGCCGGTCTTTCGCCTTGCGGCCTCGGATGTCACGTTAAAAGCCGCCTCGTTGAAGGTCAACCAGTAACGCACATCGGCGTGATAGCGAATGGCGATGAGGCGCGAGAAGGCGACGAAGTCCGTCACCGTCTGCGGGTTGGACCAGCCACCCTGGTCCGCCACCCAACCCGGGTAGACGAAGTGGTCAAGGGTGATCAGCGGCGCGATGCCTGCCTGCTTCATGGCAAGGATCACGTCGTCGTAGTAGGCGAGTTCCACCTCGTCAAAGCTGCTGCGCTGCGGCTGCACGCGCGCCCAGTTGATACCGATGCGGTAGGTGTTGATGCCCATGGCCCGCGCCAGCGAGATGTCCTCGCGGTAGCGGTGGCGGAAGTCCACCGAGTTGCCGTAGCGATCTTCTTCGGCATGGGTTTCGTTCCAGCGCGCGATGTTGGAGTCGAAGTGGCCGCCCTCGCTCTGGAATCCCGAGCAAGAGACGCCCCAGATGAAGTCATGCGGCAACGTGGCCGCGGCCGCCTTCGTGTCCGCACGGGGCTGCCGCTCGATCCAGGCCCACACCCCAATCGCCAGTACCAGTACGCTGATGGTAATGGCAAGCCACTTCAGCATCTTGACAAGCACTTTCATCGCCGCTTCTCCTTGTTCTTTTGCTGCTATCGTCCGCCGCCTGCCGCAACGCGGCGAGGCCCCATGTCTCAAGCAGGTGGTTGCAAACATGATAGGCCCGAATTTGCACTTGTCACGTGCCAGGGAACACTTGTCGCACAAAGCGCAAAGCGGGAAGAGGCTTCCTGGCCTCGAGTTTGGGTGCGGGAAGCAAGGAAGGAGAAAACGCGCTTAGTATACTTGTGAGGATCGGCGAACGCGCTTCGTCAAGGGAAATACCCACCCGCATGAAGCGTTTCAGCTCTATGCTTGGCAGTTATTAATCCATGAAGATTCGTGCCCTTAAGACTTTTCTTGTTCCTCCCCGCTGGCTCTTTCTCAAGATCGAGACCGACGAGGAATTGTGCGGTTGGGGTGAGCCCGTGCTTGAGGGGCGGGCGCACACAGTGGCCGCGGCAGTTGAAGAGCTGGCAGACTACCTTGTCGGCAAAGATCCCTTACCCGTCGAGGATCACTGGAATGTTCTTTACCGCAGCGGATTCTATCGCGGCGGCGGCGTGCACATGAGCGCGCTTGCCGGAATCGACCAGGCTTTGTGGGATCTGCGAGGGAAGGCTCTGGGACAGCCTGTTCATCGGCTGTTGGGCGGTCCCGTGCGCGATTCGATCCGGCTGTATTCGTGGGTCGGCGGAGATCGTCCCGGGGATCTTGCCCGGGGATCGCGCGAAGTGGCTGCGCAGGGGTTTACCGCGCTGAAGATGAACGGCACGGAGGAACTGCAGTATATCGACTCATTCGCAAAGATCGACCGCGTGCTGGGGAATATCGCCGAGATCCGCGAAGCGGTTGGGAACGATTTCGGAGTCGCCGTTGATTTTCACGGCAGAGTGCATCGGCCCATGGCCAAGCCGCTCCTCCGTGCGCTCGAACCGTTCCGGCTCATGTTCGTGGAGGAACCGGTGCTCAGCGAACATGCCGACGCGCTGGGCGATCTTGCCGCGCAGTCCGGCATCCCCATTGCACTGGGTGAGCGGCTGTATTCGCGATGGGATTTCAAGCAGGTGCTTCAGTCCGGCCATGTAGACATTATTCAGCCGGATCCCTCCCATGCGGGCGGGATTACGGAAACACGCAAGATTGCCTCAATGGCTGAGTGCTACGATGTCGCGCTTGCTCTGCACTGCCCGCTCGGCCCCATCGCCCTGGCGGCTTGCCTGCAATTGGATGCGGTTTGCTATAACGCCACAATTCAGGAACAGTCGCTCGGGATTCACTATAACCAGACGAACGACCTTCTGGACTACATCAAGAATCCCTCGGTCTTCCAGCACAAGGACGGTTATCTCCCCATCCCCAGCGGGCCGGGGCTGGGCATCGAGGTCATCGAGGAGTATGTCGTGGAGCGATCCAAAGTCGGGCACCGCTGGCGGTGTCCGGTTTGGCGTCATCGTGACGGAAGCGTGGCCGAGTGGTGAGTATCGCTCGACACAAAGATTTACTCGACAATGAGCAAATCAGTTCCCGTGGCCGGCCCACACGGCACCGCTTCTTCATCTCCTGGATGCTCTTTGTCTGCGTGCTGATCAACTACCTTGACCGCAGCAATCTCTCCATCGTTGCGCCGAAGCTCGCGGAAGATTTGCACCTGAGCCCGGTTTCGCTTGGCTTCCTGCTCTCGGCCTTCGGATGGACCTACGCGCTTTTTCAAATTCCGGCCAGCCGATTTGTCGACCGCGTCAACCCGCGACTGCTGTTTGCAGTGGCGCTGGCAATGTGGTCGGTGGCCACGTTTCTGATGGGCATTGCCGGGACTTTCTTCGCGCTCATTGCCTTGAGGCTTGCTGTTGGCGTACTTGAGGCGCCTTCATTCCCCATCAGCAATCGTGTTGTAACTACATGGTTTCCGGAAGCGGAACGGGCTGGCGCAATCGGCTTCTACACGTCGGCGCAGTTCGTCGGACTCGCATTCCTGACCCCGCTTCTGGCATGGCTTGAGGCGCGTTATGGCTGGCGGTTCATCTTCGAGGCCACCGGGGCCGCAGGTATAACCTGGGCTCTGGCGTGGTGGCTGCTCTATCGCGATCCGGCCGAGTCGCGCAGTGTCAATCAAGCCGAGTTGCGTCTGATCGAAGAAGGCGGCGGTATCCCGGAGCTGAGCCGGAAGTTCCATCAATCGCAATCGGTCTCTGTGTGGGCGGATCTCGGGATTGTTCTGGGCAAGCGGAAGCTATGGGGCATTTACATTGGCCAATTCGGCCTTTCCTCTACGCTATGGTTCTATCTCACATGGTTTCCCACTTACCTGGTCAGATACCGGCACATCGCGCTCGAGAAGGCCGGATTCCTTTCCTCTGCCCCGTTCCTCGCCGCCTTTGTTGGTGTCATCTCAGGCGGATTTCTCTCCGACTGGTTGCTTCGCAAAGGCATCGGCGTTACGCTAGCCAGAAAGATTCCCATCGTGGCCGGTCTGCTATTGGCCAGCCTGATTTTTCTCGCCAATGGTTTCAGTGACCCGAGGCTGGTCATCGCTTGCATGGCCTGCTCCTCCTTCGGCTGCGGGTTTGCCTCAATCACCTGGTCGGTCATTTCCACGGTCGCACCGGAGCGGCTAATCGGCCTGACAGGCGGCGTGTTCAACTTCATCTCCAACTGCTCGGCAATCGTGGTTCCAACCGTGGTAGGTTTCCTCATCAGGGGCGAGAGCTTCACCTACCCTTTGATCTTTATCTCGTGCATGGCCGTCGTGGGGATATGCTCGTACGTCTTTGTTGTCGGTGACATTCAGCGCATTGCAGAGTAGGAGTGAACGATGATCGCGGTCAATTGGGGAACGTCAAACTTCCGCGCGTTCAGGATTGACGCCAAAGGAAACCTGGAGGCCGAGAAGACCTCATCGACGGGCGCGCTTTCAGTCCCGCCATGTGAATTTCTGGACGCTCTTATGGCAGAAGTGGGCGACTGGATAAGTGCCGGCGAAAAGAAGATTCTGATGTCCGGGATGGTGGGCGCGCGCCAGGGATGGAAGGAAGCTCCTTACGTTTCAGTGCCGGCAACGCTTGGCCAAGTGGCTGGCGGTGTTGTCCCTTTGCAGATCGATTGTTTGGACGCGCGAATCGTGCCTGGCGTCATCGGAGCCGATGAATATGGAATCCCCGAAGTCATGCGCGGAGAGGAGACTGAGATCTTCGGCTGCGACAGTGAAGGAGCATGCCATTCCTGTCTGTGCCTTCCGGGAACCCACACAAAGTGGGTGCGCATGGAAGATGCACGCATTGCAGGTTTCACGACCTGCATGACGGGAGACCTCTACAAGGCAATTCGCGAAGGCTCAATCCTGCGCAGTTTTGCGGGGCAAGACCTGATCGACGACGCTACTTTCCTGCTCGGCGTGGCGCACTCGAGGCAAGCGGGAGCGCTTGCCCATCACCTGTTCGGTGTGAGGACGCTGGTTCTGACCGCAAGAATCGATGAGTCCTCTGCATCGTCTTATTTGTCTGGACTCCTGATCGGGCACGAAGTCAAGACAATGGCGCGCGAAGGCGAATCCGTTCATCTTATCGGCGACGCTGCGCTGTGCTCACTGTATGCGCGAGCGCTGGCTGAGTTTGATGTCCAAACGTCCGTGGAACCCGCGGGTGCAGATTTACGTGGCTTGACACGAATTGCAGGGAGGCTTTCATGGTAATTAGTCAGTGGTTAAACAGATGTCCGTTGGTCGCCATTCTGCGAGGGATTGAAACCTCTGAGGTGCACGATATCTTCTCTGAGCTTCTGGCCGCGGGAATCGTAATCGCCGAAATCCCGCTCAATTCTCCTCAACCCCTGGCAAGCATCAAATGCGCCGCGGAGAAATTCGGAAACAGAATGCTGGTGGGCGCCGGAACGGTAACACATGTATCGGAGGTCGAGCAGGTGCATGAGGCTGGAGGAAGGCTTATCGTGTCTCCTCACGCGGATGCGGCGATCGTGCGAGAAGGAAAGCGGCTCGGCCTCATCGTAATACCGGGCATTGGAACGGCCACCGAAGCTTTTGCAATGGTCGCGGCGGGGGCCGACGCGCTGAAGCTCTTTCCGGCCGATGTCGTCGGGCCTCGAATGCTCAAGGGTTTGAAGGTGGTTCTGCCCAAGGGTACTCTCATCGTCCCTGTCGGGGGAGTAGATTCAGACACGATTCCGGCATGGCGAAGTTCCGGAGCCGACGGCTTTGGTGTCGGCACGGCACTTTATCAACCGGGCACCTCAAGCAAACAAATCGGGGCCAATGCGGAGGAACTTCTTCTGAGCCTGAGAAAGTCTTGAGGCGAACAAGCTTGCCTCAAGCTGTTGGCTAGAGTTCTCCAAGTCGGCTGGGTTACGCCTTGCTGAGATTGCGTCGAAGGATATCCGTTTCTCGCCGCAGTAGAGTGGGCCTCCGAGCCGGCCTCAGTCTCTTCAAAGGCTGGCCAGCTCTTTATCACGCATTCACAGCGTTGTTCGACAGCTGCGTACATGGGTTATTTATGGAACTCTATCTCGCCGTAGAAGCCGCGCCGGATTCCCGCGGGAGATCCGGGATCGTAGACGAACTCTTCGTGATGAGGTTGAAAAAGATTCTGGCCCACGGCTTTGAACCGGATGTGACGGCTTGCAGCCCATTGCACTGTGGCATCCCCTGTCCAATATGAAGGCACCTGAAGAGCGGGCAGTGCGCGGACATATCGCACCTGCATGTCCGCGGTAACCGACTTTGGCAAATCGAATCCGCTCTGGATGCGCACCTGGCTCTGAGGACTTGATCCTTGCACGATCGGCGCGCTTCCGATGTCCTTCGAGTTCGTACCTCTCTTCACGTGCATATCGAGGAAGGAGTACGAGCCGCGTATGCGCCACCAGGGCTCCGGACGCCACTCCGGCGCGACCTCCACTCCGGTTGTGCTCGCCACCAGCCCATTGCCGAATTGCGCCGGGATCAAAACGTGAGTCGGAGGCGGATTCGTTTCAATGACCGCGGGGCCGAGCAGGTCTTCGCTGAACAGGTCGCCGTAATGGTTATAGAAGCCGCTCATGTCGAAATAGAACTTCGAGCTTGCAAGTCCGCGATAGCCGAGTTCGTAGCCGTTCAACTGCTCAGACCTGAACGCGGGGTTTGCGCTGAAGCGCGCAAAAATGGGCAACCCATTCGATGCGTACCCGAGAAAACTTGAAAGATTGAAATCGCGCTCTACGTCGGCAGGGGTGCGCAATGCATGCGTGTATGCTGCCCAGAGCGTCTGCGTCGAAGTCGGTGTGTACAAAAGGCGAACGCTCGGCTCGGCAAGAACACCGGTGTAATTTGTTTTCAGGACCTTGCTTCCCGCTACGAGCGACAGGCGATTCTTCACGAGCGGAATTTCGTCTTGTATGAATCCCTGGTAGAGCCGGTCAGTGCGCTGCGGCGGCACAAAGGTGAGTCCAGAAACAACTTCGACCTCGTGTCCATGGCTGAATCGCAGCGTGAAACCCCACGATAGCTGCTGGCCGCGCATAGGAAATCGATCGAGGAAATCAATATCCACGGTGTTGCGAAGGTCGCCGAAGTTCAGCTCGTTCCGTGTAGTGTGGTCGTAATACGCAGAAAGCTGAATGTCCCGGCCTTCCCCCTGCACTCTTCTCCAGTTCCAGAGAATGTTTCCCCCGCAAAGACGAGCATCGCCATGAATTACCGTGGTCGTTGGCGGGTCGTAGGTTGTGACCGGTACTCTCTCGCCAAAATCCTGGCCGTACACGTCGCCTTGCAGCCGGAAGGTATCGCGCCGATTCGCGTTCCAGTCCAGGCGGAACCCACCCTGCCCTCCGTGCCAGTCGTCGTAGTCGTCGCCATCGGGATGATACTCCGGAGCCCATCCAAATCCTTTGGCATAGACTCGGTACGTGAGTCCCCTGCCGGTACCAGACCCGTAGCGGGCACCTCCGAGATCCTCCTGGACATTGCCACCGCCGCCCGACGCCAGTATGCCCAGAGTCTCTTCTGTGTTTCTGGTGATGATGTTGATCACGCCGTTCACCGCATTAGGCCCCCAGATCGTACCGCCTGGGCCGCGGATAACCTCAATGCGATTGATGTCCTCCATGAGCGTGTCCTGCGTTTCCCAATACGTACCTGCCGTAAACGTGGAGTAGACCGTGCGACCATCAATCAGCACCAGAACAGAGCGCGAGAGGCGGCTGTTGAAACCGCGAATGCCAATGGCATACTCGCCGGTGGTGATCCGTGCCACCTCGACGCCCGGCGCCAACCGCAAAGCCTCCGGGATGTTCTTGGCCCCGGATCGCTGGATGTCCTCCTGTGTAATCACGTAAATCGCCGCGGGTGTGTTCCAGACCTCCTCCGGTTCTTTTGACACAGTGGTGACCTCGATGTTCCCCAGTTGTTCGAGGCTCATCGATTTCAAGGGATTCTTCTGGCGTCCAGCTGAAGATGTTTGCGCATAGATAAATGGACAGATGAGTGTGATGAAGCCAGCAAAAACGAGCGGCCAAAGCACTTCAGTCCGGAGTTTACGGCCTCGATGCAGGTATGGCTTCACCGCACACGGCACCACCTGAGCTGCAGCCATTGAGAACATTGAGCAGACAGTAAGCGATAGGCGGATCCGCGCTGCCGGTCGGTCTCTTTGAGCGAACGACGAGAGCATCGATTTCCAATTCTTGGGTAATTTGTGCAGGGGGAACAGCACCTGTGGACCCGGTAAAACGATAAACATATTAGATGCAAACTTGCCGAAAACCGGTTGTTCGGGATAAAAACGGCCCCAGTTCAATCCGAAAGCTCTGAGTCTGTTTCCCGACCGCACTTGCTCTGGGGCAATGTGAAGCAGAACTCCGCTCCTCGATCCACTGACCCAGTTGCCCAGACTCTTCCGCCGTGCCGGGCGATGATCCTTTGCACGGTCGCAAGACCGACGCCGGTTCCGGGGAAGTCCGCCTGCGAATGGAGGCGTTGGAATGGACTGAACAGCCGATCCACATAGGCGTTATCAAAACCGGCGCCGTTGTCCTTCACGAAGTAGACGCTCTCATCACCCATGTCTCGGCAGCCGAATTCGATGTGCGCCAGATCTTTACGCGAGGAATATTTCCATGCATTTCGAAGCAGGTTTTCCAGGACAACCGTGATCAGGCCCTCATCGGCAATGGCAACACGACTGTCGGCAATGACTGTTTCAATGTGCCGCTTGTCTCCCAGTACCAGGTTTTCGAGAATCGTTCTCGCTATGGCGCTCAGATCGACCTGAACATGCTTGAGCGGCGCTGTGCCGGCCCGGGACAGGTTCAACAGATCATCGATCAGGGAAGACATTCGGCTGGTCGCAGAGACGAGCTTGCCCAAAAGCGCGCTCGCTTCAGGTGTCTTGCCGTTAACGGCATTCGACTGCAACAGGAATCCGATGTTAGCCACCTGCTGCAACGGTCCGCGGAGGTCATGCGCTACAGTGTAAGAGAAGGCCTCGATCTCGCGGTTTGCCGCGGAGAGTTCAGCGGTGCGTTCTGCAACTTTTTGCTCTAGAACGGCTCTGCCTTTCTCAATTTCATCAAGCATTTCATTGAAGGACTGGACTAAAAATGCCAGCTCATCCCGGCGTCGAGGAACCTTGGCGCGTACGGAGTAGTCCTTTTGCCGCGATACAACATGTGCAGTCTCAGCGAGGTTTTCCAAAGGCCGGATGATCAATCCCCGCATCGTAGAGGTCGCGAGCAGAGCGATGGCGAAGCATAGGAGTAGGATGGCCGCCGAAAGCAAGCCGAATTGCCTTGTTCTATTGGCTATGTCCCTGGTCTCCGCCAGAATGTACACCGAGCCAATGAACTTGCCGTCGGATTTGATTGCATGCCCCAGAAGGACCGACCTGTCCTGAATCCATGATGCGGAGGTCTGACCGACTGCAAGCTTTGGCACAATGGATTGTTTGGCGGAGTCCTGGCGGGCATAAAGCGCGAAGGCGCGGCCGTCGGCCCGGAATATCTCTGCAGCCAAGATGGATGGCGCGCCCCGCAGAGCCGAGAGCGTGGTTTCGGCGGTCTGCTGGTCATCGAACAGAAGCGCACTTTCGCTGTTGAAGCCAATAATCGTGGCTTGTGTTTCAAGCGAATCGATCAGATTGTGGCGAAGGCTGTAAAAATCGAAGGCAAGGAACGAAATGTATGCGAGCAGCAGCGCGGTTCCGCTGACGAAGAGAACCAGCACCCTGAGCCTTCCGGCAATTGACTGTGCAAACCAGAGTTTCATGGCCGCACCCCCGCTGGGGTCTCGCCGTTAACCGAGACTGCTACTTTGAGGAGTTCGGAACTCAAATTGATCTGGGCGCTTCGGACGGCATCGAGATTAACAGCGAACCGAACGTGGTTGCCGATAATGACAAACTGAATCATCCCGCCATGCTGAAGAAAATTGGCAGAATCGCTAACTGTTAAGACAGGCAGTCCGCGAAGGGCGTCGAGATCGGTTCGAACATGCGCGCCTTCTGCAGAACTGATGTAAGCAATGGCACAAGTACGCGCCTCTCCGGCGGTCTTCATCCGCGCGACGCGAACGGGCTTACCATCGAGCCGTTCATTCGCGGTCAGGTCATCCAGAGCGAGTCCAAGCGGATCCTCGCCCACAATGCAGATATCAAAAGTCCGGCGATTGTTAACCGCATCCGAAGGCGCGAACCGGACAAACCTACCGAAATTGAAAAGGTACGCAGCTTTAACGGCGTATTCAGAGACCCGGTTCTGAGCGGAAACCGCTGCCGCAATGGCGCACAACGCGATGATGGCCACGCTTCGCACTGTCCGGGGCACATGGGCCTCCAGTGCCCGCCACCAGGGCGTTTCGACTGAAGCAACGGCTTTGGATGGACAAAGCGTGATCATCCCGGAGTGTTTGCCTGATGGTCTCGAATATGGAAGGAACAGAAGGGCCTGCCTCCCGTTCGGCGAAAGTACCGGACGGGGTACTCTCCCGTCCCAAGTCCATTTTTCGTAACTCAGCTTAACACTTCGATGCATCCAATCATGGCAGACGCCGCCAGCCTGTCACTTTGCATAAGACAAGTCCCTGGATCGGTTTCTGGAGCTTCTGGGCCATCACCTTTTGATCTCTTGAGCGATGAAAATGGCAGTCTCACGCAGAGAGCAGATTTAACTCAAGCAAACACTCATTGAGCCGCGCGAAGTCAGCATCAAGCCACTTGACGCAAAGCATGGAGCCGTACGAAGCTATAGGCTCAACGGCGTCGGGCGCGGCTCTTCTTCTCCTGCAAGTGTCAAATTGAGAGCGTTCTTCGATCATTATCCATGCCCAAGGCAGGCCATGACCGATCACTCTGAAGGACATCCATCGCTGGTTTCCTTTGCGCCGGAGTCTGCGCTCAATGAGGTTGAAGATCGCCTTGCCTCCGAATCCAGAATCAAAGCCGCGGTAATGGCAGGCGAAGGTGAGATGCCCCGCTTCATGCGAGCAATGGACTGGACAAAGTCCCCACTAGGGCTAGTTTCAAACTGGCCGCAGAGCCTCAGAACCGCCCTGAGCATTTGCCTGAATTCCCGGTTCCCAATAGCGATTTGGTGGGGTCCGGAATTGGTTCTGCTCTATAACGACTCTTGGCGTCTGATCTTCGCCGATGAGCACCCCTGGATGGTCGGTCGGCCCGGACATGAATACTGCCCGGAAACCTGGGATGTGATTGGCTCCATGTTGAAAGATTTGCTTGAAACAGGGAGGGGCGTTTATTCCGACGACAAGACTCTCTCGGTTAAGGAGCACGGCAAGATTCATGAGCGTTATTACAGTTGGTCGCATAGCCCAATCCGAAGCGATGATGGCGGAGTGGGGGGTGTATTCACAACTGTCACGGAAACTACCAGCCATGTAATGGCGACGCGGGAACTCAAAACACTTCCCGATTTCGGATCGTACCGGCAAGAATCCCAGTTGCAGGAAAGCATTTTCGAGACCTGGAAGATGGCTGCTGAAGCAGTGGAACTGGTCAGCGATGGCGTTTACATTTACGACTCCGATTGGCGCCTTAACTACTTGAATCCTGCTGCCGAAGCGCAATCGAGAGCGCCGAGACAGTTTTTTATAGGAAGAACGGTTTGGGAAAGTTTTCCTGAAGTGCTCGGTTCCGACCTCGAGGTTCAATTCCGGAAGGCCATGGAGTCAAGACAGCCTGCAGACTACCAGTACTATCATGAGCCTTGGGAACGATGGTTCTCGCATCGGCTTTATCCGGCTCCGGACGGCGGCCTTACGGTCTACGTTCGCGACATCACTGAAACTAAACTCGCGGAGCAGGCATTAAAGCGCGCGGATCAGCTTGCTGTGGCCGGACGCCTTGCCGCGAGCATTGCGCACGAGATCAACAATCCCCTGGAAGCCGTGACCAACCTCCTCTTCCTGGCGTCAAATGAGCCGTCGATATCCCCAGCCGCCAGGCAGATGCTTGAAATTGCTGATCAGGAGTTACGGCGTCTGAACCACATCGCTAGTACCGGCCTAAAGTTCTATCGGCAAGTGTCGGCTCCCGCGTGCGTATCGGCAGAGGAACTTCTGGAAAGCGTTCTCTTCGTGAGCGAAGCCAGATTCAAAATGCTCCGGATTGAGCTTCGTAAAAGGTTTGTGCCGAGCCCTCCAATCGAATGTTATCCGGCAGAAGTCCAGCAGGTTTTCACCAATCTGATCGGGAACGCCATCGACGCCATCGGTGAAAACGGGCAGATCGAAATCCGCATTCGTCCAGTGTCCTCCTTTCGAGGACACTCCGAAGCTGTGCGGATCACGTTCGCAGACAATGGGCATGGAATGACTGGCGCCACACGGCGCCGATTATTCGAAGCTTTCTTCACCACCAAGAAAGAGACGGGGACCGGGTTGGGCCTTTGGGTTTCGAAGGGCATTGTCGAAAAGCATGGCGGCCGCATTCACGTCCGCAGCCGCTCTGGCGTAGGGACGGTGTTTTCTTTGGTGTTGCCGTGCAAGTTCAGCCAAGCAATCCATCATCCCGGCGACGCCGGTCAAATGACGCCAACATCCCGTTCCGCCTCATCTGGTTCTCCTGGTAAGACTGCCGCGGAGACTTGATTCGCGCGTTCGGTTTTTACTTCGCCAAGCATCTTGTACCAACCGGATTGACCATACCGTTTTGCGAAAGGCCCAACTATGACGATCAGTCGGAGGGTTCTCATTCTGGACGACGACCCCTCGCACCTTGACGTCTACGGAATCATGGTGCAAACGGCTGGTTTCGAATCCATCCCGGTTCTGGTCAGGTTCTCCGGCCCGGATCCCATTCCTGACTCAGGAATAGACCTTGTCTTGCTCGACTACCGTCTCAACTCGCTCAAAACGGCACCTGAAATCGCTCAGGAGGTCCGACTGAAGTATCCTGACGCGCCGATCGTGCTACTGACCGATTTATGGGCACCCCCATCCGATGTCGCTCAGTTCATCACCCATTTCGTTCGAAAAGGCAATCCAGCCAAACTGCTGGAAGTTCTTCGCTCTCATTTTCCCGTCAAATGAATCCGCTATTTCCGGCAATCAGGGAAGCCGCAATAACGCGGCCGTTACGCCAATGCCAACCTTGCCGAGTGCCGCGTTCCAGTCTGCGCAGATGTAAGTACCGTCGACGTCACAGTGGTCGATATACCCGATGCCAAATTCAACCCGCTAGGTGCGCGCGGAATCGGCGAATCAGGCATCCCCGGCGCCGCGGGAAATGCAATCTTTCAGGACACAGGGAAGCGCGTTCGCGGTTTTCCCATCACGCTCGACAAGCTGATGAAGGCGCAGTGCCTGTCGCAGGCCCCTGGACTCATGAATGCGAACACTCCATACTCCTCAGAGACTCAGATTCAAACTACTGAAAAAGCAACACCTTATTGGCTCAATTTAGAACCGATTCCATGTATTCTTTCCTCTTGGGGTGAACCGGGCTTTCGCACCCTTCCGTAAACAGAGGTCCTCTTGATGAATCAGGATTTCGCCGCGATCATTCTAGGTGGCACCGGGCAAGTCGGCGGTGCAGCGGTCGAAGAACTGCTGGCAATTCCGGAATGCCGGGAAGTGGTGATGGTCACCAGAAAGCCCATTGCCCGACGATCGCGGGTGCGCAACGTGGTTCTTGATTCCGGCGCTCAAGACTTTGCCGAGCGCACTGCCGTCCTTGCCCGCGAGGTTTTAAGCCAAGGTCCCGTCAGCGCGGTGAGCTGTGTGGGTGTCGGTTCCGGATCGATGCGATGGAGCGAAGAAGAATTGAAGCGGCTTGAAGTCGGCGTCGTCGGCGCCTTTGCGCGTGGCTGCCATGACGCTGGAATAGCCCAGTTTTGCCTGCTTTCCGCCGTAGGAAGCACTGCCCGCAGCCGGCTTCGCTATGCCCGGGTTATGGGCATGAAGGAAGACACTGTGCGCAACGTCGGTTTCGCCCGCCTCGGCATCTTTCGTCCCGGCATCATCGTGGGCAACGCCCATACCCCGGCCTGGGTCGGTTGGTTGGGACGCCTCGTGCCTGGATCGTTCGGCAATATCGATCAGCGAATTCTCGGTCGCTCAATCGCCGCGGAGATAGCGTTGCACAGTCGAGATACCGGCGAAGTTATCCGCGAAAACGCGGCGATGAAAAAACTCGCTGCGCAGTTCAATGTCGTCCCTTAATGTTTCTTGTGTGGGCTCCGGGCTAGATGAATTGCGAGAGATGAGATCGCCACCGAATCCGCAGTTGTGTCTTCTCTGCGAAATTCAAAACGAACTGGTGCAACGGTTGCGATGTGCACTGTGCCGTGTACCGTTCCGGGGAGAAAATGATCATGAGTACTGCTGGATTGGATCTGGAGAAGATGCTGGATATGGCGTGGGTGCGTTCACAGTTCCCCTCGCTCGAAATGCAGGTTAACGGGCAGCGCGCAGCCTTTCTTGACGGCCCTGCGGGTACGCAGGTGCCCGCCCAGGTCATTGCCGCAATCCAGAATTACCTTGTGAATTTCAACTCCAATCACGGCGGAACATTCCAGACCAGCCGGCGTAGCGATGAGATGATCGCGAACACCCGCGCGGCGATGGCGGATTTTTTTCATTGTGACGCGAGCGAGATTGTCTTTGGTCAAAACATGACAACCCTTACCTTTGCAATGTCGCGGGCAATTGGACGAGAACTGCAGTCCGGCGATGAAATTTTGCTGACTACGCTCGATCACGACGCCAATTTCTCGCCGTGGAAGGCACTCGAGGAAAAGGGTGTGGTGATTCGGGTGGTGGATATTCGCGAGGAGGACTGTACGCTCGATCTCACGGACCTGAGAAATAAATTGAGCGAACGAACGCGGCTCGTGGCCGTAGGCTATGCGTCCAACGCGGTGGGAACCATCAATCCGGTGGGAGAGATCACGCGCCTGGCGCACGCTGCCGACGCAATGACGTTTGTTGACGCGGTGCACTTTGCCCCTCATGGACTCATCGATGTCCGGCATCTTGACTGCGATTTCCTGGTCTGCTCCCCGTATAAGTTCTATGGGCCGCATATGGGTACGCTTTATGGAAAGCGCGAACATTTAGAGCGGCTCCAACCGTACAAGGTGCGGCCGGCGGCGGATCAAATTCCGGAAAGGTGGGAAACGGGCACCCAGGTGCACGAACTGATCGCCGGGATTGGCGCGGCGGTCGAATACATCGCCGGGGTGGGCCGTCACTCTGATCCGGCCGCTCGGACGCGCCGGGAGGCGCTGGCAGCGGCCTTTCGCACCACGGTCGCCTACGAGCGGCGGCTCATCACGAGGTTGATCGAAGGTTTGCAATCGATTCCCGGTGTACGCATCTACGGCATCACCGCCCCCAAACGATTTGAGGAGCGCTGCTCGACGCTCTCGCTCCGCATTGGCGATCATCCACCGGCGGCGATTGCCCGATTTCTGGCCGAGCGCGGCATCTTCACCTGGGACGGCAACTACTACGCTCTCAACTTGACGGAGCGCCTTCAATTGGAGCAAAAAGGTGGGATGCTGCGGATCGGGCTGGTGCATTACAACACGCTGGAAGAAGTGGAGCGTCTGCTCAGCGCCCTCGACGAATTCGCGTCGCAGTAAGGAGGCTAACTACCAACTGCCCCTCTGCTGTACCATATCGTTTGCGAATCTATCTCTCTGGAGCCCCTCATGCAACAGGCCTTGCAAAATCTGGAACCGAAGTCCATTTGGCAGCACTTTGACCGCATCGCAGCCATCCCCCGCGCCTCGACCAAGGAAGCCGCAGTTCGTCAGTACGTACTTGACGAAGCCGCTCGCCTCGGCCTGAAGGCCACGCAAGATGCGGCCGGCAACGTGGTGGTCGGCAAGCCAGCGCATCCCGGACGCGAATCCGCCATGCCCGCTCTGTTGCAGGGCCACCTCGACATGGTGTGCGAGAAGAACGAGGGCACTCCCTTTAATTTTGATACTGACGGCATTCGCATTTTGCGCGACGGCGACTGGCTGAAGGCCGACGGAACCACACTTGGCTCAGACAACGGCGTCGGCGTCGCCTCTGCTCTGGCCGTGATGGAGAGCGCTGCCATCAAGCACGGCCCGCTCGAGTTCGTCTTCACCATCGATGAAGAAACCGGCCTGACCGGCGCCTCCGAATTCCCAGGCGGCGTACTCAAGTCGAAATACTTTCTCAACCTCGACGGCGAAGAAAAAGGAACGCTGTGCATCGGCTGCGCCGGCGGCTTGGTTACCAAGGCTCGTCGCCGCGTCAAAATGCAGGCGCCAGCAGCCACGGCGGCGTGGCGCATCAAGGTCAGCGGACTGCGCGGCGGCCACTCCGGCGTTGACGTCCACCTCGGCCGCGGCAACGCCATTCGCATTCTTGGCGCCACTTTGCAGGCAGTGATCGGCGAGTTGCATGCCGAACTGGCCGATCTGAAAGGCGGCAGTGCACAAAACGCCATCCCGCGCGAGGCGTTCGCGGTCATCGCGCTCGATCAGGATCACGAAAGCAAGCTGCGCCAGTTGGTCTCGCGCTGCGAAAACGAGCAGCGACTTGACCTCGGCGCATTCGACCCCGAGCTGACAATCACCGTCGAGAAGGCCGGACTACCATCGAAGGTGATGGCCGAGAGCGACGCCCGGAGCGTGGTTGACCTGTTCGCCAGCCTGCATCACGGGGTGCTGGCGATGAGTCCCGATGTCCCGGGGCTGGTGCAAAACTCCACCAACCTGGCAACGCTCTCGATGAGCGACGACCGGATCGAGATTGTCACCAGCCAGCGCAGCGCCATTGAGAGCAGCAAGCATGCAGCCGCGCGCCTGGTGGCCACTTCGTGCCGGCTCGCCGGCTTTGAGACCGAGCACATCGGCAGCTATCCGGGGTGGAAGCCAGAGCCCGGAAGCGAGATCGTGCGCAAGCTGCAGGAAGTGAACAAGAAGCTCTACGGCGAACCCGCGAAGCTCGTAATAATGCACGCCGGTCTGGAGTGCGGCGTGATCGGCGAAAAATATCCCGGCATGCAGATGGTGAGCTTCGGCCCGCAGATCGAGAACCCGCACAGCCCCAATGAGCGCGTGCAGATATCGTCGGTTGAGCCGTTCTGGCAGTACCTCTGCGCGGTGCTTGAGGCGATTTAGCCGTTGGCTGCTGGTTCCAGCTTCAGAAAGGGGCGTTGATGGAGAGCCCTTTTCCCGCCTTCGTTGAAATCGCCGCTATGTTCACTTTCGAGCGATAGGCTTAGGAGTGAGCTTGACCGGAGCAACGTTCCAGCCCTCGATCTCGACCACGGGCTCAGCAGTCTCGGTTGCTGGCAAAAACGCGGTCAGCGTGGTGGACTCGCCCGGGGTCAACTGAATCCAATTGTCGGACCAAATAACGGGAGCGATCAGCTCTTCCCTGGCAGTGCGTATCGCAGCGCGCACTTGAAACGCCAACACCTGCGAGTGGTTATCCAGCTGAACCCGAATCTCGCGGCCGCTCGCCGTCGATTCGAGTTCAGCGCTGGAATCGATCTGCGCAGGCAGAAGGTTGGCAAGGGCCGTCAAATCTTCGTGACGCGAAGCGGGCGTGTGCGTGTAATCGGTTTTCTCCCAATCGAAGGTCGTGAGAGTGCCGGGCACCCAGTAGAAGTTGCGGCTCACCACCTGCCCGCCAGGAGCTTTGAGCGAGAGATCGATGAGCAGAATCCGTTCCGCACCGGTGTAGAGGTTTTCTGGAATGCTGAAAATGCGCTCCGCCGAGTCAGCAGCCAAATTGACCGTTGCTTCGGCGGTGTAGAGATCCTTCCATGCGAGATTGCGAATCTGTACGGTGGCATGGAGTCCGCCGGCAGGCGCGTAGGTGCTGTTGACGGCAACAATGGCTCTGTCGTCGTAGGCGTATTGAATGTGGAGCGGTTCGCAGGCTTTCTTGGCGCCGAAGTATCCTCCTCCGGCGTCGAGGTAATAATCGTAGAGATGCCAGATCATCGACGGCCATGCGTTATTAAGCATCCACTGAACGACGCCGGTAGAAGCGTACTTGTTCTTGGCGTAGGCCTCGAACATCGCGCGCTCTGAGTCGTACTCCATGGTCTGCGCAATACGCTCGTATTCCGCAGCAGAGGCGGGCTTGGAATAAACTGCCTCCATCGCCTGATTGAAAACGTTCAGGTTGACGAATTCGCCGCCGCCGTTGTGACGGCTCGAGGCGGCGGAGGGCGGCCACGCTTCCGGATCGGCGAGAAATTTCCTGCGGCTTGCAAGAGAAGGAATCGCCGGCCCAGGACTGGTTTCAGTGTTGAAGCCCACGGCACCGCCAAAGCGGACCGCGCGGTCCCAGTAGCTGGGCGCAACATAGTCATACGGCCCAGTCATCTTCACGCCGCTCTCTCCTGTGACTGTGGTCGGCGTGCCGGTAGCGGACGAGAGAATTGGGTTGGGCCAGTGCGTTTCAGCTTCGATATTTAAGTAGGCGCGCTCTACGTCGGCCGGCGGAGGATTGTCGCTGCCGTTGAGCCACACCAGCAAGCTCGCGTGGTGACGCAGGCGCAGCATTTGCGAACGCAATGAAGCCGAGGCAATGGCGACGTCTTCCGGCGTCCAACTTTTCCACTGCTCCCAGTGATCGCAGCAGCACCAGCCGAGCATGACAAGAATTCCTTGCTCGTCGGCCAGGTGAAAGAATTGCTCGTTCTCGAGTTTGCCTTCCAGGCGGATGGTGTTCAAGCCAATGTCGCGCACCAGGCTGAATTGATCGCGCAGGCGTTTCTCGTCGGAGCGAAGCATCATATCCGGCGACCAGCCGCCGCCGCGAATGAGAATGGGCTTGCCATTTACCCGGAACAGCCGGCTGCCGTTGGCAGTAAGTTCCGAGGTGATTTCGCGGATGCCGAATTCCGCGCTCTGCTCATCGGTGACTTGGCCCTGCACGCTGAAGTTCACGGTGACGCGTTCAAGATGGGGAGCGCCCATCTGAGATGGCCACCACAACTTCGGGTCGCGAATACGGAGCACGGGAAACTGCTCAGGGGTGAAGGTGACAGTTCGATCTTCGTTCGGCGCAAGTTCCACGGCCTGCTGAAAATGGCCCCCCGCCGCCGAGCCTGTGACCGTGCCCTTAACTGTGCCAGCCGTGGCGTTGTGCAATTCCGCGTAGACAGTGAGATCGGCCGTGGCCTGCGTGGCGTCAGGCAAATGCGTAACTACAAGCGGCGATTGCACGGTGACAGCGCCTGTTTGGACGAGGTCGACAGTTCCCCAAAGGCCCATGTCCTTGTCGGGCGGGCATGGGTTCCAATCGACCCAATTAATGCCGAGGTCTTTTTCCGTAGGCGCCATGATCTTGACGGCAAGTACATTCTCTGCGCCTGGGTGTATGTACTCAGTGACGTCAAAGCTGTAAGTGCGATAGGCGCCAGCCACGGTGGAGGAGTCGGCAACCCGGCGGCCGTTGAGCCAGACCTCGCCGCGATAGTTGATGCCGCCGAATTGCAACGAGAATCGCGCTGCGCCGGCTGCGGCAGGCGGCGCAGAAAAAACTTTGCGGTACCACCACGCGCAGGCGTATGGGCTGTCGGCCGGCATGGGGAGGTTCGCGAAGTTCTGGCCGACGGGATAGCCGGCGCCGGGAATCTGCCGGAGGTTGTCCCCAAAGTAGGGATCGGGCACCACGCCGGCGGCCACCTGCGCAGCCAGCACCGTGCTGGGGACGCTAGTCTTCAGCCAGTTGCCGTCTTTGAAAACAATCGCGCTGATTGAGTCGCCCGCCGCCTGATTGTTGCATGCCGACTGCAACCGCCAATCGTCGTGGAGATGGGTCACTGTCCCTGCCCGCAAGACGGGGATTGCAAGGATCAAAAAGAAAAGGGAGAACGCGATTCTTAATCTCATGTGTGCCTGCACCTCCGCGGTATTCAATCGTCCTTTAGCCGGTCTGGAAGCCAGTTGTCTACGGCGTTGCTGGGGAGATTCAAACGTTTGAATCAAGGGAATTTTCCTTTCAGTCGCCTGCTTCTGTCAAGCAGAAGACTTCTTCTTTCCTCCACGCGCAATCCGTCCTGTCGATGCACGCGCAACCAGTTTCGGCAGCGCATGATAAAGCCGGATCGGACCATTGTTGCCGGCCTGACGAACCCCGATCTCTTCAAGAACCCACTTTGACGCAAGCAGCCCCATCTCCTGCAAGGGTTGTTGAACGGTGGTTATTCCGGGCGTGGCGACCCTGGCCGGCAGCACGTCGTCGAAGCCGATCACCGAGCAGTCCTCGGGAACTCTAACCCCAGCCTCGGCAAGCCCCCGAATTACGCCGAGAGCCGTCATGTCGTCGAAGGCCAAAACGGCGGTGAACGGCCGTCCCGCCTCCAGCAGTTGCCTGGCAGCCCGCAGGCCTCCTTCAAAGCCGAATGCCGAGTCTGTGAGGCGGGGAAGTTGCACAACCAGGCGCTGGTCCAGGACGATTCCGGCCTCCGCAGCCGCATGTTGCACGCCATTCCAGCGCGGCTCGCTATCGACCAGTTCTTCGGGTCCGCGAATGATCGCGATCTTGGTGTGTCCGAGTTTGGCCAGATGCGTGAGCGCCATGCCCCCGCCTATCTGGTTGTCAATAAGCATGGAACTGATGTTCATGGGCGTAAGGTCGCGGCCAATAATGACGATGGGCACCTTGTTCTTCTCGATGTCGGCCAGCAGGTTGGTCTCCTCGAATATCCAGCTTGCGATAACGATTACCGCCTCGGCACGCCGTTCCAGGATCATCATCAAATAGCTGTCGAAGAGTTTGCGCCGGGTCTGCGCGTCCATCAAAAACGGGATGTAGTTGGACGGCTGAAGACCTGACTGGATTCCTTGAACCAGGGGGATGCAAAAGGGGTCGGACAGATCGTAGGCCAGGACCGCGATGGTCTGGCTGTGGCGGCGGCGAAGAGAGCGGGCATAGGCGTCAGGATGGTAACCGAGTTGCAGTGCCATCTTGCGAATGCGCTCGCGGGTAGTGGAGGCAACATTCTTTGAGAGCGGCGCTTCGCTGAGCACAATGGAGACCGTCGAGACGGAATAGCCGCACGCATGGGCAATGTCAAGCAAAGTGACGTGGCCGGATTTCTGCTGAGCCACTGGAAGGCCTCCTTGCAGGCGTGCGCCGAGTCAACCGCTCCAACGCCATTGTTCCACAACCATCGAGGCATACAGAAACGGTCGAATTCGGCGGCGCTGGCCGGGCACGCCAGGGCGGATTCTTTCTCCTTGACAGCCGGAGGGAATAATCCTACATTATTTTCGCAAGGAGTTCAAACGTTTGAATAGGGCATTTTTGCCCTGGAGGACTAGCCATGATTACCCCAAAATCGCGGTCCGCGGCCGCCTGCATTCTCTTCTCCCTTGTGCTGGTTCCCTTCCTCTGCATCTCTGCTTTCTCCCAGCCAGGCAGGGGTTCTATCAGCGGTCTCGTCACAGATCAGAGCGGCGCGATTGTGCCCGGCGCGAAGATTGTGGCCGAAGAAAAAGGCACCGGGACGAAGCTCACGTCGCTCACGACCGGAGCCGGCCTCTACTCGTTTATCTCGCTCACCCCAGGGTCGTACCAGGTTACGGCTGAGGCCAAAGGATTCCGGTCGGTGGTGCGAAAGAACATCGTAGTGACTGTGGACCAGGTTTCCGCGGTGAACTTCAGCCTGCCCGTCGGCAGCGTCAATGAGGTAGTTACGGTAACCGAAGCCACTTCCCTCGTCGAGGCGAGCAACTCTACGGTAGGCCAACTGATTGCAGAGGAGACCATTGACCGGGTTCCGCTGCTGACCCGGAATGTATTTGACCTGGTCCAATTGAGCGCCGGCGTGACGCCGGCCAACGGAGCGCCAAACTCATCCAGCGCACAGGCAATTTCGAGCATCACCAGCGGCCGTCCGGGAGTGGACGTCTCTTCGTACACCATCAATGGTTCCATCGTCGGTTCGGTTTACTACATGGTGGATGGCAGTCCTCTTGGAATTGCAGAAAATAACGCTGGCGCTATCATTCCAGCCTTGGATATTCCGGAAGATGGAGTCGAGGAGACTCGCGTGGAAACGCAAAACACGCCGGCATCCTACCAGAGCGGCGGAGCTGGCGTAATCAGCGTGGTGAGCAAGTCGGGCACCAACCAGTTTCACGGCGATGCATTCGGAGTCTTCCGGCCTAATGTTTTAGCTGCAAACGAGTACTTCAACAAGCAGAGCCAGCTGAGCAATGACTCGCCCAACGTGGCTCCGTCCTACTATCGCTACCAGGAGGGCGCAGCCATTGGCGGGCCCATCCTGCACAACAAGCTTTTCATTTTCGCGGATTACGAGGCGACGCAGCAGAAGCAGTTCGACGGTTCGAATATCTTTACCGTGCCTACCAGCGCGGAACGTACCGGAGATTTCTCGGCAGACAGCTTCACCATCTATAACCCGCTCGTCCCGGACAATCCGGACGGAACGCGCCAGCCGTTTCTAAACAACAAGATCACCGATCCCAATCCGATTGCGGTAACGTTTCTCTCGCAGTTTCCCAAGTGCAACTTTCCCAACGCATCAACTTGCGACTCGGACACGACCGGAGCATTTAACAATCTCTACGTCCCCGGGCTCGATCCAGCTACGGCGCAGCGGTTCGACATCCGCACGGACTGGGTCCTGAGTGACCGCCAGCGGATCTTCGGACGATTCTCGTTTGACCGGCACTACAGTTCGCTGGTGAACGCGTTCAACAATATGTGGGATCTGAACTATGCGCAGAACGTGACCAACGCGCGAAACCTCCTGGTCGCCGACGACATTACGTTGAATCAAAGTACGGTTCTTCAACTGCGCTACTCATTTACGCGCCATTATGAGGATCAGGGCGGCGATCCAAAGCAGAATGGCTTCGACATCACTACGCTGGGATTCCCCTCATCGCTGGCCGATGAACAGGTTTACAAGACGTTGCCTTATGTAAATTTCTCGGATGCGGGGGGCGGTATCGGCGGCACAGCGAATTGGAACACGTTCATCTACGCGAGCGAGAACAACGACGTGAATGCCACAATCACCAAGATGTGGGGCAAGCACGAGCTCTCGACGGGCTTCGAGTACATGAAGCGGTTTCTGAACGTAGGCCAACCGCCCGCTTCCTCGGGTGCCTATGTCTTTGACATTTCCGCAACCGATCAATCGGTAGGCTCGGCCGTGGGCGGCAGCGACTTTGCCTCATTTCTCGTTGGTATGGGAACGCCACCCGGCAGCGAAAGTTACAACTTCACCAAGGACCTCTTTGTGGCAGAGAGCAGCCCGTATTACGCAACATTCATCGAGGACACCTACCATTTGAACAAGGCCTTCACGGTCACCCTCGGCCTGCGGTGGGATATCTTCGGCGGGCGCACCGAGCGGCACAATCGCCTTGAATATTTCGACTCTGCAGCGACGGCCAATGCGGGCGGCGTTTCATACAAAGGCGCCGAAGTATATGTCGCCGGCGGCGACCGCTCTCCGTTCACAACGAACTTGAGCGACTTCGGCCCCCGGTTGGGATTCTCATGGCAGGCGGCCCAGCATCTGGTGTTGAGGGGAGGCGCCGGCTTCTACTATGGCCCGAGCCCGCAGATGGTAGGCAGCGCCTCGCTGAACAGTGACGGGTATTCGTCGGTCACCAACTGGAACGCAACCTGCTTCAACGCAGATGGCAACACCGTTTACAACGGAACGGCGGCTTGTGTGGGATCTGATCCGGGAAGTCCCGCACCAAGTGCCACCGGCATTTACTCGCTCAGTAATCCCTTTCCCAATGGCGTTGTCGGACTGCTCAGTTCGCCTTCAGGGCTGACCAACAACCTGGGAACCACGCTGAATACCATGTTCCACTCGCAGCGCACGCCCACCACCTACAACTTCAACTACGGCATGGAATACGAACTTCCGCACCAGGTGGTGGTGAGCGCCGGATACGTTGGCAGCCGCGGGCTCTTTGTGCCCATCGGCATGATCGACCTGAACGAACTGGACCTGGCGACGATCGCCAGCCATGGCGCTTCGCTCTGCGTCGATACCTCCGATCCAAGTTGCGCTACGGTGCCCAACGATTGGGCCGCGATTCAGCCGGCAACCAATGCGAATTATGGCGCCGCAACCGTGCCGTTGTGGGTGTCGCTGCAGCAGTTTCCCCAATTTGGAAGCGGCAGCTATGGCGCCGGGAATGGCGTGAATGTGCATGGCTATCCGGGCGGCGACTCCTCATACCACTCCCTGCAGATGAAGGTGCAGAAGCGGCTCGCGCATCATTTCACAGCTCTGGCGACATACACCTTTGCCAAGCTGTTGACCGATGATGGCAACCCTCCGCTGGGCTTTGTTGGTTCGCATGGCGGCGCGCCGCAAGACTCGAAAGACCTCAAATACGAGCGCACCGTAAGTCCACAGGACGTGAAATACCAATTCACCGGACAGGTATCGTATGACTTGCCTTTTGGAAAAGGGCGAGGTGTGAACTTGAACGGCGCGGCAGACAGCATCGCCGGCGAGTGGACACTGAACGCGATCGCCTACGTGAGCTCGGGAATCCCGATCGCGTCTCCCACAGTGGGCGCGGGCATCTCGTATTTCAATCAACGGCCGAATCTGACCTGCGACCCTTCGAACGGCGCGCAGCACACTGCATCCGCCTGGTTCAATTACAACTGCTTCGAGATACCGGCTAGCTCATTCCTGCCCGGAAGCGCGCCGGCGTATCTCGACCACGTTCGCACCATGGGAGCTCGAGATCTCGATATTTCGCTTTACAAGCACTTCTCCTTGGGCGGAGAACGCGATCTTCGCTTTGAGATTTCTTCCTATAACATCGCCAACCACGCGCAGCTTGGGATGCCTGGGACGCCAAGCATCACCGACGTGCTGTCGAACCCATCGGAGGCGGCGGTTTTCGGCCAGATCACGTCAACCGTAAACAGTCCCCGCCAATTCCAGTTTGGAGCGCGGTTTACCTTCTGACCGCAGTCCATACCAGGCTTCCTACTTCGGCGGCCGGTAGCCAAGGCGATCTAAATCCATGAAAACGAAGGAAGTGGAGATTTAATGGTAGGCGAGGCGGGGATCGAACCCACAACCCCCGGCTTAGAAGGCCGGTGCTCTATCCAATTGAGCTACTCGCCCGTGCTTTCTCATTGTAGCTTTGAAACGGCAGTTGCGGGAGGGACGGCGGACGGAATTACATCGGCAAATGCAGCCATGAGGGCCGCAAGCGCACAGGCGGCGTCAGATTGGTCGCTGCCCGAGGCTGCAAGGTAGGCCGTGATGCCAAATCCTTCGGACTCACCCGCAAAAGCCTGCCGGACTACAAATTCAACACGGCATTGCGGAGCCGAGACCGGACCCAGGCAAGCCACCCATTGCAGGCAAAAGGCCTCTGCCTGCTCCCATCTGAGAAAGACCGCGCTCTGAACCGGAAGCAAGTCAACATAGCAAGCCAGGCCGCTTTGGCACCCCGCTTCGAGTTCCTCCATTTCCTGTTCCCACCTATCGCATTTTGAAGTCCAGAGCGGCGAGGTTTCTCCATTGAGGGTGAGTAGCAACGCGGCAAGTGGCGCAAATGCGGCTGCCTCCTGAATCTCTCCCACGCGTTCCGGGCTCCGGCGGAGGTCGACAAAACCCGGCCAGAGAGCTTCAATAACCGGCGCGCCGCCTCCTATTTCGACATCACATTCAGCGTCCATTTCCGGTCCTGGCGAAAGGTTGCAGGTAGCGCATTACGCCAGCTTCTGCCCAATGAATCTCGTCCTTCTTGTCGCGCGACAGATAAGCGCAATGACCTCCGTGGAGCGTCTCAACAAAGTCGATACACGGGTTGTCAAGCAGCTTGGCTCGCGTTTCCGGCAGCAAGCGGATGAAAGGATCGTCCTGTGCATGGAGGATGAGCGTGGGCACGGCGATGCGCTCAACCACGCGGGCAGCGGCCGCGCGATGGTAGTAGTCGTCCGCGCCCTTGAACCCCCAGTAACGGGAGAGAATCTTCTCGTCGAACTGGCGGATGGAGCGCACCGGACCCATCTCTTTAAGTTCGTCTGCCCGGTAGATATCGGGGAACAATTCCGACTTGCGACGCAAGCGCGCCATCAGCCCCTGAAGAAACCTCCACTCATAAGGGCGGTTGGCGGGTTCATGCAGAGCGTCCGCTCCGGGGGCCAGGTCGATGGCCGGACAAACCGCGGCAACTGCGCAAAGGGGATGCTGGCCGCCCCACTCGCCCGCGAGTTTGAGTACCAGGTTACCCCCCATCGAATAGCCGACCAGCGCAACTCTTTGTAACCCGAAAAGGCCTGTGAAATGGCGGAGCACTACGCCAACATCGCCGGAAAGCCCGGAGTGGTAAAGGGTGGGCGTCAGCGCCTCAGTCCCCCCGCAGTTGCGCATGTTCATGCGGATAACATTGCAGCCGGCGGCCCAGGCCCGTGCAGTGATGGCCCGAATGTAGCGGGAGCCAGAGGAACCTTCGAGCCCGTGCACCAGCAGGAGCGTGAGCCGCGAAGGACGTATTCCTTCAGGCTGCCAATGGCAATGGCACAGTACTCTGCTTCCGTCGGAGGGGTCCACTTCAACTGTCACGGCTGCCGACTCAAGCAGGAAGGCGGGGCGCGGAAAGTAGTTGGCCACGATGGTCTGCAGATGGCCATTGGCCAGGCCGCGACATGGCACAAACGGCCGCAAACCGGCTGGCAAGCCTGTGATCCAGTGGTCAGATTCTGCGTTTTCAGGAATCTTGATGTTCACGGAGTCTCGACAAAGGGGCGCTTGCGGTTGCAATCCGTGCAAATTGGAGCCGGAGGCGGGCCGTCGAACTTTACCTTACTGCAAGTTACAGATTACACGTTGCCGAGGCTGCCAACAACAACGCAAATGGCCGCAGACAAAAACGCTCAGCGGAAGTGTTCCTCTGCGAATGACTGAACCAACAGGCTGACAAAAAACCGATGACGTCCCCGCCGTGGCAATCAAAGAACCGCCTGAACAAGACGAGAATACGACCGGAACTCCGCAAAGCAGAGAGTCGCCGGTCGCAGAGCACTCGATGCAAGTGCCTGAACCGGATAGAACGCGTAAACGCAGGTGACGGTTCAAGAATCTCTGAACCTGAAGCGATCAGTGCCAGACATCCAACTCTAGCTGGGGTTCGCGGTTTCAATCGAAGCTTGAGAACCTGAGCGGAATGACATGCTTATCGCAACGGCCGCGGCAATTGAACAGGCGATCGCGTAGACCAGAACTGCGCTGCCAAGCGACCCCATCGTGCTCTTCAGGAACAGGATCGTCAACGGACTGAAAAACTGCCCCAGGAAAAAGCTGGCCTGCCAGACACCTGTGCCGCTTGCCCGGACTGCGGGAGTGAGCTTCGAAATGGCCCATGTGATGAGCGTAGGCAGGGCCATGCCCGAGCCGATTCCATTGATGGCCGCACCAACCTCCGTGAAAACGAAGCCGTGTGAAAGCGCGAGAGCAAAGAATCCGATTGCCGAGAACGCAAAGCTCACGGCCAGCTTTCCCGCCACCGGCAAGGGCAGCAGCTTGAAAAGCGCCGAGCCCAACGCCATGAATAAGACGGCGATGGCAGCTGCCAGGCCGATCGTGCCCGGAGAGGTAACGCCGCGCTCGGAAAGAATGAAGCTCAGTTGAATAATCACCACATAGAAGGCCATGCTGGCAAAGACCGTGATGAGGCAGATCAACGCAACAGGGCCCCAGTGAAACTTCTCGTCTGCGGAACTCGCTCGATCTGAAGCCGCGGCCTGGTCCCCGTCCTGAGCGGTCAGCGACCAGGTTTTGAATACCAGAATCGGAAACAGGATGAAAGCCACGGCATTCAAAGCAAATGTCAGGCGCCAGTTGAACTGACCCAGCATTCCGCCCAGTACAACCGCGACCATCGCGGCAAGCCCGGCCCCGGCCGTGTTGATGGCAAACCACCGGTCCCGCACGTCGCCCTGAAAATACTCCGCCAACAGCGCCGCGCTGCAGGTCATGATGATCGCTCCCGCGATTCCCAACAGGGCGCGCGTGACCAGAATGCTCATCAGTGAATCCAGCAGGATGGGCGCACATCCGAGGAAGCCATAAACTCCAACGCCGAACAGGAAAACGCGACGAGTGCCGAAACGATCAGCCAGCAATCCTGCGGGAATAGCGCAAATCGCAATAAAGAGCGCCGGCAGAGTTGCTACCAGTGAGACTCCCACCGCGACGTGAGGATCGGTTTGAAAACTCTCAGCAATCCTGGGCAAAACAGGAGCCAACATCGCCGCGGCGATTGCTGCAAGCCAGCTTGCCGCGTTGATCGTCCAGCCCTGCATTGCGCCGGCCCTCTTGCCCACTAATGGAGAAATGCTTGTCGTTGACATCGAATCCTTATTCGCCTTTTCGCAGGCATAACAGTTTCCACTTGAGTCAGGTTGTTGCGAGCGCTTCACTCGAAACGCATTCCACACACAACCCGCTGTTCCGAAACGCCGCTTCGGTAATTAAGCACAATCCCGCGCAACATGCAGCTTTGAGCATATGCGGGCCAAATCATCCAAAGAGAACTGCCTTTGATACCGAACCCGGCAACGTTCACTTCTTCGCCAGGGTCTATCAATACACGCAGGCGCAAATTCGCTTTGAGCGCAACGTAAAGCTGTATCTCTTGTCTTGGCGGGAGCATAGTCAATCTCGGATGGATGCGGAAATACTTTGTTTGGAATGTAATCCAACCTTCGAGCTATGGATGGAGTCGCAACTCGGCGCAATCGATAGACGGTGCAGACCAGCGCAAAAAAGTTCCTTGGTGGTGCGCTGATATGCGATATTGTGATTGTTCCCGACCTTTTTGGATATTTGGAGGATTGCAGAGAGCATAACGTCCACAATGTTCGCCGTTTGATACATCCAAGACCTCTCAGCAACCTCATACCGAGCACGCCACGAAGGAGTTCGGTCGATGCCGATGTCCAAAGAAATGAAAGGTGCCGTAGTGCCAGATCCGAAACAACCAGATCGACCTCCCTCCGCGCGGCCAGCGAAGCTCATTTGCTGCCGCGTGATGATTGACGAACTCATGCCCTTCCTGCCCGAAGGAACCGCGACTGAAGTGGTGGAAATCAGCCTCCATATTCACCCCGACCAACTGCGGGAGCACCTTCAGAGAGCCATCGACGCCTCTGACGGAATCTACGATCCTATCTTTCTCGGCTACGGGCTTTGTTCCAAGGCTGTCGTTGGACTGGTCGCACGCAACTCTCGGCTGGTCATCCCCAAGACAGACGATTGCATCGAGCTCTTTCTCGGTTCAAGACAGGCTCGCATCGATCAACTCGCCAGCGAACCTGGAACCTTCTTTCTCACGCAAGGCTATATCGGCGACGGCGCGTCCATGGTTTTTTCTGAGCATGAACGGGCCGTGGCGCGTTACGGAGAGGAACGCGCCGAGCGGCTGATCCAGACCATGATGAGCCACTACAAGCGCCTGGTTTACATCCGTACCGCCCACGCCACATCGCTAGAGTCGGACCGCGAATACGCGCACGCCATGGCCGCACGCTTCCGGCTTCGCTACGAGGAAATGGACGGCACTTCGGAGTGGCTAGGCCAATTGATCGCCGGAAATTGGGATGATCGCTTTGTTTTGGTGGGACCTGGCGAGCGGCTCGAACTTCGGCACTTTACAGATTGATGACCGCAGTTGCGAAACCGAAATAACTGAAACATCGGGTGCGGGGCCGCTTGATGCCTTTTCACCCAAAGTTAATACTGTGATATCGTCGGTTTCGTATTTTTTTGCCCGGGCGCGACGTCATTTCCGGCACTGGATCAAAACAACGATAATAAAACGAAACAGGATGCGCCACAAACAGGGAGAAACGGAGGAGTTTGATGAACGGCCTTGAAGAAATCACATCCGCACTGGCGGATCTGGAAGAAGAGCAGACTCTGCAATTGGTGCGGAAGGCGATTGAGGAGGGCATCCCCCCCGGGAACATTCTTGGGGCTTGCCAAAATGGAATGGCCGAGATCGGCTCCCGTTTCGAAAGCGGCGACTATTTTGTCTCCGACCTGATCATGTCAGGAGAAATTTTCAAGCAGGTCGGGGCCATTCTCGATCCCTTGCTCGAATCCGGGGGAATGGAGAAGCTTGGAAAAGTCGTCTTCGGGACAGTCCACGGTGACATTCACGACATTGGCAAAGACATCGTGGTCAACATGCTCAAGTCGGCGGGCTTCGAAGTCATCGATCTGGGCGTCGATGTTCCGGTGGCCAAGTTCGTCAGCGCGTTGCAGGAAAGCGGTGCCACCGTTCTGGGAATGAGCGGCCTGCTCACCCTGGCCTTTGACGCGATGAAAGAGACCATCAACGCGGTCACCGCCGCGGGCTTGCGCGATAAGGTTCACATCATGATCGGCGGCGGCCCAGTGGACGGCAACGTCTGCAAGGCGGTCGGCGCCGACCAATGGGGCAACGATGCGCAGCAGGCCGTCAAACTCGCCAAGCAATGGCTCGTGCCTGCCTGCTGATAGCAGTTGGACACGAAAGCACCAGCACCGCGAGTGGCAATGAGCAAAGAAGATTCCCACAACCCAACTGAATTTCTCGTAACGTTCCAACCCTCCGGGCAGCGACTAATCTGTCTGCCGGGGGAGCGCTTGCTGGAAGTTGCGCGGCAGAATGGGGTGCGCATTCCTGCAGACTGCGGGGGCCGCGGTCGCTGCCGCTCCTGCGCTGTCCGCATTGAAGGCGCGGCGCCCGACCCCACGTCCACCGACCGCGACACCTTCAGTTCAGCAGAGTTGGATGCGGGCTGGCGGCGGGCATGCCAAGCGCAGTTGCATGGGCCGTGTTCTGTATATCTGCCGCGTCTCCTTTCGATCGTCACCGGCCAGAACGACGGTCCGAGTTGCGTGCCTGTCGAGCAGCCGATCCTCGTCCCGGACCGCGAACCTGGATTTTGGCTGCGCGACGACTACCGCGTCGGCCCGCTGCCTGGCACACGAGCGCTGGGCATGGCTGTTGATCTCGGGACCTCGAACATCGCGGCCGCGCTGCTCGACCTCGCGAGCGGCGAAGTGATCTGCACCGCAGCGGTCGAGAATCCTCAGGTCGTTTTCAGCGCCGATGTAATTGGGCGCATGACACATGCACTCGCCAACCCCGCCAGCGGGTGCCAGATGCAGCAACTCGCGGTAGAAGCCATCGCCGAGTTGGCTCGCCGCCTGACGGACGGCTGCTCGGAGGCCATCGCCGAAGTTGCTGTGGCCGGCAATTCAGTGATGCAGCATCTGCTGCTGGGGCTGCCGCTTGAGAGTCTCGCAAAGGCACCGTATCGACCCTATACTCTCGGCGAGACCAATCGGCTTGCAGCCGCTCTTGGACTGCATCTTGCCCTGGGGACGTGGCTTCAGGTCGGCCCCAACATCGCGGCCTTCATCGGCAGCGATCACGTGGCAGCTTTGCTTGAGGTGATGGCAGACCCGCCAAAGAGTCCGTGGATGCTGATCGATATTGGCACCAATACAGAGATCTCAATTTTCTCCGAAGGAGTCTTGCGTAGTGCCTCTTGCGCGTCCGGTCCCGCCTTTGAAGGCGGCATTCTTTCCTGCGGAATGCGCGCCGCTCCCGGCGCCATTACGCGCACGCATCTTGTAGGCGATAACATTTCCCTGGAAACAATTGGCAGCGTCGCGCCGGTCGGCATCTGCGGATCGGGCGTTGTTTCTCTGGTTTCGGAGATGCTTCGCAACGGAGTCATCGACAAGCGAGGCCGCCTGCAATTGACTCGCCCAGGGGTCCGCGAACAGGATGGCTTGCGCGAGTTCGTGTTGGCTGAAGCCGCACGCGATGGTGCAATGCCTGTCGTCTTCACGCAGACAGATATCCGCGCGGTTCAACTTGCCAAGGCCGCCATCCGTACCGGACTGGACATGCTGCTTGAGTCGGCCGGCCTACAAGAGGAAGAGATTGAGCGTTTCATCGTCGCCGGCGCATTCGGAAAATATCTTGATCTCGAGAGCGCAGTGGCCATGGGACTGCTTCCGGCCGTTCCAGCAGGCCGCATCGTTCAGGTCGGCAATGCCGCTGGGGCAGGAGTCCGCCGCATGTTGGTTTGCGCCCGGGCCCGCCAACGCGCCCTGCAACTCGCCCAGCAGGCGCAGTATCTGGATCTCGCCTCCCGTCAGGATTTTCACGTCGCTTTTGCGCGCAGATCCTTCTTCGCGTGAAGATGCGATCATCTTGCAACTCGGTGGTTAACTGAAGAAACTCAGCGTGAAAGGGGCGGACGCCAAAGTTGCTCCGGCGCCCGCCTCATGGCCATCAGTACTGCCCGTATTTCGCAACCGACTCGAAGAACGCCTTGATGTTCTCATGCTTCGAGTTCGGAGGCAGCGTGCATCCGTTGCTCAAGATAAAACCGCCTCCCTTGCCCACCGTCTGAATCAGCTTCTTGCAGTATTCATCCACGTCGGTCGGGCTGCCCACCGTCATCATCGAGGGCGGAACGTCGCCGGAGAGGCAGACGTGATCGCGCAGAATCTCTTTGGCGCGGAAGATATCCGTTTCGCCGTCGGTCTCAACGATGCATTTTCCCTTGGGCAGTTCCAGGAAGTATTCCATAGCTCGCCCCCAGTCCGTATCCAGGTGGAAGATGGGCGTGATGCCGGCTTCGATCATCTTCAATGCGGCATCCTTGAAGAAGGGCCACGTGTAGGTTTCAAACTGTTTCTTGTTCAGGAATGTGGTGCCGCAACGGCAGCCCACGAAAAACACGTGTTTCACTCCGACAACCTTGCAGGCATCCATCGCCATCTTGATGCAATCTTTCTGAAACGACCACATGATCTCAGCCAGCTCATTTTTCAGGCGGTAGAGATCTGTGCTGAATTCTGTCATGCCGCGGGTCATTGAGAGCAGTTCGAACGGCGGGCTGTAGGTGCCTCCGTAGTAAAGCACCTGCCCCCTTTTGTGTGCGGCAGCCGCCTCGCGCCGGGCAATCTTCTTGCGCCGCATCTCCCACAGCAGGAAGTGGATCAATCCCTTGTCCGGGCGAATCCGCTTGGTCACCGCCATCATGTACTTCGTCATACCGGACTTCTTGATCGCCTTCATCTCCTCTTGAGTTGCAAGCGATACTTCCAGAATCTGGTACGAAGAATCCTCAGACAGTTCCTCGCCTGGCAGGTTCACCTTCTGAAACCAGCGGTTGCGTAGGAGTGGGCTGTATCCCAGGTCGGTGTACGACGAGCGAATTGCGTCCCAAACCGGATAGGCCGCTTTCAATCGATCAAGACAATCCATAGCCAGATCGAAATCGTTATAGTATTTCGCCTGCGTTACTCCGCAAAACGAAGCCGCATAGCCTTGAACGAACGGCGCGCACATCACGCGATCCACTGGCTGCAACGACACTGATGCCGTGAACCGCTCTTCCGGGGCCATCGTTTCCCGCAACACTGTGATTTCCGCTGCTTTCTCTGCCAAAGTTGTCATCGAACTCTCTCCTCCACCTTCCGTCTCGCGGTCTCGCACCAAAAGTTACATTAATATGCGACTTGCAGGCGACGCTCCCTTAATTTGCGGCGGCCATCACAGCCAGCCTGCAAACAGCAGCAGCGTAGCACACTCGTGTGAGAACTCAGGAATTGTAATTCATACTATTCCAGCTCGGTGCGAAATTCCCAGAGGGCAACGATTGCTGAGAGGCAATCTCATGTGTTCTGGCCCCCGAAGTTCTGTATGCGGATTCTATGAGTCCCCATAGCTGAAAGGTTGACGGAATAGCGAAAGAAAGTATTTCCGCCAGGATAGAGGATTTGGTTATCCTACCTGCAAAATCCTGCAGCGTGCGCGATGTACATGTAAAAGGACTTGCAGCTTGAATGCCGCAGTTCTATCGAGGAGAGACAAAATGGAGACAGTTGCTATAGAAGCGTCGAAGGGAATTCGCTCCTTTGCGGAGTTGAGAAAACGGGCGTGCGAGCTAGGCCCCAAGCGGGTAGGCGTCGTGCTGGCCGACGACGAAGTGGCTCTCACGGCGGCTGCTGAAGCCTTGCACTCGCAGATTGCGTCCCCTGTTCTGATCGGAGACAAGAATCGGATTCAATCGCGCGCCAAGTCGCTTGGCTTTTTGGAATTGATCGAAAAAGCCGAGTTTGTTGAGGCGGCGGAGGACGCTGCTCAAGTTGCTGTGGCGATGGCGCGCGAGGGTAGCATCGACATTCTGATGAAAGGCCACCTGCGCACCGATGAACTGCTGCGTCCCGTGCTTGACAAGGAAAAGGGCCTCCGAACCGGCCGCCTGCTATGCGACGTCGCTTTCTTCGAGAATCGCTGGGCGGACGAGCCGAAACTCGTAGGCTTGACGGACGGCGGATTGAATGTTGCTCCGACGCTGGAACAGAAGAAACAGATCGTGCTGACAGCAGTCGAAGTGCTGCACTGCCTCGATGTTCGGCGGCCAAAGATCGCCATCATGAGTGCAGTTGAAGTGGTCTCAAACGCCATGCCGTCGACGACGGACGCACAGGAGCTGACTGCAATGGGAGCCGCCGGAGAGTTTGGGGATGCCGAGGTATTCGGTCCTTTGGCGCTGGACAATGCGCTGTTGGCGTGGGCGGCAAAGGCCAAGGGCATTACCAGCAGCGTGGCCGGGCACGCAGACTGTCTTATTCTTCCTTGCATCGAGGCAGGCAATCTTCTGGCAAAGTCGATCGTTTTTCTGGCCGGCTCTGAATTCGGCCATGTCGTGGTCGGCGCGAAGACGCCCATCCTGATTCCATCGCGAGTTGAAAGCGCGCAAGACAAGGTGAACGCAATGGCCCTGGGGGTACTCTATGCCAGCCGATGAATACAGGATTCTGACCATCAATCCAGGGTCGGCCTCGACCAAGATTGCCGTCTTCGTAAATGAGCGCCCCGAACTGGTGCGAAACCTGAGCCACTCTGACAGCGAGATGGAGACCTTCCGAGGCCGGGCAGTTCTCGACCAGCTGGAATATAGACAACAGAGGATCGAGGAGGAGTTGAAGCAGGCCGGATATGAGCTTCACCAGTTTCAGGCCGTGGTGGGGCGCGGCGGATTGACGCGGCCTCTACCGAGCGGCACTTATCGCGTGAATGAGGAAATGCTCAGCGACCTGCGGTTGACCCGATACGGGGAGCACGCCTCGAACCTCGGCGCATTTCTCGCCTTGGCAATGGCCTTGAAGGCTGGCGGAGAGGCATTCGTAGTCGATCCTGTGGCCGTGGATGAGTGGTCTGACAAGGCGCGAATATCAGGGTCGGCACTGGCGAATCGCCACCTTCTTTCGCACGCGTTGAACACCAAGGCGGTAGCCAAAAGATATGCCCGGGAACACGGCGGAACATACCAGGAACTGCGCCTCGTGATTGCTCACCTGGGGAGTGGAATATCGATCTCGGCCCATGAAAACGGCAGAATGATCGATGTAAACAATGCCGGCCACGAAGGCACTTTTTCAACCGAACGCTCTGGCGGATTGCCGCTGCTGAAGGTCATCCAGCTTTGCTTCAGCGGCAAGTACACCGAGAAGACGTTATGGAACGCCCTGAACCGCGAAGGAGGAATCTACTCCTACCTGGGCACAAAGGACCTTCGCGAAGTTGAGCGGAGAATCGCCGCAGGAGACGATAAGGCCTCTTTGATCTTCGACGCCATGGTTTACCAGATCGCCAAAGACATCGGCGCAATGGCGACAGTCCTGAATGGAAAGCTTGACGCAATCGTGCTGACTGGGGGAATGGCGCACTCTGAAAAACTGATAGGCCAGCTGCGTTCCGCCATCGGATGGATTGGGCCCGTCGTGGTCTATCCAGGCGAAGACGAAATGCAGGCCTTGGCGGAAGGCGCGCTGCGCGTGTTGCGCCATGAAGAAGCGGCACGGGAACTGAAAGGGTCGTCCCTCTAGCATCGCATCCGCCCGAAAAGTACTTCCGAGGTTGAATTACGAGTTAAACAAAGTATTTCAACTCGCTCGGGCATTGAGACTACTCTTCAAATTGCAAACAACAAGCAACCTCGCCGGGGTCATAGTTGGCACTGAAGGGGCGCTTCCAACGAGTCACAAGGGTTTGGTCATGAAAGTTTTGCTTAGTGGAGATGAAGCGGTTGCAGCGGCAGCGTACGACTGCGGCGTAGAACTTGGCACCGGTTATCCGGGAACACCGTCCACAGAGATCCTCGAAGAGTTCGATCACCTGGGCGGACGGGCCCAATGGGCGCCGAACGAGAAGGTTGCGCTCGAAGTCGGCATTGGCGCAGCCATTGCCGGCGGGCGGACAATCGTCACCATGAAGCATGTCGGCCTCAACGTCGCCGCAGACCCCCTGTTCACCGCGGCCTACGAAGATATGAATGGCGCCCTGGTGGTGGTCACGGCAGACGACCCCGGCATGTCTTCAAGCCAGGATGAGCAGGACAACCGCCGCTATGCTGTTGCCGCTGCGCTTCCCATGCTTGAGCCGTCGGACTCGCAGGAGGCCTACGACTTTACACGCATTGCGATCGAGATCTCCGAGCGCTGGAACGTTCCGGTGCTCTTACGCCTCACCACGAGGGTTTGCCACTCCAAGACCGTGGTCAATCCGAGCGGCGCGCCCCTGCCCAAGACGGCAAAGGCCTACGAAAAAGACATAAAGACGCACGTGATGCTTCCCGGCTTTGCGCGGCTGGCGCATAAGCGCCTGCGCGAGAAACTGGCCCAGATTGCCCAATGGAACGAGGAATCCGGCCCCACGCGCACCGTCAAAGGCTCAAGTGCCCTGGGAATCATCACCTCCGGCATCTCCTTCCAGCATGTGCTGGACGCCGCGTCCGAAGCAAGCGTGCTCAAGCTCGGCCTCACGCATCCGTTGCCCATTGAGACCATGCGCAAGTTTGCCGCCGGCGTGGATCGCTGCATCGTCGTCGAAGAGGGCGATCCGTACATGGTTGAGCAGCTTCGCACCGCGGGAGTCGCGGTCGAGGACAAGGCGTCCATATTCCGGTTTGGCGAGTTCAACGTTGACCGCGTGCGCCGGCTTATCGCAGGAGACACAACACCTGAGGCCCCGCCGGTTCCCGGAAAGCCTCCCGCGCTGTGCCCCGGCTGCCCGCACCGCGGCATCTTTGAAACCTTGCGCGACCAGAAGTGCATCGTCTGCGGCGATATCGGCTGCTATTCGCTCGGCACCTTGTCACCGTTTGATGCCACCGATGTGGCCTGCTGCATGGGTGCTTCAATCGGGCTTGGGCTCGGCATGCGCCTTACCCTTCCTGAAGAACAGGCAAAGCGCGTCGTCAGCGTAATTGGCGACAGCACATTCATGCACTCGGGCATTACCGGCCTTGTGGAGATGGTCTACAATCCGCCGCCAAGCGGTCATGTGCTGCTGATTCTTGACAACGGCACGACAGCCATGACGGGCCTGCAAGAGCATCCCGGCACCGGCCGCACGCTGGATCACTCGAAGACCGGCAAAGTGGTTATCGAGGAAGTGGTTCGCGGCGTTGGCGTCAAGAATGTTCACGTCATCGATGTGGTCGCAAACAAGGAAGAGTTTGGCGAACTACTCAAGAATGGTTTGGAAAAACCGGAGCTGACTGTCATCGTCGCTCGCCGCGAGTGCCTGCTGGCCGTGCGGTCAATCCGCGAATACGAGAGGGCAAATGAAACACAGTGTAACTAACGTGGTAATTGGGGGACTCGGTGGCCAGGGCGTAATCAAGGCATCCGACATCCTTGCGGATCTGGTATTCAGCGCGGGACTCGACGTGAAGAAAAGCGAAGTCCATGGAATGAGCCAGCGCGGCGGGTCGGTATCGAGCGACGTGCGCTTTGGCGCAAATGTATTCAGCCCCATGGTACCTCCGGGCGAAGCTGACTATCTCGTCGTCATCTCCTCTGACCAGGTTCCCGTGAACCAGGCGGCCCTGGCCGCCGATGGCGTCCTCATCGACGATTCCAAGATCGATGTCTCCAAACTGAGCAACAAGAAGAGCGTCAACGTTGCCCTGCTGGGAGTTTTGAGCAAGCATTTGGACTTCTCGGTCGATGCATGGATGGCTGCCATCTTGCGGAATCTTCCCGAGAAACTGCACGAAGTCAACCAGAAGGCATTTCTTTTGGGCAGAAACGGATAGCCATCGATGCGATGGAGTTCCTCATGCGCGGTCTCTTTCTCCCGCATGAGGGTGCGTATTCACCCGGTGAAACATAGTCATTTCTTTAGGACGCGGAGATTGAAATGGTTCAAATTGAGGCGGATGTTGCGATAGTCGCCGCCGGCGCCAGCGGTCTGGCAGCCTCGGTTGCGGCTGCTCAACTTGGTTTGAAAGTCGTCACGCTCGAGAAGAGCTCCACCACTGGCGGCGCGGCCAACATGGGTATGGGGCCTCTGGGCATCGAGAGCCGTTTGACACGTGCCAAACAGTTCCAGCCTACCCAGGATCAGGCCTTTGAAGTCTTCATGAATTACGTCCATTGGCAGGCCGACGGAAGGCTGGTTCGCGAACATCTGAATAAGTCTGGCGAAACTATTTCGTGGCTGGAATCGCTAGGCGTCGTATTCTCCGAGCCTGCGTCTTATTTCCCGGGGTCGTTTCCGACATGGCACATTGTTCAGCCTGAATCGGGGCATCCTGGTCCGACGGCCGCCGCCACCATGCTCAGAATCATGACCCAGCGCGCCAAAGAATTGGGCGTGAAGCTCATGCTGCAGACACCCGCCACCAGGTTGGTGAAAGATGGCAACAGAATTACCGGTGTGATTGCCGAGACCCAATCCGGGGATGAAATCCAGGTGAATGCCAAAGCCGTCATCGTGGCCACCGGCGGTTTTGGCGACAATCCCAAGATGATCAAAAAGCACACGGGATTTGACTGGGGCAGAGATCTGCATACCTTCCGTATCCCGGGCCTCGAAGGCGACGGAATGCGCATGGCGTGGGAAGCCGGCGCGATGTCTACCCCCATGCGGATGGAACTCTCATTCGGCGTGGCGGATCCTATGGCTTTGGGCTTGGAATGGCTGCCATTGTTTCACCAGCCGCACCTGATGCTCAACCTCCAGGGTGAGCGCTTCATCAATGAAGCCGAAGGTAACGACAGCTTCAAGGGCAACGCCATCGCCCTGCAGAAAGACCGCGTCTGCTTCTTTGTCTTCGATGAAACCATCAAGAACGAGATGAAGAGTTACCTCGACTTTATCAACCTCGTCATTCAAACGCCTAACGTGGCCAATATCGACGAAATGATCCAAAAGGCGGTAGACAGCAAGTATCCCCACCTTTTCGTGGCGAATTCTGCCGAGGACCTTGCCGCTCAAACGGGTATGGATCCCGTTGGGTTGGGGACTCAGTTGGCAGAGTACAACGGCTTCTGCGAGCACGGCTACGATGAGGTCTTCATCAAACCCCAACGTTATCTGCGACCGGTGAAGCAAGCGCCATATTACGCGTTGCAGCTGTACCCCGCCGGCTACGGCAGCCTGGGCGGCATCAAGATCAATTACAAAACCGAGGTTCTTGACAAGGAGTGGTCTCCGATTCCCGGCTTGTACGCATCTGGCACTGACGCCTGCAACATCTACGGTGACACCTACGTCTTCCAGTTGCCTGGTAACACCATGGGCTTCGCAATTACCACCGGCCGCATGGCTGCCGAGCACGCAGCCGCTTACATCAAGTCGCTTGGATAAGCTCTTGACCGCTCACGATAAGAATTCGAGCGGAGATCGGAAGTAATTGCAATGAAGATTTGTCTTTATGGTGCGGGTGCGATTGGCGGGCTGCTGGGCGTAAGGCTGGCGCAGTGCGGCGCCGAAATCAGCGTGATTGAAGTAGGTCCGACACTTGAAGCCATCAAGGCAAACGGGCTGCGCGTGCAGGCAGAGGGGAAAATGCTCTCGGCTGCGGTTACGGCGACCGACGATCCCGCATCGCTCGGACCGCAGGACCTGGTCATCGTCGCCGTAAAGGGACCGACACTGAAATTCATCGCACCGAAGATGCATTTTCTGCTCGGCCCCAAAACCGTGGTAATGACCGCGATGAACGGCGTGCCATGGTGGTTCTTCCAGGGCTTTGGCGGCGACTTGGCCGGAACGCGTTTGCAGTCCATCGATCCAGACGGCGCCATCGCTGCCGGTATTCCGGCCGATCGCGTCATTGGATGCGTCATCATGCTTACCGCCAGTTTGCTCGCTCCGGGCGTGGCCAATCATGTAAGCGGAAACAAACTGACCATCGGCGAGCCGAACAATACCGATTCTCAGCGGGTTCGCGATCTTGGCGCTTTGCTGTCACAGGCTGGATTCAACGTGGTCGTTTCGCAATCGATCCAGAAAGACATTTGGCTCAAGCTGCTGGGCAACATGACGCACAATCCCGTATCGGCTTTGACAGGGGCCACGCTCGACAAGATTCTCGACGATCCGCAGGCTAGCGAGCTTTGCATAAAAGTGATGTACGAAGCCGCCGCCGTCGGAAAGACATTCGGCTGCGTAATGACTGACACACCTGAACAGCGGCACGAGGGAACGCGTGCTCTGGGACCGTTCAAAACCTCGATGCTTCAGGATGTGGAAGCAAAGAAGGCCGTGGAACTCGACGCCTTGGTTGGAGCTGTCAGTGAGATAGCGCACAAGGTCGCCGTGCCAACCCCGTTTACTGATGTACTGTTGGGGCTGACTCGGCTGAAGGCCCAGATTCTCGGACTGTACCCGCTGGCAAAGTAGTCTCCGCCTTATTTCGTCATCCCTTCATGCCCATTTCCATTCGCGCCCATCGGCCTGCTCGCTGCAGGCCAATGGGCCTATGCCGCCGAGGTCTCATATCCTGCAAACAAAGTATTTCCCTTGTGAGTCTTTCATCCCCTAGCTTAAAGGCTGGAGAGATGTTCTGACTATGCTTCCTCACCAATCCCGCCCCGAATCCGACAGCCGTGCAAGCCAAGGGCGGCGTGTCGCTTATGCGTGCGGCAATTATTCTGCCGCCGTGGCACAGAAGGTGCCGCGTTGATCAAGCTCAATATCGATGGCCGGGAGATTGAAGCGACGCTAGGCGCCAGCGTCTTGACTGCTGCGCTGGATGCCGGCATTTATATACCTCACCTTTGCGATCACCCCGATCTGCGGCCCGCCGGCATTTGCGGATTGTGTGTTGTTGAGATCGACGGAGTTGAAGGGAATCCTTCCTCGTGCGAATCGCTCGCCGCCGAAGGAATGACCGTCCGCACCACGACGAAGCCGCTCCTCGAGTTGCGCCGCGCGGCGATGGAGACGATGCTTGCCGACCATCCCGAAGAATGTACAACCTGCACCAAGTACCTGAACTGCGAACTGCAATCGCTCAAGCAGTATCTCGGCGTCAGCGAACACCTGAGCATTGAGCGGCGCAACAGGCATATTCCAGTCGATTTATCCCATCCCCTTTTCGTCTTCGATTTTGCCCGCTGCGTCAAGTGCATGCGCTGCGTTCGAGCCTGCAATGAGCTGCGCGGCGCCCAGGTTCTTAAGGTGGTGGAGGACGGCGAAGAAAAGCGTGTGGGCATCGAGACCGGAGAATCCTGGATCGAGGCCGGCTGCCGCTTTTGCGGAGCGTGCGTCGAAGTGTGTCCTACGGGCGCAATCATGGACAAGCCGGAACTTGTCCAGGGCAAGAGGCGCAAGGAGGCACTGGTTCCCTGCCGCGCCAACTGTCCCGCCGAAATCGACACGGCGCGTTATGTCCGCTTCATCGGCGACGGGAAATACGCTGAGTCAGCTGCCGTCATCCGCGAAAAGGTGCCGCTTCCACTGGTCCTGGGCTATGTCTGCGTTCATCCATGCGAAGGGAGCTGCCGCCGCGCGCTGGTCAACAGCCCCATCTCGCTGCGAAACCTGAAGCGCTTTGCCGTCGAGCACGACACCCGGCACATCTGGAAAGAAAAAGCACGCCACGAGGCGCCTACAGGCAAGCGTGTAGCAGTGGTCGGTTCAGGGCCGGCTGGCCTCACCGCTGCCTATTACCTCGCGAAACTGGGGCACGAAGTGGTTGTATTCGAAGCGCTGCCGGAGCCCGGCGGAATGTTGCGCTATGGGATTCCCGAATACCGGCTGCCTCGCGCGGTGATTGACGCCGAGATCGATGAAATTCGCAATGCCGGCGTCGATATTCGCACCTCTCGGAAAATTGAATCGCTGAGCGTTCTGATAGACGACGAGGAATTCGATGCCGTCGTGGTGACAACGGGTGCGCATAAGGGAAGCAAACTGCCCATACCCGGAAATAACCTGCGCGGAGTATTGGATGCGGTTGGTTTTCTTCGCGACGTTAGTCTCGGCACGCCCGGCATGATCGGCAATCGAGTCGTGGTTGCAGGCGGAGGCAATGTTGCGTTTGATTGCGCCCGCGTGGCTCGCCGTCTCGGCGCCGAAGAGGTCCGCATCGCCTGCCTCGAACCGCGGGACAAGATGCTCGCTTCACCGGAAGAGATCGAAGAAGGCATCGAAGAGGGAATCATTCTTCACACTTCGCACGGATTCAAGCAGGTTATGGGCGACGACGGGCAGGCGGTTGGCTTGGAATGTCTCGACGTAGCCTCCTTCTCCGTTGACGACGGCAAACTGAAGGTCGAATATGTCCCCGGTTCCGAACACGTAATTCCGGCTGACACTGTGATCTTCGCTGTCGGCCAGCGGCCGGAGATTCCCGAGGACTTCGACGTCGAACTCACGGCGCGCGGACTTGTTGAAGTGGACGAATACTCGCTGGAAACCAGCATTGAGGGCGTCTTTGCAGCCGGCGATGTCGTGTCGGGTACCGCCTCGGTAATCCAGGCCATCGCCTCCGCGCGTAAAACCGCCTCCGCGGTGGACAAATTCCTGGGCGGCAAAGGAAACATCGAAGAGAAACTGGCGCCGGAATCCGAGTGGAACCCGTGGATTGGAAAAGCCGGAGATTTTGCCTCTGAGCAGCGCCATGAACCGTGCCTCCACAATCCGGAAGAACGGGTAACTAACTTCTGCCTTCTCGACAATGGCTTGGATGAGGAGAACGCGCTCGCTGAGGCGGGACGATGCCTGAACTGCAACCTCCGGTTGAAAATCACGCCGGTAAAGTTCTGGGGCAGTTACTAGATCCTCCCATCCGTGGCACAATGATCCATCCAGGCGGCTCCGCCTCTCATTGCGCGGAATGGAATGCAGAATTGAGGGAACGAAGATGGCGCTTGGCATTGGCGTAGACATAATTGCCATCGGCAGGATGCGCGCGATTCTCGATGGCCCCGGCAAACAGGCCTTCCTTCACAAGACCTTCACTGCCGGCGAGGCGCAGCGGGCAGAAGCCCATCCCGATTCCGCCGCCTATCTGGCTAAGTCCTTCGCAGCCAAGGAAGCCATTTTCAAGTGCTTTGCCATCGGCTGGGACACCGGCGTCCAGTTCAACGAGATTGACATCCAGGATGGAGAGTTCGGCGAACCACTCGCCGTCCTCTCAGGCCGATTCGCGGCGATTGCCGCCGAAAGCAAGGTAGGCCAGGTGCTCGTCAGCGTCTCCTACGATGGCGAATACGCGATTGCCATAGCCCAGTTGAACGCTGGTTCCTGACCGATCCCGGCCACAGCGCACCCCGCGGAATCATGCCATTTCTGCAATGCCATAAAGGCAGCGCCTCCATTCAAACAAAGTATTTTCCTTCTTCTCATCAAGCGCCTAATTTACGGTGTAGGCTCCAGAAGCGGTAAACAGAGTGTTCCTGAAATCAGGGCAATCCTGCGCCGCCGGGATGTCTGGGAAGACAAGAATGATAGTGGACGTCAGAGAGTATCTGCAATCGAAGGCCAAGACCCATCCGAAAGTCGTGGTCTTTCCTGAGGCTGGCGAGGATCGCATCTTGCGCGCCGCGCGCCAGGCCCTGGATCTTGGCCTCGCACACCCCATCCTGATCGGCAAGCCAGAGGCCGTTTCTTCGTTAGCCGCAAGCATTGGGGTTTTGCTGGACGGAATCGCCATCGTCGACCACACGGACGAAACGTTAGTGGACGGCCTTGTCGCGCGCTACCTGGAGACGAATTCGACGCTCCCAGGAAAAGCGCTGAAGCGCATGTTGCGGGCGCCTCTGAATTTCGCGCTGATGATGGAGGCCATGGGCGAGGCTGACTGCATCGTCGCGGGCCTGACCTACACGACCGGCGAGGTTATCCTCGCTGCGCAAACCATTCTCGGCATGCGCCCCGGAATTGAAACCGTCTCGAGCATGGGCATCTGGTCGATCCCCGGCTTCGAAGGGCCGGACGGCAATCTATTGATTCACGCTGACTGCGCCGTATGTCCCGATCCCAATCCTGAAGAATTGGCCGACATTGCAATTGCGACTGCCGATACCACCCGCTGCCTGCTCGATCTGGAACCGCGGGTCGCGTTGCTGTCCTTCTCGACAAAAGGCAGCGCGCAGCACGAAAAGGTTGATAAGGTGCTTGAGGCTCTTGAGATTGCGCGCCGCCGCCGGCCCGACCTTCTCATCGACGGAGAGCTTCAACTCGACTCGGCAATCATTCCCGCCGTGGCCGAGCGAAAAATCAAAGACGTCGGCTCCGTAGCAGGCAAGGCTAACATCCTTATCTTTCCCGATCTCAACTCCGGCAATATCGGCGTCAAACTTGTCCAGATATTTGGCAAAGCAAAGGCATATGGGCCGCTGCTGCAAGGGTTCGCCAAGCCGATTACCGATCTCTCGCGGGGACACTCGGTTGAGGAGATTGTTGGAGCCATCACCAATGTTGTCGTGCTCGCGCAGAGCACGCTGTAAATATTGAAGAAGTCACGGAAGGCGCATGGAAAAGAAATACAAACTCTTCGCAATGACCCTCGGCTCCACCTCGACCAAAGTAGCCGTCTTCGAAAATGAGACGCTGCTTTTTTCGACGAATGTCACTCACGAAGCGAAGAAGTTGAACGAGTTTAGAGAGATCATCGATCAACTTCCCTATCGCAAAGAGACCATTCTCGCGGAGTTGGCCAAGCGTGACATTTCGCTTGATGGGATGGATGCATTTATAAGCGCGGGCGGAGGTCTTGTCTCGCTCGAAGGGGGCACCTACCTCGCCAACGACTTGCTCCTGCATCACTCCAGAATCGGCTTCACAATCAAGCATCCCAATTCAATCGGCAACGTGCTGGCCGATGAGTTCGCTCGCGAATTCGGCGGCGTTGCGTTTATCGTGAATCCTCCCGATGTTGACGAGCTCGACGAAGTAGCAAGGGTGTGCGGCTGGGCAAATGTTTCCCGTGAGAGCCGCGGCCACCCGCTCAACCAAAAAGAGGTTGGGCAGCGCTATGCCAAGGAAATTGGCAAGCGCTATGAGGATTTGAATCTTGTCATTTGCCATGCCGGAGGAGGTCTGTCAATTGGGGCGCATCGCAAGGGCCGAATGATCGACTCCACCGATGCCGTCCAGGGCGACGGCCCCATGGCGCCGACGCGCTGCGGCGCAATCCCGGTGTCCGCAGTGGTCAAGATGTGTTTTTCCGGCGACTACACCGAGCGCGAGATGCAGGAGCGCATCGTGAAGAACGGCGGGCTCGTAGAGCACCTCGGCACATCGGATGCGCGCGAGGTTGCGCAGATGATCGAGAGCGGCGATGGCTATGCCAAGCTCATCTACGATGCGCTAATCTATCAAATCGGCAAGTACATCGGCGCCTATGCGGCGGTGCTCCACGGCCAGGTCGACGGCATTCTTTTAACCGGCGGTGTCGCCCACGACGCCTACCTCACCGGGAAGGTTACCGAGATGGTAAAGTCCATCGCCCCGGTAAGGGTCTATGCGGGCGAACTGGAGATGGAAGCGATGGCCTGCGGCGCCCTGCGCGTGCTCACCGGCCAGGAAAAGGCCCGTATCTATACAGGGATACCGGTCTGGCAAGGATTCAACAGAACCGCCATTCTTCTGGCGAAATGATTCATCCATGTTGTGATTCAAGGAGAATTTCAGTGAGTGAGACAACAGCAACCCCGAAAGAATTTCTGGCAGAGTTGGTAGCGCAAATCGAAGCAAAGTCGGAGAACTTTGAAGGCGTTAGTTGGGTGTTCGGATACGACTTTTCCGCGAGCGATGATGGCATCTGGCACATCATAATCGAAGACGGCATTCCGAGCGGCCCATTCGAGGGCGAGTATCCCGAGGCGATTCTGACAACAATTGCCCCTTTTCCGCTTTTCGTTGAGCAATCGAAGGAGCGGTTCAACCCAATGACTGCGATGTGGAACACAGGCAAGATGCGATTCCACGGCGACGCCATGGTCGCTACCAAATTCAACAAGCTGCTGAATTCCTGATTGCGGCAGGCAGTCAGACAATTTCCAGAAGGAGTGAACCACCAATGAGCGAAAGCAACGAAATTCTTGCCAGGATTATTGAGCGGGCGGCTGCGCTATTCAAGGTTGATCCAAGTGTCTACAGTGCCGATACACGATTCCTGGAAGATCTTAAGGCCAAGTCGGTTAACTACGTCCAGATCATTTCAGTCCTCGAAGAGGAATTTGACATTCAAATTCCTTTCATGGAGTTCCGGCGGAAGAAGACCTTCGGCGAAGCAGCGGAGTATGTCGCCGGTATCTGCAACCAGTAACTCTGGCGGCATCCCGCTCTCAAGGCTTCAAGGCGCGGATCACTGGCATATTGATTCAATGATCGATTCGCCTTTCAGGAGAATCGATGAACTTCTGAAAGGATAGGAAAGATGATTACAGCAGAGCCCGAAACAACTGCAAAACTCCCCGAGTCAAAGCTCGTGGTTGAGAAATTCGGAAACGAAGAAATCGAGGTCATCTACAAGAAGGCCAGAACCCCCGTCTCCCCTTCCGAGGGTGAGTCAGCGGATATTTCGGCGTTCGGATTTTCTCCCGACCTGAACCAGCGCACCTATATTGCCGAACCGGGCATTCTGTGCGAACAGGATGTTCCGGTTACTCTGCGCGACGGCACCATTATCTATACCGATATCTTCCGCCCCGAAGGCGCAATGAATGTTCCGGCAATCGTCAATTGGAGCTACTTCGGAAAGCGGCAGCAGGAGAACCACGAGTGGCAGGCCATGGGCGTGCCGCCAGGAACGGTCTCCCGGCTGGCGAAGTTCGAAAGCGCCGACCCGGCCTACTGGTGCCACATGGGGTACGCCATCGTCAACCCTGACCCCCGCGGAGTTTGCCGCTCTCAGGGCGACATCAACATGTTCGGCTCGCAGGACGGCCGCGATGGTTATGACTTTATTGAGTGGCTGGCCACGCAGCATTGGACCAACGGCAAGATCGGCATGTTCGGCAACTCCGGCGTTGCCATGGTGGAATATCGCATTGCTGCCGAGCAGCCGCCACACCTTACTTGCATCGCTCCCTGGGAAGGCACTGGCGACCTGTTCCGCGAGTCCCTCTACGAAGGTGGCATTCCCGCGCTTGGCTTCAACTCCTTCATCTCCAGTTCGCTGGTCGGTACCGGCTATATCGATGACAACGCCGCCATGGCTGTTCGCTATCCTTTCATCAACGGGTATTGGACAGACAAGATTCCCAAGTGGGAAAAGATCAAGATTCCCACATACTTCACCGCTTCCTGGAGCCACATGCACGAGCGCGGCTCGTGGGAAGGCTTCCGCAAGATCCGCTCTCCAAAAAAATGGATGCGCGTTCATCGCGACTTCGAGTGGCCTGACACGTACAATCCAGCAAACCTCGCCGATTTGAAACTCTTCTTCGACCGCTATTTGAAAGAGATCCGGAACGGCTGGGAACTGACTCCGAAGGTTCGCATGGAAGTGATGGATGCCTTTGACTGCGATTACCAGACGAACCGCAGAGAAGGCGAGTTCCCCCTGGCGCGCACGCAGTATAAGCGTCTTTACGTGGATGCCGTCAAGAGCGCGCTCTCCTTTGAGCCCGTCGCCGCAGAGTCGAGCATCTCGTACGAGGCAGAGCAAGGCTTCACAGCCTTCCGCATCAAGTTCGATGAGCCGACCGAGATTTCAGGCTACATGTGGCTGCGCCTCTGGGTTGAAGCCAATGGCAATGACGACATGGACCTGTTCATTGCCATTCGCAAGCTCGACGAAAATGGAAAGTGGCTGCCGACTTCGGTACTGGGCGAGCCGCACCCCGGCGCCTGGGGCAAGATGCGGGCCTCGCGCCGCGCCCTGGACCCCAAGCTGACCACCAAGTATCAGCCGGTCCAGGCCCACCTCAAAGACGAGAAGCTCAGCCCCGGCGAGATTGTTCCCGTGGATATCGAAATCTGGCCCCATAGCCGTATCTGGCACAAGGGACAACAACTCGAGATTCAGGTCTCAGGGCACTACATTCGCGAAGGTTGGTTCGAGCCCTTCTCCTGGGAGACCAACAACAAGGGCGAGCACATCATTCATTCCGGCGGAAAGTACGACTCGTATCTCCAGATACCGGTCATCCCTCCGCGCTACCAGGCTGGCGACTACACCTACCGGTAAAGCCGCTCCAGGCTTCAATCCTGCCCTGGCTCGGTGAACGGCAACATCTCCTTCCCCCCACGGACACTTCCATGTCCGTGGGGTTCGGGACGGCTGAATGCTTTCCAAAGAAAACAGCCCTCATCTTCTATCGGAACTTCAATTTCGAATTTGACTCAGGCGTGGGTGCATGCACTACCCGGCCTATCTTGCGTGGCCCTCTAAAGTTAAAATTCTCAGTTCATTCCCAGCCGGCGACGCTCCGCTCGGCGATGCCATTCTTGCCCAAAATGAACAGCTGGACAGCTTTCTGCATTTTCGGGCGCTATTTCGATGCTCCGAGAGGCGGGTCGCCTTCGACGCAGTATGATTAAAAGTGCTTTTCGCATAATCGGTTTTCGGCCTGTCATTTCGGCGTTCCGCGGGGAAAACGATCCGCACAGAGCCAAGACCGGCCTTCGAGTCAAGGTGCATGATGGACCTGCGTTATCTTCGTTTTTTCATTGCCGTCGCCGAAGAGATGAACTTCACCCGCGCGGCCGAGCGCCTGAACACGGTGCAACCCTCGGTGAGCCGGCAGATACACCGGCTGGAAGAAATTGTCGGAACGCCTCTTTTCCGCCGGGAACGGCACAAGTTGGATTTGACGGATGCCGGCCGCGTATTCCTGAAGGAATCGAAGGCGGTCTTGGACCACGTGAACCGGGCCATCGCCTTGGCGCGCCAAAGCGCGCGTCCCGATGCCGGACAGGTGGCAATCGGCTTTGTATTAGGAACGGAAAGCCAGCTATTCCCCAGGCTTGTTCCGGCCTTGCGAGAGCGGTTCCCGGCGATTGAATTGTCGTACAAGGCGCTAACCGAGGTCGAGCAGATCGTGGCCCTTGAAAATGGATCAATCAATGCCGCATTCACGGCGGGACCGATCAACAACCCTGCATTAGTGTCCGAATTCGTCATGCATCAGAAAATTGTGGTTGTGCTTCCAACAAACCATCCTCTTGCCCGCCTCAAGCGCATACCCGTTGCCAAATTGGCGGAGTTCCCACTCATTTGTCCCAATCCGGCCATGGTTCCGAATTATGTATCTTTCGTTAAGGGGCTTGCGCAGGCGGCCAATGTGCAATTCAAGACGAGATTCGAACACGATAATGTACTTTCAGCGTTAAATTCCGTGAGTATCGGAACGGGAGTGTGCCTGATCCCGGACCACCAGAAGAGCATGCTTCACAGCCACTTGACATCGCGCCTTCTCGATCTGGATCCGCAGCCATCCTTTGATTTGCTGGTTGCATATCGAAAGGACGACAAGCTGCCTGCCCTTGCTTGCTTTCTCTCGGTCGTTCGTGAGCACATGAACAAGCCGTTCCCGGCCCTTGAAGACTCCAAGAGCGGGTCGCACACTAAAAAGGATGGGGCGCAATCCCGCTGACCCCGGGAAGCGCCCCCTAGTCTCGACACCGCTTTAGGCCAGGCTGCTCCTCCGCGATGCTCCCGTGCAGTTCGAGCGAGCCGAACTGGCCCGGTGGGAGCGATTCCAAACACTTCGCTCCCTCTCTTTGTCACAGAATCTACTTAACTTCCAACACGGCCTTTTGAGGCTTTGAGGGCGTCAGGTATTTCTCGTACCTCTTAAAGCGCTCGGGAATCTCATGCACGTTGGGATGCGGGACCAGCGAGCGCTCCTGAAGTTCCTTCGCGTGTTCGAATTTGCCCGAAAGCAGGACATGAGAGTGATGCTTGTCCTCTTCCTTGATATCGAACTTCACCTTTCCGTCCGTAACGGTGAGGGTGCCGCGAACACCGCAAATTCCGCAGATGGCGGGATAGTTTTTATCGTCCTCGCGAATTTCCACCAGCTTGGAGTGGCAGAGCGGGCAAATTCCCGGATCTCCCACGTAGTCCGCGGGGGTGATGCCCCGCTTCAAGCTCTCGACGAGTTGAATGCCTGAGCGATGCGCACGGGTGATCAGATCTTCGCGAAAGAGCACGGACTTCGGTAGTCCCACCCAATTGGCGATGATCTTGTCGATCACCTCAACCTGCATGGGAAAAACAAACAGGTGAAGCAGGGGAGCGGCCAGGGTATCCCACTCGCTGCCGCCAACGCCAATGAGGACGGCGCCGCGCTGCTTGAAAAAGCGCGGGTCAGGGCCGGTTCCCTTGGTTATGCCCTTGGCCTGACGTATGTCGCGGGCGATCATCTGGAACGCCATGTCGTGTGACGGGCCCATGCGGTCGTTCAGGCTTTTCAGCTGGCCACTGGGGCTCTTCTCATAGATCGGGGAGCCCACCACCATGCCGTCGCAATCCAGAAACTTCTCGTCGAAGAAATGGAAGTCGTCGTTTGATATGGTGCAGTGCCCGGAACCGCCTTTTTCGAACAGGTCGATGACGCACGAGTTGCAACCAGTGCAGGGCTTTATCGTAAGGTCGTGCAAGCGCACCAGTTCCACTTCCGCGCCGGCTGCTTCGGCTCCCATCAAGGTTTCCTTGACCAGGATCTCAGTGTTGCTGTTGTTTCTTCCGCAGGTAACTCCAAGAATTTTCATGATCTTTCCTCGTATGTGCCCGCAACCCTAAACGCCGCAGGCATTATTGGTTGCCGGTTCCGGTCAATGGATCGGGCCCTGTTTTCTTCGCTGCACAGGGCCGCTTATGGGTGCTTAGACAGCAGCGAGTTGCGTCCCCTCAGCCGCCTTCCTGTCAGGGGTCGCAGGCTTTGGCCGCGGCAGAATGAAGTAGGCCAACGCCGGCAAGAGAATCATGGCCCCCAGCATATTCCAAATGAACATGAATGCAAGCAGGATGCCCATATCGGCCTGGAACTTGATCGGCGAGAATGCCCATGTGACAACGCCCACCGCCAGCGTGATGCCGGTAAAGACCACTACGCGTCCGGTGAAGCAGAGGGTGCGGTAGTAGGCCTCGGAGAGAGACTTGCCCATGCGGATGTGGTTGAGCGTGACGCTCAGCATGTAGAGTGCGTAATCTACGCCGATGCCTACGCCCAGAGCTGTAACCGGCAGCGTAGCCACCTTCACGCCCATGCCCAGCCTGGCCATCAACGCTTCGCACAGAATCGAAGTCAGCATCAACGGCAGCACGGCCACCACCACCGCCCGCCACGAACGGAAGGTGATAAAACAAAGCAGAATCACCGCGCCGTAGATCCAGAAGAGCATTTCGTGCGTGGCCTTCTTGACCACGATGTTGGTGGCGGCATCAATGCCCGAGGTTCCCGCGCCAAGCAGGAACTTGGCATTCTCGTTGTCGTTCTTCGACGCAAACCCCTCGACCTCGTTCACAACCCTGTCCAACGTCTCTGCCTTGTGGTCTTTCAGAAAGACCGAAAGCGTCAGCAGGTTGCAGGGGTCGTTATAGAGGCCGCGTGGAGCATTGGAAGTAATGGTGTCGACCATGTCCTGATTGCGGGGAATGTCGTACCATTTCATGCTGCCTTCGTTGTAACCGCCCAACATGCGGCGGGTCATCAAAGCCAGTGAGTTGGTGGATTCGACGCCTGCCACCTGGCTCAGCTTCCAGTCCAGCGCATCGACGCGTTGCAGGGTATCGAAGAGGCTGCATTTGCTGTCCGGCGTTTCCACCATGACCGCCAACACGTCACTGCTTGCGCCGTAATTGGCGTTCAGGTAAGCATTGTCCTGGTTATAGATCGAACCTGGCCGCAGCTCCGGAGCTCCAGGATCGAGATCGCCGATCTTCAGGTCGCGGCGTCCAATCAACCCGAGCCCGGCAAAGATAACCGCGACAACAATGGCTATCGTCGCCCACTTCTTCCGCGTGAAAAGATCGAGGAATTGCCACATCGCGTTCCTGCCGCCGCCTGTCTTTTCCGCGAGTTCCGTCTTCAGGCTGCGTTCGGCGGCCTTGGCGCTCACACCCACATAGCTCAGCAGAATCGGAACCAGGATCAGGTTGGTGATGATGAGGATGGCAACTCCAATGCTCGCCGCCAGCGCCAACTCTTGAATCACTCGTATCTGGATGAATGCGAGAACCGCAAATCCTACCGCATCGGCCAGCAGCGCAGTGAGTCCGGCAAGAAAGAGGCGGCGGAACGTGTAGCGCGCGGCCACAATCTTGATGGTTCCGCGGCCCACATCCTGCAGGATGCCGTTCATCTTTTGCGAGCCGTGGCTCATGCCGATGGCGAAGATCAGAAACGGCACCAGGATGGAATACGGATTCAACTCCAAATGAAGGAAAGCGAGAATGCCAAGCTGCCACACTACGGCGATGAGCGAACAGGTAACCACGACCGCCGTTGCCCGCCAGCAGCGAGTGTAATAAAGCAGGAAGCTGCCGCTGATGACGATCGCGGTGGCGAAGAAGAGCAGGAACCAGCGCAATCCGCCGATCAGATCGCCGAGTACCTTGGCAAAGCCGGTGATATGTATCCCGGTTTGGTCGGTCGCGTACTTGGTACGAATCGCCTCCAACTCATCGGAGAGTTTGCCGTAGTCCAGCGGCTTGCCCGTCTCCGCATCCGTTGACAAGAGCGGGATGTAGACTATGCTCGATTTGTAGTTGGAAGCAACCAACTGGCCGATCTCGCCGGAGCGCTCGACGTTGCTCCTGACCTGGGCAATCATGGCATCCGAGCCATCGTAGGCGTTGGGAATCACCGGCCCGGACTCGAAGCCCTCCTCGGTGACACCGCGCCACTGCGTCGAAGGCGTCCACAGAGACTTCATGTAGGCGCGATCAACGCCGGGCAGCACGAAGACTTCGTCGCTGATCTTCTGCAGGGTGTCGAGATAGTTCTTCTCGTAGATCGTGCCCTGCTTGGCTTCCACGGTAATGCGGATCACGTTGCCGAAACTGCTCAGGTCCGCCTGGTGGCGCAGATAGTTGACGATATAGGGATGCTTGGTCGGAATGGTCTTCTCGAAGCTCGCGTTCAGCCTCGTCTTGGACGCGCCAAAACCTAGCACCAGTGTGATCAGCAGGCAGATGAACATGACGATGCGGCGGTGATTGAAGAGCACCTGCTCCAGGCGCCAGCCCGTATGCGTATCGAAATCTGCCAGCGACTTGACTACCGGCTGTTCGTCCAAATCATGTGTTGATACGCTCATTTTGCGCCCCCGTTCTTCGCTGTGGTGTTCATGGCACTGAGAGGCACAGGAATTGCACCACCATACCCAACCGTCATTAACATTCCGTTTCCGACATCTGCCAGTCCGGCGATGGGCGGCAAGCCTGGGGCCGGAACCGGAAGAATCGCTTCGCATTTATCGCCGCACGCCAGCAGCATGCCCGCCTGGTTCGAGAAGACGGCTCTTCCATCAGCCATAACCACCGAGGCGCTGAATGAAACTGGAACGCTCACATTGATCTTTGTAAAGCTCTTGCCCTGGTCTGAAGAACGAAAGGCGTTGCCGCGCATGCCGCCGGCGACGACTTCGCCCGTTGGCAGAATCGCAGTGGTGAAGTACGTTCCTGCGTAAGGCATGGCCACCCGGGCAAACTTGTTGCCTCCATCGCTGGAGCGCAGAAATAGCCCCTGCTCGCCGGCAAGGTAGATCGCACTTCCCTGCACGGCGATGGCATAGATATGCATCCCGCGCGGGTTATCGACGTGGTCCATCCACGACTTCCAGGTTGCGCCGCCGTCTTCGGTGCGAAAGATCAGGCCGTATGCGCCCACCACGTAGCCGGTCTTTTCGTTCTCAAAGTAGAGATCGAGAAATGGCTTGTCCGGGCCATCCGTTTCCAGACGCTGGGCATCTGTCAATGCCTTCTGCGCCGCGGTGTTGTTGGCGCCGGCGTGGTCTGCGTTGAGCTGCGCGCCTTCCACGGCAAGCTTCGCAGCCGTCCTTCCGTCCAGTTGGCGCGTCCAGGTTTCGCCGCCGTCTTCGGTGTTAATCACCACGCCGCTGTGGCCCACGGCCCAACCGGCTTTCGCCGTAGCAAACTTGACCCTTGTGAGGGAAACGCTTGTAGGAACCTTACCCTGGCGCCAACTGCGTCCGCCGTCATCTGAAAGTACGACAACGCCGCGCTCTCCCACGGCAACAATGCGGTTTCCCGCCTTCGCTACATCCAGGAGAACCGAGTGTTCCGCTCCACGTGCGAGCATGGCTGGCCGGTCCACGGAATCAACCGTCTGAGCAAGGCCCAAAATCGATGAGACCCAACAAAAGATAAGAAGAAAAAAAGATGATTGCAAAGTTCTTTGCATGAATTCTCCAAAAAAGGGGGGCGGGTTACCCCGCCCCCTGTACTAGACAAATTACCGAATACCTTCGCCCGCCAGGGAGTCCCCTGTGAAGTCGCGGTCTGGGTAGGTTGGCATGATCTTGTATACTTCCTGCTTTTCGTTGAACTGGTTTGCGGAATACCAGGCTCCCGACGTCAAGTCATAGAAGCCGAAGTTGGTATCGGAAACCGCAGGCAGATCGGGGAAGACCATCGGCAGCGCCCAGAGTGTCTTCCACAACTGTCCCTTCGCGTCCCAACGGTCGGCAAGTACGCCCGTCCAGGAGTCTTCATCGATGTAGTAGCGGCTCCTCGCTGCTTGATGGCGTTGACCAGGCTTCAGATTCGCCTCGACTACCCATACACGATGCAGTTCCCAGCGGACGTAATCCGGATTCAGGTGATGTTTCGACAGAACGGTGGCGTCCTTGGTCGGCTGCATGATCTTGTTGTCGTTGTAGGGGATGTACATCTCCTGCTTGCCGATCAGCTTCCAGTCGAAGCGGCTGAACCGGCCCGAGAAGACTTCGAGTTCGTCGAAGCTCATCACACCGGCGGTGGCCGGGGTAGGAGTGTCGCAGCAAGGGTTAGGCAGCTTGCGAACGCGACGCTGTCCAGTCAGGTAAACCCAGGCCTGCGTCTTGTCGTCGTCCAGGTTCTGACGGCCCACGATCGCCTCGCCAGCGCGAATCGGAGGTCCGGAGTTGACCAGCCGGATCAGCCAATAGTCGCCGTTGAACTTGTCCGGATTGCCGTCTTTGATGTAGTAGGGCATCAGTTGCTCGGCCTGACCATCGGTGCTGAGCACAGAACGTCCATCGGCAGTGCCCAGGTACTGGTGTACATCGAGATGCCATGCCGTCCCACGCCAGTGGAGAAGATGGTTCCACATGACCTGGACGCCGTCCTTGGGCATGGGGAAGGGAACGCCGCCGTATACGTCGGAAGCATTCGGTCCCGATGCTCTCATTACGATCTTGCCGCGGGTTGCGTTTTTGAAGGTGTTGTCGTATACCCACTGCGGCGCAGCGGCGGTACGACGCGTCTGATACACGTCCACGCGATAGGTGTCGGGATAGCGCTTCAGCATGGCCTTGGTGCCATCCGTCAGCTTGCCGGCATACTGGTCCATGTTCTTGGATGTGATGGTGTACAGCGGCTTATCGCTGGCGAACGGATCGCCGCGGCGACCGCCATTTTTGAAGCCGGGCATCGGAGTTGCATATCCACCCGTCCAAGCAGGGATGGACCCGTCTTTGTTGCCAGCCTTCTCTCCGCCCAGAGGGGTCAAGTTCGATTTCAGCTGCTGCGCCTCTTGCGGCGAGACTTGGGCGTTTGCGACGGCCGCACCAAGCAGCAGGACGGCAGCGTTCACGAAAATTGTTTTCTTCAGATAACTCATCTTCCTGGTTCCTTCCTTACTTTTCGCGGCCACTGTTTTTGAGGCCGAACGTGCGGCGAACGTTGAAGTTGAACGTGTAACGGTCGGACATGTCTTGTCCCATGCTGTAGGTGGTATAGCCATTGACGGGATTGGTATTCAGGAACCCGGCCGCCTTGCCGTAGTAGCCGACCACTGACGCGCCAAAACGCCATGCATCCAGATAGGCAACTGCGACACCTACGCTGAAATCTCCGCCCTTGTGCGGGCCAAAAGCCGTGATTACGGACGAACGCCCCAGAGGGAAGAACGAGGCGCCCACGGGGAAGGAGATGTCCATTCCAGGAAACCTCTGCCGGTACATGGGCTCGTAGACGGTGCGAACTCCGAACGCGTTCTTTTCCGTGTTTGGATCCAGGGCCTTGTGAGCGGTTCCCAGGTTGTCCACCACGCTGTATGGGTTCTTGTCGATCGACACGAGCGCATTCCAGGCCGCCTCGCCAGCAAACGACGCTTCCTTCGAAATCAGAGAAGGCCCGAGGCTGGCAATCCATGAGAGATTACCGTGAAGCGACCTGCCCACGGCATAGAGCGGATTGCCATTGGCGTCCGGCTTCGGAACGTGGCCAAAGCTGGCAACCGAGGCATCGACTCCGCCGTCGCTGACCAGATCCTGGTTGAAGTGCGCACCAAACTCCGATGCCCAGTTAAAGTTGCCAAACGTCCTGGTGGCGCTGACCGCGATGGCCTTTATGTTCTCAGGGTAGGCCCAATAGAAGTTGCCGATCTGGCCTGCCATAAATTGGTCATTGGTCTGGGCGGCGCCAAACGGCTGCATGTAAAGCTGCCCGGCCTTCTCGTGGTACTGAATGCCGTAGAAGCCCACGTCCCAACCCTGGGGTAACCGCGCCTTGACCATCGCGCCAAACTGTCCCCAGTTCTTCGGTTCGCGGTCGGCTGAGTGCCAGAATGCCAACGGCCCTGTATAGACTCCCGGCCCCAGTTGGATCGGGGGTCCTACCAGAAGTCGCTCGGCGCCATTGCCAAGAACGTCGGCGGTCGAGTAGAAGCTTCCCACGGGAGGAAAGCGGGTTGCTTCCCATCCGAGTTGGTAGTAGGCGCCTACCGTCGCATTGGGCGTGATCTGGAACTGCATCGACACCTGCGGAACCGGGCGGATGATTTCCTTGAACTGCGAACTGGGAACCGCCAGCAGTTTGATAAGGTCCATCGGAGCCATGCCGCCCGCGATGCCGTTGTTGCCGAAGAACAGACTCTCGCCCCAATACTGGGCGTATTGTCCGCCGCGCACGCTTAGCGTGGAATTGCCGATGTTGAATTTGCCAAAGGCAAAGGCGTCGAGCAATTCAGCATGGCCGAGCACCAGGCTGCGCGCTCCCTCGGTCCACTGGTTGTAGTTCACTGAGAATGCGTTATAGCTTTCGGGCGACGTATTCGCGCTCGTGCCCAGGTACGCCGAGTCTCCCCAGGCTGCGCCGCTGGCCCGCAGGCCAACGTTGCCATAGGTGATGTCGATCTCCGAAAGGATGTCGCCGCGGTCGGAAACGAGCCCGGTCTTAAAGGAGCGGTCGCCGTCGTCAAGGTTGGTTGCGCCAACGTTCGTCTCCGTGGGGTTGATCAGCGTTGTGTTCGGCCGCGTTAGACGAAACGCGTTGCTGTACTTGATGGTATTGTCCCAATTGATTTTGAAGGTGCGCTTCGTGCTGGTGATTTGCTCGGAGCTCGGGGCAGCCGGGTTGGCCTGCGGTTGATCCGCGATAACATCGGTTGCGGCTTGAGGTTGTTCAGGCTTCGCATCCTGCGCGGCGCCGGCTGGCGCAACTAGTAATGCGATCGCGCAAAGGACCGGCAGACAAACTGGCAAGACTGCTGAACGCAGACGGGTCGAACTTAGAATGGCTTGCAAGGGATTTCTCCCTCCTTTCCAGCGTCGGCTTGCTCAGGGAACAAAATTGGCCGCATGGTCCCCACGCGAACAGCAACCAAACAAACTGCCGCGGCGCGAAGGACAACAACAGGTATCTCTCGAGCAGAGTCGAAATTTGAACGAATCGTATCCCTGCAGACTCATGAAAGTACAATGCATTGTTTGAGTGGTATCGCTACTTCGCAGGTATGGTGCCGCAAGCCGTAGGCTCCGATTTGTATTTATTGGCTAACTATTTGAGAAAGTTGACCCTGGCCTGGGATGTGCAAGCTGCAACGCCTGGGGCCTGCCCGGCATTCGACACGGATTTCTGGCATTTATCCCGCTTTTGAGCAGTTGAACCGGAAGTGGCAATTCCGATTCCGGTCCGTGGAGTTCCATAGCTAAAAGGTTGGGGACGCCCCCCAGATAAAGTATTTCCCTTCCACTACGGACAGGGGATACCTTCAATTGGTTGTCCACACTCCAGGCGACCGGTCGCCATTCTGCATCGAGAAGGCCCTCCTTCCGCTAGGAAGGGGCCGGATCTCTCAGTTTGGTCCGCCGATACCTCAGGATTGATGCTTCACGCCGGCGAGGAATGAAAGTAACGCAATGAAGACCTGGCGAATGATCGTGGATGTCGCAGCCTGCGAGGATTGCAACAACTGTTGTCTGGCCTGCAAGGATGAGCATGTGGATAACGAGTGGCCGGGCTACTCACGCCCGCAACCGCGTCACGGACAGCGCTGGATCGACGTACAGCGCACCGAACGAGGTCAGTTCCCGCTGATCGACGTCGCGTACAGGCCCGTGATGTGCATGCAATGCGCTGACGCGCCCTGCGTCAAAGCCTCCGAGGGCGCGATTAAACGTCGCCCGGACGGGATCGTGCTGATCGATCCAGTGAAAGCGAAAGGCAAACAGGGACTGGTCAAGTCATGCCCGTATCACCAGATTTGGTGGAACGAAGCAGAGCAAATCCCGCAGAAATGCACCCTCTGCGCTCACCTGCTCGACCAGGGTTGGAAGCAACCACGGTGTGCGCAGGCTTGTCCAACTGGTGCGCTTCGCATCGAGCACCTCGACGACGATGAAATGAAGCTCCGGGTTGAAACTGATCATCTCGAGTGCCTTCATCCCGAGTACAAGACGGTCCCCCATGTCTATTACCGGAACATGTACCGCTACACTTCCTGCTTCATCGCGGGAAGTGTTTCGGTTACCAGGGACGGAAACACTGATTGCGCGGTCGGCGTCGGCGTTCGCCTTCTCACCGGGGAGAAGCCGATCGCGAGCGCCGTCACAGACGCATTCGGCGACTTCAAGTTCGACCGGCTCGCATCCGGGAACAACTACGCAGTTGAGATTGCAATGCCTGGCGGGAACTGCAAAACGCTTTCCATTGCAAACCTCAAAGAAAGCAAGAATATTGGAATTGTTGAAATCTGATTCATGACTGCCGCCCAGGCCGTCCGCTACGAGAGAGTTCGTGCGCAAAGCCGGGCCATTTTCGAGTTCTAAGTAAGGAGGGCACATGCCCACGTTGGATGAAATCAAGAATACTTTCGCGGAACTGGATGAAGACACTGCATTGCAGCTGGTGAAGGACGCGCTGGCGGCCAAAGTTCCAGCTTTCGAGATACTGAAGGCCTGCCAGGACGGCATGACGGAAGTCGGCCGGCGTTTTGAGTGTCAGGACTACTTTGTCTCTGACCTGATGATGTCCGGCGAGATATTCAAGCAGGTCAGCGCCATTCTCGAGCCTGAGCTGAAAGCCGGTGGTTCAAAGACCGTTGGCAAGGTTGTGTTCGGCACCGTAAAGGGCGACATTCACAATATTGGCAAGGACATTGTGGTTACCATGCTCAAATCGGCCAACCTCGAAGTGATCGATCTCGGAGTCGATGTGCCGGTTGATCGCTTCATCAGTGCGCTCACTGAAAGCGGCGCAACCGTGCTCGGTATGTCAGGCCTGCTGACACTGGCCTTTGACTCGATGAAGGCCACGATCGAGGCACTAAAGGTCGCGGGGTTGCGAGACAAGGTGAAGGTGATGATTGGCGGCGGTCCGGTCGACGGCAATGTCTGCCGTGCAGTAGGCGCCGATGACTGGGGCGCAGACGCACAACATGCCGTTCGCCTTGCCAAGGCCTGGTTGGGCTCGACCGCAGTGTAGTGGTCTATAGCGGACCAAGCCCGGGCCGGGCCGCTGATGGCCTTCGCCGCGCGCTGCCAATCGGTCGACTTGTGATGACGTCCATACAAGCACGGAGGAACGATGAATCAAGCAGTTTCTACACAGCCTGCAACTGGCGAGATCAACACTGCCTCAGCTCAACTTGATGCGCGCAGAGCGCGTGTGTTCGATGCCTTTCAACTGCGCAAGCCGGACCGCGTTCCCCTGTTCCTGCCTTTCCTCAACATTCTTTCGCAGCTTGAGGGCACCACCAACCTTGAGCTTTATAACGACGCGGAGAAGCACATCAAGGCAGTTGAGCGTGCAGCGTTGCGCTTCGAGCCCGACCTGTACGAAGGCATGTTCCTCACCCCGGAAATCAGCCGGGCGCTCGGTGACCGAATGACCAAGTGGCCGGGCTATGGCTTGGAGCCCGCTGGTTCGTACCAGTATCACGAGTCCGACTACATGAAACCGGAGGACTACGATGCCTTCATCGCCGATCCGGGTGATTGGGCAATGCGCCGTTACCTGCCGCGCGTGTTCGGTGAACTCGAGGGACTGGGGATGCTGCCGCCGCTCGGCATGTTTGCGCTCGGCACGTTCTGCATGATGCAGTCAGCCGCGGTGTTTGCGATGCCTCCCGTGCTGAAGGCTCTGGAGGCGCTCACAAATGCAGGTCGCGCTCAGTTGAAGTGGCTGCAGGAGACCATGGCGCTGATCAAGCATATGGAAGCCATCGGATTCCCGCCAAGTCCCCTGTTTGCGGGGCCGAACGTAGTGGCCCCGTTCGACTTCATGGCCGACACCCTGCGCGGCATGCGGGGCGTGTTCAGCGACATGCGGCGCTGCCCTGAAAAGCTGCTGGCCGCCGAAGAAAAGGTCATCCCGATCATGCTTGAGCACGCCTTCATTGCGACCAAGGTGCGACACTTGCCGTTCGCCTTCATTCCGCTGCACAGGGGTTCCGACGGCTTCATCTCCGTTCCGAACTTCGAAAAGTTCTACTGGCCGCAGCTCAAGCGGACAATTCTGGCGCTCATCGATGCCGGCATCACGCCGTTCATACTCTGGGAGGGTTGTTGGGATCAGCGCCTCGAGTACCTCGCTGAGCTGCCCAAGGGCAAGATCATCGGCGGCTTCCAGGACACAAACCTCATCAAGGCGAAAGAAGTCATCGGCGACGTAATGTGCATCATCGGGGGCATGCCCAACGGAATGCTGACGGGCGACAATGCCACGCTGATCCGCGAGCACACCCACAAAATGTGCGAGACGGTTGGCAAGGGAGGCGGCTTCATCATGAGCACAGCCGTCGGCGACCTGGAAGGCGCCAACCCCGAAATGATCGAAGTGTGGGCAGAGGCGACGCGCAAGTATGGCGCGCTGTAGCTAAGACCCAATAACCCGTCCAAAGCGAGGCAATCAGTGGCATTCGCCAAAATTCAATTCTCGGCAACCCTCCTGGCTTTGGAGAAGATGCTGCGCATTACCGCGATGCGCTACCCCGAATTTGCAGAGCGATTGAGGCAGAAGGATTTCGCTGCCCAGATCAAGCTGCGGGACAACTCGCAGGGCCGATGTTTCCATTTCAACGAAGGCAAGGTGTCGTCACAAGCGGGTGTGCATCCCGCACAGGTCGTCATGGCCTTCCAAAGCCCTCAAGTTGCCGCCCGCATCCTGAGGCCCTCCCGCAGCCAGCTGGACTTTCTTCATGCCGTTAAGAATTTCCAGATTGAGGTGCAAGGCCCCGACGAATTGACTGTTTGGTTGGCCGAGACGCTTGGCATGCTGCTCACCTCCGGGGCCAAGTACGGTACGAGCTTGGGCGATGGCGTAATGCGCTTCACAAGCAATACCAACGGCGGCCCAGTTTTTGTCGATGTCAAAGACGACAAGATCATCCGCATCACCCCCATCGAGTTCGATGAAGAAGATGCGCAACCCTGGACGATCAAGGCGCGGGGCCGAAGTTTCACGCCGCCGCGTAAAACCACCATCAGCAGCCACACTTTGGCCTGGAAATCCATGGTCTATTCAAAAGACCGCCTGCTTTATCCCATGAAGCGGGTGGATTTCAACCCTGATGGCGAACGCAATCCGCAGAACCGCGGCATCTCAGGATACGAGCGCATCAGTTGGGATGAAGCTCTGGATCTTGTTGCCGGCGAGATTCAGCGTGTCAAGCGCGAGTATGGGCCGGGAGCGATCTTGAACGGCAGCGGATCGCACCACACCTGGGGAGCCTTGGGTTATTGGCTTAGCGCCCGCATCCGCTTCTTCAATACCATTGGCGCCACCATGGTCGCCCACAACCCCGATAGCTGGGAGGGCTGGTACTGGGGCGCCGCGCATCATTGGGGCTATTCCTCACACAATGGCGGCGGCGAAACTTACAGCACTGTGGAAGACTGCCTCAAGAACGCCGAGATGATCGTCTTCTGGTCCAGCGACCCTGAAGCCACCAGCGGTGTCTACGGCGCGCACGAGGGGACGATTCGCCGTCAGTGGTTGAAGGAACTCGGCATCCCATTCGTCCACATCGATCCCTATTACAACCACACTGCTGCATGGCTGGGAGGCAAGTGGCTGGCGCCTCGTCCCGGCGCGGACAGCGCAATGGTGCTGGCCATCGCCTGCGTGTGGATCATCGAAAATCTGTACGACAAAGACTACGTCGCCAAGCGAACCGAAGGGTTCGACAAGTGGCGCGACTACATCCTCGGCAAGGAAGACGGAATCGTCAAGACGCCGGAATGGCAGGAAGCTGAAACCGGCGTCCCCGCCAAGGATGTGCGCGCGCTGGCGCGGCAATGGGGTACAAAGAAGACTTACCTGGCCGCCGGCGGGATGAGCGGCTTTGGAGCTGCCTGCAGAACGGCAACCGGAACTGATTGGGCCCGCGGCATGGTTTGCCTCATGGCAATGCAAGGACTCGGCAAACCCGGCGTGAACATTGGCTGTCTGCAACAGGGCGCTCCGGTGGATACGCGCTTTTTCTTCCCCGGCTACTCCGAAGGCGGAATGTCAGGAGACCTGGCCGGCACAGCCATGGCGATGAACCTTTTCCAGAAGATGCCGCAACTGCCGACCATAAACACGGTTCAGCAGGTGGTTCCGCGGCTCAAGATTCCTGAGGCAATCGTCGACGGACATTGCGAGGGGTATCCCACCGACCCTCGCACAATCGAGGGACAGTTCTTCAAGTTCAAGTACCCGGCGCCTGGACACTCGCAGGTAAAGCTCTATTACAAGTATGGCGGCTCGCACTTTGGCACCATGACTAACACCAACCGGTATGTGAACATGTATCGGACCGATAAACTTGAGTGTGTCGTCAACCAGTCAATCTGGTTCGAGGGTGAAGCCAAATTCGCTGATGTCATTTTGCCGGCGTGCACCAGCTTTGAGCGCTGGGACATCGGCGAGTTTGCCAATTGCGGTGGTTACGTCCAGCACTCATTTACGCAATGCAATCATCGCGTCGCGGTGCTTCAGCATAAGTGTATTGAGCCGCTCGGTGAGTCTAAATCGGACTTCCAGATATTTCTCGATCTCTCCAAACGCCTCGGTGTGGCGGCCAGTTTCTCTGAGGGGTCAACGGAACTGGACTGGTGCAGGCGCTACTTTGAGGCCACCGATCTTACAACGCTGACCACGTGGAAGAAGTTCCTGAAGAAAGGATATTTTGTTGTACCGGTGCCCTCTGAGGAACTGCGCGATCCAGTCTCGTACCAGTGGTTTGCTGAAGGCAGGTTGAAGGATACTCCTGAGTTGACGCCCTTGCCGGGATCCTACAGCGGCGCATTTCGCAGCGGGTTGCAAACGCAGTCAGGCAAGATCGAATTCGAATCGTCGAGCCTCAAGCGGTTTGATGCTGAAGATCCAGAGCGTTCACCGATTCTGAAGTATGTTCCCGCATGGGAAGGGCCGCACGCCAATGAACTATACGCCAGATTTCCCTTGCATTTGGTTTCTCCGCACCCGCGCTTTACCTTCCATACCCAGAGCGACGGCAAAGACAGCACGACGAACGATATCAAGGACCATCGCGTGTTGATCGACGGTTTCTACTATTGGATCGTCAGAGTCAATCGGCGCGATGCAGCCGTTCGTGGAATCGCTGATCATGGGCTTGTCAGAGTATTCAATGATCGCGGAGCGGTGATCTGCGCAGCACAGCTGACGGAGCGCGTCCCCCCAGGAATCGTGCACTCATATGAGTCATCAGCGGTGTACGATCCTGTCGGGGCGCCGGGCAAGTCCGCCGATCGCGGCGGGTGCATCAACATCCTCACCCCGAGCAGGATGATGATTGGCAAGTCTCATGCGCTGGCCGCATGCTCGTGCCTGGTCGAGGTTGAAAAGTGGAACTCCGGGAAGACACCTGTTTGAAAAAATGCCATATGGCCATCGACGTGGTGTGCAGCGATGAACAAGGAGTCAACAGCTCCCGGCAACCTCTCAACAGAAGATGACGCTCAGGCGCAATCATGTGTTTCACGTCGCATGAGGCGCGTCCGCATATCTGTTTTGCCCGTACTATCCCGCTCCTGACACGACCGAGGACTGAAGCGCTCTCCCGCATCCCATTCATTAGGGCGCTGTGGCAGGCATTCCCTGCCGATCCACCCATTTCTTGAGTTTCAAGACCGAACTGAAGATTCGCTGTATCAAAAGGTGACTCACATCACAGTAACGGACAACATGGGGTCAGCATAATCGCAACTGCTGCCCGCTTTGAGCCTGGCACGATAAGATTCGATAGATCGGCGCCTGCTTTTCAAAGGAGTGATATGGATCTCCGCTACTTGCGCTTCTTTATTGCCGTCGCAGAAGAGTTGAACGTGACCCGCGCCGCCGAGCGCTTGCACACCGTTCAACCTTCGGTGAGCAGGCAAATCCACCGTCTCGAAGAGATCGTGGGGACGCCCCTTTTTCGCCGCGAGCGCCATAGAATGTTCCTTACCGACTCGGGCTTCGCTTTCCTCCGGGAATCGCGCGCGATCCTGGAGCAGATCGATCATGCCATAGAATTGGCTCGCCAAGCCGCGCGTTCTCACAATGACCGCGTTTCAGTGGGATTCATCCTGGGAACTGAAAGTCCTATCTTTTCTCGATTGGTGCCAATGCTGCGAAAGAAGCACCCGGAAATGAAGATTTCCTATCGAACGCTATCCGAATTGGAGATGATCGCTGCTTTGGACAGCAAGACAATTGACGCCGCCTTCTGTGCGGGCCCGATCATTCATCCCGGCATCGCAGCGGAGTGTGTTCTGCACCAGAAACTTGTTGTCGTACTGCCCTCCGATCATCCCCTGGCGGATCTCAAGCGGATTCCCGTTGCCCGCCTGTCGGAAATACCTCTCATTCTTCCGCCCTCGGCCACCTCGCCAAACTACATTGCATTCATCAACCAGGTCGCGCGCTCGGCCGGCATCCAGTTGAAAACTCTAATTGAGTGCGACAATGTCATGGAGGCTTTGAATTCGGTGAGCATCGGCAATGGCGCCTGTTTGATACCCGACTATCAGCAAGGCTTCCTGCCAGATCATTTCATCACACGCTCGCTGGAACTGGATCCGCAACCCACTCTCGACATGCTCGTTGTCTATCGCAAGGATGACAAGCTGCCAGCCCTGAAAGCATTCCTTGAAGCTGTGCGTGAATGTCTCGCAGCACCCGTCCAGGTCATCACTCCTCCAGTCAATCCGACGTCAACTCCGAGTTTGATGAAGAGTCCCAGCAGCAAAAAATCGCGAACTGGCAAAGGACGAGCCTGAGCAAGCCCGACCTTCCGGTTCATTTAGACCCGCGCGTCAGTCGCTGCGGCTTGCCAGGATCTGGCAGCGAGACTTCGTCTTGAGCGGCCTTGGCGCCGTTTAGGGTTTTCTTTCGTAACCCTGCCTTGTCTTCCCTTCGAATCGCCTCTTCGATGCTCAGCATGGCCAGCCCTACAATCTTCTCCGCCGCAGAGCGGGCTTTCACCCCGTCGTGGCGCCGCAGTGCCTGGAACAGCTGCCGGTGGGCGCCGATGTCAACCAGGTCGGATGCGCGCCATCCTGTCGTGTAGGCCAGGGCCGTCTGAAGCGGACGCCGGATGGAACGGTTCAGCTGCTCAAGCAGCGGGTTGCGGCTGGCTGCAACCACCGCCGCCAGGAATTCCAACTCGGCATCAACGGCTTCGTCCGCCCGCTGATTCTTCAGCTTCGCCTCGCGGTCTTCAAGTAGCCGGCCGATCTGATCCAGTTCTTGCTGGCTGGCGCGAACCGCCGCAAAACCCGCCGCAGTCGGCTCTATCGCAAGGCGCACTTCGCAAAGCTCGCGAAGAAACCGGGTGTCGGCACCGACTGCCCACCAGCCCAGGATGTCCGGATCAAGCTGGTTCCATTCGGTTCTTGGCTTTGATCGCGTCCCCAGCCGCTGGCGCACTTCTACCATGCCTTTGTCGGCAAGCACCTTCACGGCTTCCCGCAAAATTGTTCGGCTTACCCCGAGTTGCAGACACAGGTCCGCCTCGTTCGGAAATAGTAACTCGCGCGAGTCACGCTCCGCTTCAAGCACTTGTAGCGCGAGCACCCTGGTCACCCGGCTGTGGAGGTTTTCCGGTATTTCGATGCGCGGGAAGACGGTCATAATATAAGCATACGATAGTCTATTTCGATCGAAGATGCTGTGGTGCTAGATCCTGAGACAGCCAGATCGAACAGACCCGCATCGATTCCCACCAAGCCCATTCAGTGAGGCAGCATCTGCTGCTCGGACTGCCGCTTCAAAATCTCGCGGAAACAGTCACACTTGTGACGCTGTCACGGACGTGACACTCCGCGGCGAATTTCACCCATAACAGGTTCTGTATTCGACTAGGTCTCTCTCTTTATGGACCTTCGCCCCTTCTCGATCGAACCGGAAGACGCTGAGTGCGGTACTGAAGAAGTCTGGTTTGTCTCTTGGCTTCGAAGCCGGTGGCGAAGCCCCGGAAACGGTAATCGGCCGCGAAATCGCCAAACAGCCGTGCCCGCGCGCCCGAGCGGAACAATCGCAAATCTTCTATGCCGCCGAGGTCGGTCTTCCCTACAGACAAAGTATTTCCATTGAAGACGTATGTCACCTAGAGTGGTATTAGATCCTAATTTCCAAAACGCTCCCTGATGCCCGTCATCGGTAGGGCCCCAAAGGGTTCATTAGTGTCGCCTTTCTTGGGTTTGGTTAGTTATCCGGAATTCAGTGAGCGATAAGCTCAGGGCGCTGCTAACATCCTCACGCTATCGAGACTCGCAGTTCTGTCCAAGTGGCTAACGAGGCAAACGCGGAGAGGTGACGAGCCCCGCGTGTCACGTTCAAAGGAGAAAGAATCGATGAAGCGTGGAGATTTCGTATGGGCTGCAGTAATTGTTTTCGTGTTGGCATTGTTCGTAGTCCCAGCGACGCACGGAGTCCTAATGTCGTGGACCAGAAGTTCTCCGCTCGGCATGGGCTTTGCTAAATTCGCTGTGCTGGCGTCGATGGGCGAACTACTCAGCCTTCGCTTGCGTGAACGCGATTGGGTCAAACCCGCAGGGTTCGGATGGCGTGTGCTGGTGTGGGGCATTCTGGGTGCACTGATCGCTTTGATGTTTCCGGTCTTCAACGCAGGCGCACAGGCAGCGATGTCGCTTGGGTTGTTGCCAGGCAAGGGAACCGGGCTGCAGACGCTGGCTATCGCGTTCTGGACGAGCACGCTTATGAACGTCACATTCGGTCCCTCCATGATGTGCGCGCACCGCATCAGCGATGCCTACATCGAGCTTTGCGGCGGACACATCCTCACCCGGCGCGTCAGTTTCACTGATCTGATTTCGCACGTCAACTGGCATTCTTTCTTCGGCTTCGTGATCGGCATGACGGTGCCATTTGTCTGGATTCCCGCGCACACAGCAACGTTTTTGGCACCTCCTGAGTATCGTGTGCTGATCGCTGCATTCCTCTCTATCGTGTTCGGAGCTCTGCTGGCGTACGGGGCCAAGGTCGGAACAAAACACAAGCCGCAAACCTCCGCGGGCGACGTAGAAGTCGTCGAGTCCGCGATAAGTTGAGATTCCTGAATGATGAATATGCAAAAGTTCAGAGGCCAGCTCCTGGTTTCAACCCTGCTCTGTGTTCGAGTCTTGTCCGCCGCCGGGGCTGAAGACCATGCGTCCGCGGTTGTGCCGGAGTCAGTTGCCGCTAACGCAGCCAACGAGACGCCTGCGCTTGTTTATGGGGGCGAACAGCGGGTGCGGACAGAGGACTGGAACAACATCACCGATTTTAGTAATGACAAGGACGACGAGCGTCGACAGATGCGTTATCGCACCCGCGTCTGGCTTCAGTACGACAGCAAACCGGTGGAGTTCAGAGTCGGCATAGTCGACGAGTTCTACAAGAAGTATGCACTGAAGCAGTCTGACGTTGTCCTAGACCGGCTGAACTTGGATGAGGTCGTCTTCGAGAGTCTCTCACTTAGCCTTAAGAAGCTTCTCTTGCCTGGATTGAGCATTGTGGTTGGTCGTCAGGATATTCAGCGGGGCGAAGGGTTCCTCATCTTTGACGCCACCTCTGGCGATGGCTCCCGGACAGCCTATTTCAACGCCGCCAACATCTCCTACCAGCGCGGCAAGTCGAAGTTTGAGTTTTTGGGTATCCTTGATCCGCAAATGGACCGCTTCCTCCCCATCATTCATGGCCAGCACAAGCACCTGACAGAGTGGGATGAACAGGCCCTTGGTCTCTACTACACCAACCGCGAGAACAAGAAGTCAGATATCGACGGCTACTACTTTTACAAAAAAGAAGTGAAGGACTATCGCTCTGCGAACAATCCTCTTTTCCAGCCGGACCGGAATATCTCAACAGTGGGTGCGCGTTTGGCTCAGCGCTTCGCGAAGGGCTACTCGCTGACCGGAGAGTTTGCAGGTCAATGGGGAAGCCAGCATGCTAATGCGACGGCTGACCTGGCGGCAGCCGATATCCGCGCCGGGGGCGGCTATCTCTATGCGAAAAAGAGTTTCGATACGTCAACGAAACCGTATATGACGGTCGGCTATTGGGCCATGTCGGGGGATGATCCGAACAGCCAAACCATGAACGGATTTGACCCGATTTTTGCGCGTTGGCCAAAGTACAGCGAGTTGTATCTCTACTCGATGGTTCCCGAGCGCGGCGTCTCCTATTGGACCAACAACCGGATGCTCCAACTGGAAACCGGTCTGAAGCCGATTAAGCAGTTAGCTATTCGGGCAACATTCTACAATCAGGATGCGTTCCATCCCAGCAACAAGTCCCCCACTATCTTTGCGAAGGGAACACACCGCGGCGAAAACTACCAATTGCGCGCAGACTACCTGTTCAATGAGAAGCTGAGAGGCCATATTCTGTTCGAATCTTACTCTCCAGGCGACTTCTACGCGGTTCGTAATATGAGCTATTTTGTGCAGGCACAGATTGTCTACCAGTTCAAAGGGTCGCTGATATTTCAGCAAGTACATTGACGGGGTAACTGCGGACGGCGGCCTCAGACGATACTTCCAGGATTGAGCGATCAATCAAGGGAAGGAGATGATTCGTTTCCACCAAAGCCTGCATCTCGTCTTCGTCCAGATAGACCACCACCGTTCCAATCCATCCCACAGCCCCCGCAACTGGCTGATCGGTTTCTCAGAGATCCATCAGACTCTTTTACAACCCGGACGCAAGCCCAATGAAGAATGTTGCCGCGCTTCAAGCCATGGCAGCAGCAGCGATTATGCAGATACGATCTATTCTGCAGCCGTGAGGTGAATCATTTTCAGGGTCTTGGCTGCGCATTGGCGCCATCCCCATACGCAAACAGCACTACCGGCCAACGCTTGGTGCTTGCTCGCGGTAGGCCCGCAGGCGTCCCACGGCCGCGTTCAGCGTCTCCAGTTTTTTGGCGAAGGCAAAGCGCACGGTAGATTTGCCGAGGCCGGGAGTGCCATAGAAGCATGAGCCCGGAACCACTGCTACCCCAAGGTGAGCTGGCATCCATGTCGCGAAGGCAAAGTCGTCCCCATCGAAGTTCCACGCGCTGAAGTCCGCCATGGCGTAGTAGGAGCCTTCAGGGATGTGCGCCTTGAAGTGCAGTTCCTCAAGAGCCGGCATGATCAAGGCGCGGCGTGCAGTGAAATCCCGCATAAGCGTTTCGTAGTAGGACTCGGGCAGTCTAAGGGCGGCCACAGCCGCGGCCTGCAAAGGCACGGGCGCGCAGATCGTGGTGAAGTCATGGACAGTGCGTATGGCAGTAGAAAATGGCTCCAGGGCGCACACGTAGCCCAGGCGCCAGCCTGTCACGGCGTAGGTCTTGCCAAAGCCTCCCACGGTAATGGTGCGCTCGGCCATGCCGGGCAACGACGCGATGGGGATGTGCTGGCGGCCGTCATAAATGATGCGGTCGTAAATTTCATCGGTGATGGCGACAAGATCGAACTCGTTGCAAAGCTCGGCAATTCCGCCCAGTTCTTCGCGAGTGAAGACCCGTCCAGTGGGATTGTGCGGAGTGTTGAGGATGATGGCCTTGGTGCGTGGAGTGATGGCCGCCCTCACGCTGTCTGAATCGAGCGCGTAGTCCGGAGCCTCGAGCGTCACAAAGCGCGGCGTTCCCCCGGCAAACTTGATTTGCGGCTGATAGCCTTCATGGAAAGGCTCAATCACAATGACTTCGTCGCCTTGATCGAGCAGCGCCATGAAGATCACTGCCATGGCCTCGGTCACGCCGCATGTCACTGTAATGTGACGGTCCGGATCGAAGCTGAGGCTGTAGCGGCGGGCCATGGTCTCTGCAATTGCCTGCCGCAGCGGAGCGGTTCCCCAGGTGATGCCGTATTGGTTCTGGCCGCTCCCTACGGCCGCCTTGGCCGCCTCAATCACCTCCGGAGGCGCATCGTAGTCCGGAAAGCCTTGCGAAAGATTAATGGCATTGTGCGAGAGTGCCAGCCGGGTCATCTCCCGGATAAACGATTGCCGCATCCCATCGAGCCGTGTCGCTGTTTTCATCAAGTCTCCGCAGTTCATGTCCTGCTTGTTCGATTCTATGAGCATAGCGAAACGCCGCCTCGCTTGTATATGGATCTCTGCCTCGCGCCCTGGCAGAGAGCGACTACCCCAGTAAGAAATTGGAGAAGCAGGCAAGCGCTGCATGAGCGAGCAGTATCTATACGAACAATATAACTCCAGCCAGAAGCACTTGAGCACCGTTGCCATTTTGTTTCTTGATATGCGCAGGTTTTTTCTGGATTCTTCCACCTATACTTTGTGGGTTCCGTCGAATGCATATAAAGTATTAGACGTTATAACTAACCGACATAGATAATAGCAACATTACCTCACGAAAACCTCCTGAAGTGTTGGAGAGACTAACCTCTCTTCAACACTGTTTTTTCCCGATAGGCCCACTATATTATTTGAAGCTATGGGCTTCCGAACTTCTCAATCAATGCATTCCGGCAATCTCTGAGGGCGTTTTCCAACTCCCGTTTGTTGCTTACGAAACGCACCGAAGGAGTGGGCAGAGAGATGGCTGCTATCTCGCCGTCGGGTCCAGTGAGCGACGCGCCGACGGCAGAGATTCCCAGGGTATGTTCTTCAAGGTCGAACGCAACTCCGGCTTTGCGAATCTTAGCCAGTTCGGCATCCAATTGCTTCCAGGTGCAAATGGAGTGTGGCGTAAATTTTGTGAGCGTAATTGCCTTCCTCACTTTGAGAAGCGCGCTGTCGTCAAGCGCAGCCAGCATGGCCTTTCCATTGGCGCTGCAGTGCAGCGGAAAAGAGATACCGATTGCCGAGACGGCGCGGAGCCGATGACTGCCCTCAATGTGATCGAGGAAGACCGCCTTGGTCCCATCCATAATGGCCAGGTCAACGGTTTCGCCGGTCCTTTTCGCAAGTTCTTCCAGACTTGAATGCGCCAACTCGGCCAGCCCGAAGCGTGCTGAGCGGGCAATGCGCACTAGCGCCGGCCCTAGGCGAACACCTGCTCCCGGCGTGGACGCGGTAACAAACTTTTCCTGATCGAGCGCGGCCACGATCCGCTGCACGGTTGACTTGGGCAGGCCGAGTTGCTTGGCCAGTTGGCCCAGGCTCAGTCCCTGTTCGCATCCTTCCAGGGCGCGCAATACCTCGGCAGCACGCGCGATGACCTGTACTCCCAGCGGTGATTTGCCCAAGCGGATAGCTCTCCTCAATTTGAGTGCGTTAGTTCCTTGCACATCTACTTTACACCCGCCGAAGCGGCCATCTGCCTGCGCGCGACCCCGCCCTTTCCTGCAAGCAGGAAAGGGCAGAGCGGCAGAAAGGATTACATGGCGCCGTACATGTAAACGCGCTCTTCAGCAGAAACCAGTTCGTCTTCGTCGATTTCGGCAACGCAGCGAACCATGGAACCATCTCCGAGGTGCCAGCGGATGGGCAGGGCAAAGAAGCGGAAGCGCTTGCCTTTCACCTTGTCGAGATCGCCGCCGAGATTTTCGACGCCGACGATGCCGTGGCCCAGCATGTACTTGTGGCAGGGCTCCCATGTACCGGGGCATCCAATGGCCTCAAGCGCGCCGAACTTCTCGTCGTACTTGGCCTTGCCGTGCACCTTGATGTATGTCTCGCGATCAAACTCGGCGTAAGCTTCCTCGCCAAATTGCTCGACGAACTCGTCGCAGATCGACTTGCCAGTGTAGCCCGGCAGCTTCATGCACGTGCCGTTATTGCCCATTGAAGTGTGCAGCGGATGATCAAGGGCCTGCTGGTCCATGGCCACCACCTTGACCTTGTGCTTGAGGAACCACTTGCCGGCATCGATGCCGCAGCCGAGCGAGTAGTGGTAGTACTCCTTGCTATCGTCAAACTTCCGGTGCATGCCGGTGTTCAGGCAGAGCACCATGCCCTCAAGTTCTGCGGGCTTCATGCCGGCGCGCGCTACGGCGTCTTCCAGGTCCTTCGGAGTGATGAGCTGCCAGCGCTCGGTGCGGACGTCGAGACACACTGCATCGCCGCAATAGGCATCAACAGGCAGCTCATGCGAGTAGAGGGCGCGCTTGCCGTTGAACATGCGCTCCATCACGTGGCGCGGGGCGTCAGCGTGTGTGCCGGTGTGCATGGTGCACTTGATGGTCTGGGTGAGTACGCCGCCTTTGGCCATGCTGTGCATTGGGGCGATTTCAGGCTTCGAAAAATAGGGCCAAAGCGGCATATCTCCAAAGAACGGGTGACTCAGATCTACAAAGACTTTCTTTCCCATAACTTCCTCCAAATGATTTGCTGTTGCATATTTCAATTCAGGTACCATACTCCGCAGCGGTACAGGCCTACTTACCCAGAACGGCTTTCTTGAGATAGGTGCTCAGGCGGGTGCGAACGGCCTGGGATGTCTCGGGAGTCCAACTCGGATAAAAACCTTTGCCGGTCTTCATGCCGAGTTCGCCGTTGTTCACTTTGTCGATCAGATAGGGGCTGGGATTGTGCGAGTCCTCGATCTCCGAGAGGATATTGTTATGAATTGCCAGGGTGAGATCGAGCCCTACAAGGTCGGCGGTCTCAAGCGGTGCCAGCACGGGAAGGCGGAAGCCGAAGCTGTTCTTGACGCACAGGTCCACTGTCTCGGCATCGCAAATGCCACGCTCGACGATTGAGATTGCCTCTCTCCACAAGGCGTGCTGCATCCTGTTGGCCACAAAGCCGGCCACGTCGCGCTTCACATGCACGGCCACCTTTCCGGCGGCATTCATGATCGCGATGCAGCGCTCCACGTTCTCAAGGCTTGTGCGCTCTGTCTGGACCACCTCGACCAGCGGAATCAGGAACGGCGGATTCCACCAGTGAGTGCCCAGCACGCGGCGGCCGTCGGCCACCTTCTCGCCAATTTTGGTAATTGGAATCACCGAGGTGTTGCTGGCGAGGATGCAGTTGTCGCCGGTATAGCTGGCCATCTCTGCAAACAGGTTCTGCTTCACCTCGACGTTCTCGGCTGCATTCTCGATAACCAGATCGGCACACTCGACGGCGTCTTTGAGGCTGTTAAACAAGGCAATGTTCTCCGCTGCTTTTTCGTCAACTCCGAACACCTTGAAGTTGGCGCGTGCCTTGTCGCGGACCTGGTCCAGAACTTCTTGGCGGCGCGCGTAGAGATTGACGGGATAACCCTTCGATGCAAAAAACTCGGCAATGCCCTGCCCCATCATCCCGGCGCCTACGACTGCAATCTTTTCCATGATTCTTCCTCTTCAAATTCTGCAAACGATGCCGCTATGCAAAGGGCAGCTCACATCCACATCGGAAGTGAGTTGCTCTCACTAATTCCCAAATCGCCACCAGGGCCTCAGCCCGCGGTGGTGCCGCCATCGACGTAAAGAATCTGCCCGGTAACGAAATTCGAAGCCGGGGATGCCAGGTACACGGCCGCACCGATAAAGTCCTGCGTAACCGCGGCGCGCCCCATCGGAATGCGCGACATAAAAATGTCATAGAGTTGCTTGTTGTCCAGCACTTCCTGCGTCAGCGGTGTCCAGCAGATGCAAGGCGCTATTGAGTTGACGTTGATGTGATACTTGGCCCACTCGGTCGCCAGTTGCTTGGTCAGCAGGTTCACCGCGCCCTTGCTGGTGCCATAGGCCGCATAGCCGCCTGGATGGCCGGCAAAATGCGCGCACCGAAGAAATGGTCACGATCTTGCCATAGCCCTGTTGCTTGAAGATTTTCCCAACGTGCTTGCAGGGCAAAAAAGTCCCGCGCACGTTAATGTCCATCACCTGGTCAAAGTCTTCTACCGGAAAATCTTCGGCGGGGTGGCGCTTGGCCAGGCCAGCAACGGTGACCAGGATGTCGACGCGGCCAAATGCCTTCATGGTCTTCTCGACCATGGCGACAACATCTTCTTCCTTGCTTACGTCGCAGATTACTGCGAGTGCCTTGCGGCCCAGGTCTTCAACGGCCTTCACGGCTTTCTCAAGGGTTTTGAGCGTGCGGCCTGTAACCACAACATCGGCGCCGTAAGCCGCATACCCCTGTGCGATGGCCTCGCCAAGCGCCCCAGCCCCGCCGGTAATAATGGCAACTTTACCGGTTAGGTCGAACATGCCGCGGACATACTTCATGTCTACTGTGTGGTCCATAGAATTAGCCTTTCTGGGGCGCTGCCGCGTCCGGGTAGTTGATCACTACCAGCATGCTGGCAGGACTGTTGGTCTCGTTGATGATCTCCCGCTCTTCGCCGGCGCCAATGTGAATCGAGTCCCACTTGCCGAGCACGATCTTCTCCTTGGTTCCGGTAATGACGGTCACCTGGCCTTCGAGAACGAAGTACACCTTCTCTACCGGGCTGGCGTCGAGTTCCGCGCCGCCGCCGGGGAGAAAGTGCGAAAGCCCCATCCAAAACTTTTGCGAATCGGTTTCTTCCTTGCCGTGAAGTTTGAGGGCCACCATGTTGAAATGCTTCGGCACCTGGTACGGCTTGACGTTTTTCACTTCGATTTTCTTCATCTCTTCTCTCCTCTTGCTGCTGTCCACCTGGCCGCCGCCTCGCCAGAAGGCCAGAACCCGGAGGCCTGGAAGGCGGTTGCAGGGCTAAATCTCTTGTTCTTCACAAGTATTGCATTTCAGTACTGCCGTACTGTATCGTGAGCAGTATTACCCAACCGGACGTCTCTGTCAACTGGTGTTTGCCTGAAATATTTTCTTTATTTCGGCCGAAAACCCGGGGATGGAAACACTTAAGAAATGCCGCAAATGGGACTTGCAATCGGTACTAGGATACGGTACTGTGATATCGCATCGTGAGCAGCTACAATCCAACGGCGGAACCTGGAAGCGAGCTATTTTCGACGTTCGAAATCAAGCCGGGGTTCCGAGCCGGCCTGCGGCGTCATCTGGCTGCAAGCAATCGGCGTTGTGCTGACGAACGCGAGCAAAGCCCGAAAGAGGCATGAAATGGGCGAAACAACATCATTAAAGATGAGGCAGCAACCACCTATCCCAAGCCGGAGAAAGTAGCATGAACGAGAAAAATGAAGTTGTGATTGTCTCGGCCTGTCGCACCGCCGTAGGTACATTTATGGGTGCGCTCAGTGATGTACTGCCAGCCAAGCTGGGGGCTTCCGTCGTGTCCGAAGCCATCCGCCGAGCCGGCATCACCGCTGAGATGGTGGACGAGGTGATCCTCGGCGGCATCCTCACCGCGGGTGTTGGCCAGAACATAGCCCGTCAGGTTTCGATTGCCGCGGGTTTGCCGAACACCACGCCCGCTTACACCATCAACAAGGTCTGCGGATCGGGCATGAAGTCCGTGATTCTGGCCGCGCAAGCCATCCAGTGCGGAGACGCCGACATCATCGTCGCCGGCGGAGTCGAAAATATGTCCGCATCGGCGCACATATCTCCCGGCTCAAGGAAGGGCTATCGCATGGGCCCGGTGCAGATGCTTGACAGCATGATCACCGATGGCCTGTCCGATGCGTTTACCGGCGACCACATGGGCGTCACGGCTGAAAATGTCGCCCAGAAGTACGGCCTCACACGCGAAGAACAGGACCAGTTCGCCTGCGCCAGCCAGAACAAGGCTGAAGAAGCAGTCAAGGCGGGGCGCTTCAAAGATGAGATTGTTCCATTCTCCATTCCGCAGAGAAAAGGGCCGGCCATCGTCTTCGAGCAGGACGAGCATCCGCGTTTCGGCGCGACCATCGAAGCGCTCGCCAAGCTCAAGCCAGCATTCAAACCCGACGGCACCGTCACGGCAGGCAATGCTTCCGGCATCAATGACGGAGCTGCCGCGGTAGTGGTCATGAGCAAAGCCAAGGCAGAGGAACTCGGCCTGAAACCCCTGGCCGTGATTCGCGGCTATGCCACAGGTGGCGTTGAGCCCTCGCTGATGGGCCTTGGCCCAATTCCGGCCACGCGCAAGGCGCTCAAGAAGGCCGGGCTCACTGTCGCCGATCTGGACCTGATTGAAGCCAACGAAGCCTTCGCCGCACAGTGCCTGGCCGTGGCTCGTGAGCTTGAGCTTCCCGCCGAAAAAGTGAATGTCAATGGCGGAGCCATCGCCCTGGGTCATCCCATAGGTGCCTCCGGCGCGCGCATCCTGGTTACGCTGCTTCATGAGATGGCGAAGCGCGGATCGAAACGCGGACTGGCTACCTTGTGCATCGGCGGCGGCATGGGAACGGCGATCATCGTGGAACGAGTCTGAAATTGCGTAGTCTTCGCGTTGCGTTCGGAGCCCTCTGCAAGTTTCGGGCTTCCATACTGAGTCAAGAGAACTCCGCAGGCGGTATGTTTGCGGCTTTCAAAACCGAGGGATGGCTTTCGTAAGAGCTTTATCCCATGAGCAAGGAGAAAACAGATGGATCAAGTAGTCATTACCTGTGCAGTTGACGGCCCTATTGCAGTCCCGAGCGACAATCCTAATCTTCCTTACACGCCCGAGCAGTTTGCCGAGCAGGCCAAGGCAGTGTATGCGGAAGGCGCTTCGGTCATTCACATTCACTCTCGCGGCGCCGACGGCCTGCCTACCTCCGATTACGGCCGCACCAAGGAGATTCTGGACGCCGTCCACGAGTCCTGCCCGATTTTGACGCAGCTCTCCACGGGCGGCTTCTTCCCGTACGAAGAGCGTGCGCGCCTGGTTGAACTCAAGCCGCGCATGGCCAGCCTCAACCTTTGCACCATGACCTTTGGCAAGTTCGAGTTCCGTAACCCGCCCCTCGAAGTGCGCAAGGTAGCTGCGCGCATGATGGAACTGGGCGTCAAGGGTGAACTCGAGATCTACGACACCGGGCACCTGGAATTTGCTCTGCGCCTCCTCAAGGAAGGCCTGCTGGTTGAGCCGCTGCAGTTCTCCGTGGTTCTGGGCGTGGATGGCGGGGCGGCGGCGACGCCAGAGAACCTCATCACCCTGGTCAAGCGCATGCCCCCGAACGCCATTTGGCAGATGATCGGCATTGGCCGTGCCAATCTGCCGCTGACCACCATCGCCCTGGCGATGGGCGGCAATGCCCGCACGGGCCTCGAAGATACGCTCCAGTACACAAAGGGTGTACCGGCAGACAACCCCATGCTGATCCGCCGTCTCGTGGGCGTAGCCAAGGCCATCGGGCGCACCCCGGCCACTGTCGAACAGACCGAACAGATGCTCCAGCTTCCAAAGGTCAATCAGGCTGTGGCAGCGGCAGTATGAACTCGCATCTGCAGACTTTTGCGGATTCAGAGTGCGACTGTGCCAACGCCTTGTAGCGAGGAAAGACTCGACCAGAATGCGGGCTCCGGAGGCATCCGATAGGAGCCTCCCGCGCCCGCATTCTGGTAACCCCGATGCATGATATGCAAAAACGGCAGTCAAAGAATGGACTTGCCACCCTATGCATGGACGAGGCAATGGGAACCGCCGTCGTGGTTGAAGGGGCATCGTCATAGTGGGTTGCACATACGTGATCGCAGCTGGCATTAAAGCTGAAAGCAAGTCACGCAATTGCTGAATTGAGGAAATGAAAGATGAAGAAATCCATTAGTTGTGAACAAGCGGTGCAGATGATCCCCGATGGCGCATCCGTCATGATTGGCGGGTTCATGGGTGTCGGTTCGCCGCACCGCTTGATTGCTGAACTGGTACGCCAGGGCAAGCGTGATCTGACTGTGATGTGCAACGATGCGGGCCGACAGGACTACGGCGTTGCAAAGTTGATTTCGGCAAAACTGGTTCGCAAGCTCATCGCCACGCATATCGGTTTGAATCCCGAGGCGGGCCGGCAAATGATCGCCGGTGAGATGGAAGTCGAACTGAGCCCGCAGGGTACCTTTGCCGAGCGGATTCGTGCCGGGGGCTTCGGCCTCGGCGGCGTGCTGACTCTTACCGGCCTCGGCACCCTCGTCGCGGAGAACAAGCAGACCGTTGATGTAAACGGCACAACCTATCTTCTCGAGACTCCTCTGCGCGCGGACTTCGCCCTGATCGGCGCGCATCGCGCGGACTATCGCGGCAATCTTGAATACTCTCTTACCGCAAGGAACTTCAACGTCGTTATGGCTACGGCCGGCGCCATTGCAATTGCCGAGCCGGAGATCATCGTGCCCGTCGGAGTAATCCCCCCGGACATGGTCGCCACACCCTTTGTCTGCATCAAGTACATCGTTGAAAGGGCCAATTCCAATGGACGATAAAGTGATCATTGCCAAGCGTGTTGCCTTGGAACTGAAACATGGCGATCTGGTCAACCTGGGCATTGGCCTTCCAACCAGCGTCCCCAACTATCTTGCCCATGGGGTTGAGGTCTTCTTCCAATCTGAAAACGGCATTGTTGGTCTTGCCTCAAGCCCCGGCGACGGAATGGAGAACATGTCTCTTACCGATGCGGGCGGCGGGTTTGTCGGGGCCATACCCGGCGCGGCCAGCATCGACAGCACCATGTCCTTCGGCTTGATTCGAGGCGGGCATCTCGATCTGACCGTGCTCGGCGGACTCGAAGTCGATGAACTGGGGCATCTCGCCAATTGGATGATACCCGGCAAAATGGTTCCCGGCATGGGCGGCGCCATGGACCTGGTGACCGGCGCAAAGCGCGTCATCGTGGCCATGACGCACACCGCGAAGGGCAAGCCGAAGATTCTCAAGCGCTGCACCCTGCCATTGACGTCGACGCGGCGAGTGAGCCTTATCGTCACGGAGATGGCGGTGATTGAGCCGACAGAAGCGGGGCTGGTGCTGCGTGAATTGGCCGAGGGAGTGACCGTGGAGCAAGTCGTGGCTGCCACGCAGGCGACACTGATTATTCCCGGGCACGTTCCGGTGATGGAGTTGAATTAGGCAAAAAAGCGTAGGACCCGGGGGATGGCAAATCAAACTTGAAACCCCAGTAATGCGCAGCGTAAGTAAACCGGCGCCTGGCGCGATCATCTATATGCGCAAAGTGCCGGTTTCTTGTCTGGTCAGCCCTTCTTGTTCGAATCCAGTGATGCTTAGGTCTCTGGGACACTAGCGTCGCACGCTTCGTCTCGCAGCCGATAGAGTTTCAAAGCCGTGGTACTCTTCCCGAAATTTGCAGGATCCGGGCACGCCCATGCGTGCCGAGAGAAGTCATTTTTAATTTATTGGGGCGGCTAGTGGGGATCGAACCCACGACATCCTGTGCCACAGACAGGCGTTCTGCCACTGAACTATAGCCGCCATGTACCCTAGCAATTGTAGCATCGAATCAGGTTGGCTGGTTGGCCCGCCGCAAGGAGACTGCCCATGCCCCGCCCCACCCCCACCGCTGGGCCCCTGAGTGCCAGTTTGCCCGGCCGCTGGAACAAGGGAGCATGGCTTTTCCGCGACCAGACCCTCCAAAAGCTCGAAACCCTCCTGGACGAGGCATTCAGGATTCCCGGCACCCGCATTCGGTTTGGGATTGACGGAATCATCGGTCTCATACCCGGCTTTGGCGATGTGCTTGGCGGGCTGCTGTCCTTAATCATTCCTCTGGCGGCCTGGGTGCGCGGCCTGCCCTACGTTACCTTGGCTAGAATGGCGGCAAACATTGCAATCGAAGTGCTCATCGGCACAATTCCGGTATTTGGCGATGCATTCGACATTGCGTGGAAGGCCAACCGCCGCAATTACCGGCTCTTAATCCGGTATTTGGGCGAGCCGCGTCGCCACACCTGGCGGGACTGGGGGTTTCTGCTTCTGCTGGCCTCGGCCGTGGCGCTGGTCTTCGCCTTGCCCTTGGTTCTAGTGGTTTGGCTGGCGGTCCGGCTCGCCCGGGGCTGGAAACCCTCATTGGAACCCCGTTAAGTCACAGAGATAGACCGTTCCGCGATACAATCGAAGAGGAAGTCGGGGCGTAGCGCAGCCTGGTAGCGCATCTGCTTTGGGAGCAGAGGGTCGGGGGTTCGAATCCCTCCGCCCCGACCATTCTTCATATTTGGCCCTTTTTGCTATAAGGTCAAAGGGCTTTCTGTATGTAGGATAAAGACTTACGTCATCGATGGAGCAGTTCAAAAGCACTATTTTGAGTAATTCCGCCTGTTCCGCGGGTTTGCGCGTAACGTACAGCGAATGAGCACGTTGCGCGAGTTCTAAAGTCCTTTGCACGCTAAGCAGCCGTTCAGTGGTCTGGCCCTCTTCCAGGCTCGCCGTGAGCGATTTGATTCTGAGTTCCTCAGTTTGCCAGTCGGCCTGTTTACGTTGCCAGAATTCCTCTGAAATCTTGCCGTCGAGTTTGTCCGTGTAGGCTGCATCCATGTGGCCGTGGAGTGCCGCCAATTGGCGCTCCAGCCCCGAGCGTTCCTGCGCGGCCTGGTTTCGCATCTTCACGTGTACCTGTTGGAGGGAAGCGCCGATAGCGCGCACAACCTCTTCCGGGATACACACGTTCTCCAGCACGTGCCCTAGCCTGTCGGCAATTTCCTGCTCCCGAAAGCGTGGAAGCCCACAGGGCCCTTTGTAGCCGGTGCAACGGTGATACACGTACTGGTGCTTCTTTACCTCTGCGGTAACTGCGCACCCACAATAGGCGCACGTGAGCATCCCTCGGAAAGGTATAGCGTGCTTGGAATACGTGGGCCTGTTGTGACCGTTCAGCACCGCCTGTGCCTGTGCATACAGATCGGGACTGATAAGGTGTGGCTGTGTGCCCTGGTACGTCTGGCCACTCCATTCGAATTTTCCAATATAAAAGGGATTTAAAATCATTTTATGTAGGTTTGTTTTCGAGATGCGCGTGCCGGTGACGTGTTTCAGTTCTTTGGAGAGGCCAAGCAGGGAGTAGCGCCCCGACGCATACATCTCGAACACACGGAGCGCAATAGCGCCCTTCTCGGGGTGAATTTCGATGGTACGTGTCCCAGCATTATTCCGGTATCCGAAAGGGGGACGTCCGGGGTACGTACCCTGCGACGCCTTCTCGCACATCCCCTTTTTTACTTCTTCGCGCAGGTTTTCAGAATAATTTCGTGCCATCGCGAGGCGAATATCGTGCATCAATTTCGCTTGCGACTTCGAGTCCTTGGAAAGCCATTCATTTTCCTTCACAAAATTGATTTTTAAATCCAGGTCTTCAAGTGTGACGGCATCGCGAAAATTCCGATAGAGTCGGTCTGTTTTTTCTGCCAATAAAATACGGCAAGAGCGATTGCGCTTTAAATAATTCACCATTTCCGTGAATTCTTTTCGACCGGCAGCCTTGGCGGACTCGACTTCAATAAATTCGCGGACAATTTCCAGTCCTTCCTTCAACGCCGCAGCGCGTAGTAATTTTACCTGGGCTTCGATTGAGAACCCCTCTTCACGCTGCTCACGGCTGGATACACGTGCATAGAGAACGGCTGTACGTGGCGTCATTTCGTGCCTTTCTTCTTGCTGGCCTTTACTGTCTGTTTTGCCCATCTAGCTTGAACAGCCTTTCGGGCCTGTTCGCTGCGTTGTTCCGGGGTGAGATTCGCTGCACGTCGAGTTCCGCCAATGTGGCCTTGCTGGCGGAAGAATTCCAACGCTGCTTCAGGCAATTTGTTTTGTGTCTTCATACGTAGGGGTTAAGTGTATACTGCCCTGGCCCGAAGGGGAAGTCTGGAGAAGTGCGGACCTCCTAAATGACTCTTGGATTTCCTCCATCGTTAGGGGTTGTCGTTTCGCAAGGGAAGTTTCTGCAAGCGAGTTGAGAATCCGCTTTCCATTCCCGTTTCCATGCTTCAAAACAACTGAGCGGGCCAATTGCTCGCTGCCAAGTCGCTCCTTTAGGGTCTCGTAGCCAATGGACGCAAGCCAGTCTCGGACGGGAACCTCAGCTGGTGGCGAACTAAAATCCTGGATCGGCTCCGTGCCCGCAATTCGAATTCCATTGAACGGGCGAAACTCATGGACAAAGCGAAGATGACCGAGCGTGGCAAGTTCGGGCGGAATTCTATTTCCGCCGATTTGGCGCTCGACCCGCGTAAAAACGCTTTGATCGTGGAGTTGATACCCACGTGCTGCGCAATATTCGGCAAACGTCGGCGCGATGAGACGGCCATAATACTTTTGCTCCTCTGACATATCTAGACCCACCATGCTGTCGTTGTGCCGCTTGTATTGAATTTCCATTTTTCGCAGTTGCCTCTTCCACTCGGCCAGCTTGTCGTACATGCGAATCAAACATGGCCTCTTACCGGCGTAGATGGTTTGGGCGATTGCACTGCCCATTGCGACAAATTGAAGTTCCTTTTCAAGTGATTTGTCGATGCGAGATGAAAACTGTTTTCGATTCACGTACGCATGATCTTTGAGCCACGAGACGGAAACACCTTCCACATCGGCGGCAAGGTCAATCCTCATGACCTGGAGGGACCATGGGTCCACCTCAAACAATTGGGAAATAATGCCAGCGATCTCCTGGAGAGTCTTGTCGCCAGCATCGATGATTTCGATCTTGTGATTTGGCCGTCCCTGCCGCAAGTACAGATGAACGACTGCATCGATTTCGAATGGTTCTCGGAGATCACAGACGTATTGGTAAAACTTGGATGGTCTGAAAAGGGGGACCGGGTGCCTCCTCAGGTCCTCCAGAGGCCCGATGAGTATCGGCCCTGGAGAAGCAAATTCGGGAACCCGCAGGTCCAGCTTATCGATCACCTGAGAAACCCTCCTCAGGGACCGGAGGCAGTGAGGGAGCCTGCCCTCGCGTAAATTTACGTGAGTTGCAGGCTATTAGACATAGCCTGCAACCGGGGGCGGCGTTACCGCCTTGGTGGTCCCCTCCCTCCGCAAGGCAATGGCCAATCGCGGCAGACGATGCAATAGAAGCACCGCCCAACGCTGTATACGCGCCTGTGAGGGGCTCTTGGAGGTCTTGGACGGGAGTAGAGGCTAGGAAGGGTACGGCGGCGCGTATACAGGCTTTGCAGGAGAAAACAGACTGGGTGCATTTCAGGCCTCGTGGTCGGACGCCTATGGTTGGCACCAGGAAGGCGAGCGTTAAGTCCGCTGGTCGAAAGCAAGGGCTACATGATTTGTGCTTCATGTGCCTCCCTGTCCCAGCGGTCCAGGATTTGAAAGAACTCGATTAAGGCTTCTGTATGCGAATCTTCGAGGACGTAGGGAAGGTCCGAGGCGGGTTGAGCGGATGAGGAAAAGGAGCCCAGCGCTTCGCCCTGGGGCTGTATGGCGGGGCTCTGCCCCGCACCCCGGACAGTTTTACGCTGAGGGATGTCCGCTTCGCGGGACTTGGAACCAATCTGGAAGTCTGTTGCAGGGGGAATTTGAACTGGAGGGCGAGCCGCTGGCTTTCGACCAGCCGTCGATGGAGGTGTAGGCCGTCTCAGCGCCGGATCGGACTGTCGAACCGATTTCCCGGATTTTGGTCGGACCGCACTCCGCTCGCCCATATGGGCAGGAAGCGACAAAACACCCTCGCTGTGAATCGCTCCGGATTTTGTCTTCCTTTGCACACCTTGAGAGTAGCGTAACTTATTGAATATAAACGCTGTTCCTTACATCTGCCCGATACGAGTTTTAAACATCTAAGGTAGAGGCCGTATATTAGAACGCATTATGAGGAAACAGCCTGCACCACGAGTTATTTCTGAGGCTGACATTGCGCTCACCCGTGTAATTAAAGAGCTAAAGGAACTGCGAGAAAGGGTCGAATCGCTTGAACGAGAGGCTTTTCCGTTTGGACAGGTGGCTACCTTTCCATCGCCGAAAGATGTTCGGCTTGGACGCAAACCAAGGTTGGAGACTGAAGAGCTGCTTACGCGCCGAATGAGGCTCACCACTTGGCTTGAACAGAATTGGCCCCGCCTATCTATTGCAATGCGCAAAGCTGAACATTCCAACAATCCGTCAGTGGCGATTGTCGAATTGATCGCGGCAAAGCGGGACGGAATCTCCGGTGTGTTCCAGCCACCTTTCTATGACTCTCCCGAGAATTTTATTGATGCTTTGGGGGGGTTCCTGACGAGTGGGCGTTTTCACGGAAACCCAAGGACCCTGGCGGCTGCAATGGCCGGGCTACCAGAGATGAGCTGGAAACGGTCATTCGACATTTGCTCGGCACATCCTTACACAACGGGTCACGCACTTCAGGCATACCGGGATTACATGAAGCGGAAATTTCCTGACCGGCTTAAGGAGCTAGATAAGGTGCGCACAGAAGAGGGGGTACGAATGGTTCTGGCGCGGTCCCGAACCCACGACCCGCTCTTCCTCCATCTCAAAGAGAATCCTGGCAAGGTAAAGGAGTGGCTTGAATTCGGAAAGCCTTAGAACCCCCAAAACCTAGTAAAGCTGTTGGCAGGCCAAGTGATCCTACGCGGCTGCGTTTCTCCATTAGCTAGCTTGCTAACGTTGACTGAGACAGCTAGAAAACAAGAACGCCCCGTCTCCGGGGCGTTCAACGGTTACGGATGAACCGATACCGTACGACGAAAGCTTACTGAGAAACAGCCAGGCAATCGCCGCTCACGTACACTGCTATAATTCATACCTCTCCCGAACTGTGATGTCAAGAGGATGGTAAGGAAATGAGCTATACAGGCTCCCCGGTGCAAGACTATGTTTTAGGCATCGACCTTGGCTCTGCCTCGCTAGGATGGGCGGCAATCTCATTAGACCAAACCGGAACGGCAACCGGATTACTCCGAGCAGGCGTGAGGCTCTTCGACCCAGCAGTTACAGGAGATATAGAGAAAGGCCAAGATGAGTCCAATGCTGTGGCTCGTCGTGAAGCCCGGCTGATCCGCAGGCAACTGCGCCGCCGGGCGGCTCGCCAAAGTGAACTCTTCGAGTTCCTTCAGCGGCAGGGACTCCTTCCAGCTTACGAGGGACCCAAAGCAGATTCTTCACAGCAACGTCATTCAATCCTGAATGCGCTCGACCTCGAACTTGCGGCCAAGTGGTCGAAGCCTGACAGTTTCGCAACTAAGGCGGCGATAGAATTGCCGCTCTACTTGTTGCGGAAGACAGCGCTCGATGCCGCCCTTGAACCCTTTGAGCTTGGACGCATTTTCTATCATCTGAGCCAGCGACGCGGCTACAAATCCAATCGCAACGAACAGGCAGGGAAAAACGAGGCAGCGGGCAAGGGGAAGAAAGACGAAGACTTGGGACAGGTCGAGGGAGACATCCAGATGCTGGAAGTGGCGATGAGCTCTTTCCGTACTCTGGGTGAGTACTTTTCTTCGCTTGATCCTCACACGCAAAAAGTGCGCCGCCGTTGGACCGGCCGCAAAATGTACGAGGACGAATTCGCTCTCATTTGGGAAAAGCAGTCTGCCTTTCATCCCGAACTGCTTACCAAAGAAGTGAATCAGGAAATCAAGCGCCTGCTCTTCTACCAACGCCCGATCAAGGCTCAATCGCATTTGATTGGCGGATGCGAACTGGAACCAGGCGAACGGCGCGCTGCTTGGGCTACGCTCGAAGCGCAACAGTTCCGGGTGCTGCAAAAGGTGAACGACCTTGAGATTATTCTCCCCGGTCAGGTGACCGGAATTGCGCTAACACCTGAGCAGAGGAAGACGGTCCTATACCTGCTTGAAAATTCTCGCGAGGCAACCTTCGACAAAATTCGCAGGGCTCTGAAACTGGAAAAGAACATCGGTTTCAACCTACAACGCGGCGGCGAGAAAAGGCTAAAGGGCAACCTGACGAACACGCTCATGGCCGAAACCTTTGCCGAGCGGTGGGGCGAAATGTCGGACGCCGACAAGATTCAGGTGGTCGAGGACTGGCGGACGATTCCTCAGGATGATTCGCTTATTCGCCGCGTCATGGACCACTGGAAGCTGGATGAGACCGGCGCCAAGTGGCTGGCAGATAAGCCCGCGCCCAGCGGGTACTGTATGTACTCCCGCAAGGCAATACGCAATCTGCTGCCCTTGATGAAAACAGGGATGCGGTTCAAAGCAGCGGAGAAGGAAGTCTACGGCAATCGGCTGACGGGAGGCGAAGTACATGAGCGCATTCCGCCAGTTCGAGATACCTTGAAGACTCTGCGTAATCCTGCCGTGGAACGTGCCCTGACGGAATTGCGCAAGGTGGTTAACGCGTTAGTTAGTGAATACGGCAAGCCCACCGAGGTTCGCATTGAGTTGGCACGCGACCTAAAGAAGTCTCGCCACGAGCGCGCCAAAGCGATCAGCTATAACCGCGACAGGGAAAAGCAGCGCATTACAGCCAAGGAAACAATGCTGCGAGAAGTTGGCCCAGGCTTCCAGCACCCCTCGCGGGCTGACGTAGAGAAGGCTCTTCTTTGGGAAGAGTGCCAGGGCGAGTGCCCCTACACCGGCAAGCGTTTCCCCTTTTCATCTTTGTTTGGCGAGAATCCCCCTTTGCAGGTCGAGCACATCATTCCCTTTAGCCGTATCCCGGACGACTCCTTCCAGAACAAGACTCTTTGCTATCACGAAGAGAACCAGTACAAGGGGAACCGCACACCCTATGAAGCGTACTCAGACCCGGCACAGTATGAGGCAATTCTTAACCGGGTTAGGAGCTGGAAAAAACCGAACCCCGGCAAACAGCGCCGCTTTGAACTGCGCACAACTGAGGAGTTGGAAGGTTTCTCGGAACGTCAGTTGAACGATACCCGCTATGCCAGCAAATTGGCTTGCGAACTTGTCGGGACACTCTACGGTGGACGCGATATTCAAACAGAGGATGGTTCCCGCCAGGTTGTCTTCGCCTCTTCCGGCACGGTCACGGCCACTTTGCGCAAGGGATGGGGCCTGGAGGCGATCTTGCGCGAAGCTGCTCCCTCAGCCAATGGCCAGAATCGGGGCAAGCCGCGCACCGACCACCGCCACCACGCAATTGACGCAATCACGATTGCCCTTAGCAGACCGAAGCTGATTGCGGCGCTCAGCCGCGACAATGCCCAGGACTCTCACTGGCCACAAAACGGGCGGTCAGCACCAAAGCTTCAAAGTCCTTGGAAGGACTTTGTGGATTCCATCAGACCCCATTTCGAGCAGATGTTGGTTTCCCATCGGCCTGAGCACCGGCTTACCGGCGCACTGCACGATGAGACCAACTACGGCAGGCCCCGTAAAGAGGGCGGCAAAGACGTTGTTCACATACGCAAACAGGTAGTTGGCCTGTCTACCGGAGATATTGAAAACATCGTCGATCCGGCGGTGCGCGAGGTTGTGCGAGCAAAGGCAACTTCGCTTGGAGGCGACCTCAAGAAATGGACCCCCAAAGAGGGCGATGAAGATTGGCCGATGCTCAAAACAAAGACCGACAAGTTTGTCCCCATCAAGCGGGTACGCATTAAAAAGTCGCTAGGAGTGGAGACCATCGGAAAAGGCAACCGCACACGGAACGTGGCGCTATCGAGCAACCACCATGTCGCCATCTTTGCGTTGTTGGATGAGCGCGGCAAAGAGAAGCGGTGGGAGTCTGTCATTATCTCGCTCTTCGATGCGATGGAGAGAAAGGAAGCGATAAAGCAACAGCGCACTAGCCTGCCCTTGATCCTGAAATCCTACCCGGAGGCAGGCGATTACATCTTTAAGTTTTCCTTGATGGGCGGCGATACTGTTCTCCTTCACAAGGACTGCGACCACAAGAATGATCTATGCAATCCCACTGTCTGGCGGCTAAGAACGATTGCCTCTAACGGCCAGCTCGCTTTGGTGCGTATAAACGATGCACGGCTAAAAGCGGACATTCAGAAGGCTAAAGAATGGTGGGCACCGATGCAGGATGCTTTACGCGGACTCGACGCCGCCAAAGTTGTCATCGACTCCCTTGGCCGCATCCAACCGGCTGGCGGCTAGCCGATGAGCGACCGCATTCTCGAAATCGCAAATCCGGCCCGGCTGAGCATAAAGGATGCGCAACTGGTTATCGAGCGAGAGGATTGTCTGCCCTTTATCACGCCGGTGAGCGGCGTCAACATGCTGCTTTTGGCCCATCCACAGGTCACGCTTACTCAGGCCGTCGTCTCCCGGCTGGCCGAGGCAGGTGCAATGGTCGTGACCATCGACCACCACTATCTGCCCGTTGCCATGACTCTGCCGCTCCAGGCCCACAGTCTGCAAACAGAGCGATTGGCCGCGCAGGCCCAAATCAAGCTGGTAACCCGAAAGCACCTCTGGACGCAAATCGTCCAAGCCAAGATTCGTGCCCAGGGCTGCTTGCTAAAGGAGCTACACGGTTCCGATGGTGGGCTAATCGCCACTTCCGCCCGCGTCCGTTCTGGCGACCCAGAGAACCTTGAGGCCCAAGCTGCCCGGCGCTATTGGGGGCTTGTTTTCGGTGACCCAAAGTTCAGGCGCGGCGCAGACCCGCTGGAATCCGGCCCGGACCAAAACCGGCACCTTGATTACGGCTATACAGTCCTACGTGCATCGGTGGCCCGCGCTCTATGCGCTGCGGGGCTGCATCCTTCGATTGGACTGCGTCACCACAACCGCTACGATCCATTCTGTCTTGCCGCTGACCTCATGGAGCCTTTCCGCCCGCTCATTGACCGGAAGGTGGCCAAATGGATTGCGCACAACTCTCCATCGGCTCCATTCGACGCGATTCAAAAAAGGTGGTTGATCGAGGCAGTAACCGTGCGATATTGGGTAAATCGGGAAGAGCGGGCGCTCTCTGACATTCTGTTCCGCGTGGCCGGTTCACTGGCCAACGTACTGTCAGGAAGCGAAGAGAAACTTGACCTACCCGAGACGTTATTGCCGTGCCAAGACGAATCAACCTCTCCGCGTACAGGTGTATGTGGCTGATTGCCATGTACGACCTACCCATCGAAACGATGGAGAATCGGCGCAACTACACGCGCTTTCGCAAGGCCCTGCTCAAGGACGGCTTTATGATGTTGCAACTCTCGGTATATGCGCGGTTCATTCCGAGTGAAGAGGCCGCCGAAGCGCACCGCAGAACGATCAAATCCTGCATTCCGCAGTTGGGGCAGGTGCGGTTGTTGGCCATTACCGATCATCAGTTCGCAAAGATGGAGGTGTTTTTTGGAAAAAAACCGCGAAGCCCTGAAGATATTCCAGAGCAGATTCTTCTTTTTTGAGTGTCGGAGCACCCGGAACCTATTTTTCGTCAGTAGGTTCCAGGCGTCCTAGTGTACGTGAGCGGCAATTCCCGGCCATCCCCAGCAACACGGCCATCGACTGTTACATCGTGATCAGTGTACGTGAGCGGCAATTCCCGGCCATCCCCAGCTTAGTTCCCGTCCTTACCCAATCCGGCCCAGTGTACGTGAGCGGCAATTCCCGGCCATCCCCAGCGTGAACGGTCGCATGTGTACGCGACGGCAGGGTGTACGTGTGCGGCAATTCCCGGCCATCCCCAGCGGACCTTTCAGTACAAGGGCCGCGTCTTCAAGTGTACGTGAGCGGCAATTCCCGGCCATCCCCAGCCCGTGCCATCGGTAGTCGTCGAGCCTGAGTAGTGTACGTGAGCGGCAATTCCCGGCCATCCCCAGCAAAACCCAAGACGCCTCTATGGAGCGATTGAGTGTACGTGAGCGGCAATTCCCGGCCATCCCCAGCAGTTTGCGAGATAATGACTGGAGCGGGTCCAGTGTACGTGAGCGGCAATTCCCGGCCATCCCCAGCGATAGGTGAGGTCCTACATCAATATCTCCGAGTGTACGTGAGCGGCAATTCCCGGCCATCCCCAGCGCGATTGAGTGTTACATCGTGATTGACGCAAGTGTACGTGAGCGGCAAGTCCCGGCCATCCCCAGCCAGATATACGTTACTTCGTGGCATATGCAGAGTGTACGTGTGCGGCAATTCCCGGCCATCCCCAGCGTGAAAAGCGATGTTGCATTCTCCGCGCCTAGTGTACGTGAGCGGCAATTCCCGGCCATCCCCAGCATGGACGGTATTCCCTACCCGAAGATGTACAGTGTACGTGAGCGGCAATTCCCGGCCATCCCCAGCGCATTGTTGCGGGTGTCCTTTCGGGTGTGGAGTGTACGTGAGCGGCAATTCCCGGCCATCCCCAGCGTCAACGGTCGCATGTGTACGCGGCGGCTGAGTGTACGTGAGCGGCAATTCCCGGCCATCCCCAGCAGGGGCTACCGTTGGATGTGCCAATAGCCTAGTGTACGTGAGCGGCAATTCCCGGCCATCCCCAGCAGGATTGCTGCCCGCGGTGCAACGCGCAGTAGTGTACGTGAGCGGCAATTCCCGGCCATCCCCAGCTGTGGCCGGGTGCGGTCGGTAATCATCACCAGTGTACGTGAGCGGCAATTCCCGGCCATCCCCAGCTGGTAGTACGGCAGGCCATTGCTGAGGTTGAGTGTACGTGAGCGGCAATTCCCGGCCATCCCCAGCGGTGGCCCCGGCCCGCGTTTCACGCGAACCAGACCACCGCACAAGATAAAAGCCCCACTAAGAAAATACACTTACGGCTTCGTTCGAACGAACGACCTTAGACTTGAGCAAATTGCAATGCGTCAGAACCAGCCGAACAGGTGAGGAAAGTTCTAAAATCGTCCTCTAGCGCCGGGGCAACAGTTCACACTTACACTCACGGGAAGCGGCTTCGATCCGAGTTCCGCCGAGATTCTGATCAGTGGACCGGGATGCACGCCCTGCACGGTGGCGAACAGCGCGCTTACCACCAAGACGGCAGGCCAGATTGTCGCGGGCGTCAAGCTGAGCACAGCCGGAGCCTATTCTGTCTCGGTTGAAAATACCGTCTCAAGCGCGCAGTCAACAGCGCTTTCGTTGACCGTCGGCGCCTCGCAGGTGCCGTCGGTGAGCTACATCTCGCCGATCACAATGACGGCCAACACCGCGAGCAGTCCCGACGCCACACAGACGCTGTATATCAACGGAAGCAACTTTACTTCGAGCAATGTGGTGCAGTTCTATTGGACGCAAGGCAATTACGCCTACAACTGGAACAACAGCAAGGGCACGCCCACAGTTACGTCCACGCTGATTACAATTCCGATGAACCCCGGACTGGTCACCGATACAATCAACATTCGGGTTTGCGAATCCGCCTCACAGATTGCCGCAAGCACCTGCTCGTCGGGGACACAGTCGGTCGCGGTAACGGCCACCGTGCCGACGGTGCCAACGGGCCTAGCGCCGGGAAGCACAACCTCTCCTGGCCCTACGATCACAACGCTAACCCCGACGCTGACCTGGAACGCCTCGCCGGGCGCAACAAGCTATCAGGTGGCGGTATCGCAGCTCGGTGGCGGATCGGTCTGCGGACAGAACGTGACAACCAACTCAGTGAACTGCGCCCCATTCCAGAGCGGCTCCACCTATCTCTGGACCGTGGCGGCTTCTAACTCCGCGGGCTCAAGCACCACCGCGCCCATCGAGTACTTCACCGTGAACACGGCGACCATACCTTCGGTGCCGACGGGCCTGACGCCGGGAAGCACATCCTCTCCCGGGCCGACCATCACCACGCTGACTCCGACGCTGACATGGAACGCCTCACCCGGCGCAACAAGCTACCAGGTCGCGGTATCAAAGCTCGGCGGCGGATCGGTCTGCGGACAGAATGTAACAACCAACTCAGTGAGCTGTGCGCCATTCCAGAGCGGCTCCACCTATCTCTGGACCGTGTCGGCTTCTAACTCCGCCGGCTCAAGCTCCACTGCGCCCATTGAGTACTTCACGGTGAATACTGCAACCATACCTGTCGTGCCGACGGGCCTGGCACCGGGAAGCACAACCTCTCCTGGCCCTACGATCACCACGCTAACCCCGACGCTGACCTGGAACGCCTCGCCGGGCGCAACAAGCTATCAAGTGGCGGTATCGAAGCTCGGCGGCGGATCGGTCTGCGGACAGAACGTAACAACCAACTCAGTGAGCTGCGCGCCATTCCAGAGCGGCTCCACCTATCTCTGGACCGTGGCGGCTTCTAACTCCGCGGGCTCAAGCTCCACTGCGCCCATTGAGTACTTCACGGTGAACACGGAGCCTTCGATCAGCGGGCTGAACCAGCCTTCCTACCCGGCGTCGAATACCGCACAGACGATGATCATCACCGGCAGTAACTTCCAGAGCGGGGATACGCTGACCTTCACCTATCCGGATGGGAGCACGCATCCAGCGGCGCGGAACACGACATACCTGCCTCCCAACCAGCTTAGCTACCAGTTCAACAACGAGAACGATCCAGGTCCCTGGGCGGTGACAGTCAACAGCCCGGATGGCACGCTGCACTCCAGCCCTTGGCCCTTCAAGGTGCAATGATCTGAGGTGTCTGGCCGCCGCAGTCAACCGGTATCCGGCAAGTTCACTTGCGGAACTTGTTGATCATCACGGTGTGTTGCATTTCCTTGGGATGCATTTTCCGAGACCATTAATCGGCCCGTTCGTTGAATGTTGGTGAACTGCCTTGGGCGCGAACTCAAACAGATGCATCTTTGCTTTCAGGCGAGGATAGCCCGTGTCCGGGTCTAAGTTATACCGAAATGGAGGCTCCGCATTCAGGCAGAGGCCAGACTCCGTTGCTAGAAGCCATCTCATAAATGCCTGAGCAGCATCATGAGGCAAGCAAGTTGAACAAAGCCGAGGAAGTTTTCGATGTGGTATTCCCATCGTGTGACCAGTCGGCGGTAGTTCTGCATCCAGGCAAAGATCCGTTCCACCTTCCAGCGGCGGCGATAACGGCGCAACGGTCGGCCATCCTGAGTCTTCCGCTTGCGGTTGATGCGATTGCGAGAGATCATCTCGATGCCGTATTCACTCATCTGCTCGTCGAGCGCGTCCGAATCGTATGCCTTGTCGCCGATCAGTCTTTCCGGCAGTTCGTCGAGAAAGCATCCTGCCAGAACAGCTTCCACAAGCTTGCACTCGGCAGGCGAAGCGCTTTCGACAGCAACGGCGAGAGGAAGACCGTCACGAGAGGCGATAGCGACGATCTTGGTGCCCTTGCCGCGCTTGGTTGGGCCGACGGCGAAGCCCCCTTTTTGGCGCTCGCAAAACTCGCATCTACGAACGCTTCGTCCAAATGGAGTTTGTCTCGCTCATGCAGATATTTGGCCAGCAGGCGCAGTGCCTCAACCAACTTTCCCTCGCCAACCCACTGCTGAAAACGCCGGTGGCAGGTCTGGTACGGAGGATACTTGGCCGGCATCTCGGCCCACTGCGCACCGCTGCCGAGAATCCAGAGCACGCCGTTCAGCACCGCCCGTGTATCGTGCCAGGGACGGCCACGATTGTCCTCACGCCGCGCCGGACGCAAGATCAGCTCCACCACTTCCCACTGTTCGTCTGTCAGTTCCCAACGGCCTGCCATGGCAATCCGCAGAGACGCCTTGAGCAACTGCAGTTTCGCAGAATTCAAGCCACAAAATGTTTATGAGATGGGTTCTAGTGTAGTGTCTCAAGCAGATCGTCTTTTATTGAGAGCGGTTTGAGCACGAGTCACCTTTTCCAGGATGTCGGTGGCTTTGGCGGTCCAGATGAAGGGCTTGGGGTTCTTGTTGTGACCGTCGATGTATTCTCCGATGGCCATGATGAGCTGTTCGAGGTCTTGGAAGACGCCGCGGCGCAGCCGGTTATGGGTCAGATCGCGAAAAAAGCGCTCCACCATGTTGAGCCAGGATGCCGAGGTGGGCGTGAAGCACACATGGAATCGGTTGTGCGCTTCCAGCCAGCGTTGCACCCGTTCATGCTTGTGGGTCGCGTAGTTATCGCAGATCAGGTAGATTTCTTTGCCTGCTGGAACGGTCCGATCAATCATGCGCAGAAACCTCAGCCATTCCTGATGACGATGCTTTTGTTGGCATAGGCCATAGACCTCGCCGTTGGCGGTGTTCAGCGCGGCGAACAGCGTGGTGGCGCCGTTGCGCTTGTAGTCATGCGTCATGGTGGCGCCGCGGCCCTTCTTCATCGGCAGGCCAGATTGCGTGCGATCCAGCGCCTGGATCTGACTCTTCTCATCGACCGACAGCACCAGTGCATGCTCCGGCGGATTGAGATAGAGCCCGACGATGGCTTCCAGCTTATCTGTAAAGTTCGGATCGTTGCTGACCTTGAAGCTGTCCGCGCGATGCGGCTTCAGGCTGCTGGCGCGCCAGATGCGGGACACCGAGGCTTTGGAAATGCCCATCTCCCGCGCCATGGTGCGCGTGGACCACTGCGTCGCAGTTGCGGGAGTGCTCTGTGTGGTCTTTTCAATCAAGGAAGTTCTGGAAATCGACGGCGTCCGGCCAGGCCGAGGCGCGTCCTTCAAAAGGCCTTCGATGCCATGCTCAATAAACCGTTCCCGCCACAGTGCCGCCATGCGCGGGGCAACATTCAGAGTCACGGCTATCTGCTTGTTCTGGAGTCCATCGGCGGCAAGCAGGACAATGCGGCTGCGCAGAACCACACGCGCCTGGGTGGAGCGTCCACGCGACTGCTGCTCCAGTTTCCGTCGCGTCGCTTTGTTCAAAACAATGGTCTGCGCAACACGCATATCGAGATCTCCTCATCATAAGATCAGCCTCGATATATAACTGATTCTAATAATGAGACACTACACTAGTGTAGTCCGTCATAAAGAGATTCATTTATGTATCGAGAGTCATCTTATGATGAGAGGGCCTCGATATGCGTGTTGCAGAGCCGATAGTTTTGGAAGAAGGGATCCGTCGCACTTTGGAG